>JANPCV010000049.1:0-27073 GCA_031431115.1 Caulobacteraceae bacterium
CCGCGCCACCTTCTCCCCTCAAGGGGAGAAGGGAAATCAAAACGCTAAGCGCTCTTCTGAACGAAGATACTTCCGGCGCTGTAGCCCGCGCCAAACGAGCAGATCAGCCCCTTATCGCCAGCTTTCAAATCATCGCGATGATTGTGAAACGCGATGATCGAGCCTGCGCCGGCGGTGTTGCCGTACACATCGAGCACGGTCGGCGCCTCGTCTTGCGAGGCTTCATGCCCCAGCACGCGCTCGGCGATCAGCCGGTTCATGTTCGAGTTGGCTTGGTGCAACCACAGGCGGCGCATGTCCGACGCCTTGAGCCCAAGCGCCGCCAATTGCTCCAGGATCATCTCCGAAACCAGCGGCACGACTTCCTTGAACACCTTGCGGCCCTGCTGCGAGATGAGCTTATCCGGATCGTCGCGATGCGCTTCGTCGCCGCGATTGAGGAAGCCGAAATTATTCCGGATGTTGTTGGAGAACACCGTCTTCAACTTCGTGCCGAGGATCGCCCAGGCGCCCTTCGGCGCCATGTCGGCGCGCTCGACCAAGATCGCCACTGCTGCATCGCCAAAAATGAAATGCGAGTCGCGGTCGCGGAAGTTGAGATGGCCGGTGGTCAGTTCCGGGTTCACCACCAGCACCGAGCGCGCGTGTCCGTTGCGAATGATGTCGGTGGCGTTCTGGATCGCGAACGTCGCCGATGAGCAGGCGACGTTCATGTCGTAGCCAAAGCCGTCCATGCCCAAAGCGTTCTGCACTTCGATCGCCAGCGCCGGGTAGGGCCGCTGCAGCGATGAGCACGAACAAATTACGGCGCCGACCTCGGCCGGATCACGGCCAGCGCTCTCAAGCGCCTGCTTCGCTGCGTTCACCGAGACTTCCGCCATCAGCGAAATCTCGCTGTTCGGCCGTTCGGGAATGCGCGGGACCATCCGGTCCACATCGAGCGAACCGGCCTTGTCCGTCACGTAGCGATGCTTGATGCCGGAGGCCTTCTCGATGAATTCCGGGCTCGAAGACAGCAGCGCCGCCTTGGCGCCCGCCGCGATCTCGGCCGCGTTCTCGGCGTTGAAGCGCTCCACGTACGCATTGTACGAGGCGACCAGCTCGGCGTTGGTGATGGAATCCGACGGCGTCCAAAGGCCGGTCGCGGAAATGGCGACTGTCAAAGCGTGGTCCCCGTTTGCCGCGCTGCAACATGCGCGCGAGGAGGCGTTAAACCCGCGAGGGCGCAGGCGTCAATCCGCCTCTCCATACCGCTCAGCCGGGCGCCCCTTCGCGTTGCGGCAGGATCAGCCAGGGCGGGGGATCGAGCCGAACTTCTCGGCCGCCAGCTGTGAGCGACTTGCCGACCACGGCCGCATCAAGGGCGCGATCCAGTCGCAACAACGCAATGGCGCGCCCGGCAACGCCGGTCCGCACCGAACCAATCTCAGCCTCGCCTGCGAGCACAGGCGTGCCGTAGTCAATGGCGTCGCCCTCGAACACCACCGGGCAAAACTTCTTCCGCGTCGTCGCCCGCCGCTTCATGCGGCTGACATTCTCCTGGCCAACGAAACAGCCCTTGTCGAACGCAACGCCGTGCAGCTCCTCAAGCAACGCTTCGCCCGCGAACACTTCTTCCGGCTGCGCATCGCGCGCGAGATCAGGCACGCCAAGCGCGACACGTGCGTCTTCGAGCGCCTCCGCGCCGCTCTCAAATGGCAGAATGTCAAAGTCCGCAACATCGCGCCACCCGAGCGCGCCGTCCGGCAAGCGCGGGTCCGGCGTGTCGCGACCAACGGCTTGCGACGAATAGAGCGCAATCATCATGCGCGTGACGTTCTCAATCGAAACTTTGGCGCGGAGTTTATAGAGAGCGAGACGGCGCTCGATCTCGGCGGCGCGCGCAGGGTCGAGTTCGATCAGAACGCTCGGCTGGCTCTCGTACGTCTCCGCCCACAGGAACATGTCGGCGACGACCTTGCCTTGTGGCGTCAGCAGCGCCGAATACAGCACGCCCGCTTCAGCAAGTCGCGTCACGTCCTGCGTCAGCAAATTGTCCAGGAAGATGATCGCATCCGGGCCGGAAACGCGGAGAAAGGCACGGTCGAGGCGAAGCGGCATGGCCACGACTTGGCCCGCAACGCAGTTCTCCGCAACCCCGCGGCGTTTGTTGACTTCACATTTACCCGCCATCCGCCTTTAACCAGCGCACATGGCCGTCCTTTTCCTTGCCCCCGCCGATCTCGGCGAAACCGTGCTCGCCACGGGCGCTTTGGCGCATGTGTTGGGCGAGGGCGTTTCGCTCACCATTCTCACCAGCAAGGACGCCGCGCCGCTCTTCCGCGCCGCGCCAGGGTTGAAAGCGAAATACACCGTCGAAGGCGCTGGCGATGTCGGCCCGTTTATCGAACTCGCCTGGGGCCGCCGCGGGCGCCGCTTTGACGTCATGCTCGATTTGCGCCGCTCGCCTGCTGCGATGGTTCTGCCGGCGGAGCGCCGACTCGTGCTGCGCGCGCCTGAAGTGCTGCGTCACTTCATTGAAGACCTGAGCGAACTCGTCGGCGCTGAACGCACCTTGTCGCCGGCGCTCTGGCTCGACGAGCGTGCACGCGCTGACGCCGCCGCGGTCTCGCCTGATGCAGCGCCGCTGGTCCTGCTCGCGCCTGCCGGATCGACCGAGTCCAAACGCTGGCCGCACGAGCGCTTCGCCGCCGTGGCGCGTCGCCTGGCCGATGGCGCGCTTGCCAATGCACGTGTGGTGGTTTTGAGCGCCGCGCCGCGCGATGCGGAAATCGCCGCGCGTGTCGTTTCCAGCTTGGATGCCGACGGGGTTCCCGCCAGTGCGCCTGGTCTGGATTTGCTTGCTGCCGCGGCGCTCGCTGAACGCGCCACGCTGTGCATCGGTAACGACAACGCCTTGACCCACATCGCCGCCGCCATGGGTGCGCCGACGCTCACGCTCTTCGGTCCGACCGACGAACGCGTGCGCGCCCCGCGTGGTTCGCGCGCCCGCACGCTGCGCGGCCGAAGTTTCGAGGAAGCGGCGCTGGACGCACGCTCCGCGATGGACGACATCAGCATCGACGCGGTAGAGGCCGCAGCGCTTGAATTGCTGCACGCCGGAGGCTTGAGATGAGTACGTTCGTGATGCGCCGGCCCGACGACTGGCACGTCCATCTCAGAGACGGCCCGATGCTCGCGGCCGTGGTCAATTTCACCGCACGGCAGTTTGCGCGCGCCATTGTCATGCCGAACCTCGCGCCGCCCATCACCACGGTCGCGGCGGCCGAAGCTTACAGATCGCGCATCCTTGCGGCGCTTGCACCGGGGCTTTCCTTCACCCCGTTGATGACCTGCTACCTGACTGACGATATCGACGCTGGTGAGATCGAGCGCGGTTTCGCCGCTGGCGTCTTTACAGCGTGCAAGCTCTATCCCGCCCACGCGACCACGAATTCCAGTCATGGCGTGACAAACATCCAAAACATTCGCGGTGCGTTGGAGACGATGCAGCGCATTGGCATGCCTTTGCTTCTGCACGGCGAGGTGACGGACAAACACGTCGATATTTTTGACCGCGAGGCCGTGTTCATCGATCGCATCTTGTCAAAGCTTGTTAGCGATTTTCCTGCGCTGAAGATCGTGCTTGAGCACATCACGACGGAAGAGGCGGCAACGTTCGTCACCGAAGGCTCGGCCACGCTCGCAGCCACGATCACCGCGCATCATCTCGATTTCAATCGCAACGCCATGTTCGAGGGCGGCATACGCCCGCATTTTTATTGTCTCCCTGTCGCCAAGCGGGAACACCACCGCTTGGCGCTGCGCAAAACCGCAACGTCAGGGTCTCCCAAGTTCTTCCTTGGCACCGATTCAGCGCCGCACGCTGTCAGCGCCAAGGAAACCGCTTGCGGTTGCGCCGGTGTTTTCAGCGCGCCGCACGCGCTCGAAAGTTACGCGAAGGTCTTCGACGAAGAAAATGCGATGGATCGCCTTGAGGCTTTCGCATCAGAGAACGGTCCGCGCTTCTATGGTCTTCCTTTGAACGAAGAACGGATAACGCTTGAACGCGAGGCCCAATCCGTGCCCGCACGCATTGACGCTGGCGGGATGGAGATCGTGCCATTCCATGCAGGCGCCACGCTCCGCTGGCGCTTTGCCGGTGCGGCGGCGGTGTGACCGCGCGTTGTTCTGGCAGCGCTTTAGGGAACGATCGCATGAGATTGCTCCGTCAATATGGACCGCCGGCGTCTCGCCGGCCTGCGCCAATGCCTGAAAATTAGAGCAAGCCGGCGGGACGCCGGCGGTCCATATTTTCTAACTCACTCCCAACCCATCGCGATAAATTTTCGCGTCATCTTCCGTAAAACAGCAAAACACGACGCGCTTCAGCTTCGGCGCGTTGATCAATTCCTGCTCACACGCCGCGACCGCGATCCCGCACGCGAACCCGCGCGGCCAGCCGTAAATGCCAGTACCCAGACACGGAAACGCGATCGACTCGAACCCGCGCGATGCGGCCATCTTGATCGAGGACGTGTAGCACCGCGCCAGTCCCGCGACCTTCGCGCCTTGCGGTCCTTCATCGGTCCATACTGGCGCCGCCGTATGGATGATGAATTTCATCGGCGCATCGAAGCCGGGCGTGATCACCGCCTCGCCGGTGAGGATCGGCGGAATGCGCGAGGTTGCTTCCGTGAGCCGCGGTCCCGCCGCCGCGCGCAGCGCGCCGTCGACACCGGCGCCCGGCATCAATTGCCGGTTCGCGGCGTTCACCACCGCGTCGAGCGCGAGCGTCTCGATTCGGCCAACCATGATTTCAAACGGCGCGCCCATGCGCGGCTAGCTTAGCTCAAGGCAGGGTGACACACACGCACCCAATCGCGGCAGCAAGGCTGGGCGACGTTGGTTGCGTGCGTGTGTGTCACCCCGCACACTGTGCTCCGTGGAAAAACTAGACCGCATGAAGTCCGGCCAAAGCCGCGCGTTGACCGCTGGCGAAATCGCGCTCGGCCGCTCGGTCTTTGGCGACGAAATAGCTTGGTCCAAAATCCGCATCCGGCAGGCGCCGTCGCTCGGCTTCGGCGCGATGGTCCCGCTTGGGCGCACGATCGTTTTCTCAAAATGGCGCGCGGCGCACGATTTCAGTGCTGCGCCACTATGGGACCAAGGCTGGTTCATCCACGAACTTGCGCACGTCTGGCAAGCCGCGCGCGGCGTCGTGCTCGCGGGCGCTAAACTCAGCGCTCTCGGCAAGGTCGCTTACGCCTACAAAGCCCAAGCGCCAAAGTTCAGCGCTTACAATATCGAGCGCCAAGCCGAGATCGTGCGTCACCTATATCTCGCGCGCGTCGGAGCGCCGGAAGAGAGCGCGCCGCCGCTAGAGTGGTTGGAGCAAACGTGGCAAAACCGGTGACGTCGCCCTTCGACAAGCTCAGGGTGACGATTTGGGATCGAGCGCTCTTGCCAGAAATGGCGTCACGCTGAGCTTGTCGAAGCGCGGCGCCACGCACTGCTATTACGCTTCGTCGCTCCGCAGCGTAAATTCACCCCGCCGCGCGCGCTCGGGTAGTGTTTCGCAAAACTCCGCCACAGCATCCTGGCCGTAGCGATCGACCATGTCGGCAAGCGCCGCGTAGATCGCAACTGACGCGATGACTTCCGCCTCAGCGCCCTCACTCAATGCGGTGTCCCACGCGTCGAGAATGAGCTGCAGAGCGCGGCCCTTCTTTTCCGGGTCGTCCTCAGACATCGCGCTTAGTTTCCGGTGTGACGTGCGCTTAGGCCTTGCGACACGCGCAAGCCGCGCGCGCGCAACTCGGCTTCCATCTGCCGCGTGGTCGCATCGCAAACGGGAAAGCGCGCTTCTTCTTGGCGATAGCCGCGATTGAAGCCTTCGACCAGTAAGCCGTTATATTGCGGCTCGCGCTCGATCACGCCGCGCATGTAATTACGCCAGCGCTGGTCGCCGCGTCCGTCGCAGACGACGCGCAAATAGTGCGCGCCGCCGAGCACTTCGGACAGTTCGACCAATTGGCCGCGATACCATTCCTCGCCGCGGGCAGGCGGTTGCTGTGCTTGAGCCGGTGGTTGCTGACGACGCGGTTGCTGTTGCGCCGCCGCCGGCAGAGCGACGGCAGCGATCAACGCGGCACAAAACAAAGTACGCAGTTTCATGGGCGAGGCGGTAGCTCCCAAACTGGGCGGGAGTGTGGAACGGGCCTTCAGCCCGCGTTCACCCCCGGCTTGCGATCGGCCCATGGCTGCGCCTGTTCAAGCTCGTAGGCAAGTTCCAAGAGGCGCTTTTCCTGGCCCTTGGCGCTCGAGAAATGGATGCCAATTGGCAGGCCTGTCGAGGACGCGCCAAGCGGCACGCTCATCGCAGGCGCGCCCGCGACGTTCTGCAGCGGCGTATAGCCAACGTAATCGTTCAGCGTCTCGAACACCGCCATGCCTTTGGCGCCGTCGATCGTGCCGAGCGGCAGCGGCGGCTTGCCAAGCACCGGCGTCAGATAGACATCCGCCGCACTTTCGAAGAACGTCGCGTACGCCGCCTCGACCGCGCGGAGGCGGACTATAGCGGCTTCAAGCGCGGGGAGCCCTTGCTGCTGCGCATGCTGAGCAAGTTCCAGCGTGAGCGGCTCCAGCAATTGATCGAGCGGCGCGCCCGCGCCGGCCTGGCTTTGCACCAGCTGCACCACTTCCGCAGCGCCGAAGGCCCAGAGCAGAATGAAGTCCGCGCTGAATTGCGGGCCATCGATCGTCGGCCGGCCTTCAGTGACCGTGTGGCCGAGCGAGCGGCAAAGCTCCGCCGCGGCTTCAACAGCCGCGCGCACTTCCGGGTCCGGATCGTTGCCAAGCGCGTTCGGAATATCGAGCGCGATGCGGAGCCGCTGCGTGCTCGGCGCCGTGATGACGCCAACCGGCGCGAATGCAGCGCCATCGCCGCTGGCTTCGGTAGCGGCGAGCCAAGCCGCCGTATCGCGCACGCTGCGGCTTACGCAGCCATTCACCGAAATATCAACGCCGTTGTCCGGGCGTCCGCCCAACACACTGCGCCCGCGCGACGGCTTCAAGCCGAAGAGGCCATTGCAGGAGGCGGGAATGCGGATTGAGCCGCCGCCATCGCTTGCATGCGCGATCGGCACAACGCGCGCCGCCACCGCCACCGCCGCGCCGCCGGATGAGCCGCCGCTCGACCGCGAAACGTCCCACGGATTTTTCGTCGCGCCTTGGAGGAGCGTCTCCGTCGTCGCTGTCAGGCCGAACTCTGGTGTTGTGGATTTGCCAAATGGCACGAGACCCGCCGCCAACAGCGCGTCCATGTAAGGCGGCTGCTCCTGGGCGACATTGTTCGCGAATGCGCGGCTGCCGTACTTCGTCGGCAGGCCGGTCATTGGCATCAGATCTTTGATCAGCGTCGGCACGCCAGCGAACGGTCCGCTGAACGCTTCCGCCGCACGCGCGCGGCCGTACTCGTAAAGCGGCGAGGCGATGAAATTCAGTTCCGGGTTTACCCGCTCGCTGCGTGCGATTGCTGCTTCCAGCGCTTCAGCTGCTGTGATGCCGCCATCGCGGATCGCGCTCGCAATGCCGGTCGCGTCGAGATCACCGAGCGCATCTGACGGCGCGCCGCCGAACCCCAGACGATCACAAGCGCCAGCGCTGGTCAGCGCGCCAAGCGCAACGGCATTGGCCATCAGGCCGCGACGTGAAACTCGCATCGATTTCCCCCTTGGCCCATCGCAGCAGGCCTTTGCTTGGAACTTTGCGCAAGCCGAGCCTCACCCGCAAGCGGGGAAAGGCCCTTGCCTTGGCGTCAAGCGCGGGCGAGGAGGCGGCGTGACCCGGATACGCGCCGATCTCTTGTTAGTTGCACGCGGCCTCGCCGAGAGCCGCGCCAAAGCGCGTGCCGCAATTGAAGCGGGCGGGGTGCTGGCGAACGGCGCCCTCGTCGCAAAGCCTTCCGACCTGATCGACGAGGATGCCGCTCTCGACGTGACGCCGCCGCATCCTTGGGTCTCGCGCGGCGGCGTGAAGTTGGCGGCGGCGCTGGACGCGTTTGGCGTCGATCCAACGGGACGCATCTGCCTGGATGTCGGCGCCTCCACTGGCGGCTTCACGCATGTGTTGTTATCGCGCGGCGCTGCGCGCATCTACGCCGTAGATGTCGGCCGCGATCAGTTGCACGCATCTTTGCGCAACGATCCGCGCGTCATCAGCTTCGAACAAACCGACGCACGCACGCTCACCCACGCGCAAATTTCAGAGCCGCCGTCGCTGATCGTCTGCGACGCCAGCTTCATCGGCTCAGCCAAAGTGCTCGCCACACCCTTCGCGCTCGCTGCCGAAGCCGCCGACGCGATCGTGCTCATCAAGCCGCAATTCGAAGCCGGCCCTAAAGCGGGCCGCGCTGGCGTGTTGGACGAAGAAACCGCACGTAATGCCGCGCAATCCGCGATTAATGCGCTCAACCACCTTGAACGCTTCCGTCTGTTCCGCATCATTGACTCGCCCATTCGCGGCGGTGACGGCAATCGTGAGTATCTTGCCTATTTGAAGAAGCTGACAGCAGAGATGAGCGACATTCTCCCAACGACTCACGAAGACGCATTGCGCTTGGGGTTCTCGGCCGAACGCTCAGAACTCGTTGCGCCATGGTCAATTTTCGAGCGTGACCAGTTTTTAGATGTCGATAAAGTTTGGCCGGGAAATCCCGGCCCGAGCCTGATTGCGTTTGCCCGAAACGAGGCGGGCGATGACCTCGCGTGTTTTGAAGAAGGGAGCGACGAAATCGTGTTGATCGAGGGTTGGACGGCAGGTGGCCGCTCCTACCAAGTGATCGATCGCGTCCCGAGTTTCGCCGAGTGGTTCGCGCAAATACTTGCGCCCGAGGTTGGCTGACGACGAGAGCCACAAAGAAAAACCCCGGTCCTTTGCGGGGCCGGGGTTTTAGTCAGCGTACTAGGTGGGGTTCACCTATGAGATTACTCAGCGCGCCAGACGCCATCGCGTCCGCGGCACATCAAAACTTCTTCGCGATATTCGCGGCCGTTCGGCGCGCGCGTAATTTGCTCGCCCATCTGGCAGTCGCGATTGTCGTCGCGATAATGGCCGTCATTGTTCGGGCCGCCATAGAGATCGTCGTCTTGGTCGCCATAGTACGGGCGATCTGACGGGTAATTGGTGGTCTGGCCGCTGTACGGATCGTAGCTGCCTTGAACCTGGTCGCACCGCGCCGTTGAGCGGCCGATCGCGCCGCCGGCGACTGCGCCGACAACCGCGCCGAGGCCCGCGCCTTCGCCGCGAACGCCGCGATCCGCGACCTCCCGGCCGAGCAGTGCGCCGATAACGCCGCCGAGCACAGCGCCGCCCGTCGTACGGTTATTCCGCGAGGTCTGACATTGTTGCTGCGTCGAGACGTGCTCGTCGTGATAGCTGCGGTATTGCTGAGCGGCGGCCGGTTGGGCAAACGCCGTGAGGGCGGTCGCCATAGCGGCGGCGGCGAGTAATGAACGGCGCATGGGTGGCTCCCTTTAACTTGAGCCTGAGAGAAGCAGAACCAGTCTGAACGGCAAATGAAGCGTATGAACCGCCTATCCCGCTCCCGGCCTCACCAGGCCAGGAAGGCCGATATTCCAGCCTCGGAAGAGCGCGTGCTGGAGATTTCGGCTGTCGGTTCACGCGGCGATTCAACCACTGAGGGAGAAGCGGGGCCTATTTACACGCCCTACGCGCTGCCGGGCGAACAGGTTCGCGCGCGGGTTGCGGGCGGCCGGGCTGAGGTGCTCGAAGTCCTGCGCGCCAGTTCTGAACGCCAAGAGCCGGCGTGCCGCCATTTTGGCCGCTGCGGCGGCTGCCAGCTGCAACATTGGCAAGACGAGCCCTACCTCGCCTGGAAGCGCGAGCAGGTGATCGAAGCGTTGACCAAGCGCGGCTTCGGCGGCGCTTACGTCGAGCCGACCATCCCAGCTTGGGGTGATGGCCGCCGCCGCGCATCGCTCCATGCTGCGCGCCAAAACAACCAGGTTCGCATCGGTTTCATCGAACGCGGAGGCGCGCGGCTGACGCCGATCACGCAATGCCCGGTGCTCGCGCCGCAGCTTGAGGAGGTGGTGCTGAAGCTCGCGCCGCTTGCAGAACTTGCGCTGCCGTCCCGCGGCGAGATTACGCTGCAATGTTTGCTGACCGATTCCGGCGTCGACATTTCGATCAAGGGCGCCGGGCGGGTCGAACTGTTACAGCGCGCCGCGCTCGAAAAGCTCATCGCCGAAGCCAACGCGCTCGACCTCGCGCGGCTGTCCTTTGAGGGCGAAACCATCATCGAACGCGCCAAGCCGACATTGCGCATGGGCCGCACCATCGTTAGCCCACCGCCCGGCGCATTCTTGCAGCCAACCGCGCTCGGCGAAGAAACGCTGGCGCGGCTGACGATCGAGGCGCTGCAAGGCTCAAAGCGGGTGGTCGATCTCTTCTCAGGCATTGGCACTTTCGCGCTGCGCCTCGCTGAGCAGGCCGAAGTGCTCGCCGCCGAAGGCGATGCCGAAATGCTTGTCGCGCTAAAGAAGGCCTCCGATGGCGCGGGCGGCGCGTTAAAGGAAATCACCACGATGCGCCGCGACCTGCTGCGCACGCCGCTTTCAACCCTTGAGATGAAAAAATTTGACGGCGCTGTGATGGACCCGCCGCGCTCCGGCGCCCGCCAACAAGCCGAACAGATTGCCCGCGCGCCAATCCGCAAACTCGCGTACGTCTCCTGCGATCCCGCCAGCTTCGCGCGCGATATCAAAATCCTCATCGAGCACGGCTTCACCTTGACCAAGATCACGCCTGTCGATCAATTCCGCTGGAGCCCGCATATAGAACTCGTCGGAGCGTTCGAGCGATGAGCAATATGGACCGCCGGCGTCCCGCCGGCATTCTTGGCCCGCGTCTCCTTCGACAAGCTCAGGATGACGCTACTGATGCTGAACGCCTGAATTGGCGTCACCCTGAGCCTGTCGAAGGGCGATGCCACTCACGGCTGGCGATCGGCGAAGCGCTATGACAAAGACCACGCTCCTCGACTACGAACGCTCGCGCCGCAAACGCGATCCGAAGGCGGACGCGGCGCCCCTCGAAGACGGCTATTGGCGCCGCAAGACGCTCACGGAAATGAACGAGCGCGAATGGGAAGCGCTGTGCGATCGCTGCAGCAAATGCTGCGTCATCTCGATCGAGGACGCTGACACCGGCCAACTCTATCTCACCGACGTTTCGTGCAAGCTCTTCGACACCAAAAGCTGCGGCTGCAGCGATTACGCCAACCGCAAGCAATACGTGTCCGACTGCGTGAAGCTCACGCCCAAAAACGTGCCGAAACTCGATTGGCTGCCGCAGACTTGCGCCTATCGCCTCGTGTCAGAAGGCAAGGATCTCTTCTGGTGGCACCCGCTGATCTCCGGCAGCCAAGAGAGCGTGCACGTCGCCAAAGCCTCAGTGCGAAACATGACGCGCCCAGAAGGCCGCTTGAAAATGCCCGGCCTGATCAAGCGCATCACCCGCTGGCCAACACCACTCGAAAAACCACCAGCACAATTTCGCCGGCGCAGACGCGTGAAGCGCTAGGTCGGTTTTTTCGCCGAAAGGCGACATTCAGCCCGTACGACCTGGAAGCAGGGTTTGAAGTTGCGCCAGCCAATGTATCGACTCTCTGCGTGCATCGGGAGGGGCATTGCGGCGAAGTTCGTTGACGTCATTCATCAATGAAATTTCCTGCGCTGAACCCTTGGCAACAATTGAGGAAGCATCGCAGCGGCTCTGAATTTCGCTACCGACATGCAGATGACCGAACGTCGGCGTCTCGCCATCCAAATAGGCGTTGACTTCAAGAAGCACGGAAACAAGCGATCCGTCTTTTTTGCGATATTCCATCGCTATCGAGCCGCCATCCCGGATGATACCGGCACCGAGTAACTGAAGCATCGCAACCTCCCGCGAAGCATCATCAACCCCAGACGCACCCTCGGTTCAACGTCCGTTTTGGACCAGTTGCGGAAATGACGGTGCAGGGTGCTCAATCCTGCGCGTGCGCACTGAGCGTCGCAGGTTGGAGCGCGGGCCTCCGGCCCGCATTTCTCGAAAACTCAGCGGAGCCCTGAGCCCGTCGAAGGGCTTGAATGCGTGCGTCCCGGCCTTCGACAAGCTCAGGCCTCGTAGCTAGCCACCCCGCGCAAGTTCACACAAAACACCAGCGTGCGGCGCTCGCACGCCTGGAGACGCACGCGTGTCCGGTCTACATTCGCTCCCATGAGCTTGATGCGCGATCTTGGCCGCGCCCGATACGCTGCTGCACAGGGTGCGCGCGTGGCCTGGTACTTGAGCCAGTATTTGCTGGCTCGCCGGATATCCGGTCCGTTTGATCGTCCGGGCGAACCGAAGTTCGAGCCGAAGGCCGCCGAGGGCGATGCGCTACGCATCCGCACCGCGTTCCTCGAACTTTTCGCCAAGGACCGCAGCAATATCGAGATTGGGCTTTATCCCGCGCCCGATGATATCCGTCTCGAGCGCGCAGTCGCCGCGATGCGCCATAGCGCCAGTTTCTTTCGCGATCTGCCGAACGTCGATCAGCGCCGGCTTGAGCGCGATGGCACTGAGGTGCGCGAACAGGCCAAGGGCGAGGGCCGCTACCCAACTTATTATCTTCAAAATTTCCACTACCAAACCGGCGGCTGGCTTAGCCAGGATAGCGCCAAGCTCTACGACACCCAGGTCGAGATACTGTTTGGCGGCGCCGCTGACGCAATGCGCCGCGTCGCACTCGGATCACTCGCGCGCGCAATCCGCGGCACCGATCAGCGCAAAGTAAAGTTGCTGGATGTTGCGAGCGGCAACGGCCGCTTTCTGCGGCAAGTGCTCGCTGCTTTCCCGCGTATTCCCGCAACAGGCTTGGACTTGTCGCCCGCGTACTGCGCTGAAGCGCGCAAGCGGCTTGCGGCTTGGCCGCAGGTGGAGATCATCAATGGCGCTGTAGAGCAGGCGCCCTTTGAAGATGCGAGCTTTGACGCCGTTTCATGTGTCTATCTTTTCCACGAGCTCCCACCACGCGTGCGCCGCGATGCGGCGCGTGAAATTGCGCGCGTATTGAAGCCGGGCGGGACGCTTATCTTTGCCGATTCAATTCAAACCGGTGACGCGACTGATCTTGATCGCATGCTCGAATACTTCCCGGTGGGATTCCATGAGCCGTATTTCTCGTCTTATCTAAACGAAGATTTCGCGGCGCTGTTCGGAGAGTGCGGCTTCGTGGTCGAAGAAACCGAACTCGCCTTCCTCACCAAGGTGATCCGTTTTCGTAAGCGCTAGCGGGCTTGTCTTCGGACGCGGCCTGCGCGGGTTCGCCCTCGTAGATTTCATCTTCGTAGGATGGCGTGTCCTCGTAGGCGTCGTCTGGCTGGCCCTCATAGAGCGAAGCAATCTCCTCATAGAGATCGTCGCCGGACGCTTCGCTGGACGCCTCGACGGGCTGCGAGCCGTCAGTCGCGCCCGCGAGGTTTTCCTCCGCCGCCGGCGTATCGGCGAACGTTGGCGCGTCCCACGAAATTTCGTTGAAGCGGTCGCTCATGTACTGCGCGGCGTCCACAACGCGGACATAGGCGGTGGGTTGCTGGCGTGCGTACGGCGCGCGGCCCGGGCCGAAGTCAAAACCACCGCTGACCATCGTGTCCACCGCCGTGACTGCGAATACCGCGATCCCGGCGAACGCGCCCAACGCCATCAGGCGCTCTTTCAAAATTGGGTTGTCATCGAGCATGGCCGTCGGCCTCCGCGCGACAAACCACGCAGAAAGGTACCAGTTCCGGCTAGACGCCTACGTTTTCAGTTAGGAAGCAGTCTTGTCCGCCTGGACTTCGTCGGCCGGCGCTAGCTGCAACTTCTCGCCCTCGGCCAAAACCTCTTCGGCCACCGGGAGGGAAGCGAGTTCCACCTCAGGTGGCCCGCCCAAAAGGACTTCCGCGGTAACGCTGTAATCGATATCGGACGCCGCCAATTTCACGGCTCCGTCGGCCACTGCTTCTTCGACCGGCGCTGCCGCAACCGGCGCGAGCGTGACCATGCGTTCGGGCCGATATTCCGCCGCGTATGCCGAGCCCGGCGCGAAATCGGCGCGGCCCATGATGATGGCGTCGACGCTGCCGACGGCAAAAAGTCCAATGAAAGCAAATGTCGCGACCATGGCGGCGCGATCCTGTTGTGCGGGGCTGCGCTTGAAGCGCCAGAGCGCCACACGCCCATGCCGAAACGCTGTGTGCAGTCGCGGGCCGATCTCGCGTGCCATCTGCGCGATCGAAACGCGGCGGCGGCGAACTTGCTTTCGGTTGCGTACCATTTCCCGATCCCCACAGGAGCGAGTGTTTCTACGCCGGTTCGCCTGATGATGCCAGAGGCAGCCCATCCCTACGTGGCGTTGCTCGAAGTCTCTCCTGGCCGTAACCTCGGGAACAGGGAGTGGGACATGTCAGAAGGCAAAGTCGCCATCGTCACGGTGCACGGCACCGGCGACACCGCCGAAGGCGCGGATGGCACGAAGTGGTTTCAGCGCGGCTCGGCGTTCAGCCAACGTCTGCTGCAGCATCTGAGCGGACAGGGCGTCAACGGTGAGATCGTGCCGCATCTCTGGTCAGGCGCGAACAGCGCCTGGGACCGTGAGCGCGCCGCCAACAAGCTCGCAGGGCGCCTGCGCGGTCTCTACAAAAACTACGACACCATCCATGTCGTCGCGCACAGCCATGGCGGCAACGTCGCCAACGACGCGGCGGTGTTGTTGAAGTGGGGCTTGCGCCGCACCGCTGCGCGCGAGAAGTTCGACAGCCTCACCACCGTCGGCACGCCATTCTTCAACGTCCGCACCGGCACGCCGCAGCGCATCGCCGGTATGTTGTTTTTGGTGATCGCCTGGGCCAGCGCGATCGTGTTTCCGTTGCTCGCAGCGCTTTTACTTTGGGGCGCGGCCAGCGGCGAAAATCTGATGGAGATGGGCAGCCAGCAGGCCGAGCTGATTGCGACCTTCGTCTATATCGTGATCGTCGGGCCGTGCGTGTTGTTCATGCTCAGCATGTCGCGCCAAGGCATCCGCCGCATCCTGCGGCCCAAGACCGGCGGCAGGACACAAACCTCCGTGTTCAGCATCTGGCATCAGAACGATGAAGCGATCGCGTTCCTGCAGCGCGTTGAAGAACTCAATCTTGAGCCGTTCCCGCGCGGGGCGATGTTTCGTGGCTCCCGCGGCGCCGCGATCGCCTTTGGCGTGCTGACGGTGCTCGTCATCGGCCTCGCCAATCCGATACTTTATGCGTTCGGCATGGCCGATTTGTTCGATCTTAACAGCACCAGCGCTGACGAAGACATTACCGGCAACATCTTCGCGGTCACGCTGATGAGCCTGTTGCTGGCGCCGGCGATCTTTACGATCGTCTATCTCGCCTACCGCTATTTGATTGGCGGCGCACAGGAGATCGGCGTGCGCGGCGCCATGAACCGCTACGTTGGCGGCGTGTTGCGCGGCGTCGCCATGGGCCGCGATGGCGATCAGTTGCTGTTCGCTGTCGCCCCGCGTTCGCACACGCACGTCACCCAGGAACTCGTGCTTACCGGAGAGTGCGCAACGCGGATGCAGGAGGGCGCCAACGCCTCGGCAGGCCAGCTGATCGACAAGTATCGTTGGGCATTGTTCAGCGTCGGAGGCGATTCAAGCGCTTCGCTGACCTCGCTCACCACAGATGCGATGACCTGGAACAGCCTCATCCACACGACGTATTTCGATCAGCCCGAAGTCGTCGCCGCCATCGGCGATCACATCGCCCGGACCGTGCGCGAGTCTGCGCATGCGGCAGCGACGGTGTCAGCGCCCGCCGGTTTGCCCGCGATGGCGTAGCATCGCGTCAGCGAGGATGCAGGCCATCATCGCTTCCGCCACCGGCGCGGCGCGGATGCCAACGCACGGATCGTGGCGGCCCGTAGTGGAGATATCGGCGTTCTGCACGTCGCGCGTGATTGTCTGGCGCGGCGTCAGGATCGATGACGTCGGTTTCACCGCGATCCGCGCCACGACCGGCTGACCCGTTGAAATCCCGCCAAGCACGCCGCCGGCTGCGTTCGATAGGAAGATCGGCTTGCCGTCATTGCCAGCGCGCATCTCGTCCGCGTTCTCGACGCCGGTGAGTTCGGCGGAGCCAAAGCCCGCGCCAATCTCGACGCCCTTGATGGCGTTGATGCTCATCAGCGCGCCCGCGAGTTCAGCATCGAGCTTGCCGTAAACCGGAGCGCCCCAGCCTGCGGGCACGCCGGTCGCTTCGATCTCAACGATCGCGCCGACCGAGTTGCCGTCCTTACGTGTCGCGTCGAGTAGATCTTCCCAGCGCTTCGCTGTCTCAGCGTCGGGGCACCAAAATGGATTGTTCTCGGTCTCGGCCCAATCCCAGCGCGTGCGATCGATGGCGATCTTGCCGATCTGAACCACCGCTGCGCGGATTTGCACCGCTTCGCCCAAGACACGCCGTGCTACCGCGCCGGCCGCGACGCGCGCCGCTGTCTCACGCGCAGATGACCGCCCGCCGCCGCGATAGTCACGCACGCCGTATTTGGCGTCGTAGACATAATCGGCGTGGCCGGGGCGATAGAGATCGCGGATGTCGCCATAGTCTTTGCTGCGCTGATCAACATTTTCGATCATCAGCGAGATCGGCGTGCCGGTAGTGAGCGGTCCGCCAGTGCGGTCATCCTCGAACATACCTGAGAGAATTTTCACTTCGTCCGGTTCGCGGCGCTGGGTGACGAAGCGGCTCGTGCCAGGCGCGCGGCGGTTCAGCCAGAACTGAATATCCGCCGCCGTCAGCGGCAGTCCCGGCGGGCAGCCATCAACGACGCAGCCAAGCGCCGGCCCATGGCTTTCGCCCCAGGTGGTGACGCGGAAGAGGTGGCCGAATGTGTTGTGCGACATGAGCAACGCCTAACTGACACAGCCCCCGAGTCCGGGCAAATCAGTTCACTGTGGCGGTTCGCGGCTTCGGATGCGTGCGCGCCTTATGCTAAGGGTGAACCATGTCAGGCGACGAACTCATTCCACCTTCACCCCGCTACGATCCTACGGCCCCGCCGGCCCCGGACGATGCGACGCTGTTTGCCGAGAACGAGCCGTTCGCGTTGTTCGAGCGCTGGTTTGCCGAAGCGAAGGCGAAGGAGCCGAACGATCCCAACGGCATGGCCCTCGCCACCGCTGACGGCGCGGGTTTTCCCGACGTGCGCATGGTGTTGATGAAGGGCTTCGAAGGCGGCGGCTTCGTCTTCTACACCAACACCGAGAGTGCGAAGGGGAGCCAGCTTGCGGAGAACCAGCACGCGGCTGTGGTCTTCCACTGGAAGAGTATCCGTCGCCAGGTTCGTGCGCGAGGCCTCATCTCATTCGTTTCAGACGCCGAGGCTGACGCCTACTTCCGCAGCAGAGACCGCGGCGCGCGGCTTGGGGCTTGGGCCAGCACCCAATCGCGTCCGCTGGAGGATCGATTGGCGCTTGAAAAGCGCATTGCGGAGTACGCGCTCAAGTTCGGCGTCGGCGACGTGCCCCGGCCGCCAAATTGGCGCGGCTACAAGCTGACGCCGCTCCATTTCGAATTCTGGCGCGACCGCCCATTCCGGCTGCATGATCGGCTCGTGTTCGACCGTGATGAGGCCACGCAGCCATGGCGGACCTCGCGTCTCTACCCCTAGGCTCGCCTCAAAGTGGCGTTCCAGCCGCGTAAAGCGCGTTTCAAGTCTTAGAGATTTGACCCGGCGCGCCTGGCGCCGCTTAAATCCTGCCAACGATATAATCGGGAGGCGTTGCGATGCTCGGGCTCATGCAGAATTGGCCGTTGACGGTGGATCGAATTCTCGACCACGCCAACAATGCCTTCCCAAACCGCGAAGTCGTGACCCGCAGCGTCGAAGGCCCGTTCCGGCGGACGACCTACGCAAACATCCGCAACCGCGCCAAGCAGGTCACCAACGCACTGCGCGAGCGCTCCATTGCCGCCGGCGACCGCGTCGCCACGCTCGCGTGGAACACCGATCGCCACATCGAGGCGTGGTACGGCGCGATGAGCATGGGCGCCGTGCTCCATACGGTGAACCCGCGCCTGTTTCCCGAGCAGATCGCCTGGATCATCAACCACGCCGAAGACAAGATACTCTTCTTCGACACCACCTTCACGCCGATCGTGGAAAAGATCGCGCCGCTCCTGACGACGGTGAAAGCCTATGTGGCGTTCACCGATCGCGACAATCTGCCGAAGTCTTCACCGTTGCAGATCATTGCGTACGAAGACTTCATCGCCGGTCAAAGCCATGAAGCCCAGTGGGGCGGGTTCGACGAGAACACCGCCTGCGGCCTCTGCTACACCTCCGGCACCACTGGCGATCCGAAGGGCGTGCTCTACTCGCACCGCTCCAACGTCATCCACGCCATGGCCGCCAACCAGACCGACGTGTTCGGCTGCGGCGCCAATGATGTGGTGCTGCCGATCGTGCCGATGTTTCACGCCAATGCCTGGGCGATCGCGTTTGTCGCGCCGATGTGCGGTTCGAAGTTCGTGATGCCGGGCGCCAAGCTGGATGGACAGAGCGTCTATGAATTGCTCGAAGGCGAGAAGGTCACGTTCACCGCCGCCGTGCCGACGGTGTGGCAGGGACTCTTGGGCTTCCTGCGCGAAAACAATCTGAAGCCGACGACCCTTAAGCGCGTCGCAATCGGCGGCTCCGCCATACCTGAGGTCGTGCTGCGTGCGTTCGAAGAGGATTTCGGCGTCGAGGTCATCCACGCCTGGGGCATGACCGAGATGAGCCCGATCGGCACCACCGGCAAATTGCTGCCCGAGCACTACGCCCAAGATCACGAATCCCAGATCAAAGCGAAGATGAAGCAGGGGCGGGCGCCGTTCACCGTCGAAATGAAAATCGTCGATGACGACGACAAACGCGTGCCGCACGATGGCAAGGCGTTTGGCCGGCTCTTGGTGCGCGGGCCGTCCGTGGCGCGGGCCTACTTCAAGAACGCCGGCGCCAAGAACGAGCGCGGCGAGTGCTTGGAGGTCTGCGGCTATTTCGATACCGGCGATGTCGCCACCATCGATCCGCTCGGCATCATGCACATCACCGATCGCGCCAAGGACGTGATCAAGTCGGGCGGCGAGTGGATTAGCTCGATCGACATCGAGAACATCGCCATGGGCGCCGATGGCGTCGCCAACGCCGCAGTGATCGGCGTGCTGCATCCTAAGTGGGATGAGCGGCCGTTGCTGATCATCGAGCCGCGACCCGGCGCACAGCCCACCAAAGATGCTGTCCTGAAATTCCTTGAGGGCAAGATCGCCAAGTGGTGGACGCCGGACGATGTAGCGTTCGTGGAGAAAATCCCGCTCGGCGCGACCGGCAAGATCAACAAGATGGCGTTGCGCGAGATGTTCAAGGACTACAAACTCCCGAACACGCAAGCGGCGGAGTAAGGAGATGGCGCATCTTTTGGGTTGGGCAATTTTGCTGTTTCAGCCGCGCTGGGTGTTTTTGTTCGCCTTCACGGCTGCGATCATCGCCTTGAGTTCGCCATTGATGTTTTCCGCGACCGATCAGGAGAGCCTGATCGTCGCGGGCATCATGGTTTTCGCGAATGGTGCGGTGTTTATGGCGATTGGCGGCCCGATCGTCGCTATTCGCAAGTGGCTTCAATCTCGCAAGACGAAGTCAGACAAGGACGTCGATGCCGAACTTGCGCGTATCCGCGCCGAGGCCGCAGCGCGGGAGGGCGTCGCAACACCACCGCCGAACTGAGGGGAACCGGGAGACGCTCCCGGCGTTTTTTCGCAGACCGCACTGAAGGCGCTACCCCACGGCCGCCCCCTTTGGACCAAGGTCAATCGACGCCATTGAAACGGCTCCGGGCCGCCGGGGCCGTTTCTGTGTGTAGTGCGTTTGGCCTAGGCCGCCCGCCCGGCTACGCCGCGCATCCGCGCCGCCGTATTTCTGCGTCCTCAAAGCGAGGGCGGACCGTGCGCTATCGGATCGAATTCCTGAAAGAAACCACCGAAGAAGGCGCTGTCTGCCTGGTGCGCGCGCCGCTGGATGTCGAGCTCAACACCGCACGCCTTCAGGCACACGTCTGGAGCGCGATCGTGCGGGAAGAATACGGCGCGACCGGTTTTCAGATTCGCGATCTCCGCAACCAAGGCCGCATCGTCACGCTCGAAGATTTCGACGGCCCGCCGCCAACGGTTCACTAAGCAGCGCTAGGCGAGCCGGTACTCGGTATCGACGCACGGCGGATCCATGCTCACGACGCGGCCGAGTTGAACCAGCCGGATCATATGCGCGAGCACCGAGTGGCATGCAGCCGGATGCAGACGCTTATCAACGTCAGCGTAGATCACCGAGACCATGTCTTTGATCCGCGTATAGCCAGCTTCCATCTGCGTGATGATCTGCGCCTCGCGTGCAAGGCGGTGATCGATGAACGCTTGCACGAACGGGCGCACGTCGCGCACCGGTGGGCCATGCGTTGGCCAGAGCGTCGTGTAGTCGCGATCGCGCACTTTTTCGAGGCTGTTGAAGTAATCGGTCATGTCGCCGTCGGGCGGGCCGATGACGGTCGTTGACCAGCCCATGATATGATCGCCAGGGAAGAGCGCGTTCTCTTCGATCAGCGCGAAGGCCATGTGGTTGGTGGTATGGCCGGGCGTGAAGACCGCTTCGATCGTCCAGCCTGGTCCGGAGAAGCGTTGGCCATCCTCAACATCGATGTCCGGCGTGAAATAGTGATCGTCGCCCGCTTCGAGGCGCAATTCATCGCACTCGCTCGGCTTCGGCGGGAGCGTACTTGCGTACACCTTCGCGCCGGTGCGCGCCGCCAACGGGTGCGCTGCTGGCGAGTGGTCCATGTGCCGGTGGGTGACGAGAATGTGCGTGACGGTCTCGCCTTCGACCGCTTTCAGCAACGCCTCGATGTGTTCGGCGTCGCCAGGTCCCGGATCAACGATCGCCACCTCACCGCGGCCGATGATGTAAACACCGGTGCCCTTAAAGGTGAACGGACCCGGGTTGTTGGCGACGAGCCGGCGGATCAGCGGGGAGACCTGCTGCGCCTGCTCATACTCAAAGTCCATGTCACGGACGAACGGGATTTGCGTCGCCATTAGCTGACCTCAGCCGACGACATACTTACGGAATGCATCCCGCAACATATAGGTCGCTTTGACCTTGTCGGGCAGGTTGAGCCCAATTGGCGGTCCCATGTCGGTCTTGTTTGCGTCGACGATATAAAGCTTGCCGTCATTCCGGTCGCGCAGAACATCAACACCGCCCCAATCCAAACCGATCTCGCGCGTGAATGCGGTGATCTGATCCAATTCTTCGCGGCTAAAGACTTCTTCCGGCGTCTGCAGCAGCACTTCCGTGTTCGTATTGAGGAAGCGCTTGGTTACGTCGCGGCGCTTGATGAACACGATGACCGGCTTACCGCCAACGGTGCAGGTGCGCAGATCTTCAACTGAATCGAGGTCGGCGCCGATGCGGTTATCGACGACACGCTGATATGCGCGGCCGGGTACCGGTGTCGTGGGGCACTGAACGATGCGCCCGTCATGGGCGGCGTTAATCTCGGATTTCTCGACAGCTAGCCCAGTGAAGGTGGCGGGATCGACGGCGAGGGGATTGCCAAACGCTGCTGCACAGGCGCGCGCCACGTTCGTTTTTGAAACATCGCGGCAGCCAAAGTTTACCAGCTTCACGCCTGGCTTCAGCTTCGCTGGCGGATCGTTAGGGCTGTAGGTCGCGTCCTCGAACTGCATCACCACGTCGGCTTGCGATGCTTCCTTCGCCAGCTTAGCGCCCGCTGCGCGCGACACCGAGAAAATCAAATACCAAGGACGCGCGCGTTCAGGCGTGAAGAAGATAGTGAAGCGCGGCTCGAGTGGCTTAATGCCCTTCGCCGCGAAGAAGTACCGAAACCACGCCGTGACCTGGTTGATGATCGAAGGTGAATAGGGGACGCGCGCGCCAGTTTTGCGCACGGTTAGTCCGGTTAGCCCGAACTCAAAGTCCTTAAGCCACACAGACCCGGAAGTCTGGAACACACGGGGCGTCGCGTCTGTCACTAGGTTAAAGGCTCCGCGGCCCAGCGCTTGCTAGGGTGCGTGTCATGCAGAACGCACTCTCCGCTTGTCTGTTCACGTTGGATCGCGTGCGCACTGTGCTGCTCGCCCTGTCGCTGATCGTCTTGTTGAAGACGGCGTGGATACTGATGCTGCCCGCCGCCGGATAAGCCAAAACCTAAACCTTCGGGGCCAGTGTTTCGAGCGCCCCCCGCGCCCCGTTTAAGTCGTACCCCGCCTTTTGAGCCAAGGCGATAATTTCGTCAGGCGTATGGCCGCCCGTGAGCGCCCGCGCCAGGGCCCAGGCTGTTATTGAGCGGGTGCCGGTTCGGCAATAGGCAAGGACAGGGCCGTTTGCCTCATCCAGGGCGGCTGCCGTTTCCGCAACGATCGCCGGGGCCGGGGGCAGGCCGGAGAACGGTATCGCCTTGAAACTAAGGCCCGCGGCCTCCGCCGCCGCCTTAATTGCGTCCGCGGCCGGCTGGCCCGGCGCCTCGCCATCGGGGCGGTTCACGATGATGGTCTGAAAGCCCTCAGCCGCGGCCCGGGCCACGTCTTCCGGTCCCAACTGCGCCGCAACGGCGAAGTCAGCGGTCACGCGTTTGAAGTCACTCATCCCACCATCCTACATCGTCACGTTGACATGGCCTTGCGAGGACGCAAGGTTTCGCGCACTTCGCCACTGCTTCGGCGCCACAGGACGTGAGAATGCTAGCTCAAGCCGTTCGGCGCCTTCTCCTCGCGATACCCACGCTTCTCGCAATCGTCGCTGCCGCCTTTGTGCTGATGCACTTGGCGCCCGGCGGGCCGTTCACGAAGGAGCGGCAGATGCCGCCCGAGATCGAGCGGCGGTTGTTGGCGGAATACAATCTCGACCAACCCATCCACGTGCAGCTTGGCCACTATCTCGCTGGGCTCGCCCGCGGCGATCTGGGCCCGTCCATGACCTACAAGGACAAGGACGTCGTCGATATCATCTCTGAAGGCGCGCCGACCAGCGCCATCCTTGGCCTCAGCGCCATGGTGCTCGCGCTCTTCATAGGTTGCAGCCTCGGCATTTTGGCGGCGCTCCGGCAGAACAGGTCGCAAGATTATCTCGTTATGGCTTTCGCGATCGCCGGAGTGTGCCTGCCGCCTTTGGTGGTCGGGCCGATCATGCAGCTTCTCTTCGGCGTTCAATGGGGCATCCTGCCGTCGCAGGGCCTTCACCGAGACGAGTTCGGTTTGGTCTATCTACTGCTTCCGGTGTTGACGCTGTCGTTGCCGTTGATCGCCATCGTTTCACGGCTGATGCGCGCTTCGATGATCGAAGCGCTGCGCTCGAACGCCATCCGAACGGCGCGGGCAAAGGGGCTCCCTGAAGGCCAGGTGATCTGGCGTCACGCGCTTCCGATTGCGATTTTGCCGATCATTTCTTACGCGGGGCCGGCGCTGGCCGGCGTTATGGCGGGCTCCTTCGTCATTGAAACGGTGTTCGCACTTCCCGGCATCGGCAAGCAATTCGTGCTCGCCGCCCAGCAGCGCGACTACACGCTCGTGATGGGTGTCGTGCTCATCTACTCGTTCTTGATCATTCTCCTGAATCTGGGCGCGGACCTTATGTATCGCGTGCTCGATCCGAGGTCCCGCACAGCATGAGCGACATCCTCATCGACGACGCACCACAGCCGCTAGCGATCAAGGGCCGCTCCCTCTGGGAAGACGCGCGCCGGCGCCTGATGCGCAACCCGGCGGCCGTGACCAGCCTCTACGTTGTCGCTATCCTCGTTTTGATCGCGATTTTCGGCCCGTTCCTGTGGGTTCACAAGTACGACACCATTTTCCGCGACAGCGTCGCCGTCGCGCCGACGTTTACCGACATGCACCTGCTCGGCACGGACACCGAAGGCCGCGATATGGTTGCGCGACTCATCTTTGGTCTGGGCATTTCGCTGTTGGTCGGTCTTGCGGCGACCGTTGTCGCGCTCACCATCGGTGTTACCTATGGCGCAGTCGCCGGCTTCATCGGAGGTTGGCTCGACGAAGGCATGATGCGCTTTGTCGACGTGCTCTATTCGATCCCGTTTGTGTTCTTCGTCATCGTGCTGATGACCGTGGTGCAGACGGATAGTCCCGTCACCAATTTGATGCTCATTTTTATGGCCATCGGTGCGGTCGAGTGGCTGACCATGTCCCGCATCGTGCGGGGCCAAACCATTGCGTTGCGGAAGAAGGAATTCGTCGAAGCGGCGCGGGCTGCTGGCGCGAAGCCGCTGGAGATCGTTTTTCGCCACATCGTCCCGAACGTACTTGGCCCGGTCGTCGTGTTCGCCACGCTGAACATCCCGGTCATCATCCTGGCCGAGAGCTTCCTCTCGTTCATCGGCCTGGGCGTGCAGGAGCCACTGACATCTTTGGGCCGCCTCATTTCCGATGGCGCCCGGCAGATGATCAACGCGCCCTGGATGCTGATGTCGCCGGCCGTGACCATGCTGGTGACGCTGCTCGCGCTCAACTTTCTGGGCGATGGCCTTCGCGACGCGCTCGATCCGAAGGAGCGCTAGGCGTCAGCTATTGCTGACGCCGTACGCGGAGCGCTGGGCCGCCGGCCTCGACACGCATGAGATAGCTGCCCAGCGACGCGCGCTCGATCGTCACAGTCCCGCCTTCGCGGACATTGCGCGCGACTTCGTCGTCGATCTGCACCCAAGTTTGGCCGTTGGTCATCCGGAAGGTGGAGGGCAGATTGCGGCGGTGCGTAACGCTCGCGACCGTCATCTGGATATTATCGACGCGCTCGAACTGCGGGTTGTTAGGATTGCTGCTCGCGTTGCTGTCGTTGCTTCCGAAGAGGCGAGACAACGACGGCAGCGTAAAGCCGAACGCTTCGCGATCCACTTCCTGAGCATGCTGGCGATCGACAGCGACCAAGTTCCCGGCATCTTGAGCCGCGCGGAGGTTGCCGACTGCGGAATCATAACAGGAGAGGCGCTGCGCCTCATCGGTGATGGTGCGGCAGGCATAGACGCGATCGAGTACGTCCGGTGTGGCCGTAGGTTGTTCCTGGGCCGCAACTGAGCCAGCGATTGCGATAAAGGCCAAGCTGGCCAAGACGATGCGCATAAAGTCCCCTCCCGTCGGAAGCCGGATCATCCTAGACTTTGCGGATAAAGTTTGTCAGCCCGCGCAAGCAGGGTTTGAGCGGAGACGAGTATGACGGCGTTTTGGACCGATCGGCGGCGGCTTTTGGCCGGGGTGGGGGGCTTAACCGCGGCGGCGTCGCTCGGCGCCTGCGCCAACGGCAAGATCCTTGGCTTTGATCGCGAAAAGCGCTCGCTGGACATCTGCAACCAGGGCGAGCCGCTCTCGCTCGATCCCCACAAGGCCTCGGGCCAGTGGGAGAACAATATTATCGGCAACATGTTCGTCGGTCTCACCACCGAGAACGCCAAGGCTGAGCCGATCCCCGGCATGGCCGAAAGCTGGGAGACCAGCGAGGACGGCCGCACGTGGACGTTCCATCTGCGCCGTGCGCAGTGGTCGGACGGTGAAGCGTGCGACGCGCATGATTTTGAGTTCGCTTTCAAGCGTATCCTCGATCCGGCGAACCTCGCGGAATACGCGGCCATTCTTTATCCGATCAAAAATGCCGAGGCCGTCAACGGCGGTCACATGGAGCCGGAGACTGTCGGCGTCACCGCACTCGATGATCTGACGCTTGAGATCAAGCTCGAGCACCCGGCGCCGTATCTGCCTGAACTGCTCATGCACTACACTGCTTATCCGGTGCCGAAGCATATCGTTGAAGCGTTCGGCGATGACTGGGTGCACCCGGAAAACATCGTCGTGAATGGCGCTTTCACGCTGATCAAGTGGTGGTCAAACTACATCGTCCACCTCGAGCGCAATCCGCAATTCTTCGATGCGGCAAACGTCGTGATGAACAATCTCTACTTCTATCCATCGAACGATGTGAACGCCGCCGCGCGCCGCGTCATGAGCGGCGAGGCGGGATGGTCGACGCGCTTTCCGTCCAATCAGGTGGAAACACTGCGCCGCGATCTGCCGGGCTATGTGCGCGTGGCGCCCTACCTCACCTGCAATTATTTCTCGTTCAACACCACAAAAGCGCCGTTCAACGACGTCCGTGTGCGCCAGGCGCTGACTATGGGCTACGACCGCGATTGGGTGTCGAACAACATCTACCGCACCGGCGAACGCGCTGCGTATAAGTTTGTCCCGCCAGGTATTGCGCACTATCCAACCACGGCGCGCTATCGCTGGGCCGATCAGCCGATCGAGCAGCGCCGTCAGGAAGCTGAGCGCCTGCTGCGCTCCGCCGGCTATGGCCCCAACAATCCGCTGCGCTTCGAATTCTCGCACCGCAACACCAGCGACAACCCGCGTGTCGCGGTCGTTGTGCAAAACAATTGGCGCGAGATCGCGCCGTGGGTGACGGTCGAGTTGCGCGGCGTCGAGACGCAAGTTCACTACGCCAATCTGCGCGCCAAGAATTTCGATTGCGGCGATGGCGGCTGGATTGCCGATTACAACGACGCCAAGAACTATCTCTATCTCTTGGAAACCCGCACCGGGCCGCAAAACTACCCAGGTTACTCGAACCCCGACTATGATCGCCTCGTGCACGAGAGCGACTTTGAAGCGGATGCGGTGCGTCGCGGCGAGATGATGGCGCGCGCTGAGCAACTCGCGCTCGATGATGCGCCCATCTGCATGAGCGTCTTCATCAACTCAACGAACCTCGTCCACCCCGATCTCACCGGCTACGAAGATAATCTCCACGACTATCACCGCGCCCGCTGGTTCGGGATCAGGAACGCTTAGGAGCCTTTGATCCTTCCCCCTTGTGGGGAAGGTGTCGCGCGGATGCGCGACGGATGGGGGTGTTAGCGCGGCAGCTTCGAAACACCGCCGCCGTGTGGCCCCCCCCCCCCCCCCCC
>JANPCV010000050.1:0-88092 GCA_031431115.1 Caulobacteraceae bacterium
GATACTAGCCTACAACCTCAAGCGGATGATGGCGCTCTTCGGCGTTCGACCATTGATCCAGGCGATGACGGCCTGACCGATCGCGAACAATCACCGACTAAACCGAGAGAGGACGCCGCGAGTTTCCACACAGCCTCGGCCCACGGGCTTCGATCGAGGTTGCGCTTGGCGAGCCAGTGGCTGAGGAAACGCTGACCATCCGGGCTCTCGCACACCCAGCCAGAGCGGCGCATGAACATGAGGCCGAGCGGCTCGAAGAGTTCGCGATGTGCGGTGAAGACGCCATCGAGGTTGCCGAGAGAAATCGAAGATACGTCGATGCCCGGGTGAATGACGCTGACGCAGTCAAAGCCTAGCCAAATTGGATTGGCGGCGTTGTAGGCGGCGTGGTCGTGCAAATCTTGCGCGCGCATGGTTCCGCAATATTCGACGCGGCTGAGTTCGAGCGTTTCGTTGTGGCGGAGCACGATAGGCACTGACGTGTCTCCCTAGCGTGCGCGCGCGCTGGATGGTTCGGGCTCTTCAAAGCGCGCGACGACGTCGAAGCCGGTGCGGGTTTGCAGCGCGAGGGTTTCAGCTTCGCTGAGCACCAGCCAGTCGCCGGCTTCTTCGTAGGTCGGGAATTGGCGTAGCGTCGTCGACATGGCGCCGCGCGCATCGCGGCCGATGACCCAGTAGTCGATGTAACGCTGCGCGGCGGGGCTAAGGCACACCCACGCCGAGCGGCGGATGATCTGGAAACTGATCGGCGCATAGAGTTGCGTGTAGCCGCCGAAGAGGGTGTCGAGATCGCCGAGGTCGATGCTGTCGAAATCGCAGCCCGGACGGGCGACGCTCAGGCAATCGCGCTTCAGAAAGATGGGGTTTGCCGCCAGGAACTCAGCGACCGCTTTGAGTTCATCGTACGTCACCGAGCCGAGGTATTCGGCTAAGTTCAGTTCAAGCGACTCGTTGTGGCGCAACACGACGGGCACGGGCAGACATCCTCCAACGTAAATCTGTGCTCATGTCCGCTTGATGATTGGTTAAGCCTGCTGCATCGCGCTGCTAATCGCGGACTTCATTTTGGTGGTCGCAAGCGGCGTTGACCGGAGCGGGCGACGGCGCAGTGCTGGCGCGATGAAAGCTCTGATGTTTGCGGCGCTGGTTCTGGCGGGTTGCGCCAGCGCGCCGCGCGCCGCCGCGCCACCGGATGCTGCGACTGTGATTGCAGCTGAGCGCGCGTTTGCGGCGCGTGCTGGCGAAGTGGGTTGGGTCCCGGCGTTTCGTGAGTTCGTTGCGCCGGATGGCCAGCTGGCGCAGCCGAACGGGTACGCGAACGCGCCGGCGGAGCTGGCCGCGACCGAGGACGACGGCAATCGCGATCTCTTCTGGTGGCCGGCGTTCGCAGGCATTTCGCTTCACGACCGGCGCGGTCAGCTTCGATGAAGCGCGGACGCCGCGCGGGCATTACTTCACGGTGTGGCGGCGTCAGCCGGATGGGTCGTGGAAGTGGATCTATGACGGCGGGGTCGGGCCGATCGCTGAGGCGGCCTCGCTGAATGCACCAGGCGCAATTGTGCCGACGGCGCCGACGGCGACGCGTGGTGAGACAAGCGCGGTCGCGGTGGTCACGGCGCTGGAGCAGGCGGGCGACATTGCTGGTCGGATCGCGCCGGACGCGCGGGTGTTCCGGACGCGCCAAGCGATGGCGGCAGGCGTGTTCAATGCCCCGGCGGGCATCAGCTATCGGGTGTCACGGACTGAGGCGTCGGCGGGTGGTGACCTCGTCATGGTGCTTGGCGAGGCGAGCTGGAGCGCTGAGGGGCAGGCCGTATCGAGCCTCTATGCTCGGATGTGGCAGCGCCAGGCCGAGGGATGGCAGGTCGTTTACGACCAGCTGATTGTGCCGCGCCCGAACCCGGCTCCAGGTTGACTTCGGAGCCCCATTCGACCAAAAGCCCCGCTTTCCCGCGCCGGACTTTGTTTCGGGCGAGGGATGATGCTGGTTGACGGGCGAACCGCCAGGGTAGTCGCAATCTCATTTGTGAGGTTGCCGGGCCCCGTCAGAAGAAGAAGGCGCTCACTGCGCATGACGAAGCGTATTCAAGCTAAATACAAGTCGGATCGCCGTTTCGGCCTGAACCTTTGGGGCCGTCCGAAATCACCCGTCAACAAGCGCCAGTACGGCCCGGGCCAACACGGCCAGCGCCGCAAGGGCAAGACCTCTGACTTCGGCCTGCAATTGGTCGCGAAGCAGAAGCTGCGCATGTACTACGGCAACATCACCGAAAAGCAGTTCCGCAAGACCTACGAAGAAGCCGCGCGCCGGAAGGGCAACACGGCTGAAAACCTCATTGGTCTGCTCGAGAGCCGTCTCGACGCGGTGGTGTATCGCTCCAAGTTCACGCCGACCGTGTTCTCGGCCCGTCAGTTCGTGAACCACGGCCACGTCAAAGTGAACGGCAAGCGCGTCAACATCGCGTCGTATCTGGTGAAGCCAGGCGATGTGCTTGAAGTGCGCGAAAAGTCGAAGTCGATGGCGATCGTGCTTGAAGCGCTCGCAAGCGGCGAACGCGACACGCCGGACTACCTCGAAATCGATACCAAGGGCATGACCTGCCGCTACGCGCGCATCCCGACGCTCTCGGACGTGCCGTACCCGGTTCTGATGGAACCGAACTTGGTCGTCGAATACTACGCTTCTTAAGGCAGTCGGCAGTAGGCAATAGGCAATAGGCAATAGAGGAGGCCGGTGCGGATCGCACCGGCCTTCTTTTTTGGATGATCTCTATTGCCTACTGCCCGTTGCCTATTGCCAATGCACGCATGGTGAAGCCCTCAAAACTGATCGACGACAGCCTGCTGGTCGCGCCGGGCGCGAAGTCTGCGCTGCGCAAACGCGCGACACATGCGGACGACATCTTCCCCGATCGCGAGGCGGCGGAAGAAGCGACCAAGGAAAACGCTAAGGCGATCGATGCGTTGCAGGATGCGTTGTGGGCGGAGCGTGAGCGCGCGCTGCTGGTGATCCTGCAGGGCATCGATACGTCGGGCAAAGACGGCACGGTGCGCGCCGTGTTCAATCGCTGCGGGCCGCTCGGCGTAGATGTCACGTCATTTGGCAAGCCTAGCGAAGAGGAGCTTGCGCACGATTTCCTGTGGCGCATTCACACGGCGGCGCCGAAGAAAGGCGTGATCGGCGTTTTCAACCGCTCGCAATACGAAGATGTGCTGGTGGTGAAAGTGCGCAAGTTCGCGCCGGCGGACGTGATTGAGCAACGCTACGAGCAGATCAACGCGTTCGAAAAGCACCTGACTGATACCGGCACGACGGTGCTGAAGTTCATGCTCAACATTTCGAAGGATGAGCAACGCGAGCGTCTGCAGGCGCGACTCGATGATCCTGAGAAGCATTGGAAGTTTAACGCCGCCGACCTTGAGGATCGCAAGCTCTGGGACGATTACCAGAAGGCGTATGAGGTCGTGCTCGATCGTTGCTCAACGGCGCATGCGCCTTGGCGCGTCGTGCCGGCGAACCGGAAGTGGCAGCGCAATGCGATCATTGCAGCGACGGTGCGCAAAACGTTGGAGGACATGGCGCCGGCCTATCCGAAGCCGGATTGGAAGCCGGGCGATTTCAAGATCGACTGATTGCGAAGCGTGGCGTCGTCCTTCGACAAGCTCAGGATGACGCCAAGTTTTGCGCCGGAGCGCGTGTAAGCGTCAGCCTGAGCTTGTCGAAGGCGAAGCGAGTCTCACTTAGCGCTGATGTCGTCTTCCTTGCGGATGATGCCGAGGGAGATGACGCGCTTCAGCGCTTCGTCGGGCGGGATCGACAAAAGCTTTAGTTTGTTGCGCGGCAAGTAGAGCAGAAATCCGGACGTGGGGATCGGCGCTTGCGGGACGTAGACCGCGACGAGGTCTGCACCGATGTCTTGCGCCACTTCGCTCGTATCTTCGTTGGTGATGAAGCCCAGCGCGTATGAACCCGGCTGCGGAAACTCTACCAGCACGGCTTGCTTGAACGACGTGCGCTCCGGTGCAGCGACTTGTTTGAACACCTGCTTGGCGCCGCCGTAGAGCGTGCGCACCAGCGGAAGGTTGCCGATCACGCGGTCCGCGGCGCCGACGCTCCAGCGGCCGATGAAGTTGCTGGCCAGGGCGCCGACCAACGTCAGCGCCGCCAGCGTCAGCAGCACACCGCCGCCCGGGAACGTCTTCAAGAACGCCAGTTCGTTTGGGACCAGCGGTTCGACGTTGTTGTCGATGAAGGCGACCACCATCCAGATCACCCAGATCGTGATTACGAACGGCAACACCACCGCGACCCCGGCGAGAAAGGAATTGCGCAGCCATTCAAGGGCTTTGACGCGCTTTGGGTGCGGAGGGGGAGGGGCCATGCGCGGGATGTAGGGTGGTTCGCGCGCACGTGGAAGCTAGGCGCGACATTTGCGGCGCCTGTTTGGTGTTCCTACCTTGCTTTCGATGTTCGGCCAGCAACGCGCGCTGCTGACGCCCGATCGCATTGGCCGATCGGTTGAACTGCTGCGCAACGGAGCGTCTAGAGGCGAAGGCAGCCTTGGTTTCTGTATCATTTCGCACAGGCTGCTCTGGGGGGCTTTACCCGCTAGTCCGCGCGTGCTTCGCAGAGCCGACCGAATAGGATCGTTGGGAGGGCGCGACTATGGCGCGATTTGTACTGGCTGCTGTGGCGGCCCTCATTTTTGCGTTGCCTGCGAGCGCTCAAACACCGCCTAGCGCGGCTGATTTCGCGGCGGCGCCCTCGATGCGGATGGCCTCCATCTCACCGGACGGCAATTACGTGGCCGCGATTCAAAGCGTGCCTGGGGGCGAAGCGCTCGTCGTCATCGATTGGCGCCAGCGGCGCGCGCAGCAATTGCAGGTGGCGCGGTACGATCGCTCGCTCTTTCTCGAGGGCGTTTCTTGGAAGAACGACAATCGGCTGCTGTTTGTGGTGCGCCAACGCATGATGCAGTACAGCGGCGGTACAGGTTCGCGCAATCGCTCTGAAGCGGGCGAAATCGACGTCGTGCGCATCTTCGGCGTCAATCGCGACGGAACGGCAATGACGCCATTGTTCGAAAACAACCGACTCGCGCTTGATACGCTTTCGGTGAGATTGATCGACCCGTTGCGAAACGATCCTGACAACGTGCTGATGGGCACGTGGGGCAGCGCCGGGTTTACGCTCTATCGTGTCAACGTCACTAACGGGCGCACTTCGGCGGTCGAGGACGCGGCGTGGGAAACCGTCGATATGGTCGTTAATCGCGAGGGGCGCGCCATCATGCGCATGGATGTGCTGCCGTACAGCTCCGGCCATCGCTACTATAGACGTCCCGCGACCGGCGGCCGCTGGATTGTGGCGCATGAAGTGCGCCGGGGCCAAGGAACGCAAAACCGTGATTTTAGCCCGATTGCCGCGGGGCCGGGACCGTCGCAAGTATATGTCGCGGCTCGCGCCGAGGGCCAAGAGTATCAGGCGATCTATCTTTACGACACCAGCACGGGCGAACTGGGCGCGCCGATCTTCAGTCACCCCAACGCGGACGCGCCGACCACAAGTAACAATGCGGCGGACAACACCGTCATCTTCGCCTGCGCACAGGCCCAGCGCTACGAGTGCCGCGCCACCGACAGCCAAGTGCAACGTCACGTCGATGGACTACGGACCTACTTCCAAAATGGCGCCGACTTTAACCTCGGCAGCGTTTCGACCGACGGCCAGTATTGGCTGGTCTCCGCTTGGGGGCCGACCGTGCCGACGACATTCTACGTCTACGACGTCGCCAACATGCATGTGTCGCCGATCGGCTCCACATATCCGAACATACCACGTTCGGCGCTCGCTGACTCGCGCGTCGTCAACTACACCTCGCGCGACGGCGTGGCTTTGTGGGGCTATTTGACGACGCCGAATGGCGGCGCCGGGCCCTACCCGACGGTGATCTTGCCACACGGCGGGCCGCAGTCGCGTGACTCTTATGACTTCGACATCGTGGTGCAGTTCTTGGTGAGCCGCGGATATGCGGTGTTTCAACCGAACTTCCGAGGATCGGAAGGGTCGGGGAGGTCGTTCGCGCGGGCCGGATTTCGTCAATGGGGCGGCGTGATGCAAAATGACGTCACCGATGGCGTTCGACACCTCATCACGACTGGCGCCGCTGCGCCTGATCGCATCTGTATCGCGGGCATTTCTTATGGCGGGTACGCCGCGCTCGCGGGCGCGTCGCTAACGCCGGATCTCTACAAATGTGCGATTTCAATTGCCGGCATTTCGGACCTTCCGGAATTGCTTGAGACTTCGCGCTCCGACGCAGGCCGACGTTCGGCGCTCTATGCGTATGACCAGGAACGCGTCGGCGATCCCGGCGAGAACCGCGATCAGCTGAACACAGCATCGCCGCGCCGTCATGTTGATCAGATCACGATCCCGATCCTGCTTGTGCACGGGGAATCCGATCAGGTGACGCTCGCTTCGCAATCCGAACGCATGCGCGACGCGTTGCAGCACGCCGGCAAACCGGTGCGCTACGTCGAGATCGAAGGCAATGTGTACCACCCCTGGGATGGATGGACGACGGGAGATGTACGCCTGCTGCTGGAAGAGATGGAGACGTTTCTAAACCAGCATATCGGGAGCGAGGACTAGGCCGGAACGGTCACGCCTTTTTCGTCGAGGAGCGTTTTGAGTTCGCCGGTTTGGAACATCTCGCGGATGATGTCGCAGCCGCCGACGAATTCGCCCTTCACGTAGAGTTGCGGGATCGTTGGCCAACTGGCGAAGTCTTTCACGCCTTGGCGGATGTCATCGTCGGCGAGCACGTTCACGTCGTGATACTCGACGCCGAGATGGTCGAGGATGCGCACAACCATGTTGGAGAAGCCGCACTGCGGCTGATCCGTGGTGCCCTTCATGAACAGCACCACGTCATGGGCGCTGATGGTGCTGCGGATGGTTTCAATCGCGTCGGACATACGAACTCCTGAGCCCGCACGTAGTGGGCGGCGGGCATGGCATCAAGCTTAAGCCTTGGGGGCGGTATCGAGGGCGAGGGCGTGGAGTTCGCCGCCCATCCGCCCCTTTAGGGCTGCGTAGACCATCTGGTGCTGGGCGACGCGGGTTTTGCCCGCGAATGCGGCTGATCGGATGGTCGCCTTGTAGTGATCGCCGTCGCCGGCGAGGTCCTGGATCTGGATTTCGGCGTCGGGCAGGGCCTCCCGGAGGAGCGCCTCAAGTTCAGCGGCCTGCATTGCCATAGGAACGTCCTGAAATAGCTGGGATTCCAGTCATTCTAGCCTGTGGCGCGAGCGAATGCACCCGTCCCAGGGAACATCATGACGATCACGAAAGTTTTGATTGCAGCCCAGATCGCTGTTCGGCATCAGGGAGGGCTGGGGGATGGGCGGTCTGTGAAGATCGCCCACTGCGTGGGAGGCGTTGACAAGAGCACACTTTCCGAAAATTTAGGCGCTGGCGTCGATCGGCGCAGGGAGAGAAGACCGCAGATTGCGGCGGCCCTGGTGGCGCTTGGTGGGAGGATGTGAAGTTCAGGTTCAGAATAGGATTGAACCGGAGCGCACCCGAGCACCGTATTTACGTAGAAATATCCTCTTCGCGGTGAAGCCGCGCGCACGCAGGGGCGCGATGGCTTAGCCAAGGCAGAATTCAGGGCAGGCACAAAGGGCAGACCATGACGTTGATGAATTCGCTGCTGATGTTCACGCAGCAAACAACCACTCCAGCTGGCCAAGCGCCGGCAACGACGACGGCTCCGCCGCCGCCGACCTTGACCGCCGCTGAGCGCGCCGATGCGCAAGCTGCCGGCGCGGCTGCCCAAGCAGACGCTTCGGGCCAGCAAGAAGTTTCGATGATCGAACTGGTCCAGCACCTGAACGGCGTCGAAATGGGCGTCATGGTGATCTTGGGCCTTTGCGCCATCTACGCCGTCGCCCTGCTGTTCGAAAAAATCTACGTCATGCGCAAAGCTGCGAAGCAGACGAAGGATTTCTTGGCTTCGTTCCGCAAGGCCAATTCGGTTGAAGAAGCCGAAGCCATTGTTCGCAAGCTCCCGAACTCGGGCATCAAGTCGATGTTCGACGCCGGCATGGCGGAAGTCCGCCGCACGCAAGACCTCGGCCTCTACACGATGCGCGACGCTCGCGATCACACGATGCAGCGCGTCGCCTCGGCGATGGTCACTCGTCAGAACGAGCACCTCGAAGATCTCGGTTCTTCGATGACCTTCCTGGCTTCGATCGGCGCGAACGCTCCGTTTATCGGTCTGTTCGGCACGGTCTGGGGCATCATGGTCGCGTTCGTCGGTATCGCTAAGACGCAAACCACGTCGCTCGCGGTCGTCGCGCCGGGTATCGCCGGCGCTCTGCTCGCAACCGCCGCTGGTCTCGCAGCCGCCATCCCGGCGGTGCTGATCTACAACTTCGCCGCCAAGCAAATCTCCAAGCAAGCAACCAAGCTAGATGACTTCGCGTCTGAATTCATCGCGCTCGTGTCGCGTGACATGGATCGTCGCGCCGGTTGAGGGACCTAGCATTGGAGGACAACCCCAATGGCGGGTAAATTATCATCTGGCGGCGGCAAGAAACGCAGCGGATTGGACGTGAATGCGGATCCTAACGTGATCCCATTCATCGACATCATGCTCGTGCTGCTGATCATCTTTATGATCGCCGCCCCAATCTCGAGCGTGGACATCGAAGTTTCGATGCCTGACGCCCGGATCATGCCGTCACAACGTCCACCGCGTCCGACCTGGATATCGGTGAACAACGAGGGCGTGTTCGTGATGAACGACGCAGTTGATTTGAATGCTCTCGGAGAGCGTACGTACGATGCAGTGCGGGAAAACTCCCCGCTCATCGCGGACGACGAATACGAGATCCTCGATCAGCGCATCTACATCCGTGCGGAAGGTGACCTTGCGTATCGCGAAGTCGTGCGGGTCATGAACCAACTGCAAAACCGTGGCTTCACCAAAATCGGCCTCGTCGCCGAAGATCGGCGGAGATAGGTCATGGGAGCTAAAGTAGGTGGGGCGAAAGACGGCCCCGTTTCAGAACCGAACGTTATCCCGTTCATCGACATTCTGCTCGTGCTGCTGATCATCTTCATGGTCACGGCGCCGATCCCGACTGTCGATATTCGCGTTGACCTCCCGCCGCCGAACCCGGTGCCGATCAGACTTGTGGGCTTAAACCCGACAATCGTTGGCATCCGCGAAACTCCTGCTGGCTTGGTGATCTACGTGGACGAAGAGACCGTTCTTATGTCCAATCTCGGTGACGCGACGCTTTCACATGCTATCCGCAACAATCCGGCGCTCGAAACGCGGGATATCTACGCGGAAGCACGCGTCTTCGTGCGCGCCGACCAAAGCACAGCCTACGGCAACGTCGTGGACGTGATGAGTCGGCTGCAGGAAGAGGGCTTCGTGAAAGTCGGTATCTTCGCTGAACTTGCGAGTGAGGGATAAGACGCATGATTGGTCTTCGTCTCATATCGCTCGGCCTGGCAGCGACTATCTGTCTTGCGCTGGTTTACATGGCGGTCACGCAACGCTTCAGCGCGATCACTGATCTCTTTGAAGATCCGGATGCCGTGAAGGTGGAAATCGAGGAGGAGGAAAAGCCACCTCCACCTCCGCCGCCGGACCGTCCGCCACCGCCACCGCCGCCAGAACAGCGCGTGCCGCCGCCGGATCTCTCTGCTCCGCCGACGCCGACCCCAATTCCGATTGCGGTCGACCCGCCGCCGGCGCCGCCGACACCTTCAATCATCACCAACCCGGTGTGGCTGGAGCAACCGGACGCTCGCGACTTCTCGCGCTACTATCCAGAGCGCGCGCAGGAGCGGGAAGTGGAAGGCCGTGCGACGATCGAATGTATCGTCAACGCGGACGGCCGCTTGAGTTGCGCGGTTACGTCGGAAGACCCGCCGGGCTACGGCTTCGGGGAAGCGACCATGCGCGTGTCGCGCCACTTCCGCATCGCTCCGGCGACGCGTGATGGTGTGCCGACATCGGGTGCTCGCATCCGCCGCACGATCCGCTGGCAGTTGCCAGACTAGTAAGGCCGCTGTCTGGTTGGCGGCAACGCTGATAGGACGGCACAGTGAACGACGGCGTAAACACCACGCCAGAGCAAGCCGCGCGATCCCTACGGGTCGTGCGGCTTGTGTCGTTTTGCGCGGCCGTTGTGGTGACGGCGCTCGTGCTGCTCGGCATAACCGCGCTTCGCTACACGCCGCTGTGGCCAGCGAACGATGCCCCACTGGTTGCGGTGGTGAGTGAGATCGTGCGCGCGCCGCAAGCCGAGCGCGCGCCTACACCGCCGGCGCCGCCGCGAGAGCAGCGCAACGCCGAGACGCGCGAACAAGCTGAGCCTCAAGCAGAGCCGGCGCCCGCAGCTGCCGCGCCGAGTGAGCCTGTCGTGATTACCAATCCGGTTTGGGTGGAGCGACCGCGCAATCCTGAGCGCTTCTATCCGCGCCAGGCCTTCATGCAGGGGATCGCGGGAGAGGTCGTGCTCCAGTGTGACGTCGATACCGATGGACGCATGAGCTGTGTCGTCGCGTCGGAAACGCCGGAGGGGCAAGGGTTTGGTGAAGCGGCGCTGCGCATAGCGGCGGCGCATGTGATGCGGCCTGCAACGCAAAACGGCGCGCCGTCGCGTGGGCGCTATCGCATGGTTGTGCCGTTTTCGCCCGCGGGATGAGGTTCATCGCGCAAGCGTGATTGCGATCTCGCGCCTGTGAATATCGGCATCGATCGAACGGCCACATGCTTCTCTGAACCGGCGCGAAGACCGGTTCAATGCAGGGAGGCGCGTATGACTCAATCACTCGGAATGCGTGCGACGTCGGTTGCGGCGTCAGCAGTGTTTATCGGACTTGCCGTGTTTGCGGCGCTTAGCGTGACGATCTCGCTGCAAGCGCAAACCGTGGACAACCCATTTGTAATCCCGGTCTTTCAGGAGGCGCCGCCCGAAACGCCGCCGCCAATCACCCGGCCGCAGACGCCGCCACCTCCAACGGCGCCGCCGCAAGCTTCCGACATGGCTGTGGTCGATCCGCCGCCGGCCACGACTTCAACGGAAGTCGCCTTCGACTACGGTCCGCCTGTCGGCCCGGCGGAGATCACAAATCCGCGATGGCTGCGCCGGCCGCAAAGTCTGGCGTCCTATTATCCGCGCCGGGCGCTGGCGCGTGACATCTCTGGACAGGTTCTGTTGGATTGCATGGTCGATACGAACGGCGCGTTGAATTGCGCGATTATCTCGGAAACGCCAACAAATTGGGGCTTTGGGCAGGCCGCGCTGCGGATTGCGCAAGACCACAGGATGGTCCCGGCTTCGCGCGATGGGCAGGCGGTACAGGGCCGTTACCGGATGCGCGTTCCGTTCGAATTCGATTAGCGCCCGGCGGAAATGCGAGGTCAATCACCGCATTTTGGCCGTGATTGGCTCGCAAATCCCGGCATTGAGGGATAAAGACACGCGATCTGGACTTGGAGAAAATGACGATGAAAGTTCTGCTCGGCGCGACCGCCGCTTTTGCTCTGCTGGCGGCGCCGGCCCTCGCCCAGACGACGTCTGCGTTGCCTGTGCAATGCAGCTTCACCGCTGCACCCACAATTCCCGACGGCGCCACCGCGTCGAATGACGCGATGCAGGGCGCACGCACGGCTGTTGAAGCGTGGCGTGCAACGCGCACCACCGAACTGGCTGCGTGCCAGTCGGCAGCAACAGCGCTGCAAGCTCAAGCGCAAACGGCCGCTGCCGCCCACAATACGGGCATTGCTGAAACCAACTCGACGATCGAGCGCTTCTCGGCCGAGAACACCGAATACAACGCCCGTGCAGGCGCGCCGCGCCGCGAGCGTGGCAGCACGCTTACGCGTCCGGACCACTGACCTGCGTTGGTGTGTAGCGCCATAGCGGCGTGAACACCGCCAAAGCTAAAGCAGCGAGCGCCAGCCCTATGGCTGGCGCAAACGCTGCGGCTCGCGGTCCGAATTCTCCGGCCGCAAAGCCAACCAGGGCAGAGCCGATCGGCGCGCCGCCCATGAACCCCATCGAATAGACGGCAAGCACGCGGCCGAGGTAACGCTGGCCGGCAGCGCTTTGCACGATGGTGCGGCTTGTCGAGATCGCAACGCCCGCAGCGAAGCCCCAAAGCACTACGATGAACGCGAAGAGCGCGAACGGCTTGTGAAAGCCGAATGTGAAGAGCGTGACTGCGCCGATCATATGCGAGGTGATGAGCGCGCGGCCAGGCCGGGACAGCGGCTTCAGACGGCTGAGGATGACCGCGGACACGAAAGACGCGCCCCAGAAGAACGCGAACAGCGCGCCGAGCTGGCTTGCTTGTGAGCGTGCGTCGCCGCCGTACGACTCGCGCACGATGAGCGGAAAAAGCACCTGGAACGAGCCGATGACGAAGACGCCGACATAAGCGGCGGAAATCAGCATTGGCGACATGACGGGATCGCGAAACGAATAGGCGAGGCCGTCACGAAGATCGCGAAGCGCGCCTTGGACGCTGCGCTCGTGTCCGTGTGGTTTCGGCGCTTGCAAGCCCAAGCAGATTGCAGCGCCGATCGAGAGCGCCAGCGCTTGCAACGCAATGTAGGGCGCAGGGTTTGAGCCGGCGAAACGCGCAACGAGGATGCCGGCAATCTGCGCGCCGATTTGTACGGCGGTGGTGACTGCAGCGGCGGTGGCGATCGGGGTGTGTTTGCCGAGTTCTGCTTCGCGCGCGACGATGCCGTTCAGCGCAGCGTCGCGCACTGGCATCAAAAAGGCAGCGCAGCACCCAACGATGATGGCGTAACCAATGAGCCGCTCGTAGGTGAGCCCGCCAGTCGCAACCACGCCTGCGAGGCCGAGGCTCATGAATGCGAACGCGAGATTGAGCTTGGCGAGCATCGGGCCGGCGCGGACGCGCTCAGCGAGCAGACCGCCGAAGAGCAGAAGGCAGAACATAGGCGCTGAGAGCGCCGATTGGGCGAGGCCGATCCCGGCAGGCGTGGCGCTCAGCACGAAGGCCACGAGCGAGGGGAACAGCACGAACTGCATCCCGAAGGCGAAGAAGTAGCAGGCGACCAGCGCGTAATAGAGGTTCAGTTCGGACACGATGCCCAAACCGGGTTTGCGTCCCTGGTCCCCCCCTGGCTCCATGGCATTTGCCATAGTCGCCGCATGGGGGCGGGTCCAGTGCGCAGGTTGTTGACGCGGACTTAACGCAGCGCGTGCTCGCTGGAGCAATGGCGCTACCGAATCAACCAAGGGCGGACACTTCCGATCCTCCGCCGCCGTTGGAGTTGACGGAGCCGCACGCCCCCAAGGCGCGGCTCGCGCTTGTGCAGCGCCTTTGCGAGATTGTTTCGTGGCCGGAAACGCGTCTGCCCTCGTATGAGCGGCAGCTCGCGGCGGACATTCTGGTTGGCTTGTTGCGGACGACGAATGTGGACCTACGCCGCCGCTGCGCGCACGGCCTTATCCGCGTGCAAGATGCGCCCAAGGCATTGCTGCGCTACCTTGCGCGCGACGAGATCAGCGTTGCGCAGCCTTTGCTTGAGAATGGCGCCGGATTTGACGATGCCGACCTGATCGCGACTGTCCGTGCGGGCACGTCCTCGCATTGGCTGGCGATCGCGAAGCGGCGTGGGCTGGGCGAGCCGGTAACCGACGTGCTGTTGCAGACCGGCGACACGGCGGCGATCGAAGCGGTTCTACGCAATCAGACAGCGCGGCTCTCGACCCAGGGCGTGGACATTGTCGTCGCCAAATCGCGCCAAGCGCCCGGGCTACCGGCGCTACTCGTTCCGCGGACGGAATTGCGGCCTACGCAGGCGCTGGTTCTGTTTTGGTGGGCGACGCATCAGCCACGCCTACAAATCCTGCGTCGTTTCGCTGTTGATCGTCAGGTGCTGATCCAAGAACTCGGCGAAGTGTTCAAGCTGGCAGCGGCTGAGGGTTGGTCAGACGCGGATACGCGTAAGACGTTGCAGGTCATCGAACGGCGCCAACGCAATCGCGCTGCGGCTGCGCAAAGTCCGTACAAATCGCTGGAAGGCGCCCTCGCCGCAGCGGAAGGCGGGCTTGAGCGCGAACTTATCCACGAGATCGCGCACCTCGCAGGCGTGAAGCCAACGACGGCGGCGCAGGTTTTCGCTGACGCTGGCGGCGAGGCGATTGGCGTCTTTTGTAAAGCCGTCGGTTTGAAGCGGCCTTTGATGATCGCCCTGTGGAAAGCGTTGCGGCGCCCTGCGGGTGATCCGGACGCAACCGACAATCCGCTTGGCCGCGCTATGTATGTGTTTGACACATTGGCGACGGCAAAAGCGCAGACCGTGTTACGGTATTGGAACTGGTCGTTCACCGCTGACGCCGCCGGGATCGAGCAACAATCTTACGGCAATGAAGTGCTTGAGTTGTCGTTGGCGCGGCGCAACGCCGCGCTGTTGTTCAGCCGCAACGGTTGAGTTCGCGGGCCGGTTAAATCTGGCGAATCCAAGAGGTCGGGGCTAAGCCTTGGCGTCGCGCGATGGCGGCGCGGGGAGGCGAACAAATGCTTCACGCCGCAGCAATGCTGGCTGGCTTGGCCGTCTTGTGGATGCTGGTCACGCAGCGTGCGAGTTCTCCACAGGATTGGGCTATCGCGGTTGTCGCGAGTTTCGTGTGTGTGTTGGTGGCCGCGCGCTTCGGCGGCGCCAGCAGCGCCTTCGCGCGCGCGCCGCGTTTGCTGGCAGTGAGTGTTGCGCGGGCGGGCGCCGTGGCGCGCGGTTCTCTGACGACATTGCGCACGGCGCTTTCCGCTGACGTGACGATGAAGCCTGCGCTGGTGCGCGTGCGCTCGCGCGCCAGCCGCTCGGCGGAACGCGCATCGTTCGCGAACATGATCAGTGCAACGCCAGGCATGGCGGTGGTTGAGACCGATGCGGACGGCCTGCTCGTACATGTCATCAATGAAGACGCGATCGACGCGGCCGATCTTGGACGGCTCGAAGAGCATGTCATTGGCGGAGGCCGCTCATGACTGCGCTCGCGGCTGCTATCGGCGTCGGAATCGCGCTGCTGCTCTGCGTGGCGCGGCTGTTTGCCGGCCCGACGCTCTATGACCGCACGCTGGCGGCGAATGGCGTGGTCATCAAGATCGCGATTATTGTCGCGGCGGGCGGTGTGATTTCGGGCCGCGCGGTGTTGATCGATGCGGCGCTGGCGTTTGTGTTGGCGAGCATGGTGGCGAATGTCGCCGTGCTAAAGTTCTTCCGCCTGCGCTCCTTCCAAGCGCCGCTAGCGCGTGCGGAGGACCTGTAATGGACCCGGCCAGCGTTCTTCAATTTTTGCAGCTTGGCGTGTCGGGGATCGTCGTTGCGGTGGGCTTGCTGCTGATCGCTGGCGGCTCGCTTGGGCTGTTGCGGTTTCCAGATCTCTATACGCGCTTGCATGCCGCGAACGTTGCCGATGTCGTGGGTTCGGTGATCGTGGTGCTGGGACTGGCGATCGCGGCGCCTGATTGGGGCATTGCGGTACGTTTGCTTTTGCTTGCAGCGCTGCTGATGGCGCTCGGCCCAACGCTGACGCATTTGGTGGCGCAAGCTGCGCATGCTGCGGGGCTTGCGCCGATTGCTGGGCGCTACGCCGCTCCGCGCCCTGGCGCGACGAACACGAGCACCGCGCCATGATCGCTGCGCTTCCCTGGTTGGCGCTCGCGCTCATGGGCGTCGCGATTGCGTCGTCTGTCGGCGCGCTCGCGGCGCGGTCGTTGTTTGTGACGTGCATGCACGTGCTTACAGCGGGCGTGTCGGTTGCTGCTTCTGTGCTGTTGTTGAGATCGGGACAAGGTGGATTGGCGTTGGCGTTGTTTGCGGCGGCGTGGGCGCCAGTGTTGCTGATGGCGGCGATGTCGTTGAGCGCGCGCGCGACCAAGGGCGGCGCGCGGCGTTTGCATTGGTTGAGCTTTCTCGGCGCAGCAGTCGCGGTCGCTGCGATCTGGTGGCCGCTGGCTGAATTGCTCTCGGCGCCGCCAGTGATGATTGGTAGCGCGTTGGGTGGTTTGGGCTTCTGGCTCGCGCCAATTGTGCTGGTGGTGGGCGCGGCGTGCACCGGCATCCTTGGTTACGGCGAGCGGGGCACGCTCACGCGCGAGACCGGCGCATGAAGATGGGCACGCATGTCATCGTCGCCGCGGCAGCGCGATTTTTTGCGCCGCTCATGGCGCTGTTTGCACTGGTGCTGCTTTCTGGTGCGCCGTCTGGCGGCGGCGTGGGGTTCGTGGCGGGATTGGCGTTTGGTCTCGTGCTGATGCTGCATGCGTTGACGTTCGGCGCGGCGGCGGCGCGCGACGCGTATCCAACGCCGTTGGCGCGGCTGACATTGGCCTCTGGTGTTGTGGCGACGTGCGTAGGCGCTGGCGTGCCTGGGTTTGCGTATGCGGGCCAAGTGATCGAGGCGGGGGTGTTCGCGGCCACTATCGCGGCGTGTGCGCTGCTTTTGCAGGTGTTGTTCGGGCGAGCGCCAACGATGCGGGACGGTGAGTTGTGATCACCCCGACTGTAGTTTCGCTTGAGCCAGTGTTAGCGGCTGGCGCCATCGCGCTGGTGATTATCGGCGCGCTGGCGGCGTTGCTGTTGGGCAATGCGATCAAGCGGCTTGCCGGTTTGCTGATTGCCGGTTTCGGCGCGATTGCGGCGCTGGCGGCGCTCGGCGCTTCGGACGGCGCCTTGATTATTGGCGTCGCCGTGCTTTTTGCGCAGACGGCGATCGGGGTTGCGTTGGTGGTGCGCTTGCAGGAGGCGTACGGCGCCGTCGATGCTAGCGACATCGATGCAGCCGATGCTGACAGCGACGTGCAGGATCGCGCGTTATGAGCGCGGCCTATATCGACCTCGCACGCGCGCATGCGCCACTCTTATTGATTGTGATGCCGTTGATCGGTGCTGCGCTGATGCTGGTGAGCGGGCCGGCGCGGTTGAGTTGGTTTGTGGCAGGCCTCGTCGCGAGCGCTGGGGCGTTCGTTGCGGTGGACTTTGCGCTGGGTGCGCTTACCGGAGCTCAACCAGTCGCCGCGGTTGGTGTGATGCTTCACGTTGATGGCATTGGCGCGTTTGCAGCGGCGCTTTTGGCGGTGGTCGCGGCGCTCACGATTTGGGGGGCAGGCGCCACGCTGAAGGATTCCGGAGGCGCCGCCGCGCCGCTCGCATTGGCGCTGATGTTGTGCGTTACGGCAGGCTGGACCGGTGCGCTGTTGGCGGGCGACTTGGGCTCGATCATCGCGGCGGTTGAAACGGCATGGCTCGCTGGCGTCGGACTGGTTGCGGTGAATGCGAGCCGCGATCGCGCCGCGTTGAACGGCGCGCTGCGGATGCTGAGTTTGGGCGGTGTCGGCTTTGCGCTGATGCTGCTTGGCGCGGCTCTGTTCGCGCGCGCCGCAGGGACATCGTCGATGGAGTCGCTGGCGCTTGCGCGCATCGAGGCGCCTGGGCTCGCCAGCGCGGGCGCGGCGCTGATGATCCTTGGCTTGGCTGTGAAGGCTGGCGTTGCGCCGCTTCATGCGTGGGGCGCTGCCGCGTTGGGGCGTTCGACCTCGATGGTGACGTTCGGCGTTGGCGCTTTAGGGATGCTTGGCGCGCTGGCCGCGATGTCGCGCGTTGCGGGCTACGTGATGGCGGCGCCTGAGATCGGCGAGGGTATCCAGGCGGCATTGGCGGGGCTTGGCGGCGTCAGTGTTGTCGTCGGCTCGGTGCAGGCGGTGGGGGCGCGCAATTTATTGCGGCTGACGGCGTATGCCGGTGTCTCCCAGGCAGGATGCGTGTTGCTGAGCTTGGCGCTGGGCTCGCCTGCGGGATTTGCCGCGGCGTTGGTGCAGCTGGTCGCGTTCGCGGCGGCGGCGCTTGCACTTTATGGCGGCGCTTCGGCAGGACGTGTGCAAACGGTGGCGATGCTCGATGGTTACGCGCAGCGCGCGCCGCTCGCGAGCACCGCGATCACCGCCGGGGCGCTGAGCTTGATGGGTGCGCCGCTGACGATCGGCTTTCTCGGACGTTGGCGGTTGGTTGAAGCCGGTGTCGGCGCTGGATGGTGGTGGGCGGCGGGCCTTATCATCATCGCTTCGCTGGCCGGCGTGTTCTACGGCGGGCGTCTGATCGAACGCATGTACTTTCGCCGCGCCAACAGCGCGTATGCGGGCGAGGGCGGCGTCTGGCGTGTGGCGCTGGGGCCGGTTTTGGTGGCGGCAATTGCGACGATCGCTTGGGGCCTTGCGCCTGGCGGCTTGCTGCGCGCGGCGACGTCAGCGTCGCTCATGCTCGGGGGGATTTCGCCGTGACGGTTGAGATCGCTCTCTTCTGCGTGCTAGGTGCGCCGTTGGTGCAGGCAGCGCTGATTTTGTTGCTGCCTAAGCCGCCTGGCTTGCGTGACCTTATTCATATCGGCTTCTCGCTGTTCGCGGCGGGTTGCGCGATCTATCTCGCGAACGCCGTGGCGCATGGTGAGACAGCGCGGATTGTGCTGGCCCGGCCGCTGCCTAATGTTGATCTCGCTTTTGCGATTGATCCGCTCGGCGCGATGATGGCGGTGGTGCTGACCGGGCTTGGCGTTTTGCATGCTGTGCACGCTGCGGGCGTGGTGCGGGCAAAGCAGGAGAAGGCGCCGGCGCGATTGCTGGCGTTCATCGCGCTCTCGATGTGCGGCGTTACGGCGGTGGCGTTCTCCGCGAACCTCTTCAGTTTTTTTGTCGCCTATCAGGCGCTGACGCTGGCGGCATTTCCGTTAGTCGCGCATCGCGGTGATGAAGAAGCGCGGCCAGCAGCGCGCGCATTTTTGGCGACGTTGCTGGCGAGTTCGATCGGTTTTTTCCTGCCGGCGATGATTTGGACCTACGCGATCGCCGGCGCGCTCGATTTTCAGGCGGGCGGCGTGTTGGCGGGGCGCGTGGATGCGTTCACGGCGAACGTGCTGTTGGTGCTCTATGTGCTGGGCATCGCCATGGCTGCGATTCCGCCGATGCACCGCTGGTTGCCGGCGTCGAGCAATGGACCCTTCCCGGCGTTGGTGGCGATCCAAGCGCTTGCGGTGCTGCCCGCGGGCGGCATCGGGATTTTGAAAGTCGTGACGTTCGTGTTCGGCACGGCGATGGAGCAGGCGGTGATTGCCGCGCAAGCGCTGATCGTTCTTGTCGGCTTGGGGATGATTGCCGCGGCGCTGATTGCGTTGTCGAAAGAGGATATCCGGGAGCGGCTTGCGTATTCGGTGATGGCGCAGTCGCTCGCCGTGGTGATGGGCGCGCTACTGGCGGTATTGCCTGGTGAGTACGCGGCGGCGGGCTTGTTCGCGGCGGCGTTGCAGATCGTGGCGCTCGCGTGCGCGGCGTCGACGTTGGTGATGGCGGCCGGCACGACGGCGGCGATCACCGGGCGCACCAAGGTTTCCGACTATGCGGGATTGGGGCGTGTGATGCCGTGGACGTTTGCAGGCTTTGCGATCGCATCGGCGAGCATGATCGGCTTGCCGCCATTTGCTGGCGCGTGGGCCAAGCTTTGGTTGATCACGGCGGCGGCGGGCTCGGGGCTGGTGTGGGCGGCGGGCCTTGCGAGCGTCGCGGCGATTTTGACATTCACGCATCTGGGACCGCTTGCCGCAAACGCGTTGGCGGCGCGGGCGCCGACGGACGCGTTCAAGCGGCCTGACGGCGCTTCGATCTTGCTTGCCGCGCCAGTGATCCTTGCCGCGGCGGCGACGTTGTCGCTGCTGGTTTTGGCAAATCCATTGGCTGAATTTCTTTCGCCGATTTGGGCCCGAGGGGCGCCATGAAAAAATCACCACCTGCGGCGCGCAGCGGCATCACGGGCCTCTTGTTCGTGTTCTGCCTCACCGCATTGATCGTCGGACTTGGGTTCGATCTGGGCGCAGGCGCGCGTCTGAAATTCTGGATCGGCGACCAACCGGGCGCCGCAGCTGCAATCGGCGCCGCTGTGGTGCTGTTCGTGGTGGTGGCGACACACGCGGCGCGCTTTGCGCTGGGCAGGCGCCAGAAAGCGGATGAAGGGAGCAGCGATGGAGCTCACTCTTAATCCGGGCTTTGTGCCGATCATTGCGGCGCTGCTGGTTTTGGCGACGCCGCGCACAATGCGCTCGCCGCTGATCGTGCTGGCGGCGCTGACCTCGTTCTGGCTGTTGCTCGACTACGAGTTCGGCGCGGCGGCGACGATGGCGCAGATGGGCCTGCCCGTCGTTGCGCTCAATCTCGATGAACTCAATCGTATATTCGGCATCGCATTGCTGATCGCGCTTATCTCTATCGGGATATATTCCGGCGCGCGGCGCAATCGCTACGAGGACGCTGCGATATTGCTGCTGGCGGGGAGTGCGGTTTCGGCGCTGTTCGTGGGCGATCTGATCTTGCTTGTTGCGACGCTGACGCTTGGCGGTTTGGCGGCGGCGTGGGTGGTGTTCGCATCTCCGTTGGAGGGTGCGGGACGCTCGGGCGCGCGGTTGCTCATATGGCATGGGCTCGAAGGATTGCTATTTCTCGTTGGCGTTGCGTTCCATCTTTCCGCGGGGGCGCAGGCGATCGTTATCGCGCGGCTTGATGTCAGCTCGATTGGCGGCGGGTTTATCTTCGCGGCCTTGATGATCCGCGTCGGCGCCCCGTTTGCGCATGTGTGGCTGAAGGATGTGGTCTCGCACGCATCGTCCACCGGCGCTGCGGCGCTCTCGGTTTTTACGACAATGATCGGTGTCTATGCGCTGGCGCGGATTTTCCCCTCGGAGCCTCTGCTGATCTGGATCGGCGCGGCGATGATGGTGATCGGCGCGGTGTATGCGGCAGCGGAGGACGACTTGCGGCGAGTGGCGGCGTACGGCGTCACGATGCAGACAGGCCTCTGCACCGCGCTGATTGGCATTGGCACGCCATTGGCGCTGGCGGCAGCGGAGGGGCATGCCTTCGCGACCATTTTGTCGTTCGCGGCGATGCAGCTTTTGCTCGGCGGCGTTCTTGAGCGGCGCGGCAACGTGAAAGTTTCGCGGCTTGCGGGCGCCGCACGGATGATGCCGATCAGTTTGTTTCTGATCATTCTCTGCGGTCTCGCTGTTTCGGCGGCGCCGGGCTTGGTGATGTTTGCGACGCAATCGGCTTCGCTGGAGGCTGCGGCGCAGTGGGATCTGCGCTGGTTGTGGACGATCATCTGGGCCGCGCCCGCAGTGTTGTTTGTTTCGCTGCTCATGCGCGCTTCGCTCGCGGCGTACACGCCGACAGGAGAGGTGAAGCCGATCCTGGAAGCGCCGTTCTCGATGCTGCTTGGCGCTGGGCTCGCGCTGTTTTTGTGCTTTGCGGTTGGGCTTGCGCCGCGCTGGTTGTTCGACCTGATGCCGGCGGAGATTTCATTTCAGCCGTTTGTGCTCGATCGCGTGGCGCCGCAATTCCAACTGCTTGGCGGCGCCGGGATTGTGTTTCTGTTGTTGCGTGCAGCGCGCGCGACGCCGCGCGAGCAGGGCGTGCATTTGCTCGACATCGACGCGCTTTATCGGGGGCCGTTGGCTGAGGCGGGGCGCTGGGCTGGCGTGCTGGCGCTGCGCGTGTACGGCGCCTGGCAAAGTTGGACGCGGCGGGCTTCGCATGCGGCGGGGCGTTCGCTGGAGGCGGTGGCCAATGCGTGTGACCGGCCCTATGCCGGCTCGAGCGCGGCCGTGACGTTCTTCTGTATCGGCGCGGTGGTTCTGACGATGCTGCTCGTTCGCTAAGAATGACCGTCGCTCGTCTAGGCGAATTCCAGCTTCGACCTTCTTCTTTCTGTTACGGTGAACGCGCGTTCAATATTTGCGCTCGCTTTTCACTTGCATGACTTGAAGCTATACTCATACAGTATCTGATCTTCACTTGCAGATAAGCAGCTAGGTCATGGACAACCAGCGCGACTTGGTTCGCATGGCCGCGGAAATTGCGGCGGCTTACGTGTCGGCCAATCCGGTTCCGGCGCAGGAACTGCCTGCGCTCATCCGCATCGTGCACACTGCGCTGCTGGAAGTTTCGGGCGTTACGGCGGCCGCGCCAGAATCGGCGCCTGAGCCTGCGGTTTCCATCAAGAAATCGGTGACGGCCGACTACATCATCTGCCTGGAAGACGGGAAGAAGTTCAAATCCCTGAAGCGCCATCTGCGCACGCGCTATGCGATGACCCCCGAGGAATACCGGACCAAATGGGGCCTGCCGCACGACTACCCGATGGTCGCGCCAAACTACGCCAAAGAGCGCTCGAACCTCGCCAAGCGCATGGGTCTCGGCCAGACGCGCAAGGGCGCGTGAGGAAAAAAATCCTATAAATAGGAAAAAATCTATCCTACACCTCTGAGGTGGCTGTATCCTGCTGTCGGCATGGACGGTCACTTTAAAAATCGGAGTGTTGGAATGGGCGTGTTGAGGAAACGCGCGGTGGACGCGGCTGCGGCCGAGCTTGCTGCGAATGTGGTGAGTTACGCGCTGGGGGTGCCGGCGCAGAACATCGTCGATGATGCGCGTGGGTGCACGAAGACCGCGTATGCGCGGCAATTGGCGATGTACCTCTGTCACACGGGGTTTGAGTTGAGCTTGGCGCGGGTGGCGGTGGCGTTTGGGCGCGACCGCTCGACCGTGGCGCATGCGTGTCACGCGATCGAGGACCGGCGTGAGGAAGATCAGTTCGATCTTTGGATCGGTTCGCTAGAGGCCATGCTGCGTGCAGCGCCTGCGCTGGCCCCGAACGAGGAGGCGCTCGTATGAGCAGCGCCAAGCGGATCTCGCGGGTGCTGGCGCGGATGGCGAGCGCGAGTGCTGTGTTGCGTCTGGATCGGGCGGGGCCGGATTATGGCGTATTCGCGCAAGGCGATCGGCGCAGGCGCGCGATGGTGCGATTGCCTGCGGCTGATGTGCGGATGCTTGAAGCGGACGGCGTGATCGAGGCGCGCGTCGACGGCGCGTTTGGCTTGAGCGCCGCAGGCTTGGCGCGTGTGGCGCGCGAGGCGGCTGAGCATGGCGAGGCGTTCATTGCGCAGCACCAGAATTTGGTCGAGCGGGCTGTGGTCGATGCGGATGGGGCGTTGCGCAAGGTGCGCGGCTTCGATCCGGAAGGGCCGATGCGGCGGCTTGGAGCGCTGCGTGGGGCAAAGGGTGAGCCGTGGTTGAACCAAGCTGAACTCAGTGCAGCCGGAAAGCTGCGCGCTGATTTTGCCGTCGGCGAGATTGGCATTGTGCGCGGCTCGGACTGGCTGGCGGCGCCGATGGCGTCGACGCGCGGCGCCTCCAATGCACAGGAGGCGGCGATGGCGCGGCGCTGCGATGCGCGCAGGCGCGTTGCGGATGCGCTGGCGCGTTTGGCTACGCCGTTGCGGCGCGTGGTTGAGCGTGTGTGTCTGTATGAGGATGGGCTGGAGGCGCTGGAGCGTGCTGAGGGCTGGCCAATGCGTTCGGGAAAGCTCGCGCTGAAGCTCGGCTTGGCCCAGCTCGCGGCTGAGATTTAAACCGCAGTGCGCGCTTCGTGTTGGATGCGGTTCATCATCGAGAAAAGACCGTTGGAGCGCTGCATGGTCAGTGCGTCTTTCAGGCCGAGCCGCTCAAAGACGGCTTTCGGGTCGACTGAGATGATCTCTTCCGGTGTACGGCCGGAGAAAATCCGCAGCAGCATGGCGATCTCGCCGCGCACCAGATGAGCATCGGAATCGCCGCGGAAGAAGAGTTTTCCGGGCGCATCGTCATGGCGTTCGCTGACGAGCCAAACGCGGCTGACGCATCCGCGCACACGGTTTTCCTCGGTGCGCTCGTCGTCGGTCAGCGGCGCCAAGGAGCGCGCGAGCTCGATCACATGCGAAATGCGCTCCTCCCAGTCAGGGAGGAGCGCGAAATCGTCTGCGAGTTCTTCGATCGTTTGATCGATGCTGGCCATGAGCCCCAGATGCCCCTTGCGGCGCATCTGGGCAAGGTCAGTCGCGACCGCCGCTGTGGCTGCCGGGCGCTGGCGTCATGGCGGTGGCGTCCGGCTGAGCGACGGCGCCGATGCAGGTGCCGATGTCGCGGAGGCCGTGCTGGCCGAGGCAGAACGCGTTCTCATAACGGAAGCGGGCGGCCGACATGCATTGATAAAGCTGCAGTTGGGCCATCTCGATGCAATCGCGTGAACGCGGATCGGCGATGAGGCGGGTGACGGCGCTTTGGTTGGCGTCGACGGCGTCCAGCGCTTGCAGAGCGGCGACGGCGGCCATGCGGTCGAGAGCTTCACCGCGCGTGGCGTTGACGCGCCATTGGTAGCTTGCTTGCGTCGAGGCGACTTCCACGACTTGCTCGCCGCCGCGGACGGCGTCCCAGAAGCGACGGCCGCCATAGACGGACGGATCGTTCAAGGGCGAGAGGCTGAGCGGGGTCACCGACAGGCGCGGCGCGACTTCGTTCGGTACGGCGTTCGACGGCGCGCCTTCACGGCCGAGGGTGCGGATGCGTTGAACACGCGCGTTTTGTTGCGGCGCGACCGCGTTGGCCCAGCGCTGGCTCTGCAGCGAATAGGCCATTTCTTGATAACGATCGGCGACGCTGATGATGCGTGCGCTGTCGGCGTTGGCGGACGCGAGCAACATGTTCGTTGCTTCTTGGCCGCCGCGCAGACCGCGTGCGTAAGATGGATCGACCGAGACCGCCCAGATGACGGCGTCACGGCCGTAATAGGCGGCGGCATCGCGCACGCCTTGTACGAAGGCCGGTGATTGGGCGGCGGTGTTGGCGCCGTAGGCGACCCAGCCGCGCGTCAACGCATCGCGATTGTGGCGCCCAACACGGTCGAGCGCCGTTTCAAGCGATGCCGCATCGCGCATTGTCGATGAGCGCAATTCAGAAACGTCGCTTTGGAAAGCGGCGTAGGCGGTAACTGCGGTTTGCAGGTCACCGGAACTCGTTGCCGCCGCTTCTGTCGAAGCTGGCGTTTGAGCGTTGGCGATGCCGACGCCGAGAAGGGCGACGGCCGCGGTTGTAGTCCAGACCGCAAGGCTTCGCATCGGCTTCTGCTCCCTGATCCTAGATTGGTGAGTCCGCTTCCGAGAACGACTCAGAAAGGGCACTCTCTCCCCCAGCGCGTTAAGAAGTCTTTTACTCGCGAGCGACGTTTAAGTGTCAACACAACAGGCCGTAACGCCAGGTGCAAAAGCAGCGCCAATGGCAGCGACGTTGTCATGGGCGGGCTGGATTTGGGCCGCCGGCATTGTTGCGGCCACGTTATGCGCTGTTTTCGGTCGTGGAGAAGCGCAGGACGTGGCGGCGGCGGCCGCGTTAGCGTTAGCGCCCGCGCTGATTGGATTCATCTTATTGCCGTGGACTGGTCTGCGATGGGCCGCGCTGGGTCTCGTTTTGGCTTGGCTGGTGGCCGTTTCGGGGCTGGTTGCGGGAACCGGTGGATGGGGTTCGCCGCTGGCGGTGGCGCTGCTCATTCCTGTGATGTTGGCTCGGACGCTTGGGCGCTGGACCCGGATCGCGGGGATCGGCGCGGTGCTTGGTTATGCGGCGGCTGGGATCGTCGACTTCATGTACGCGGGCCTGGGTCTGTTCACTGTAGTGCTGACGCTGTCGTCGCTGATCGTTGTGGTCTGGCTGCTGGGATTTGCTCAGCGCGGGGAGAGCCGCGAACAGGCGATGAGCCATCGCATTGCGGAAGTGTCACATGAGCTGCGAACGCCGCTCACGCACATCCTCGGCTTTTCGGAAATGATCGAGCGCCAGATCTTCGGCGAAGTGGGCGCGCGCTATGTCGAGTATGCGGGGCTCATTCGTAAGAGCGGCACGCACCTGCTTGGGCTGGTGAACGATCTTCTGGATTTGTCGCGCATCGATGCTGGCAAGTTCGAGTTGCAGCTTGAGACGTTCGACGTGCGAACGGTTATCGAAGACGTCGTGCGAGTCTCAATCGATAGCGCCGAGAAGAAGCAGATCGCGCTCGGCATGCTGACGCCGGAAGCGCCGCTGCATGTGATGGCCGACGATCGCGCCGTGAAGCGGATGCTGATCAACACGGTCGGGAACGCGATCAAGTTCACGCCTGAGGGCGGACGCGTGATGGTGCAGGCCGCTGTGGTGAGCGGTGCGCTGCAGATCGACACGATCGATAACGGCCCCGGTATTCCCGAAGCCGAGCGTGCAACGCTTGGGCAGGCGTACGAGCGCGGTTCAGGCGGCGCACGTGCTGAGGGGACGGGGCTTGGTTTGGCGCTGGTGCGGGCGCTGGCGGCGCTGCACGGCGGGACACTGAGCTTTCACGAGGCGCCGGGTGGCGGGGCGCTGGTGCGGCTTACGCTGCCGGTGCTGGCGGCTTAACGCTGAAGCGTAAGGAACGCGCGCGCGGCGGCGATGTCGCCGACTTCAACGAAGAGACGTTGCGAAGAACGGCCGCTTTGCAGGTGGATTTCAACTGTTTCGCGCGGATCGAGCGTGACGAGATCGCGGAATGCGGTGTCCGGGAAGGTGAACACCACAAATTGCTGGCCGTCAGTGCGCTCAAGCGTGCGCGATGATGGGATGGTGGTTGATGTGCCGGGCGCGGGAAGGCCGGCTTCCAGCCCCTGCGAGATGCGCTGCGTGAGCGCGACTTCGCGCACGCTGGCGCGGGTGATGTCGCGGAGGATGAGTTGCGCCGAGGTAGGCCCGGATTCGTTACGCATGAGCGGGATCGCGAGCGTGAGGCGTTGGAGTTCGCCGCGTTGACGCACGCCGAAATTGGCGACGATTGGCGCTTCGATGAGTTGGCTGAGGCGCCAGCCGCTGTCGTCAACGGCGCGGCGTGCGCGCCAGGCGCGATCCCAGCCCGGAAAATCCATCGTGCCGGTATTGGCCCACGAGGCGAAGGCGCGGCGGGCGCTTTCGGCGGCGGCGGCGGTGCGTTGGTCGTTGCACGAGCGGTTGCGGGCGGCGTTCACTGCCGCGGTTTCCAATTCGCGCAAACTTGCGCTGGTCCAGCCGGAGCGCAGCAAGGCGCCGCGGGCTTGTGCGAGACCGACGCTGAGCGCGGCGCGAATGCTAGGCTCGAAGATGCGGCATTGCGCGTCGGCTTCGAGCAAGCCCCGGCGCTCCACGAACGCGGTGCGCGCGTTGGGCTCGGTAGCCGAGGCAACCGAAACTGTTCCCGATACCAGGGCGAGGGCGAGGAAAAGAGAGCGCATGCGAGCCGCAAAGGTTAAACGAAGGGTCTTGCGTTCTGGTGAATGGCGGCGATGGAAGAACTGAAGACAGATTTTTGGGCGAGCGCGCTGATCCGCAGGGCGGAGATCGGGGGCGCTTTTGCGGGTGTGGTCCACAAGGGCGACACCGACGCTGGCGCCGTGCTGGTGAAGGTCGCGACCTTGGACCGTAGGGCCAGGCTTTACGGGCCTGCCCGCAACGGCGAAGGCGAGCGGATCTGGCTGGATCTCTCGGCGGGCTCGCTCGGGGACGTGGAAAGTGACGTGGACGACTACGTGCGCAAGCGGCGTCAGAGTGATCCGGACCTTTGGGTCATAGAGATCGAGGACCGTCAGGGGCGGCATTTTCTGCAGGAGCCGGTGGATTCAGGCGCGGCGACGTAGCGGGACCAGCGATGGTGTTGCTCGTGCGGACGCCAGGGCGTAAACGCGCCGCTTCGCTTTCATATGAGACCTGATGTCCGCCGACCCCGCCACCGAGGCCGCCCGCCGCCGCACGTTTGCGATCATCTCGCACCCTGACGCCGGCAAGACCACGCTGACCGAAAGCTTGCTGCTTGCGGGCGGCGCTATCCACTTGGCTGGCGCCGTGGCTGCGCGCGGTCAGGCGCGGCGGACGACGTCAGACTGGATGAAGATCGAGCGTGAGCGCGGCATCTCGGTTTCGTCATCGGTGATGATGTTCGAGCATGACGACATGGTGTTCAACCTGCTCGATACGCCGGGCCACGAGGACTTTTCGGAAGACACGTACCGTACGCTGACCGCCGCAGACTCCGCGATCATGGTGCTCGACGCTGCGAAGGGCATCGAGCCGCAGACGTTAAAGCTGTTTGAGGTCTGCCGCCTGCGCGACATTCCGATCACGACCTTCATCAACAAGATGGACCGCGAGGCGCGCGATCCGTTTGAGCTGCTCGACGAGATCCACTCGAAGCTGGCGATGGATACGGCGCCGATGTATTGGCCCGCCGCTTCGGGGCAGCGCTTTGCGGGTATGCTTGACTTATCGACCGATGAATTCGTGCCGTTTCGCCGTTTGGAGCATGGCGAAGAGGGCTTTGCGGTTAAAGCGCGCCAGAGGCGCGGGACGAGCGGATTTCTTGAAGGCGTGCGTGATGACGTGCGCGCCGAGCTTGAAGAGACGGCGGAGCTCGCGCGCGAGGGGCTACCGAAGTTCGATCTTGCGGCATTCCGTGAAGGGCATTTGACGCCGGTTTATTTTGGTTCGGCGCTGCGCCGCTATGGCGTGTTGGAGCTGCTGGCGGGCCTTGGCGCCAATGCGCCGCCGCCGCGGCCGTTGAAGGCGACGGTGAAGGGCGCGGAGACTGAGGTTTCGCCGGGGCGCAGCGATGTCAGCGGTTTCATTTTCAAGATTCAAGCGAACATGGATCCGAAGCACCGCGACCGTGTCGGGTTCTTCCGGATTTCATCGGGGAGATTTCAGCGCGGCATGACGCTGAAGACCGCCGCGGGCAAAGGCTTCAACGTCCACAATCCGATGATGTTCATGGCCCAGGATCGAGAAATCGCACAGGAAGCGTTTCCCGGCGATGTGATTGGCATTCCGAGCCATGGCGGGTTGCGTGTGGGGGACTCGCTTTCGCAATCGGGCGACGTGGTCTTCCAAGGCATTCCGAACTTCGCGCCGGAAATCTTGAAGCGCGTGCGCGTGAAAGATCCGCTGAAGCAGAAGCATTTGCGTAAGGCGCTGGAGTCGCTCGGCGAAGAAGGCGTGACGCAGGTATTTAAGCCCGTCTATGGCGGTGATCTGGTCGTCGGCGCCGTCGGCGCGCTGCAGTTCGAAGTGCTCGATGAGCGGATGAAGGCTGAGTACGGCCTCGATGTGATTTTCGAGACGTCGCCCTATCAGGCCGCGCGCTGGGTGAGCGCGGACAATCGCGCCGACCTTGAGGCTTTTGCCGAAAAGTCAGCGTCGCAGATGGCCGAGGACGTCGATAACGCACCGGTGTTTCTGGGTAAGAGCGCCTGGGAAATCGGCTACGTGCAGGACAAGAACCCGAAGATTAGGTTCAGCGACACGAAGGAACGCGCAGCCTAGTCCTGCGCGGCGCCGGGGCGGCGCTGGGCAATGTGCCAGAGTACGCCGCTTGGATCGATGACGTAGGCCACGCGCAATCCCCACGGCTGCACGGCAGGGGCCCTGGGCGCAGCGACTCCGAACTTGCCAGGAAGGTCGAGCTCTTCGATGTGCGTCCACCACGCATCCAAATCGTCGACCATGAGCTGCATCATGCACATCTCGGCCCAGGCGTCTGAGTAGAGGCGTTGTAGGATAAACCCGCCCGAGCCGGTGCTGAAGATAGCGACTTCGTCATCGAGCACCTTCTTGAAACCGAGCGTTTCATAGAAGCGTTTTGACGCTTCGAAGTCGCGTGTCGGTAAGAATGGGCGCGCGAGTTCGGTGCCGGAAGGGGTGGGCATGGCGCGACTATGCGCTGCCTACGCGCGCAGACAAGGCTTAAGCGGCTTGCGCAGCGCCCTTGCGTACCTTGAAGAAGCGCATGGCGCGTTGGGCCGCTTCGATTGGCACATTGTTATACATGCGGCCGAATTCTTCGGCGCGCTGCATTGCTTCATCGCCGCCGCATGTGAGGACCGCCAGCGTCACGAACAGCGGCCGCTCGATGCCGGCGGCGCGGCAGATCATGGCGAGACCATCCACGTCGCGGCGTTCGATGAGATCGGCGACCGTGTCAGGCTCAAGATTGGTAATTTCGGCGAGGCCGTAGAGGAAGTGCGTTTGCTTCGCTTCGCGATAGAGCGACACGAGCAGGCGGGCGTGGAGTTCGCCGCTGTTCTTCTTGGTCTGGATGAAGGCTATCGCGTTCTTCGCTTCGGCGCTCATGGTGCCGACGTTCTGATGCATGCGCGCGCGGGCCTTCGAGAGCGCGGCGTCCAGGGTCGCGGGATCGACCGATGCGTTGCGCTGCAAGATCTGGTCGCGGAGCGTATTCTCGACTACGAAATACATTTCGTTGAGGAGATCAAGCGGCAGGTCCGAGCGCTTCACGACGCCTTCGTGGAGCAGCGCATTGCGGCGGGCGCGATCGACGGCGGTTTCCATGCTGATGCGCGAGATTTTTGCGCTGTCGTTGCGGATAAGGGCGTCGAGCGCATTGTCGTCGCCGAATTTCACGATGGCGTCTGACACGGACTCGGAGACGTCCTCGCGTTGCGCGACCGCCTTGATGTGCGGCTGGCTCTGGTAGTTGACGATTTGGAGCAGTGTGTGCTCATCGAGGGCGCGGCTGCGCTTCAGCACCGGGCCGGCGATCTCGAAGGAATGGTTGGCCAAATCGCGCATGAGGCCGATAGGCGCGTCGTGCGCGTCGGCGAAAAGCTCGGAGAGTTCGGCAAGGACCGAGTCCTGCATCTCGGCTGCCACGAGTTGGAGAACGTCGTCGAAGAGGGCGCTTTCGCGCATGGTGCGCGTGCTTGATGTTTCGAAGAAAAGGTCGGTGACTTCCCGCAGCAACTCGCGACGCTGGGTGCTGTCTGTCGTACGCGCTAGATCGACAAGCTTCACAAACCGCGCGTTAGACATGGCCCGGGAGTCTCCTGAATCAGCGTGGAAAATAATGCGCGGTCGTAAACAAATCTTACCTGTAACCTTAGTTTCCCAGCCGGACGCGCAGATCTTCTTCGGCGTCGGGGCCGCCGAGTAGCGCGAGGGAGACCTCGTCTTCGGGGCGGGCCGCCGCGACGGGGGTGTCCATAGCTTCGTGTTCGTCAGCGACCACGGCGAGAGTGGCCTCGGGTTGTGCGGGCTCGAATCTTGCGCGCATCGAGGCTGGCGCGCGTGGGCTGACGCCGGAAATCACACCTTCCTGCGCGATCGCCGCGGGTACGATGGCCTTGAATTCGCAGGCATTGGCATGGAAACTCCAGGCCATGCAGAGCGTGTCGTTAGCGCAGAGGCGCTCGCATGCTTTGGGGGTCTCAGCTTCGACGGTTGCGTATGAGCCACCGGGGCGGGCGACATTGTAATCGCCCAGCGCCCAGGCGGCGCCGATTTGCGCAACGATCAGCACGGCGAGCGGGAGGAGATAACGCATGCGCGGAGAGTGCCCGCGCTTTGGTTAACAAGTGATTCACTCTTGGGCGGTGAGCGCCTCGCGGCGGAGTTCGATCTCCAACCATTCCGCCTCGGCGCCGTCGCGCTCGGTGCGCGCGGCCTCCAGGCGCGCGACGGTGGCGGCGAAGGTGGGGGCGTTGAAGGCGTCTGGCGCGGTGAGCTTGGCTTCGAGCGCTTCGATCTCGGAGGAGAGTTTCGGCATCTGGGCATCGAGTTCGGTGGCGCGTCGCTCATCTTTGTAGCTCAGCTTCGTCTGTTTTTTCGGCGCGGCCGGCTGGGTCTTTTCGGTGCTTTGCTTTTTGGACGCCGCGCGCGGATTTATCGCTTGGCCGTGTTCGCGTTCGAAATCGGCCCAGCCGCCTGGCGTCTCGACCCATTTGCCGTTGCCAAGCGGGCCGACGATTTGTGTGGCGACGCCGTCGAGGAACGCGCGGTCGTGGCTGACGATCAGGACGGTGCCGTCGTATGTGGCGAGCATGTCCTCGAGCGCGTCGAGCGTATCCATATCGAGATCGTTGGTCGGTTCGTCGAGCACCAGCAGATTGGCGGGCTTGGCTAGCGCAATGGCGAGAGCGAGGCGATTGCGTTCGCCGCCCGAGAGCGCAGACACGGGCTGGCGTAGTTGTTCGGCGTTGAAGAGGAATTCCTTAGCGTAGGACGCGACGTGCCGGGCGACGCCTCGGACAATGACTTGATCGCCGCCTGCTGGTGTCAGCGCATCTTTCAGCGTGACGTTTGAATCGATGATGTCGCGACGTTGATCGACGTAAGCAAGCGAGAGGTTCTCGCCCATACGGATGACGCCGCTATCGGGATCGCGGCGTTTCAAGAGCAGTTCGAGTAAGGTTGTCTTGCCGCTGCCATTCGCGCCGACAACGCCAACGCGATCGCCGCGCCTGATGCGAAGCGAGAGGTTGTCGATCAGCGTGCGGTCGTTATACGATTTCGAGACGTTTTTGGCGTCGATCACGAGACGCGCGGATTCGTTGCCGCGTTCGGCGATGATACCAGCCGCCGGGGCGGCGCTGAGTTCCTTTATGTCGCGGCGCTCAGCGCGCATGGCCATGAGCTTGCGGCGCCGGCCCTCGTTGCGCGAGCGGCGGGCAGTAACGCCGCGGCGGAGCCAATGCTCTTCGGCTTTGAGTTGAGTTTCGAGGCGAGAGAGGTTGCGCGCGTCCTCGTCTTCGACCGCATCAGCCCATTCTTCGAAGGAAGCGTAGCCGCGATTAAGCTTGAGCAACTGGCGTTGGCGGAGCCAGAGCGTTGCTGTTGAGACGCGTTCGAGGAAACGGCGATCGTGACTGATGATGAGGGAGGCGCCGCGTTGGCTGGCGACGGTGCGTTCCAGTTGTTCGATCGCGGTGATGTCGAGGTGGTTGGTCGGCTCGTCTAGCAGCAGAATGTCGGCATCTGCCGCGAGCGCGCGTGCGAGTGACGCGCGGCGGGCTTCGCCGCCGGAAAGACCTTGCGGCGCGCGTTCGGGATCGAGGCCGAATTGCTCAAGCGCGGCGTCAGCGGCGTATGCGGGCGCGATGGCGGCGCTGCCGATGCGAGCGACGGATGGCGATTGCGCGTAGTCACGCAACGTTGCGAAGCCTTCGAAGCTTGTCTCTTGCGGGGCGAACGCGATGGAAGTGCCGGATTGATAGACGATTTCGCCACCATCGGGCTCCGTGAGGCCCGCCATCATCCGCATCAAAGTGGATTTACCTGCGCCGTTCGCGCCGACGAACGCCGCGCGCTCGCCTTTTTGCAGCACGAATTCAGCGCCGTCGAACAACGGGGCTCGGCCAAGCGTCAGCCTTAGGTCTTTAACGTGCGCGAGGGCGGACATTTAGTTGAAAATGTCGCCGAGGTCCGGGAAGCCGCCGTCGTCATCATCGCTATCGCCATCGCGCTCGTTATTGCCGAAGGCATTGGCGAGTTCATCGAAGAAGCTGGCCATTTCGACTTGGGCTGGCGTGTAGGCGGGCTGTTCAATGCCGGGCAACGGATGGCTTTCGACGCCCTGGTGCGCGACGCGCATGGTGTCGGCCCAGATTTGCGCCGGCAACGTGCCACCAGTGGTGCGGCCCATCGACGTGAAGTCGTCGTGGCCGACCCAAACGCCAGCGGTGAAATCGCGGCTGTAGCCGACGAACCAAGCGTCGCGCCAATCGGAGCTGGTGCCGGTTTTGCCGGCGATGTCGCGATCGCCGATGCGCGCGCCGGCGCCCGTGCCACGCAGAACAACTGCGCCCATCATGCTGGTCATGTGCTCTGCGACTTCGGCATCCAGGACGCGTGCGGGTGTGTAGGGCGGGCGGACGTAGATTTCTTGGCCGGCGGAATTGGTGATGCGCGCCACGATGTGCGGATCGACGCGCATGCCGTCGTCCATGTAGACGGCGAAGGCGGTCGTCATATCCCAGAGCGTCGTCTCGATCGAGCCGAGGGCGATCGACGGCGGCACGAAAGCGTTGCGCTCGGGCATGTTGGCGATACCGAGGCGCCGCGCGACGTCAGCGACGCGTGCGGGACCGACGTCATTGGCGACTGACGCGGCAACTGTGTTGATCGAAAGCGCGAAGGCGGTGCGGAGCGTGACTGCGCCGCGATAGCCATCATCGTAATTGCGTGGGCGCCAGCCGTCGATGACGACCGGTTCGTCGTAATAGACGTCCTCGGTGTTGAGGCCGGATTCGAGCGCGGCCGTGTAGACGAATGTCTTGAATGTCGAGCCGGGTTGGCGGCGGGCTTGAGTGACGCGGTTGAACTTCGAGGTGTTGTAGTCGGTGCCGCCGACGAGGGCGCGGACGCCGCCATCGCGATCGAGCGCGACGTAGGCGGCTTGCAGAGGGCGGCGGCCGAAGGCGCGATTGCCAAGGCGGCGGCGGATGGAGTCGGCCGCAGATTGTTGGACTTCGCGGTCGATGGTCATGTGGATGACCAAGTCCGGTGTTTCGCGGCCCACGACGGCGCGCGCCTGCTCGACTGCGAGGTCGAACGCATAGCCCATGGCGCGTTCGGTGCTCGGACGCTCGATCACACGGATGCGTTGGGCGATGGCTTCGTCGCGTTGCTCGGGCGTGATGTACCCGGCGTCCACCATCGCCGCGAGCACGACGTGCTGGCGGGCGATGGCGCGTTCGAGGCTTTCGGTCGGCGCTGAGCGCGACGGCGCCTTCGGAAGGCCGGCGAGCATCGCGGCTTCGGCGAGCGTGAGCTCGGAGGCGGGCTTGCCGAAGAAGCGGCGCGCCGCTGCGTCGACGCCGTAGGCTTGGTCGCCTAGGTAGACGCGATTGAGATAGAGTTCGAGGATCTCATCCTTGGTCAGCCGGCGTTCGATACGCGAGGCGAGCACCATTTCGCGCAGCTTGCGGTTTACGGTCTGGCGCGGGGTGAGGAAGAGATTGCGCGCGAGCTGCTGGGTCAGCGTCGAGCCGCCCTGCACGGTTTCGCCAGCGCGGAGGTTGGCGAGGATGGCGCGCAGGACCGCCATGCGATCGACGCCCTCGTGTTCGTAGAAGCGCCGGTCCTCGATCGCGAGAAAGGCTTGCGGGACGTAATCGGGAATGTCGGTCAGGTGGACGCGGTTGGCGTAGTACGGACCGCGGACGCCGAGAATCTCTCCCTCGCGATCGACGAACATCACCGACTCTTGCCGGTTCAAGGACCAGAGCGTGTCGGCGTCCGGCACGCGCGGCAGGCCCCAGTAAATCCAGAGCCAAAGCGACACGACGCACACCAGCACGAAGCCCGCGACGATGCTCGCGGCTTTGCGCCAGGTGAAGCGTTCGCCCAGCATCTGGTTGAGCTGCTGCTGCGCGGCGGCCGCGCGCATCTTCGCCCAGTCGATGCGGCTGCGAAAATCGGGCCGGTTATTGTCGGACAAGAGAGTCTCCGCGAGGGGGTGTCCAATAGAGGTATGGCCGAATTCTGGCCAGGGGAAACGCGGATAGGCATCCTGCGTATCCATGCCGCTGCAGCGGAAAACGTCGAAGTATCAAGCTTCGTCCCGAAATCAATCCGACCGCGACGGTGAAGCAGTAGAGTTCCAGCACGGTCGAGAACTGAGATTTGAAAGAACGGAGGCCTTCGGTGGGCGGTGTAGCGGGGCTTCGGGGCTTCCTGGATCAGGCGTTGGCTGACCTCACGGCTGGCAGGGCTCAAGAGAGCGAACGGCTTGCGAAAGCCGTTTCGGCTCTGGTGAAGGCCGAGCGGGACGTGGCGGAATTTGAGGGTGAGCAGTTGGCGGCAACGGAGAAGCATGACCCAGACGCTCTGCGGGCCGAGCTGCGACGCCGCCTGTCTCTCTTTGCTGAAGCCGAGCGGGCGGGACGTTCTAGCGACGAACTGGGACGCATCGCTTCTACCGGAGCTGCTGAATGACTGGCGCCAGTGGGGGCGTCCGGAACAATTCGCGCCTGACGGTGACTGGCGATGCTGGCTGTTTTTGGGCGGTCGCGGCGCCGGCAAAACGCGAGCGGGCGCCGAATGGGTGTCGAGCCTGGTGCGCGGCGGGCATGCGGGGCGGATCGCGTTGATTGGGCCAACGTTGCACGACGTGCGCGAGGTGATGGTCGAGGGGCCGTCTGGCGTGCGGTCGCTGCCATATGAGCGGCCAACATATGAGGCGAGCCGCAAGCGTCTGGTGTGGAGCAATGGCGCGCATGCGGCATGTTTCTCGGCTGAGGATCCAGATGCGCTGCGTGGGCCTCAGTTCGATGCGGCTTGGTGCGATGAGCTTTGCTTTTGGGCGCATCCGGAAAAGTCTCTGCTGACGTTGGAGTACGGCCTGCGTCTCGGAGCGCGGCCACGGATGATGGTGACGACAACGCCGAAGCCGATCCCGGCGTTGAAGCGCTTGCTGGATGAGCGGGGTACAGTGGTGACGCGCTCGTCGACGTTTGACAACGCGAAGAACCTCTCGCCGTCGTTCATCGCGGCGTTGCGTGAGCGCTTTGCAGGTACTGCGCGGCACCGGCAGGAATTGTTGGGTGAACTGATCGAGGAGATTGAAGGCGCGATGTGGCGGCGATCAGAGATCGAGACGCTGCGCACGCGTGACGATGGTCCGTTCGATCGGATTGTCGTTGCCGTCGATCCACCGGCCAGTGTTGGGCCCGATGCGGATGCGTGCGGTATTGTTGCGGCAGCTGCGCGCGGCGAAGGATTGGCGCGCGAGGCCGTGGTGTTGGCTGACGCTAGTCTGCAGGGTGCCGCGCCGCATGTGTGGGCGGCGCGTGTGGCGGAGCTTGCACGTTCGGTTGGCGCCCATGTGATTGTCGCGGAGGCGAACAACGGAGGCGAGATGGTGCGCGCTGTGCTGCAGTCGGCGGCGCCCGAATTTTTCGTGCGGCTCGTGCGTGCGAGCGTAGGCAAACGGGCGCGGGCCGAACCAATTGCAAATCTCTACGCGCAGGGGCGCGTGAAGCACGCGGCTGCGTTTCCGGCTTTGGAAGATGAAATGTGTTCGTTTGGCGTTGAGGGTTACGGCAAAAGCCCGGATCGCCTTGATGCGCTGGTCTGGGCGCTGACGGATTTGTTGCTCAGCGGCACACGTGGGCCGCAAGTGCGGATGCTTTAAAGAAAGACTCCCATGCTCGATTGGTTGAGACGCCTCCGCGCCCCAAGCGCGGAGCGAAAACTCATGGCTTGGCACGCGCCAGGACGCCCGGTTTGGCCGATGCGCGATCCGGCTGCGTTTGCGCGTGAAGGTTATAGCCGCAATGCAATTGCGTATCGCTGTGTGCGGCTGATCGCGGAAGCGGCGGCGAGTGCGCCGTTGCAGGTGGGGCCGAGTGGCCACCCGCTCGCGCGGCTATTGGCGCGCCCGAACCCGGAGCAAACCGGGATTGAATTGCTTGAAGCATTCTATGGTCACTTGCAGGTGTCGGGTAACGCTTATCTCGAGGCGGCAAGCATTGGCGGTGATGCGCCTTCTGAGCCTTACGTGTTGCGGCCCGACCGGATGAGCGTGGTGCCTGGCGCCGATGGCTGGCCAGTTGGGTGGGAGCATCGCGTTGGTGCGCAAGTGCGGCGCTTCGAGCGCGATCCGGTCAGTAACGATGCGCCTATCTTGCATCTGAAGCTCTTTAACCCCGCCGACGATTGGTATGGCCTCTCGCCGATGGAAGCGGCTGCGTTCTCGATCGACATTCACAATGCTGGCGGCGCTTGGAATAAGGCGCTGATCGACAATGCGGCGCGGCCGAGCGGTGCGCTCATCTTCACCGGCGCTGGTGGTGCGGATCGGCTGAGCGAACAGCAGTTCCAGCGGCTGAAGAGTGAGTTGGAAGATATGCATGTCGGCGCCGCCAATGCGGGCAGGCCAATGTTGTTGGAAGGCGGGCTTGAGTGGCGGCCGATGTCGCTTTCGCCGTCGGACATGGATTTCACCGAAGCGCGACATTCAGCGGCGCGCGATATTGCGTTGGCGTTTGGCGTGCCGCCGATGCTGCTCGGTATTCCGGGCGACAACACCTACTCGAATTATCGTGAGGCCAATCTCGCGTTCTGGCGGCAGACTGCGCTGCCGCTGGCGCAGAAAGCGGCGCGGGCGATTGAGGCTTGGATTGGCGATCGCTGGCCGGATGCGGGGCCGGCGGCAGTCAGCGTTGATGTCGAGAATGTGCCGGCGCTGACGGTCGAGCGCGAGGCTTTGTGGTCGCGGATCGCCGCGGCGGATTTCCTGAGCGAAAGCGAAAAGCGCCGTATGGCCGGCGTTGAGCAGCCGGAGCGCGCGTCGTGAAGATCGATCCGCGGGTTACGCTGGCGCTGATTTTGGCGCTGCTTCTTGAGACGGCTGGGGGTCTGATTTGGGCAGGACGCGCGGCGGCGAGGCTCGATGTGGTCGAGCGCGCGGTAGCGACGCAGCCTGAAGTGGCCGAGCGCCTTGCACGACTTGAGGAGCAAATTAGTGAAGCGCGCCGCTCGCTCACGCGCATTGAGCAGCGGCTCGAGGAATGATCATCGAGGGCTACGCCGCCCTGTTTGGCGTCGCGGATCAGATGCGCGACGTCGTGAGGGCCGGCGCCTTTGCCGCGAGCATTCGGCGCCGCGGCGCATTGCCGATGCTGGTCGAGCATGAGGTGCGGCTGGTGGCGGGTGAATGGAGCGAGGTTCGCGAAGACGGCCGTGGGCTCTTTCTGCGCGGCGAAGTGCGTGGTGATCAGCCGGGCGCCGCGCGCGCGAAGCGCATGCTGGCCCGCGGTGTCGATGGACTTTCCATCGGCTTTATTCCGGTTGTGCAGCACTACACGGCGTTCGGCCGGGTGCTGACTGAGATCGACCTTCTGGAGGTGTCCATCGTGACTCATCCGATGCAACCGCTGGCGCGGTTGAACTTGGCGCGAGACTTCGTCCGCGCGGCTTAAGGAGAACAACGTGAATAAAGAAAACAAAGCTGCGCCCCCCGGCGCGGCTGACGCACTGATGCGCGCGTTCGAGGAGTTCAAGTCAGCGAACGATGCACGGCTTGCTGCCATTGAGCGCAATCGCGGCGATGTATTGCTGGAAGAGAAGGTCGATCGCATTGATCGCGCGCTCGGCGAGCAGAAATCGCTGATTGAGCGCGCAGCGCTTGCGGGGCGGCGCCCCGGCCTTGCCGCCGATCCGGCGTTGAGTGAGCACAAATCGGCCTGGCAGTCGTATCTGCGCCGCGGCGACATTTCGGCGCTGACGCAATTCGAGGCGAAGGCGCTCTCGGTTGGCTCGGATGCTGATGGCGGCTATGTCGCGCCGCCTGAGCTTGATCGCATGATTGAGAGCAGGCTGCGGCAAGTCTCGCCGATGCGCGTGATTGCGACGGTGCGCACGACGGGCGCCAATGTGTTCAAGAAGCCGATCAGTTTGACAGCGGCGGGCACGGGTTGGGTTGCCGAAACTGGGACGCGCACACAGACGGCGTCGCCGACTTTGGCGCTGATGGAGTTTCCAACGTCGGAGCTCTACGCCAACCTCGCTGCGACCCAGACCTTGCTCGATGACAGCTTCGTCAATCTTGAGGAATGGATCGCGGGCGAAGTCGAGGAGGCGTTTGCGGGCCAGGAGCGGGCCGCTTTTGTGAGCGGCGATGGTGATGATCGACCGCGCGGCTTTCTGGATTACGACAAGGTGTCCGAAGGCAGCCATGTTTGGGGCAAGATCGGCTATGTCGCCACCGGCGTTGATGGCGCGTTCGCCTCTTCCGATCCGGTCGATAAGGTCATCGACCTCATCTACACGCCGAAGGCTCAGTTCCGCCCGAACGCGCGCTTCGTGATGAACCGCAAGACGGTTTCGGCGGTGCGTAAACTGAAGGACGGCGACGGGCACTATGTCTGGGAGCCGAACGATGCGGGTGGCGCGACGCTGCTTGGCTATCCGGTCACTGAGCTCGAGGACATGCCGGACATTGCGGCTGACTCGTTCTCGATCGCGTTCGGTGATTTCGCGCGCGGATATCTGATCGTTGATCGGGCTGGGGTTCGTGTGTTGCGCGATCCGTACTCGGCCAAGCCGTATGTGCTGTTTTATGTCACCAAGCGTGTCGGCGGCGGCGTGCAGAACTTCGACGCGATCAAAGCGCTCAAGTTCGGCGACAGCTAATGAGCATCACTATTGTTGATCCGCCCGCCAGCGAGCCCCTCTCGCTGGCGGAGGCGAAGCTATTCCTGCGCGTTGATCACAATGCCGAGGATGGTCTGATTGAGACGTTGATTGGCGCCGCACGTGAGGCGGTTGAAGCCGGTATCGGCCGGGCGATAGTGACGCGGCGTGTGCGTGAGAGCTTGGATATCTGGCGGCGAGACGCCGTGAACGGCGCGGTGCTCGGGCTTGGGCCAGTTACGAACGTCGTTGCCGTGCGCTTGATGGCCAATAATGGCGCGCAGAGTGTCATCGATCCTGAGCGCTATCGGGTCGAAGGCAATCGCGATCGGCCGCGGCTGGTGTTTCCGTCTGGGTTTCCGGCGACGTTACGCAGCGCTGGCGGGATCGAGATCGAATACGATTGCGGCTATGCCGATGAGGCGGGCGACCTGCCGATCGCGCTACGGCTGGCGACGTTGCAGATCGTGACGTCGCTCTATGAGTTGCGCCAGGGCGAAGGCGCCATCCCGGAGACGGCGCGTGCGCTGATGCGTCCGTTCGCGCCGGTGCGCCTATGAACAGCGGCATTTCTGCGATGCGGGCACGCGTAAAGTTGCAGAGCCCGACGCGCGTTGCTGACGAACTTGGCGGCGCGGCGATCTACTGGAGCGATGAGGGCGACGTGTGGGCTGAGATCGACTCCGGCGGCGCGAGCGAACGGGCGGCGTTCGATACTGCGCCTTCGGTGGCGGCTTATAGCGTCACCATCAACCGCCACGAGGGTGTGCGGGCGGGCTGGCGCGTTGCTTGGGGCGTGCGGCGATTGCGGATCACGGGCGTCGCGGACGATGGCGCGCCGCGTGTTGTGCTCTCGTGTGCGGAGGAGACGCTATGAGCGCCGAGATCGCGCTCGCGGCGGCGATCCGCACTGCGGCGTTGGCGGACGCGAATGTTGCGGCCTTGGTCGGCGAACGATTCTACGATGATCCGCCGCCGGATGTGATTTTTCCGCACCTCACGCTTGGGCGCGTGGAATTCAGAGCGATCGATGCGAGTGAGAGTGAAGCGCTGGAGCATGGCGTCACGTTGCACGTGTGGTCGCGCTATGGCGGCCGCGCTGAGGCGCTGGAGATCATCGCGGCGCTTCGTGGGTGTTTGCACAACGCGGCGCTCGACGTGACGGAGCGGCGCCTGGTGCTGTTGTTCGCGCAGTTCGCGGATGTGTTTCGATCCGGTGATGGCCGCACGACGCATGGCGTCCTGCGGCTCAAGGCGATCACCGAACCCGAATAGGAGAAAGTATGGCAGGCCAAAAGGGACGTGATGTCCTGATTAAGATTGGTGATGGTGAGGAGCCGGAAGGCTTTGCCACGATCGCTGGCATTCGGGCGAAAACCATCTCGCTCAATGCGCGGAGCGTGGACGGCACATCGGGTGAAAGCCCGCAGGCGTGGCGTGAGCTGATTGCCGGTGCGGGCGTGAAGTCGGCGAGTGTCAGCGGTGCGGGCGTATTTAAAGACACAGGGTCAGATGCGCTGATCCAGCAGGCGTTCTTTGCGCAGGCGGAGAGGACGTTTCAGCTCGTCGTTCCGAACTTTGGGATGCTCACGGGGCCATTTTTGATCGAGGCGCTCGACTATTCGGGCGATCATGACGGCGAGGCCGCGTTTGCAATTACGTTGGCCTCCGCGGGCGTCATTAGCTTCGAGGCGCACTGATGGGCGCGCCTCATAATCGTGCACGCGGCGAAGTGGCGATCGAGATTGACGGGCGCGCCGTGCGGCTGTGTCTGACTTTGGGAGCGCTCGCGGAATTGGAGTCGGCGTTTGACGTCGCCTCGTTCGCTGAGTTGGGTGAGCGGCTGAAGCATCTTGCGGCGCATGATCTTATCGTGGTGCTTTCCGCGCTCGTAACGGGCGGCGGTGAATCTCTTAGCGCGCGCGATCTAGCGTGCGCGGCGATCAACCCGAACACGGCGGCGCGAGCGGTGGCGGATTGCTTCCGGGTCGCGCTCGATGAGTGATCGCACGCCGTGGTCAGCGATGTTGGCGGCGGCGTGCGCGCTCGGCGTGACGCCAGCCCGCTTCTGGCGTCTGAATTTAATCGAATGGCGAGCGATTGCCTCGCCGCCAAATGCTGCGCTGTCGCGCGCTTCGTTTGAAGCGTTGGTGGCGCGTTTTCCGGATACATCAACATGAGTGACAAGATCCCGTCGCTCGCCTTGGATGAGTTCCAAGGCGAACTCGGCGAAGCTTCGGCGGCCTTGCAAGCGTTCGCGCAAGGACCGGCCCAACGGGCGGCCGACGAAGTTAGCGAAAGCTTCGAGCGGGCGGGCGAACGCATCGCGCGCGCCTTGGGCGCCGCCGCAAATGGCGGTGAGGCGTCGTTCAAGCGTTTGGCCAAAGTTGTTCTAGAAGAACTCGCGAAGATCGCGTTGCAGCAGATATTTTCCGGGAGCGGCGGCAGCGCGCCGTTCTTTGGCGCTAAGGCGGCAGGCGGCGCGGTGAATGTGGGCGGCGCCTATCTCGTTGGCGAACGCGGGCCCGAAGTGTTCGTGCCGCGGCAGGCCGGACAGATCGCAGCGCCGGGCGCGGGCGCCGTAAACGTGCATTTCCACCTCGCAGCAGGCGCCGACGCAGGCGCGATCGCAAAACACCAAGGTCAGATCGCCGCCGCGATTGCGCGAGCGGTGGCGTACGGGAGACGCAATCTGTGAGCGCATTTCATGAAGTGTCGATGGCGCTGCCGTTTTCGCTGGGCGCCAGCGGTGGACCGGAGCGCCGCGTGGATATCGTGACGCTGGGCTCTGGCGCGGAAACGCGCAACACGCCGTGGGCGCACGGACGGCGGCGTTATGATGTCGGCGGCGCCGTCCGCACGTTGGATGAGATGCATGAGCTGATCGTGTTTTTTGAGGCGCGGCGCGGGAAGCTGTATGGATTTCGCTTTCGCGATCCGTTCGACTTTAAATCCTGCGCACCTTCGGCGATTCCGGCAGCGACGGATCAGGTGATTGGTGACGTTGACGGGGAGCGTGACGCGTTTCAGTTGGTGAAGGCTTACGGTGAAGGGGCGGGCGCCTACTCTCGACCGATTACGAAGCCTGCGACCGTGAGCGTGAACATTGCGATCGATGGTGAGGTCGTGTTGCCCGCTGCTTATAGTGTCAGCGATTTAGGCATTGTCACATTCACCGAGCCGCCCGCGGACGGTGCGGTCGTGAGCGCTGGTTTTCTGTTCGATACACCTGTCCGCTTCGACATCGACCGCCTCGACTTGGCGATTGATGGATTTGGCGCTGGGCACGCTGTCGCGATCCCCTTGGTTGAGATCAGGCTCTAAGATGCGCACGATTAGTGAAACGTTCGCGGCCAAGCTGTCGGCGGGCGTGACGACGCTTTGCCATGTCTGGCGCGTTGAGCGCCGTGACAGCCAGCCCTATGCGTTCACGGATCACGATTGCCCTCTGTTGTTTGAAGGCATGCTCGCCGAGCCGATGGCAGGTGTCGCGTCAGGAGTCATCGAGAAGAGTGTCGGGCTGGGTGTGGACAGCGCGAGCATTGTCGGTGCGCTGTCTTCGGCGGCGATCGTCGATGCGGATTTGGCGCGCGGGCTTTGGGATGGCGCGCGAGTGGATCTCTATCGCGTCGATTGGACCGCCCCAGGGGATCGCGTGCATCTCTTTGCGGGGCGCATTGGTGAGGTGCGGCGCGGGACGCAAGCGTTCGAGGCGGAGTTGCGGGGACTGCAGGCCGCGCTGAACGTCCCGGTGGGGCGTGTGTTCTCGCGCTATTGCGATGCCGATTTGGGCGACGGCCGGTGCGGCGTGGATTTGGAGACGTTGGCGCTACGCGGGGAGGGCGTTGTGACGGAGGCGCTTAGCTCGCACGCGTTCAAGGCATCAGGGCTTGGCGCCTATGCGGACGGTTGGTTCTCGCGCGGGCGTCTTGCTTGGGATGACGGCGGCGAAAGCGAAGTTGCGATGCATCGCATTGAAGCCGGCGAGGCGGTGATTGAGTTGCTTGACGCGCTGCCGCTGGAAGTCGGCGCTGGGTTCGTTGTTTACGCGGGGTGTGACAAGCGGCTTGAGACGTGCCGCGCCAAGTTCGCGAATGTCTCCAATTTTCGCGGATTTCCGCACATGCCTGGCAACGACGCGTTGCAGGCGGGGCCGCAAGCGGGCGGGCTGCTCGACGGAAGCTCGCGCCTGGCATGATTACGCGTAGTGCGATCCTCGCCGAGGCACGCGAGTGGATCGGGACACCCTATCAACATCAAGCGTCAGCTAAGCACGCGGGGTGTGACTGCCTCGGCTTGGTGCGCGGTGTGTGGCGGGCGCTTTATGGGGCCGAGCCTGAGGAAGCGCCGGCCTATACGCCCGACTGGGCTGAGCGGCGCGGCGCTGAGACTTTGCTCGATGCGGCGCGCAGGCAATTGAACGAGGCGCTGCTTGCCGATGCGCGGCCAGGAGATGTGCTGCTCTTTCGCATGCACTCGGCTGCACCCGCAAAGCACGCCGCCATTCTCGATGAGGAGGCGCACATCATTCACGCTTATTGGGGCCGCGCTGTTGTGCGCTCGCGCTTCGCGCCGTGGTGGCGCGTGCGGACGGCAGCGGCGTTCTCATTTCCGGGTGTCGCAACATGGCCGAATTAGTCTTTTCCAATGTTGGACGCGTCGCGGGTTCGTCGCTGCCGGGCGCGTGGAGCGCGATTGGTTCGGCGATAGGCCAAGCCGGCGGCGCGCTACTGGGTTCGGCGATAGATCGCCAGCTCTTTGGCGCGGGTCGCGGGCGTGATGGCCCTCGTCTCACTGATTTGCACATCCAAGGATCGACCGAAGGCGCTTCGATCCCCGCTGTTTATGGCAGCGTGCGCATCGCTGGTCAGGTGATCTGGGCGGCGCGTTTCAAGGAGCATGTCGAGACAAGCGAGGTGAGTGCTGGCGGCAAGGGCGGCGATGCGAGCACTCGCAATCGCGCTTTTCGTTACACGCTTTCGTTTGCGGTTGGGCTTTGTGAAGGAGAGATCGCGCGGATCGGACGCGTGTGGGCGAATGGCGCTCCGTTGGATATGTCGACGATCGCGTGGCGCCTGCAAACGGGCAGCGAGACGCAAGAGCCTGATCCGCTGATCGAGGCTATTGATGGCGCAGATAACGCGCCGGCATATCGCGGGCTTGCGTATGTCGTGTTTGAGGATCTGCCGCTCGATGCGTTCGGCAACACGATCCCGCAGCTATCGTTCGAGATCATCAGACCTGCGCGAAGAGACGGACCTAGCTTCGAAGATCGCGTTCGCGGTGTCTGCTTGATCCCTGGCGCCGGTGAATTCCTTTACGCGACTGAGCCCGTGTTTCGCCGCGACGGGCCAGGCACTGAGGCGCCCGAAAACGTTCACGCTGAGCGTGAGCGTGCGAACTTGCTTGTTTCGCTGGACCAACTGGCGGTGGATTTTCCGAACTGCGAGTGGGTCATGCTTGTTGTGTCTTGGTTCGGAAGCGATTTGCGATGCAGTGAGTGCGAGATCAGGCCGGGTGTCGAGATCGCGGAAAAGCATAATGTGCCGATCGCTTGGAAGGTGGGAGGCGTTGCGCGTGATGATGCACACTTGATCAGCACGCATGATGGCGGGCCAGCATACGGCGGCACGCCAAGCGATCGCAGCGTGTTGCAGGCGATCGCCGAATTGAAGCAGCGTGGATACAAGGTGGGGCTCTATCCGTTCCTGATGATGGATATTCCGGAAGGCAACGCTTTGGCCGATCCATATGGCGGCGCTGCGCAGGCGGCGTATCCATGGCGAGGTCGGATCGGCGTGCATCCGGCGGCGGGTGAGCCCGGAAGCGTTGATCAATCGGGGGCCGCTGGCGATCAGGTTGCCGCGTTTTTCGGCGACGTCGCGGTCTCGGATTATGGCATCGGCGGCGACGGTGAGCCGAGCTATGCGGGCGCCGACGCGTGGCGCTATCGGCGTTTCATCCTGCACAACGCCAAACTGGCCGAGATCGCAGGTGTGGATGCGTTCGTCATCGGCTCGGAATTGCGTGGGCTGACGACGGCGCGCGACGGTGCGAGCAGCTTTCCGGCAGTCGCCTCGTTGAGGGAGTTGGCCGCCGACGTGCGTGGGATGCTCGGCAGTGAGCCGACGATTACCTATGCGGCGGATTGGTCCGAGTATTCAGGATATCGACCGAGCGATGGCTCGGGTGATGTGTTGTTTCATCTGGATCACCTGTGGGCCGACGCGAACATCGATGCAGTTGGAATCGATTGGTATCCGCCGCTCACAGATTGGCGCGCGGGCGACACCCATGCCGATGCGGAGCTGGGTCGTTCAATTCATGACCCAGCCTATTTGTGCGGTCGCATCGAGGCTGGTGAAAATTACGATTGGTACTATGCGAGCGATGCTGATCGGTTAGCGCAGCTACGATCGCCGATTAGTGACGGCGTTTATGACGAACCTTGGGTGCATCGCGCGAAGGATGTGCGGGGGTTTTGGGAGAACGCGCACTATGATCGCCCCATGGGCGTGCGTTCGCTGACGCCAACTGCCTGGGCGCCGGAGTCGAAGCCCGTTTGGCTCGTCGAGCTTGGGTGTCCGGCGGTCGATAAAGCTGCGAACCAGCCGAATGTTTTCGTTGATCCCAAGAGTAGCGAGAGCGCCGAGCCGCGGTTTTCTACCGGTGTGCGGGATGATTTGATTCAGCGGCGCGTGCTCGAAGCCTATCTCACCTATTGGGACGGCGAGGCGAACCCAGTCTCATCGCTCACTGGCCGGCCGATGATTGAGCAAATGATGCTGTGGGCCTGGGACGCGCGGCCGTATCCGGCGTTTCCGGCGCGGCAAGATGTGTGGGCGGATGGACCGTCGTGGGCGCGCGGGCATTGGCTGAATGGGCGCGCGGCGTTGTCGGACTTGGCTGAAGTTGTGCTGAGTTTGTGTGATCGCGCGGACGAGAGTGTTGAAGCGAGCGGGCTACGCGGCGCGGTGAGTGGTTATGTGGTGGACGCGCCGTCGTCCGCGCGCGATGCGCTTGAGCCGCTGATGGCTGCGTATGATTTCTCGGTATCTGAACGGAATGGCGAACTGGTGTTTGCGCACAGTGATCCGCCGCAGGCAGAACTTGTTGCAGATATGCTGACGGCGACGACGTCCGCGCAAAACTACCAGGTTCGTGACGCCGGCGATGCGCCCATTGAGGCGCGCGTGCGATTTATCGATGCGGCGCGGGACTATCTGATCGCTGGCGTGAGTGCGCGGCGGCTTGATCGCGCTGACGGCGGCGTCGCGACGGTGGAAGCGCCGCTGGTTCTTGATAGCGCTGTGGCTGAAGCGATCGCGCAGCGCGTTCTCGCAGAGCGGCGGGCGGCAACAGAGACGCTGCAGATTGGCATTATCCCGAATGAATTGACGTTCGAACCGGGAGATCGGGTGACGTTCGGCGCCGACGCTTTTGAGATCGTGCGCATTGAAGATGCAGAGGCAAGGCAGCTTAAATTGTGCCGCGTGCGCCTCGGCGGCGAGGCGTTGCTCGGAGGTGTTGATCCGAGCTCGCCGCAATTGCCTGGCACCGCGCCGACGCCTGCGTTTGCAATTCTCGATTTGCCGCCATTGCCAGGAGCGGAAAGCGACGAGTTTCCGTTAGCGGCCGTGTTCGCATCGCCGTGGTTAGGGGTGCATGAGGTTTATGCTGGGCAGGCGCAGACCAGGCGCGCCGCTGTGGGTGCGCCCGCGATCATGGGTGAGTTACAGTGGGCGTTGTGGCCGGGGCCGATGGATAGATGGGATGAGGGCAATGTTGCTCGTATCTCGCTCTACGGCGGCGCACTTGCCAGTGTTACGCGTGATGACGTTCTGAACGGTGCGAATGCTTTTGCGATCGAGGCCGACGGCGAGTGGGAGATTATTCAGGCTGCGGAGTGCGAACTGATCGAGCCCGGTGTTTATGAACTGCGGACGTTTCTGCGGGGGCGGCAGGGCTCGGCGCACGCGATGCGCGCACCGCATCAGGTTGGCGCGCGCGTTGTAAAGCTGGACCAACGGTTGGCGCGGGTGAGCGTCAGCGCGCATGAGTGGCAGGAGCCGCTGCGCATTGTTGTGCCACCCGCTGATGCTTTTCCTTCGAGCAATCGCGCCGAGGTCGCGGACGTGATCCTCCCGCATGCGTCCAGGCGCCCTTGGGCGCCGGCGCATCTGCGGGCCGTGCGTGAGGCTTCCGGAGACGTGGCGGTCAGCTGGGTGAGGTGCGCCCGCGTGGGCGGCGAATCGTGGGGGCCTGGGGAGCCACCTTTGGGGGTCCCTGCGGAAAGCTACAGGCTGGAGGTGCTGGATGGAGGCGACGTGATCCGCAGCGAAACGATCTCTCTCCCCACCTTTATATATACGGCCGCCGCACAAACGGCGGATTTTGGCTCTCTGCCTGGGTCGTTACGCATCCGTGTCGCGCAATTGGGTGAAAGCGGCGCCACAGGGTTGAACACGGAGTTAACCATAACATTATAGTCGGGCAGGCCAGAATGGTCGCACGCGTCTGATTCCGATTTCCGGACAGGCGCGCGGGTCATCTCCCGAAGTCGGAGCGCGCTGACACCTTGAGCTGGGATCCATACGCCTCCCTCGGCGTGAGCCGGACCGCAAGCGCGGATGAAATTCGGCGCGCGTACAGGAATCTCGCCAAAGAACTGCACCCTGACGTGCGCCCTAACGACAAAGCCGCGGAAGAACGGTTCAAGCAATCGACGGCAGCGTTCAACCTCCTCTCTGATCCAGTGACGAAGCAGCGCTTCGATCGCGGTGAGATCGATGCGGACGGCAATGAGCGCATGGCGTTTAACGCGCGTGGCCCTAGGCAGAGCGCGCGTGCGCATGCTGGCGCTGGCGCTGGGCCGGGCGCCGCTCCGGGGGCCGCCGGTGCGGGCGATCCGTTCGACCTTGGCGATATTTTTTCGGATTTGTTCGGGCCTGGCTTCGGCGGCGCGCGAACCTATTCGCGTATGCGTGGGCGCGACATCCGCTTCACGCTCGAAATCGATTTCCTGGACTCTATAAACGGCGCGAAGCGGCGCATTTCGCTGGCCGAGGGGCGCACATTGGATGTCGCAATTCCGGCAGGCGTTGAGACCGGCCAAGTGCTGCGGCTGAAGAATCAGGGCGGCGCTGGCGTGCAGGGCGGACCCGCCGGCGATGCGCTGGTCGAGCTTAAGGTGCGGCCGCACGCGTTCTTCCGCCGTGAGGGCCAAGACGTTCACATGGACTTGAACATCTCGCTGACTGAGGCCGTCGAGGGCGCGCGCATCCAGGCGCCGACGCCTGGCGGGAACGTTTCTTTGACTATCCCGGCCGGTTCCAACACCGGAAAAGTGTTGCGTTTGAAAGGCAAGGGCGTCGCGGGAACAGGCGATCAGTTCGTGCGCCTTCAGGTTATGCTCCCCGAAGCCGCGGATGAGGATTTGCGTAAGTTCGTCAAGAAGTGGCCGAAACGGGACTACACCCCACCTAGGCCGAATGGTTAAGGCAGAGCGTACGCTACGTTCAGCGCCCATTCAGAGCGTCTCGCGTAATCCAGAACCGTCATGTGGGCCAAGTCTGCTCTCCTCGCCGCGATCTTCGCGGCCAGCGCGTTCCTCGCGCCAGCAAGCGTAAGCGCACAACCGCGCCCACGGGCTGAGGCCCCACAGCCTGCTTGGACCGTGCCCGCTCAATATCGCGGCGGCGGCCAGCAGGATCTTCGCCCCTTGCGCGAAGTCGTTGATGAGCTTCGGTCGCAATACGGCGGCGAGTATGTCTCGCATCGCCTTGAGCAGGGCGGCAGCCCCGTCTATGTCGTCCGGTGGCGCATGCCCGATGGGCAAATACGCGATATTCGCGTCAGCGCCAGCCGCTAGGGACGGAACGACGAAATGCGCGTGTTGGTGGTCGAGGACGATAAGAACTTGCGGGAGCAGCTTGCTTCCGCGCTCACCGACGCTGGCTATACAGTCGATAGCGCTCCTGATGGCGAAGAGGGTCAGTTTCTCGGCGAAACTGAGCCGTACGATCTGGTGATCCTCGATCTGGGCCTGCCCAAGGTCGATGGCCTTTCGGTGCTCAAGGCCTGGCGCAAGGACGGCAAGACAATGCCCGTTCTGATCCTTTCTGCGCGTGATCGCTGGAGCGAGAAGGTCGAGGGCCTCGATCTTGGCGCCAACGATTATGTCACCAAGCCGTTCCATATGGCGGAGCTGCTGGCGCGTGTGCGCGCCAATGTGCGCCGTCAGACCGATCACCAATCGTCGGTGCTCGAGGTCGGCGATCTGCGGCTGAATTCTGCGACTGGCCAAGTGACCGTGAACGGCGCGCCGGTGAAGCTGACCGCCTACCAGTACAAAGTGCTCGACTATTTGATGCACCACGCTGGTCGGATCGTCTCGCGCACCGAGCTCACCGAGAAGATTTACAGTCAGGACCACGAGCGTGACTCAAACACGATCGAAGTGTTCATCGGCATTCTGCGCCGGAAAATCGGTACCGCCCGGATCATTACTGAGAAGGGCTTGGGCTACAGGCTGATCGATCCCGCGGAAGCCCAGTGACACCGAGCGCCGGGGGCATTCTTCAACGCTTCCGCACGGCCATACGTCATTCTCTTGCCGCCCGCCTTCTGACAATTGCTGTCGTTAGCGTTTTCGGCCTCGTGCTGATGGGCTGGATTGCGCACGCTCAATTCAACGCGCAATTGCTCCGCTTGCTGATTGATCCGGAGATTGAAAGCGTCGCCGACGACCTCATTGGCAATGCCGGGCCGGGCCTCAGCGACGAACTGATCCTGCGCGATCTTCCGTACGATCCGCGCTACCTGCAGCCGCTGAGCGGGCGGTATTTCCAGATTGCGCTAATGCGTGAAGATCAGCGTTTGCAGACGCAGACAATTTCGCCGTCCTTGGTCGACGCTGAAATCCAGCTGCCGGAGGATGTGCGGCGCGTGATCCTCGCGGCGCGCCCTGGTGACGACCCCCACTATTTTAGCATCGATGGCCCAGATGGCGGCGATTTGCGCATCGTGGCGCGTGTCGAGAGCATCCCCGAAGTTGAGGGACGCTACGCTTTCGTTGTCGGCGTGGCGCCCGCCGCAATTCTAGCGCCGGCTGCGAATTTGGTTGGTTGGGCCTTCGCCGTGTTCGTGACTTTCTGCGCGCTGATGGTTGCAGCCGTTTCGGTGCTGCAGGTGCGTATCGGGCTTGAACCGCTGCATGAGTTGCAGCGTGATATCGCCGCCGTACGCCGCGGTGACGCAGATCGGCTTGAGGGCGATTATCCGGCGGAGATCCAACCGGTCACAGATGAGCTCAACGCGCTCGTTGATCACAATCGCGAGGTGGTTGAACGCGCGCGCCGTCACGTCGGCAATCTCGCACATGCGCTGAAGACGCCGATTGCGGTGTTGAAGAACGCCGCCGCAAGTGGCTCTGAAGATGCGGTGATAAAGCAATCGATCGAAGAGATGGAGGGCTTTGTAGAGCGCCAGCTCCGGCGCGCGCGGGTTGCAGCGCGGGCGGAGTCGAGTGCTGGCGCTACGATCGCTTACCGCACGCCGGTGCTACAGAACCTTGAAGACCTCGTCTTTATGATGGAGCAAAAGTACGACTCCACCAAGGCGATGGATATTTCCATTGAAGCGGAAGGCGATGTCACGTTCCGAGGTGAGCGCGAGGATTTGCTCGAGATGGCCGCGAACCTCATCGACAACGCGTGCAAGTACGGCAAGAGCCAAGTGATTGTGCGGCTACTGCCGGCATTTGACTCCAATGGCTTGTTCGAGATCGTTGTCGAAGACGATGGACCGGGATTGTCTGACGCCGAGATCGCTCGCGCCATGGAACGCGGCGCGCGCCTCGACGAGGCGGCGCCTGGGCAAGGCTTGGGCCTCTCCATTCTCCAGGAAACTGTCGAGCTCTATGCGGGCGAACTTGTCTTTGAGCGCGGTCAACTCGGCGGGCTAAAGGCGAGGCTAAGGCTGCCCGCAACCGACTAGCCTGCGGCGTCCGCGCCGGTTTCTTCGGTTCACGAACCGCGCTAGGCCTCGCTTCCGTGTTTACGCCCTTTATCGTCGTGCTCGTCGGTGCGCTTTTGGCCGCCCTCGCAGCGTTTTGGACGCTGCGTGCTGCGCGTCGCGCTGGCGGTGATGCCAAGACTGGTCGCACGGTGTTGCTGACACTGGCGGCCGCAAGCGTGATCGCGCTCACAGTGTACCTTGTGAATGGCCGGCCAGATTTGCCCGGCGGCGCGTATGCGGCGCGCCTGGAGGCGCTGAGGCGGCGGCCGGAAGCAAGTTACAACATGCAGGAATGGTTGGCCGTGCTTGCCGAAGATGCGCGCACTCAGCCGAGCGATCCGTGGCCCCATCTCGCGACCGGTGAAATTTATCTGCGCGCCAACCGTCCGCAGGAAGCAGCGCGCGCCTTTGATGCTGCGTTGCGCCGTGAACCGCGTTCAGCGGATGCCCTAATTGGTCTGGCGCGATCGGTCGCGACTTCCGAGGGCAGTTTCACGCCGGAAGCACTGGCGTTCCTTGAGCAGGCAACGACAGTAACCAACGAACCCGCACCGTGGGTCTATCGCGCGATGGCGGCGATGGAGGGCGGCCGGGACGCCGAGGCGCAGCATATGTGGGGCGAGGCGCTCGCGCGCATGGGACCGAACGATCCGCGCCGCGAGATGGCGCGCCGGTTTGCAACGGGGCAGCAACCATGAGCATGCGGCGGCGCGATCAGCGTTTGATGATTATTGGCGTCGCGGGCGCGGTTCTGGTGCTCGCCGCGACACTGACGTTCGCGGGCTTGCGGGACTCCGTCGTGTATTTTGTGGCGCCGTCTGAGCTTGCGACGAAGGCTGAGGCCGGACAGCGAATCCGCCTGGGCGGGTTGGTTGTTGAGGGCACGGTTCACAGCGATGCTGGCTTGACGACTTTCTCAGTCACAGACGGCGCGACCGAAGTGCAGGTGCGTTACGAAGGCTTGCTCCCCGATCTTTTCCGCGAAGGCCAAGGCGTGGTCTGCGAAGGCGAATGGGCGCCAGGCGAGGCGTTTCATGCCGATCGCGTGCTCGCTAAGCATGACGAAAACTATATGCCGCGCGAAGTTGCCGAAGCTTTGAAAGAGCGCGGCGAGTGGAAGGGGCAAACCTCGCCATGATCGCGGAGATCGGTGCCTTCGCCGCTGCCTTGGCGCTTGCGCTTTCTTTCGCGCAGGGTGGCCTTGGGTTGCTATTTGCACAAAGCGAAGCCCGGGCTGCCGCCGCCGCCGCGATCTCACAAGCTGCCGCGCTGAGCTGCTTGCTAGCGTTCGGCTTGCTGATGACGCTGTTCGTGCAGTCGGATTTCACAGTCGCTGTCGTCGCAGCGAACTCGCACATTGATAAGCCGCTCATCTACAAAATCGCCGGCACGTGGGGAAACCACGAAGGTTCGATGATGCTGTGGTGTCTCGTGTCTGCATCGTTCGGGGCAATCTTTGCGACGTTGCGCGGCAAGCAATCGCTCGGGCTTTGGTCCCGGACGATTGGTGTCCAAGGTTTGGTCACCGCAGGCGCGCTGATCTACACCTTGTTTCTCTCAAATCCGTTCGCGCGGCTCGATCCCGCGCCGATGCTTGGGAGCGGGCTCAATCCACTGCTTCAGGACCCGGCGCTCGCTGCACATCCGCCGCTTCTATATTTGGGTTATGTCGGCATGAGTGTGCCGTTTTCGCTGGCGCTGGCTGCGTTGCTTGAGGGCAAAGCAGATCAGGCGTGGGCGCGGGCGTTGCGGCCTTGGACATTGCTCGCGTGGACGTGCCTCACGCTTGGCATTGGGCTTGGTTCGTTTTGGGCCTATTACGAGCTTGGCTGGGGCGGCTGGTGGTTCTGGGATCCGGTTGAGAACGCGAGCTTAATGCCGTGGCTGGTCGCTGCTGCGTTGGTGCACTCTGCTATCGTGACTGAACGGCGCGGCTCGCTTGCGAGTTGGACGATATTGCTTGCGATCATGGGTTTTGGTTTAGCGCTACTGGGGACCTTCCTGGTCCGCTCGGGCGTGCTGACTTCAGTGCACGCATTCGCTGTCGATCCGCAGCGCGGGATCGCTGTGTTGATCTTGCTTGCGGTGGCGCTGGGTGCGGGGTTTGGACTGTACGCGTGGCGCGCGCCCAAGTTGGCGCAACCATCTGGGTTCGCGGCCGTCAGCCGCGAGAGCATGCTGGTTTGGAACAATTTCGGTCTCGCGGTCGCGGCCGGCGTTGTTTTGATCGGCACGCTCTATCCGTTGGTGGTGGAAGCGCTCGGCGGTGGGCTCATTTCTGTCGGGCCGCCATTTTTCAACGCTACTGTTGCGCCGCTACTTGCAGTGTTGCTGCTTTTGCTGCCGCTTGGCCCGATGTTGACGTGGCGCGTCGGAGACATGCGCGCAGCGCTATTGAAGTTGGCGCCCGCAGCGATCCTTGCGCTCATCACGCTGGTTGTTGCGCTGGTGATGACGCAATGGCGCGCCGCGCCTGCGCTTGGGTTGATGCTAGGCGTTTGGCTGATCGCGGGCGGGCTGATCTATCTCTGGGTGCGCTTGCAGCGCGGGACCGGCAAGCTTTTGGCGAAGATCGCTATTCTGCCGCTGGCGGTGTGGTCGATGAGTTTGGCGCATATCGGCGCTGGTGTGATGACGCTTGGCGCGGTCGCGGAGACCGCGTTTCGTACCGAGCGCGCGGTGGCGTTGGCGCCCGGCGAAGGGGTTGCGTTTGCGGGCAGGCGTGTGTCGCTCGTTGAGGTGGGCGGCATCGAGGGCCCGAACTATTCGGCGACACGCGCCAATTTCCGTGTCGATCAAGCGAGCGGCGAGTCGCGCACGATGTCAGCTGAACGCCGCTACTTCACGACCTCGCCGATGCCGACGACGGAAGTCGGTATCTTGAGCGGGTTTGATGGCGACCTTTACGTGGCGCTTGGCGAAGAGGTTCGCGGCGGCAATGGCGCCTGGACTGTGCGGCTCTACCACAACCCGCTCGTCCAATTCATCTTCATCGGCGTGTTGATGATGGGCTTCGGCGGCGTCCTCAGTTTGGTTGCGCTTGCGCGCAAACGGAACGCGTCGACATGACCCTTGCCGCGCTCCTTCTCGCCGCCTCCGCACCGTCCGCTCTGGGTGATCCGGCGCAGGAGGCGCGCGCCCAGTCGTTGGAACGCGAGATCCGCTGCGTGCAGTGCGAGAACGAGCCGATCGCGCAGTCCACGGCCGACATCGCTGACGATATGCGCGCGCTTGTGCGCGAGCGGATAGCGGCGGGGGATAGCGACGAAGATATCCGTGGCTTCTTCCGGCAGAGGTACGGTGATTTCGTCCTGTTCCGTCCGCCGTTTGACGCCCGCACCTGGGCGCTTTGGGCCGCTCCTTTGTTGCTGGGCGGCGCGGGGTTGGTCGCGGTTTTGGCTGGCCGGCGTAGACGAACCGCCGCAGCGGTGGGTTTCACCCCAGAAGATGGTGAACGATAAAAGGTCGTGCGAACCCGGTCATTCGTCGCGCAAGTTGCTGAATGTCCTAAAAAAGCCGCTGGGTTCGACCTCAATCCATCGCAACTTCGCCCCAAACGCCACTTAACCGGCAGGTGATGGCGCCTAACTAGGGCTTGAAACGTAGCCGGGCTAAGCCTCCAATTGCAGCGTCCTCCCAAGGGTTCAAAAATTCATGACTGAAGTCGTCTCGATGAAGTACCTCCGCCGCACCTTGATGGCGGGTGGCGCCGCCATGGCGCTGTTCGCTGGGTTCGCTGCCCCGACGCTGCTTTCGGCCACCGCCCAAGAAATCAATCCGACCGCCGTCGCGCCCCCGCACGGGGCGCCAGGCAGCTTCGCCGATCTGATCGAGCGCGTGCGTCCGGCTGTTGTTTCCGTGACCGTGCGCCAGCGCCCGGACGCTGTGCAGCAGCCGTCACTCGAAGGCCTGCCGCCGGGTTTTGAAGAGTTCTTCCGCGGGCGCCCTGGCGGCCGCACAGGGCCGGCGCCGACGTCTCTCGGCTCGGGCTTCTTCATCGCCCAGGACGGCACCATCGTGACGAACCATCACGTTGTCGAAGGCGCAGAAGAAATCACCATTCGCACCAGCGACGGCCGCGACCTCCCGGCTGACATCGTTGGCTCAGATGAAGCTACCGACATCGCGGTGCTTCGCATTCGTGGCGGCGGCCGCTTCCCTTATGTGACGTTCGACGATGCACGCCACGTGCGCGTCGGCGACTGGGTCGTTGCAGTCGGCAACCCGTTCGGGCTCGATGGCACAGCAACCGCCGGCATCGTGTCGGCCATGGGCCGGACCGACGCTGGTTCGTCCGCCTACGTCGACTACATGCAGATCGACGCGCCGATTAACCGCGGCAATTCCGGCGGCCCGACGTTCGATCTCGCCGGCAATGTCATCGGCGTGAACAGCGCCATCTTCTCGCCCACGGGCGGCAATGTCGGCATCGGCTTCGCGATCCCGGCCAACACAGCCAGCGCGATCGTGCAACAAATTGTCAGCAGCGGCCGTGTCACGCGCGGCTGGATCGGTGTTTCGATCCAACCGCTGGATGCGGACATTGCGAGCAGTTTGGGTCTGGAAGAAGCGCGTGGCGCCTTGATCGCGAGCGTGACGCCGGAGGGCCCGGCGGCGCGCGCGGGTCTCCAGCAAGGCGACGTGATCCTGACCTTCAACGGTCAGCAGATCGAAAACAGCCGTGATCTCACGCAACGCGTTGGCGCTACGGCGATCGGCGCTAACTCACGCGTTGAAATCCTGCGCAATGGCCGCCGCCAAACGCTGAACCTGCGTCTCGGCGAACGTCCGTCCGAGCAAACGCTTGCCTCAACGAATCCAGCGCCGAACGCGACGCCGGAGCCGGAGCAAGAAGAGCAGGGCGGCGTGGCGCAAAGCTCGCTTGGCGTTGCGGTGCGTCCGCTGACGGCGGAAGACCGCACGCGTCTTTCGCTCCGTGCTAACGAAAATGGCCTCGTCATTACGACGGTCGAGCCGACCAGCGATGCTGCCCAAAAGGGCATCCGTCCTGGTGACGTCATCATGCAGGCCGGTGGCCGTGCGATCCGCACTGCCGCTGAGTTGACCGCCGCGGTCGATGCGGCGCGCCGGGCCAATCGCCCGCTGTTGCTGCAAGTGAGCAATCGCGCGGGTCGCGGCTTCGTTGCCGTCGATGTGGGTGGGCAATGAGGAGGAACAGTATGAGGGTACTCCTGGTTGAGGACGACGCTGAGATGGCCGCAAGCCTGAAAGCTTCGCTCAGCGCAGACGACCATGAGGTTGAAATCGCGAGCGACGGCGAACTGGGGCACTCGATGGCTTCAGGCGGCGGCTACGACGTGATCGTTCTCGACCGCATGTTGCCAAAGAAGCTCGGCGTCGCGGTCGTGCGTGAACTGCGCGATCAGGGCGTTTCGACACCCGTGCTGATCCTCTCGGCGCTGCATGACGAAGATCACCGTATTGAGGGCCTCAACGCCGGCGCAAACGACTACCTCGGTAAGCCGTTCTCGACGCGTGAGTTGCTGGCGCGCGTACGGGCGCTTTGGAACGGCCGCGATCGCGAACCGCTAACTAAGCTTGCGGTGGGCGATCTCGAAATGGATTTGCTGGCGCGTACTGTGAAGCGCGGTGGCAAGAAGCTGGATCTGCAGCCGCGTGAATTTCGGTTGCTCGAGTATCTCATGCGCAATTCCGGTCAGACGGTGACACGCAAAATGTTGCTCGAAAACGTCTGGGATTATCATTTCGATCCCCAGACGAACGTGATCGATGTGCATATCTCCCGTCTGCGCTCGAAAATCGATCGTGATTTCGCGCAGTCTCTTTTGCACACAGTGCGAGGATCAGGTTATCGACTGGAGGCATGAGGCCAAGCCTCTCGCTCCTTCGGACAACCACGTTCCGGCTCGCGCTCGCGCAAGCCGGTATCGTCCTCGTATTTGTCATCGCGCTGCTGGGTTACGTCTACTTCGCGACCGTAGGCCAGCTCAACGCTGACTCCGATCTCCTAGCCGACCAGGAATATGCCGCTCTCGACAGTGCCTACGGCGAGGGCGGCATTCGTCGTTTGAACCAGGAGGTCGTTGAGCGCGCCGCGCGGCAAGGGCCGCTGCTTTACGTGCTGGCCGAAAGCAACGGCACAGTGATCACCGGCGACTTCCAGCAATTGCCCGCGATGCCGATTGGCACCGCTGAACGCGTCGACTTCAACTTTGAGCGCCTAGATGAAGACGGCAACGATGTGCGCGGTCGTGCGCGCGGACAAGTTGGCCGCCTGCTGAACGGTCCGATCCTGTTGGTGGCGCGCGATCTCGGCGACAGCGCGCTGATCTCGGGGCGCATCACTAGCGCGCTTTGGACGGTGGCGCTGTTCGGCGTTGTGCTCTCGATCGCCAGCGGGCTGATCGCTTCCTGGCTCGCATCGCGGCGTGTCGAGGCGCTCGCAGCCACTGCGCACGAGGTTATGGGCGGCGACATTACTAGTCGCGCGCCGGTGCGCGGTGAGAACGACGAGTTCGACACGCTGGCTATCGCGATCAATGCCATGCTCGATCGCTTGCAGCATCTGATGCAAGTGTCGCGCACGGCGGGCGATGCGATCGCGCACGATTTGCGCTCGCCGCTTACGCGCTTTCGCCAGAAGCTCGAAGCTGCGCTTGAAACACCGCCGAACGTTGAGGCCGATCGCGAAGCGCTTCGCGTCGCGCTTGAAGAGACCGATAGCGTGCTGGATACGTTTACGGCGGTGCTGAAGCTCGCGCGTGTTGAAGGCAATGTCACTTGGCGCTTCGAGCGCGTGAACGCGACGGCGATCCTGCGCGAACTGGTTGATTTCTACGAGCCCGCCGCTGAGGACGAGCAGCGTTCGATGAAGGGCGAAGTCGAGGACGGCCTCTACATTTACGGCGAGCCGGGACTTTTTACGCAGGCGGTTTCGAACCTGATCGAGAATGCGTTGAAGTACACGTATGAGAGCGGCCGCGTCGAAGTGCGCGCGGTGCGGCGTGTCGATGGACGCATCGAAATTGCCGTTTCGGACGATGGACCCGGCATTGCGCCGGAGGATCGCGATCGGGTGCTCGATCGCTTCGTGCGTCTTGAAAGCGCGCGTTCCACGCCCGGCGCCGGACTGGGGCTGAGCCTTGTCGCCGCGGTTGCGCGCTTGCACAAAGGCGGGCTGCATTTGCGGGACGGCCTCGGCGGCCAAGGCGAGCGTAAGGGGCTGGGCGCCGTTTTGGTGCTCCCCGCCATGGCCAACTCATGATGCAGGCTGTGCGCGCCGCGCTCGCGAGCGAACCTGGACCTGACGCGTTTGCGGGTTCGGTGTGGCAGCAGGCGTCAGCCGCTGCGGTGTCGCATGCGCCCTACCTGCGCCGTCTGATGTCGCGCCGCCCGGATTTGCTGACGTCGCCTGATGAAGCGTGGCCCGATCGCATCTTGCACGAAGCGATCGCCGCGGCAGATGCAATCGCTGCTGCCCCGCCGCCGATTGAAGAGGCGATGGTGCTCCTGCGCCGGGCCAAGGACGCAGCACACTTAGCTGCGGCGTTGGCTGATCTCTCGCGCGCCTGGTCGCTCATGCAGGTGACTGGCGCGCTCACGAAGTTCGCAGACGCGTCGCTTCGCGCGGCGGTCTCAGTTGCGGCGGCCGAAAGCGCCAAGCGCGGCGATCTCGTTGCGGGCGCTTTCGATAGCGAAGTCAGCGCTGTGCCGGGTGTTTCGCTCATCGCCATGGGTAAAATGGGCGCGGGCGAACTCAACTATTCCAGCGACATCGATTTTTCTGTGTTCTTCGACGCGCAAAAGCTCGCCGACGCTGGCGCGCGTGAGCCGCGCGTGGCGGCCGTGCGTTTGGTTGCGCCTCTGGTGCGCACGCTCGAAGAGGTGACGCCGGACGGGTATGTCTTTCGCACAGACCTGCGTTTGCGGCCGGATCCTGGCTCGACGCCAGTGGCGGTTTCGATCGCATCTGCAGAGCACTATTACCAAACCCTCGGCCAAAACTGGGAGCGCGCCGCCTTTATCAAAGCGCGCGCGGCGGCCGGCGATCGCCAAGCCGGCGCTGAATTTCTGGACACGCTGGCGCCGTTCATTTGGCGTAAGCATCTCGACTTCGCCGCGATCGAGGACGTGCACTCGATCAAGCGGCAAATCTTGTCGGCGCACAAAAGCGCTGAACTCGGCGTTCCGGTCTTCGACGTAAAGCTCGGCCGCGGCGGAATTCGTGACATTGAACTTTTCGCGCAAACCCAACAGCTCGTCTTGGGCGGCCGCGATCGAAAGCTTCGCTCGCCGCGCACGCTTGAGGCGCTGGACGTACTGGCGAGCGGTGGCGCGATTTCCCGGGAAGCCTGCACGGCGATGCAAGAGGCGTATGTGTTCTTCCGCGAGATCGAGCACCGCATCCAGATGCTCGAAGACGCGCAAACGCACCGTGTCCCAGCCGACCCGGAGACGCGCACGCATGTTGCGGCCCTGGCTGGATTCGAGACGCTTGCTGAGTTTGATGCCGCACTCATCGAACGCCGCCGCATCGTTTCTGAGATTGACCACCAATTGTTCGGGGCCAAGCAAAGCTTGGCTGACCCGATGGGCAGTTTGATCTTTACTGGCGTCGAAGATCAGCCCGAAACGCTCAACACCATCGCCAAGCTCGGCTTCACCGATCCTGCCACCGTCAGCCAAACCATTCGCGGCTGGCACCATGGCCGTGTGCGCGCCATGCGTTCGGAGCGTGCGCGCGAGTTGCTGACGCGCCTGACGCCAAGGCTGTTGCGGGCGTTTTCCAATGCTGGGGATGCCAATCAGGCGTTCGCGAGATTTTCTGCGTTCTTCGGTTCGCTGTCGGCCGGCGTTCAGGTGTTGGCGCTACTGGAAGCGCGGCCCAAATTCCTCGATCTCATCGCGCGCGTCCTCTCGCTCGCGCCAAGCCTAGGGGACAAGCTCGCGCGCCGCCCGGCGCTGCTGGATGCGTTGATCGAGCCGCGCTTTTCCATTCCACTCGGTCAAGACGCCGCTGGATCGCGGTTGGCGGAGCTTCGCGACCGGTTGAGCGATGCGGATTCATTCGAGACCAAGCTCAACATCGCTCGCCGGTTTCATCGCGAGGACGCGTTTCGAACTGCGGTGCAAATTCTCGAACAATCCGCAACGGCGGAGCAGGCAGGAGCGGCCTACGCTGATCTTGCCGAGACCTGCGTCGTCATAATGGCGGAGGTTGCGCTCGAAGAGGTGGAGCGACAGCACGGACCGCAGCCGGGCAGCTTTACTGTGCTGGCGCTTGGCAAGTTCGGCGGGCGCGAATTGGCTGAGGATTCCGATCTCGATCTTATGCTGGTCTATGACGCGCCGGCCGAAAACGGATCGCCCTCTGATTTCTACACACGTCTCACGCAACGCCTCATCAGTGCGCTCTCGGCGCCAACCGAAGAGGGCGCGCTCTATGAGATCGACACCAAACTCCGTCCGTCAGGATCGAAGGGGCCGGTTGCGGTTCGCTTGTCTTCGTTTGAGCGATACTATGCTGAGGAGGCGTGGATCTGGGAAATGCAGGCGCTCACGCGTCTCCGCCCGGTCGCCGGAGACCAGGCGCTCGGCGCGCGTGCGCAAGCAACAGCCCGCACCGCTATTGCGCGCCAGCGCGATCGAGCAAAAACGCTGCAGGACGTCGCCGATATGCGCGCACGCATGGATCGCGAACGGCCCAGCCGCAATCATTGGGATTTGAAGTTGGCGCCCGGTGGGTTCGTCGACATCGAGTTCGCGGCCCAGGCGCTTCAACTCATTGCGCGTGACGAGAGCGTCATCGACGCCAACACAGGCGAGGCGTTGGCGAGGCTCGCCGCGACTGGCGTGCTCTCAGTGGAAATGAGAGCGCGGCTTTCAGACGCTTGGCGATTGTTGAGTTCGTTGCAGCAGACCCTGCGCATCTGCGCTTCCGGTGACTTCACCGTTGAAGGCGCGCCGCAGCCGCTCATTGCGCGGCTCGCGGCTTTGGCGGGAGCGTCGGGTGCGGAGGAGTTGGAGACGATACTCCGCGCCACACAGGCGGCAGTCCGCGCCGATTTCCTTCAGATTGTCGAATGGCAGGCGACGGAACCGCCTTCTGACGTCGTTGAATAATGCAGGCGGGCGCACTGAAGGGTGCGCCAACGGAGCGCGATTGAGAGCAATAGGCGCATGATCGACCCGGACGCCGAACTCGTCCGGAGCGCGGGGGCCGGTGACGCCCGGGCCGTGGAAGCGCTCGTGCGCCGCCATTTGCCGAAAATGGTCAGTGTTGCGCGCCGTATGCTCAATGATGGCGCGGAGGCCGAAGACGTAGCACAGGAAGTGTTTCTGCGGGTCTGGCGCGAGGCGCCGCGCTGGAAGCCAGGGCAGGCGAAGTTCGCGACGTGGATGCACCGCGTCGCGCTCAACCTTTGCTACGACCGCCTGCGCCGCCGGCGCGAGAAAACCGATCCCGATGCCGGATTGATGGTGGCTGACAGCCGCCCACTCGCCAGCGAGGAGTGGTTGGCGCGCCAACGCGCCGCGAAGGTGCATGCGGCGCTGGCCGAGCTGCCGGAACGCCAGCGTGCCGCCATCGCGTTGGTGCACTTCGACGAAATGAGCAACATTGCCGCGGCGGAAATACTCGAGATCAGCGTTGAAGCTCTTGAGTCGCTCCTGGCGCGAGGCAGACGCGCGTTGAAGGCCGCCTTGGCCGATGTCGTGCAGGACTTGATTGGCGGCGCAGAGGGCGCGCCGTGATGAGGAAGGAAAACCCCATGGACCGGGAGCGGTTCGTTGAGCTGTTGGACGCTTACGGTGCGGACTTCCGCCGTTGGCCAGCGGAGGCGCGCGCGGCTGGCGTCGCCTATGCGGCACAGGAACCAGAAGCCGCAGCGCTGATTGCGGAAGCCAGCAAGCTTGACCAGGTGCTGGCGGCGGCGCGGGAAAGCGATGCGCCATCGCCTGATCTTGTGGCGCGCATCTTGGTTTCAGCGCCGCGTGCACAGCGGCCTGCATTTGACCGCCGCGCGATTTTTGCGCTTGCGGCCTGCGCGGTGTTTGGTGTCGTTCTCGGTTACAGCGGCGGACTTTTCGCACCGATGCCAAGCGAGGACGACGCCTATTTCACCATGGCGTTTGAGGCGCCCATGGCGTTCGAGGATGAAGGATGAGCGACTCCCGTTTTCCCTGGCGCACGCTGCTCTTCATTTCAGTGGCGCTGAATCTGTTGGTGGTCGGTGCACTCGCCGGCGCATGGACCGCCGGCGTGCGCGTTGCGCGCGATACGAACGATAGCGCCGCAATTGCCCGGTTGGCCGGCCCGCGTGCGTTCCTGCGGGCTTTACCGCCGGAGACGCGGACAATCATGCGCGAAGAACTCGGAGATAGCTGGACGCAGACGCGCGATGCGCGCCAAGTCGCCGCACAGGCGCGCCGCGAGGCGTTCGAGGCTGCGGCGCAAGAGCCTTATGACGGAGTCCGTGTGCGTAGCGCCTTCGAACGGCTGCGCGCCGCTGACCAAGCCGTGGTCGGTGTTTTTCAGGACGACGTGATCGAGGCTTTTGCTGACCTCACACCGCAGCAGCGCCGCGAGGTGCTCTCTGCGCTGCGCGATGCGGCCCCCGCGCGGCGCGGGGGCGCAATCGCGCCCGCGGAAGCGCCGGGTGATGGTGCGAATGCGCCGGAGCAGGCGAGCCCCGAGCAGCGGCAGGACATTCAGGAACGGCGTCAAGAGCGTCGTGAGCGGCTGCGCGAGCGACGTCAGGAGCGGTTGCGTCAGCAGTAGTTGACTCCAAGTACCGCCGGCTTCCAGCCGGCGGTACTTGGAGATTTACTCCGCCGCGGTAGCTTCCAACTCGCGTTGGCCGCCGAATGTGCGCGGCAGCGTCACGGTCACGATCGTCCCGCGGCCGACTTCGCTTTGGATCGCCAGCTTGCCGCCGTGCATTTCCGTCAGCGACTTGGTCAGCGCGAGGCCGAGGCCCGTACCATGATTGTTGCGCGTGAGCTCTTGTTCGACCTGCTCGAACGGGCGCGCGAGGCGCGGCAGGTGTTCTGGCGGAATGCCGCAGCCGGTATCGACCACGCGCAGTGTCAGGCCATGATGGTTGTCGCGCGCGTGGACCATGATCGCGCCTTGATCGGTGAACTTTACGGCGTTTGAGAGCAGGTTCAGCAGGATTTGCTTCACGGCGCGGTGGTCGGCCTCGATCTCCGGCAGATCCTCGGCGTCGATCACGATGGAAAGGCCCTTTTCTTCGGCCTTGCGCTTGGTGAGGCGTACGGCCTGCTCGATCGCCACCATCGGATCGAGCGGGCGAGGGGTCAACGTCAGCTTGTTCGCTTCGATCTTCGCCATGTCCAGAATGTCGTTGATCAGATCGAGCAAGTGATTGCCGCTGTCGTAGATGTCGCTTGAGTATTGCTTGTACTGCGGGTTCGCCAGCGGTCCGAAGAGCTCTTTGGACATGATTTCGGAGAAACCGATGACGGCATTGAGCGGCGTGCGCAGCTCGTGGCTCATGTTGGCGAGGAAGGTCGACTTGGCGCGGCTGGCCTCTTCGGCTTTCTGACGCTCTTCGTGCGCTTCTCGCGCCAGCGCTTTGATCCGGTATTCCTGCGTCTCGGCGCGGCTCAGTGCATCGGAAAGGCGGCGCTCGTTCTTTGCGAGTTCCTCTTCCTTGCGCTTCAGCGGCGTGATGTCGACGCCAACGGTGATGACGCCGCCGTCAGCGGCGCGACGCTCAACAATGTGGAGCCATTCGCCGGTGACCAGTTCGATGACGCGTACGTCGGGGTTCGACGGATCGTTCTTCTCGCGCCGGATGTTCGAGGTCGCTGCAGCGGCGATGGCTTCGTAGGACGCGCGCATGCGGAGGATGTCGGGGCCCAAGCCGAAGGCTTTGGCGAAGCTATGGTTCCACAGCAGCAAACGCTTGCGCGCGTCCCACAACGCAAACGGGCCCGAGAAGTTGTCGATGGCGGCGCGAAGCTGCTGCTCCAGGCGCGAGACGCGCGCCTCGGCCTCGTGGCGTTGGGTGGCGTCGATCACTGTGCCGAACACGCGCGTTTCGCTGCGGCCGCTGGAATCTTCCACCGCGGTGCCACGGGCTTCGATCCAGGCGAGGCCGCCGCCCCGCGTCACGCGGAAGCGCGCATCGAGCAGGCCCGATTGGCGCGCGCGGCGAAATTCTTCTTCAACGCCGAAGCGGTCTTCGGCCACGATGAGTTCAAGTAGATCGCGCAGGCCCAAGATGTCGCGCGGGGCGCCGAGCAGCCGCGCGGCGCGCTCAGAGAGTTGCACTTCGTCAGCGGCGGGGCGCCACTCGAGCACGCCGACTTTTGCGCCGTCGGCCGCTATTTGAAAGTGCGTCTCCGAGCGTTCGGCTTCAGCTTCGGCCAAACGCGCGCGCTGTGCGTTCTGGCGCATCAAAAGATAGAGCACCGCCATGGCCGCCAACGGCGCTGCCGCGACGAGTGCGAAGCGCAAGAATGCGGCCAGCCAAAGATCGAGTGCGCCAGGAGCGGGCGCGGCGGCCATGACGCCGAGATTGCCGATCTGGGCGGTGGATTCTGCGGCCACCCAAGTGCGGTCATTGCCGTCGCGGATGAGCGCGCCGTTGTCGCGCGCGCGCGCGGCTGCCAGCACTTGTTGCTGGGCTCGTGCGCCAGCTTCCTGCATGGCCGGCGAGGCGTAAAGGATCGTGCCGTCAGGGGCAGCGATCAGCACGCGCGCATGTGCGTCGAGGTCAGGGAGTAAGCGCGCGGGATCGATCACCGTAACGATGGCGCGATCACCAATATTGCGAACGATAACCGGCGCCGTCGGCAGTTCGCCGCGGTCGGGCGCGCCGACCCATACGTCGGCGGCGTTCGCGCTCTGCATGGCGGCGGTGACAAGCGCCGCTTGCGCCGGATCGGTGATGGCTTCAATGGCGCCAGTGCGATTGACAATAGCCGCAGCGATGGCGGGCTGCGCCGAAGCGGCGGCATTTGCGATAGCGGCGGGAGCCGCGCCGCCCGAACGTGCGAGATCGGTGACGCCAGCACTCGCGCCCATCGCGATCGCAAGGTTCGCATTCACGCGCTCGGCGATAAGGCCTGCTGCAGATGATTGCGCCGCGATGATGGTGCTCGCCGCGTCGTCATGGTGCGAACGAATCTGTGCCGCGATCGCCGCGAAGAACGCGGTGACGAAGACCAAGACAAGCACGATAAACGGCTTGTTGGCCTTGTACGGCGCAGCACCTTGCGGCGCCTCGTAAGCATTATCATCCGACACAAGTATTCCCCGGCCGCCCCGAATCGCCGTTCGGAATCCTAAAGAGTCCTAAGTGTAACTGGTCGGTAAACGCTCTGTCGATGCGCGTGCTGGATAACCCGCTTTACGGTTTCGCAGGCGGCCCATTTGTCTCACGCGTTAACGGCTAGGCGAGCGTGCGCTCGACCATTTCCCGCGTGTTCTTCGATAGTTGCGGAAGCGCAGCGAGTTGTTCCAGTGCCGCGCGCGCGTGTTCCTGCCGTTGTGCATCGAATCGCTTCCACGATTCGAATGGTGTCAAGAGTCGCGCGGCAAGTGCAGGGTTCAGTGGATCGATGGTTTCCGTGAGCGAAGCGAGGAAGCGGTACCCATCGCCATTGGCGGCGTGGAACGCGCGCGGGTTGCGCATCGCGAAGGCGGCGGCGAGCGAGCGAACGCGGTTGGGGTTCTTCAAATTGAACTCTTCATGCGCACGCAGGCGCTCGACCCGTGCGAGGGCGTCGCTGCGCGGCGACGACGCCTGTGCCGCGAACCATTTGTCGATCACGAGCGGATTGGCTTTCCAGCGCTCGTAGAATTTGGTCAGCGCATCGTCGAATGCCGGGCTCTCAGAGGCGCCGAGCGCTTCGAGCGCCGCGACCGCCTCGGTCATGCTTAGTGCGTTGTCGTAGGCGTCGATGAGCGCTTGGCTTGGGCCGAGCGAAGAGAGCAGATCGAGTGCAGCGCTCTTCAGCGCGCGGCGGCCGGCCGCGTCGGCGCTTGGCGAAAACGGAACTTCGCCTTTAGTTTGCGCGATTGGCTCCAAGCGGTCTCGCAGTGCGCTGGCGATGGCGCGGCGTAGCGCTTCGCGGGCCTGAAAGAGCTTATCAGGGTCCGGTGTCGTCGATGCGAGGATAAGTTCATTGAGATCGGGCAGGCGCAGCGCCAGTGCCGCAAAGGCCGGGTCTTCCTGAGCGCGATCGAGTTCGCGGCCGAGCGCTGTGGTGAGCGCCGCAACCGACGCGCCGCTTTCGCCCAGCATGATAGCGCGCGCCAGCGTTTGGCCCGCTTCCCAGCGTGTGAACGGGTCCGGATCGTGCGCCATCTGCGCGAGGCGTGCTTGCGGCGTCAGATCGTCGTCCAGCGTCACAGGCGCCGAGAAGCCGCGCACGACCGAGGCGATCGGCGCTTCAAGCACGTCGGTGAATTCGAGTGTGATCTCCGAGTCCTCAAGCACAACGCGGTGTTCGGTGCGTGAGATGGAATCGCCATCGGCTCTTGAAGCGATGATTGCGCCGTCGGGGCTGATGAAACCGATTTGGAGCGGGATCGGCGCGGGTAGTTTGTGCGGCTGCCCAGGCGTGGCCGAGAGTCGCTGCGAGACGTGCAACTGATACGTGCGCGCGGCAGCATTGTATTCGCCGCGTACCTTGAGGGCGGGCGTGCCTGCCTGCTCATACCAACGCATGAACGTCTCGAGGCTCTTGCCGGACGCTTCTTCAAAGCAGCCGATGAAATCCTCTATCGTCGAGGCGGTGCCGTCGCGGCGCTCGAAGTAGAGCTGCATGCCGCGGTCGAAAGCGTCTTCGCCAATGATCCGCTTCAGCATGCGGATCACTTCGCCGCCCTTTTCGTAGACCGTCGCGGTGTAGAAGTTGTCGATCTTCTGGTAGCTCGAAGGCCGCACCGGGTGCGCGAGCGGCCCGGCGTCTTCGCCGAACTGGCGCGCGCGTAGGCGCTTCACGTCCTTGATCCGCTGCACGGAACGCGAACGCTGGTCGGCGCTGAATTCTTGCTCGCGATAAACTGTGAGGCCTTCCTTCAAGCAGAGCTGGAACCAGTCGCGGCAGGTGATCCGATTGCCGGTCCAGTTGTGGAAGTATTCGTGCCCAACGACGGCTTCGATGGCTTCGAAGTCTGCGTCGGTCGCGGTGTCGGCGTCCGCCAAGATCAACGACGAGTTGAAGACGTTGAGGCCTTTGTTTTCCATCGCACCGAAATTGAAATCGCGGACGGCGACGATGTTGAACACGTCAAGATCGTACTCACGCTTGAAGGCGTCTTCGTCCCACTTCATGGCCCGCTTCAGGGAATCCATTGCGTAGCCCGCGCGCGGCGTATCGCCTGGATCGACATAGATGCCGAGCGCGACCGTGCGCCCGCTTTGCGTCACGAACTCATCGTGGATGGACTCGTACTTCCCGGCGCAAAGCGCAAACAGGTATGACGGCTTCGGGTGCGGATCGATCCACACGGCAAAGTGGCGGCCGCCATCCATGTCGCCGCTCTCGGTGAGATTGCCGTTGGAAAGCAGCGTCGGGTAGGCGGCTTTATCAGCCTCGATGCGGACGCCGTAGCGCGCCATCACGTCCGGGCGATCGAGCGCATACGTGATCGTCCGGAACCCTTCCGCTTCGCACTGTGTGCAGAAGCGCCCGCCTGACATGTAGAGGCCTTCGAGGTGTGTGTTTGTCGCTGGCGAAATGCGCGTGACGATGTCGAGGCGGAAAGAAGGGGGCGGATTGTGGATTACGAGCCGGCCTGGCTCGATGTGGTATTGATCTGCGGTCAGGTCCTGCCCGTCGATCGCGATATTCTGAAGTTCGAGCCGCTCGCCATTCAGAACGAGCGGCGCATTCTCTGCGCTGCTGCGGCGAACGTGACTGCGGGCGGCGACAAGGGTCGCCTCCGGTTCCAGTGAGAAGACGAGCGCGATTTCGTCGATCAGATAGTCCGGCGGTTGGTAGTCGGACAGACGGACAGTGACGTTCTCGGCGTCGCGCATTCAGGCCTCCAGGGAAGGCCTGACATGAGCCGCGCGGCCCTGAAAATCAATGCGTCTTATTCGGCCGCGGCGGGCGCCGCCATGCGCGGCGTCGGTTCGTGATAGACCGCCGCCAGGACCATTTCAGCTTGCTGCGCCAAATCCTGCAAATGGCCGGGCGTTTCGTGCGGGTAATCTTGCGCGAACTCGATCAACTCGCGCGCCACCCGCATAAGACGCAGCGCGTTTGCGAACACGCGCGACTGATGCTCAACCCGCTGCGGATCGCGGTCGTATTCCGACATCGGCACGCGCCAGCCGCCCCAATCCTTTTCGTCGGTAATGACGACAGGATAGGTGCCGGGATAGGGATGACGCGGATCGCGCGCATCTTGTGAAAGCCGGTTCACGGCCCGCAGGATGCGCCAGTTTTCCGTCTCGATCAGGTCCGGCTTTTGCGGGTCCTTCTCTTCGGCGGCCAATTCGTGCGCCTGGAATTCGCGGCCTAAGCCGGCATCGTATGTGACGCGCAGGGGTTCTTCGACGCCCTTGACCCATTGTGGGTTCACGTTTTCGACCGTGGCCCACGTCGCCACCGGCTTCACGTAAACGCGCTGGCCCTTATGGAAGACCGCCTTCGCCATGAGACTGCTCACCCCAAAATCTGAAGGGCGCACTCTAGCGCAGTGCCGTTGAGCCTTCGTGAACGGACGTTGACGCCAAGACAGTCTTTCGCGCTTTCCAGCGCGCGCGTTAGGATGGCGGCAACCATAACCCGGGAGGAACGGGGTGAATTTCGATTTTTCTGATGACCAGAAGGCGCTCAAAGACCAAGCGCGGAAATTTCTGGCTGACAAGTCCGCCATCAAAGTTGTGCGCGGTGTTCTGAACGATGACGCCAAATCCTATGATGAAGCGCTGTGGCGCGGCGTCGCCGAGATGGGCTGGCTGGGCGTGGCGATCGCGGAAGAGCACGGCGGCTTGGGGCTTGGGCGTCTCGAACTCTGCGTGCTCGCCGAAGAGATCGGCCGCGCGGTGGCGCCGATCCCGTTTTCATCGACCGTGTATTTCTTCGCCGAAGCCCTGACGCTCGCGGGCAGCGATGCGCAAAAAGCGGCGCATTTGCCTAAGGTCGTCAGCGGCGAAACCATCGGTTGCTTCGCGCTGAGCGAAGGTCCAGGCGCGCCGTCGCCGTCGAGCATCAACGCGAAGTTCGATGGGTCGATGTTGAACGGCGTGAAGATCCCGGTGACAGATGGTGACTGCGCGACGCATGCTGTTGTCGTCGCTAAGGAGGGCAGCGGCATTTCGCTGGTGCTGGTTGATCTCAATCAACCAGGCGTTACGCGCACAACGCTGAAGACGCTGGATCCGACGCGTGGCCATGCGAAGCTTGAGTTTAAGGGCGCGAAAGCCGAGCGCATCGGCGCTGCCGGGCAAGGTTGGGATACGGCCGAAGCCGTGCTCGATCGCGCTGCGGTGCTGATTGCGTTCGAACAAATCGGCGGCAGCCAAGCTTGCCTCGAAATGTCGGTCGAGTACGCCAAGAGCCGTTACGCATTCTCGCGCCCGATCGGTTCGTTCCAAGCGATCAAGCACAAGCTCGCCGATATGTATGTCGGCATCGAGGTTGCGCGCTCCAACGCTTATTACGGCGCATGGGCGCTTTCAACTGACGCCGCGGAGCTTCCCTTCGCCGCCGCCGCATCACGCGCGGCCGCAAGCGACGCCTATTACTTCTGCGCCAAGGAGAACATCCAAACGCACGGCGGCATGGGTTTTACTTGGGAAGTCGACTGCCACCTCTTCTATCGCCGCGCCAAGCTGCTCGCCGTGCAAGCGGGAGCACCGGCGGTGTGGAAGGAAAAGCTGGTGAAGCGGCTGGAGCAACGCAACGCGGCTTGAGGGCGTGGCGCTTCAGGCGATCGCCATCTGGCAATGCTAGTTGGATAGGCCCGCCGCGCGAAGCTCGTCGATCGCTGCGTCGCCGCATTGCCGGATGACGGCCGCGGCCCTCGACGGGCTACCGCTGATGCGGCCGGTGTGAACCACCAGCTGTGAGAGCTTAACCAACTCGGGTCGAGCCCTGAGCTGTTGCTCCGCCCACGCCCTTTCTTCAGCAGAAGTCAGGTCCGGGGATGACCGAGAGCTATCCACGAAGGCGGCGAGCCGCGGATAGTCTGGCCCCTCATAGAATGTGACAAGCCCGCTGATTTCGGCATCGGTTAGGTGATGATCGACGGCTTCGAGTAGGAACCGAATGGTAAGGGCGTGGCTCTCAGTTTGCAGGCACGTTCCCATGCGAGCAAACACCGAGTCGATGTCAGCCGCGCGACCGGGGTTGTCACGCAGGAGTTCGGCGCGAAGCGTGACGTAACGAGGCGAAGAATCGAGCGGCGCCTCACTTTCCGGTAGGACGGTCGCGAGGCGTTCGAGCAGTGCTTCGCGATCTGCTGTTTGCGCAAACGCCTCGGTCCAAAGCGCCGCCGCCAGAAAGATCGCTGTCAATAAAGTCCGCAAGGGCGCCTCCCAAACCTCCGTACCACGCGCTCCACGTTCCGTCACGGCGCCTAGCGCCGCGTGGGCGGTCGGCATAGGTTTGTCCACGGAGTGATGCCATGGATTTCAACGACACCGCCGAGGAAGCCAAGTTCCGCAGCGAAGCGCGCGCGTTCTTGGAAGCCAATGTGCAGCCGAAGAGCGCAGAAGCTGAGCGGATGATCCGCAAGCTGAAGCCGCTCGAATTCCTGAAGGCGGCGAAGGAATATCAAAAGCGCAAGGCCGAGGCCGGTTTTGCCGGCATCACTTGGGCGAAGGAGCAAGGTGGTCGCGGCCTGCCGCCGATCTATTCGGTTATCTTCAATCAGGAGGAAGCGAAGTTCGACGCGCCTTCGCAACCGTTTTCGATCGGTCTCGGCATGTGCGTGCCGACGGTGATCGCGTTTTCTGACGAGGCGATCAAAGATCGCTACGTCGCGAAGGCGCTGCGCGGCGAAGAGATTTGGTGTCAGCTTTTCTCAGAGCCGAGCGCGGGCTCTGACGTCGCCGCCGGCAAAACCAAAGCCGTGCGCGACCCCGGATCGGGGTCCGGGGCAAGTGGCGATGATTGGATCATCAACGGCCAGAAGGTCTGGACCACTGGCGCGCAGTTTTCCGACTACGGCATTCTGCTGGTCCGCACGAACCCGGACGTCGAGAAGCACAAAGGTCTGACGATGTTTATCGTCGACATGAAGCAGCCGGGCGTTGAGGTCCGTCCGATCCACCAAGCTTCGGGTGGGCGCGATTTCAACGAAGTCTATTTCACCGACGTGCGCATTCCTGACGCAAGCCGTCTTGGCGATCCCGGCATGGGCTGGAATGTCGCGTTGGTGACGCTGATGAATGAGCGCCTCGCGGTCGGTGGCTCATACGGCCCCGACTACAAGGAGATCTTCGACTTCGCCAAAGGCATCAACTCGCCATCCGGCGAGGGCACGCTCATTCAAGATGAAAGCTTTCGCCAAAAGCTCGCCGATTGGATCGTGCGCGCCGAGGGCTACAAGCTCGCGAAATTCCGCACGATGACGGCGCTCTCGAAAGGGCAAACGCCTGGTCCCGAAAGCTCGATCGGCAAGGTGATCAACGCCAACCAGATGATGGACATCGCCAACACGGCGATTGAGGCGGAGGATCACTACGGCATCATCAACGATCCCGAACTCGCAACGCTCGAAGGCGCGTTCCACCAGAGCTACATGTTTGCGCCCGGCCTGCGCATCGCTGGCGGCACCGACGAGATTTTGAAGAACATCATCGCCGAACGCGTGCTCGGGCTTCCGCAGGATATCCGCGTCGATAAAGGCGTGGCGTTCAAGGACCTGCCGAGCGGGCGATAATGCCGATCGTAACCACCGAGCATGTGTTCGATCTACCGACCGACCAACTCTGGGCGTTGATCGGTGATTTCGGCGATACCGGCAAATGGTCCGGCCGCCTGCCGGAAGGATGCGTGCAGGAAGGCGAAGGCATCGGCGCGCTGCGCACTTTAACTCTGGCCGATGGGCGCAAGATCGTCGATCGGTTAGAGGCGCAGACGGCGAACAGCTACAGCTATTCCATCGTCACGGCGCCGCTGCCCTACGAAGCCTACCGCGCAACGATGGCCGTCGAGCTGATCGACGCCGCGTCGTCTCGCTTTACGTGGACGGGTGAGTTCGAGCCGGAGGGCATGAGCGAAGACGAGGCGATCGCGTTCACGAAGAGCATCTACGCGATGGGAATCGAATTGATGCAGAAGACGCTAGCGGCACGAAGCGGCTAATCGCCTGACGGCAATCAGTCAGCCGGATTCCACGTCTTCTTCTTTTTGTGCGGCTTGCCGCCGGCGGGTTTGCCAGCCGGGTGTTTGCTGGCCGCATGCTTGCCCGCGGGCGGCTTGCCACGACGCGGCTCGAAGGTCTGGCGTTCTTTGCGGCCCGGACGTGCAACAGCGGGGCGTTCCTGGCGTTCCTGGCGTTCGGCGGGCCGCTCCGCGCGCTGCGGGCGGTCTTGCCTATCATTGCGCTCCTGGCGTTGCGGACGTTCGCTACGTTCCGGCCGCGCGTGTTCTTGCTCGCGCATTGGCATGGCGACGATGTTCTTCTCAAGTCGCCCACCTGCGTCGAGGTGGGTGAAGAAGCTATCAGCAATGGCCGCGTCGAGTTCGATGTGTGTCACGCGGTCTTCGATGCGGATGGTGCCGATATCGCGTTTGGTGATGCCGCCGGCTTTGCACAGCATTGGGATCAGCCAACGCGGCTCAGCTTTCTGCGCGTAGCCGACGGTAAGCGTGATCCAAGCGCTGTGTTCAAAGCCTTGCGGGCGCGGCGCCGGTCGCGTTGGGTTTTGAGAGGCGTCAGCTGGCGGCGCCATCAAATCTTCCGGCGCGGGTTGGTTCTTGCGGTAGAGGCGCGCGAATGCCGCCGCGATCTGATCGACATCATGGCGTTCGAGCAGCGCGGAGATGATACCGCGTTCGCTATCGCCGATTGGCGCGCTGAGCACCGGATCCTCGATGAGGCGTTGGTCATCGCGGCGCTTCACGTCATCGGCGGAGGGCGGCTCGCTCCAATGCGCTTCAATTTTCGCATCGCGCAGCAAGCGCTCGGTGCGGCGGCGCGCCGGATACGGCACGATAAGCACACTGGTGCCTTTGCGGCCTGCACGGCCCGTACGGCCGCTGCGATGGAGCAGGGCTTCCGGGTTCTTCGGCAGATCGGCGTGGATCACGAGATCAAGATCGGGAAGGTCGAGGCCGCGCGCGGCGACGTCTGTCGCGATGCAAACGTTGGCGCGGTGGTCACGCAGCGCTTGCAGGGCGTGGGTCCGCTCTTTCTGACTAAGCTCGCCTGAAAGCGCCACTACCGAGAAGCCGCGATTGCTGAAGCGGCTTTGGAGATGCGTAACAGCCGCACGCGTACCGCAGAACACGAGCGCGTTCGCCGCATCGTGATAGCGCAACACGTTGAAGATCGCGTTCTCGACGTCGTGTGCGCCGGCGGTGAGCGCGAGATATTCGATATCGGTGTGCTGCTTCGCGGTGCTGATCGTGTTCACACGCTGGGCGTCGCGCTGATACTTGCCCGCAAGCGTCGCGATCGAGCGCGGCATCGTGGCTGAGAACATCAGCGTGCGCCGCTCTGCAGGCGCGGTGTCGAGAATGGTTTCCAGCTCTTCACGAAAACCAAGGTTCAGCATCTCGTCAGCTTCGTCGAGTACGACGGCCTTCAGGCTGTCGAGCACGAGGGAACGGCGGTGCAGGTGGTCAACCAAACGGCCCGGCGTGCCGACGACGATATGCGCGCCGCGATCCAGCGCGCGGCGTTCGTCGCGTGCGTCCATGCCGCCAACGCACGAGGCGACAACGCCGCCGGCTTCGGCGAAGAGCCAGCGAATTTCGGCTGTGACTTGCATCGCCAGTTCGCGCGTCGGCGCGATGATGAGCGCCAGAGGATCGCGCGCCTGTTCGAAGCGGTCGCTTTTGCCAAGCAACGTGGGCGCCAGCGCGAGGCCGAAAGCAACCGTTTTTCCCGAGCCCGTTTGCGCGGAGACCATAAGATCCGCGTCGCGCAGTTCCGGCGCCAGGATCGCCGACTGTACCGGCGTTAAGGTTTCATAGCCGCGCTTTTCGAGCGCGCGCGCAAGGGCGGGAACGGTGATCTGAGCTGACGTCATCGGGTGCTTTTCTGGCCTGGATGCGTATCCCCGCATTCAGGAACAGGCGCAACTTGGAACACCTAACGCATTTCGGCGTGGTTTTGGTGTGCAAATAAGCTCTGCTGCCCTGCCGGCGGTCGCGCCTCAAGGGCCGTAAATGCTCTCAACGAGCGCGCTGATCGCGTCCTGAAGGCGGCGCCAGTCAGCATCGGTGCGTAGCGCCATGCCGGAGAATTCACCATTCGCGCTCGCGGATACGACGAGTTGTTGGATGCTTGCGATGATGATCGCATTCATTGCCGGGGCATCGACTCCTGGCGGCGGCTTCAACGCGCCGCGCATCTCAAACATCCACTGCCCCATACGTTTTGCGCGCGCGGCGATGAGTTTCACTACCAGTGGCGAAGGCGCGGCGCCCTCCCACGCGTTGATCTGCTGCATGAGCCGGTTGCGCTTAAGAAGTTCAAGCAGACTCAAAGCGAGATGCTTCATCAGAGCGCCGTAGCTCTGGGGCGCCGGCCCGCTTGAGAGTGGTTGTAGGTCTGCTGTGAGTTCCGCTGCGAGGTCGGCGCCGATCGCTTCAGCGAGGCCGTCGAGCCCACCGTAGTAGCGATAGATGAGCTGCTTATCGCAGCCGGCGCGCCGCGCGATCGCGTTAACGCCGAAATTGGCGAAGCCTTCCTCAGCCAGCACCTCTTTCGCCGCGGCCAGGATGGAGCGGGCGGTGGCGTCGCGGTCGCGGCCGCGTGGCGGGGGTAGGGCTTTGGCCAGGTGGGTTCCTTGGGGGGCTTTTGCCTCTGTTCGCTGAGGGGCTCCACCTTTTTATCACCGAGTGGTGACTTTTTGCTTGAAATGTCACCGGATGGTGATAAGCGACTGCCAACAGATGGAGATAGCTATGGCTGAGCAAGTTTTGGCGGACGGTCCACGGCCTTTCACGGGTGCGGCGGCAATTGCGGTTGCGATCGCGTTCAACGTCCCATTCGCGATCCTCGGCGCGACCTTCGAATACCCCGACGTGCTGCGCCGGCCGGCAAGTGAGGTGCTCGATCTCTTCGCTCAAGGCGGCGCTCCGTTGATTCTGACGTGGCACGTTTTTGCGCTCTCGGCCTTGGCGCTGGCGCCGCTCGCCTTTGCATTGGCTCTGACGCGCAAGCGTGTTGCCGATGCGCCTGGGCTGGCGATTGGTGCGGCGATCGCTGGGGCATTGTCGGCGCTCGCGCAGGCGATTGGTTTGTGGCGTTGGGTGTTTGTCGTGCCCGGCTTAGCGCGCGTCCACACAGACGCGGCCGCCTCTGAGGAGGTCAAGCGCGCGGCCGAGCACACGTTCGAGCTGATCAATCAATATGGCGGCGTTGCCATCGGCGAGCACCTGGGGCAGTTGCTGCTGGCGTTGTTTGTGGTGTTGCTGAGCGCCCTGCAGTTTCGTGAGCGCAAGCTGGTCAGCGCGGTGCTGGGCTTCATCACCGCTGCGGCGATCGTCTGCGGTACCGGTGAAGGTTTGATGCTGGCGCTGGGCCAATCGGGCGAGATGTTCTCGCTGGTGACGATCGGCGGCTTCGTCGGATTGACAGTGTGGCTGATTGCAACAGGTGTCGACACGATACGCGGTGCGCGAAACGCCTAAGCCAATTCCTCGAACAAGCTCGGCTCGTTCTCGCGCCAGCCTTCGATCTTTAGCATTTTGAGTTTTGTCTTGATGCCGCCATTGGCGCTGAAGCCGACGAGTTTGTCGTCGGCGCCGACGACGCGGTGGCACGGAACGACGATGGCGAATGGATTGCGGCCGAGCGCCTGACCAACTGCGCGAGCGCCGTCCGGCTGGCCGATGGCGCGCGCGATCTCGCCGTAGGTGCGGGTGCCGCCTGGCGGAATGGCGCGCGTAGTTTCGTAGACGCGCGCGTTAAAGGCGGGGACGCGGGAAAGATCGAGCTGCACGGCGCGCAAAGATTTCTTCTCTCCGCGCAGGAGCGCCGACACGTCTTCAATGGCGCGCGCGACTTGCTTTGGCGGTTCAAGTTCCTCCGCGTTCGGGCAGAGGCGCATTAGGCGGATGCGTGTGGCTTCGTGGCTGCGCTCAGGCAGCTGCACGCCAATGATGCCGCGCGGCCCCCAAGCGAGCGTGCAACGGCCGATGGCTGTGTCGAACAAGGCATAGGCGAACATGTGCGGGGGCCTCCTATTTCATTCCGTGCCCGCCTTGCCGAGGGGGACTTAGGAGCGTAGAACATATAGAGAACATGAGTCCGCGTCCAGCCTCCTTTTCCCCCTCTAAGGGGTCGGCCCAACATACTGGGTTCGCTGCCAAGGCGGCCACTATGGCTGGTCAGCCGCTGCATGAAATTGGCCCGGCGGGAGCGGGGTTCGAGGCTTCGGCTTTGGGGTTCACGCTGGCGCTGGCCGCGAGCTGGGCGGGGCCGGCGGGGGTCATTTGGGCTGGCGAGGATGCGGCGTTCGCTGAGGAGGGCGCACCCTATCCCTTGGGGCTCGCGCAATATGGCCTGAGCCTTGATCGGCTGATCGTGGCGCGGGCGAAGAAGCGTGAAGATGCGCTGTGGGCGGCTGAGCAAGCGTTGGCGGCGACCGGCGCGATCGTGATTTGCGCGTTAGGCGCTCAAGGCAAACCGCTCGACCTCAAAGCCAGCCGCAGATTGTTGCTGTTCGCTGAGCGCCACAGCTCCCGCTGCTTGTTGTTGATGCCGGCGAGTGGCCCGAGTGCGGCGTGGACGCGGTGGCGCATTGCACCAGCCGAAAGCAATGCCGAGCCGGATGAACTTGGGGCCCCTGCGTTTCGTGCGGAACTCACGCGCAATCGCGGCGGCTCTTTTGGCTCTTCTTTCATTCTGGATTGGAACGCTCATGAGCGCCGCTTCACAGAACGCGCGCTGGCTCGCGATCTATCTGCCGCGCATCAGGACGGACCGGTTGATCCGCGCTGGGCGTGGGCCGTCTGACGATCGCCCGCTTGCGGTGTACGCGAAAGAAAATGGCGCGCTTCAGCTGAAAGGAGTTGATGCGCGCGCGAGCAAGCTCGGCCTCAGCCTCGCAATGTCGCTAGCCGATGCGCGGGCGATGCAGCCGAAGCTGGAAGCGGTGGAGGCGGAGCCGGAAGAGGATGCGCGCGCGCTCGATAATATCGCCGCGTGGTGCGAGCGCTTTACGCCGATTGTTGTGGTTGATCCCCCGGAGGGACTATTTCTCGACGTTAGCGGCTGCGCGCATTTGTTCGATGGCGAAGAAAATCTGCGCGTTGAAGTCGTAACGCGACTGCGCGCGCAAGGCTTCGGCGCGCGCGCTGCGATTGCGCCGACGCCGGGCGCGGCTTGGGCGTTTGCGCGTTATGCCAAGCAAACTCAAAAACCGGCGCGGCCGTTGCGTGAAAGTTTGGAAGCATCGCTTACGGTGCAGGAGGATTGGCAAACGCAGCTCACGGCATTGCCGGTGGAGGCGCTGCGGCTCGATCCGGAGGCGGCGGCTTTGTTGCGGCGATTAGGATTAAAGACGATCCGTCAAATCGCGCATGGCCCGCGCTCTGCGTTCACTGCGCGCGCTGGCGAAAACGCGATGCTTCGCCTCGATCAAGCATTGGGGCGAGCGCAGGAAGCGCTAACCCCGCGGCGGCCCGCGCCGCCTGTGTTTGCGCTGCGCCGTTTCCTGGAGCCAATCGTCACGTCAGATGCGATCCTGCAAGTGGCGCAAGATCTCTGCGGCGATGCCGTAGAGAAGCTCGATCTCCGTGGCGCCGGCGCATTGCGCGCAGAGCTAGTTTTGTTCGGCGTCGACGGGCGTGACCGGGTCATCGGTGTGAACGTTAGCAAGCCGCTGCGCGAAGTGAAGCCGCTGATGCGGCTCTTCCGCGAAAAGCTGAATATCGTCGCCGAAAACCTCGACGCGGAGTTCGGGTTTGAGGCGGCGCGGCTCGATGTCGTGCGGCTGGCGAGGATAGACGATGACGTGCGAACTTTGGTGGATGTTGCTGAGACCGCCGCAAGCCCGGAAAAGATTGGCGCCATTGTCGATGTGCTAAGTTCGCGGCTAGGCTCCAAACGCGTTGTGCGTCCCCAGGTCCATGAAGAGCATGCGCCAGAACGCGCCGCAGGCTGGCGTTCTGCTTTGGCTAAGGTTCGCGCCACCAAAACCGTGAAGCCGCCACAAGATGGCGTACAGCGGCGGCCGGTGCGTTTATTCTCGCCAGGTCAGCTGATCGAAGTGATGGCGAGCGTGCCTGACGGGCCGCCGATCCGCTTTCGCTGGCGGCGTGTAACGCGTGAGGTGGTGCGCGCAGAGGGTCCGGAGCGCATTTCCGGCGATTGGCAGCGGCGCGAGATGACACGCGACTATTATCGCGTCGAAGACAAGCAAGGGCGGCGCTACTGGCTCTATCGCGAGGGCCTTTATGGCGAGAGCGACTCGATCCCGCGCTGGTTCGTGCACGGGTTGTTTGCATGAACGGCTTTGCAGAACTTTGTGTCACCACGAACTTCTCGTTCCTCCGCTCCGGTTCTCATCCGGAGGAAATGGTGGAGCAAGCGGTCGCCTTGGGACTTGCGGGGATTGGTGTTGCAGATCGCAATACACTCGCTGGCGTCGTGCGCGCGCATGTGAAAGCGAAGTCACTGCGGGAAGAAGGCAAGGGTGACATCCGCACGATCGTCGGATCGCGTTTGGTGTTTCGCGACGGCACGCCGGATCTTATCGTCTATCCGAAGGATCGCGCCGGTTATGCCAACCTGACGCGGCTACTGACCGTCGGAAATCGTCGCGCGCCGAAAGGGCAGTGCTGGCTCGATTTCGCCGATTACCTCGCGCACGCGCCAGGGCTGCAGACGATCCTCATGCCGGTGTTCGATTTTGGCGATGAGCCTTACGCGTTGGGCTCGTATTTGCAGCAGATCAAAGCGGCCGCAGGCGATGTCTGGCTCGCGGCGCCATTCCAATTCAACGGAGAAGATCGCCGGCGCATCCGCCGGCTAAAGCAGCTTGCGGCCCAAACGGGCGCACGGTTGCTCGCGACGACAGAGCCGCTGATCCATCACGGAGACCGGCGGCCTCTGCTCGATGTAGTGACGTGCATTCGTGAAAAGAAAAAGCTGAGCGATGCTGGCTCGCTGCTTGCGAAGAATGCAGAGCGGCAGCTCAAACCCCCTCAAGAGATCTTGCGAATATTCGTAGAAGCGCCGGAGGCGGTTTCGGAGAGTCTAAATTTCCTCGAGAGCATCAGCTTTTCAATGGATCAGCTGCGGTACGAGTATCCCGAAGAGACATCAGCCGGATATGCGACGCCTCAGGAAGCTTTAGCAGCGCGCGCGTGGGCCGGTGCAGCGAAATGCTATCCGGCGGGCATACCGGAAAAAATTCAAACCTCTCTCAACCGTGAGCTCGAAATTGTCAGGAAAAAACAGTACGCGCCGTACTTTCTGACAGTTGCCGATATCGTCGATTTCGCGCGCTCTGATTTCGATAAAGACGGCAAACCCAAAAAGCCAATCCTATGCCAAGGACGCGGGTCAGCTGCGAATTCGACCATCTGCTTTTGCTTGGGCGTCACATCGGTGGATCCAAACGAAAACGTTTTGCTGTTTGACAGGTTCGTTTCCGAAGAACGCAACGAACCGCCGGACATCGATGTCGACTTTGAGCACGAGCGGCGCGAAGAAGTTATCCAGTACATATACCACAAATATAGCCGTGAGCGGGCGGCGTTGGCGGCAACGCTGATTTGCTACCGAGGCAGGAGTGCAATTCGTGAGGTCGCGAAAGTCTTTGGCTTTTCAGAAGACAGCGTCGGCAGTCTGGCGAAGATGTTGCATTGGTGGTCCCGCGGCGTTGAAGAAAAGGATCTGCGCGAGCGTGGGTTCGATGTCGCTGATCAGAAGCTGATGATGTGCGTTCGGTTGGCGAACCAGTTGCAAGGCTTTCCCAGGCATTTATCTCAGCATGTTGGTGGTTTCGTTATCACGCGCGAAAAAGTGCATGATGTCGTGCCCGTCCAAAACGCCAGGATGGATGATCGCACCGTCGTCGAGTGGAATAAGGATGATTTGGAAGACCTGGGCATCCTGAAAGTCGATGTGCTTGGTCTGGGCATGCTCACATGTCTCCAGAAGGCGTTCGATCTCCATAAATCACATTATCCCGGCGAAGAATGCATCACACTCAGAACCCCGCCGGACAACGAGCGTGTGTACGCGATGCTGCATCGGGCAGATTCAATCGGTGTTTTCCAAGTGGAAAGCCGAGCGCAGATGTCGATGCTTCCGCGACTCCGGCCAGAGGAATTTTATGATCTCGTGATCGAAGTGGCGATTGTGCGCCCTGGGCCGATTCAGGGAGGGATGGTTCATCCGTATCTAAGGCGCCGGCAAAAGAAGGAAGAGGTAAGCTATCCGTCAAAAGCCCTGGAAAAAGTTCTGGAACGTACGCTTGGCGTTCCGCTATTTCAGGAGCAAGCGATGCAGATCGCGATTGTAGCGGCGGGGTTTACCCCGGCAGAGGCGGATAAACTTCGCCGGGCGATGGCGACCTTCAAGCGTGTAGGGACGATAAAGTCTCTCAAAGACAAGTTTATCAACGGGATGATCAGTAACGAATACTCGAAGGAATTCGCGGAAGCATCGTTCGCGCAGATCGAAGGTTTTGGCGAATACGGTTTCCCCGAGAGTCACGCGGCCAGTTTTGCTATCCTTGTGTACGCCTCTTCCTGGTTAAAGTGCTTCTATCCCGACGTCTTTGCGACGGCGCTTCTCAATTCGCAGCCAATGGGCTTTTACGCGCCCGCGCAGATTGTGCGCGATGCGATTGATCATGGCGTCGATGTGCGTTCGATCGACATAAACTATTCCGTTTGGGACAATACCTTAGAGGCGAACGCGAATCCTGTAGCGCAATTGCATCAGCGACACGCGGAGATGCGCGGCGATATCAAGTCGACGCACGCGATGCGTTTGGGCTTTCGCCAGGCGAATGGTCTTAAGAAAAAGTCGTTGGAGAAGCTCGTTGATAGTCGTGGCAATGGATATGATTCCGTGCGCAGCGTTTGGCTGAAGAGTGGACTGAATGTCTCCGAAATCGAACGCCTCGCCGACATCGACGCCTTCCGCTCTCTTGGCCTTGATCGCCGCGATGCGTTGTGGGCGGCGCGGGGATTGAATCGTGTTGGCGGGCAGGAGGACTTGCCGCTGTTCAAGGTCGGCGAAGATCGCACGCGTGAGCCGGATTTTGATCTTCCGCCCATGCTCTTGGGCGAACACATCGTTGAGGATTACAGAACGATCGGGTTGTCGTTGAAGGCGCATCCGGTTGCGTTGTTGCGCGAGGAGCTGTCGGCGCGGCGGGTAATTAAGGCGGAGCAACTCACGCAGGTACGCAACGGCGAGCGTGTGCGTGTGGCGGGCTTAGTGCTGGTGCGCCAGCGGCCTGGCACCGCGTCCGGCGTTATCTTCATGACGCTCGAAGATGAAACCGGCATCGCCAACATCGTCGTGTGGCCCAAACTATTTGAGCAATATCGCCGTGAAGTATTGGGCGGACGCTTGGTTGCCATCGACGGGCCGGTACAGAGCGAAAGCGGAGTCATTCACGTGATCGCCGAGCGTGTGCACGATTACACGCCGTTGCTGGCTAAACTCTCAGCGCATGGCGCGAAGCTTGATCCCTCCGGGCCCACGGATGAGCCGCGCAAAGGCGCTCATGAAGATCCGCGCCAAGCCGGTCACCCTCGCAATGCTCGCATTAATCTCGACGTATCAAAGGCCGCGAACGTCATGCCGAAAGGGCGCAACTTTCACTAACCGCGCCAGCGCGCAAAGATTGCCGTCGGTAGAAGCTCGCTGCGCCCTTCGTGCGGCAAGCACATCTCGCCCGCCTGCCATTCGCCGCCGCTGAACATTTGCTGCGCCGTTTGCGCCAGCGCCAAGTACGAAAGCCGCACCGCATACACCGTCGCGATCATGAAGCCCTTAGCGCTGCCGCGATCGTTTGGATCGGTGCGCAGTAGCGTCTGGCACGCGTCCAGCAATTCCGGCAGATCGGTTTCGAGCTTCCATGTTTCGCCATCTGGACCGCGTCCAAATTTCGGCGGATCGAGGATCACGCCATCGTAGCGCCGCCCGCGCCGGATCTCTCGCTTCACGAACGTCAGCGCATCGTCGCAAATCCAGCGGATCGGCGCGTCGCTGAGGCCAGCCGCTTGCTGATTGTCGCGCGCAAAGCCGATCGCCTTCTTGGAGGCATCGACATGCGTAACCTTCGCGCCGACCTTTGCGCAAACCAGCGACGCCAAACCCGTATAGCCGAACAGGTTCAACACCTCGGGCTGCGGGCCGCGATGCGCATTCAAATAGTCGCGCGCATAACGCCAATGCACCGAATGCTCGGGAAAGAACGCCAAGTGCCGAAACGGCGTCGGACGCGAGACAAACGCCAGATCGTCCCATTGCAGCGTCCAGTTTTGCGGCAACTCGCGATTGAAGCGCCAGCGTCCCGCCTCGTCATCTTCCGCCGAGGCGGCGGAGAAGATCGCATCAGCGCCATCCCAATCGGCAGCAGGGCGCACAGGGGCCCATAGCGCCTGCGGTTCGGGGCGCACGAAGCGATAGGGGCCGACTTGCTCGAGCTTGCCGCCATTGCCGGAATCCAGCAGGCGGTAGTCGCGCCAGTCATCGGCAATCAAAAGCTCAGGCGCGTGCGCCGTCATATCCACGTCTCCGCCAGAGATCGTAGAGCATCACGCCCGTTGCGATCGCAAGGTTCAAACTGTCGGCTCGGCCGCGCATCGGCAGTTTCACAAGTGAGTCGCACGCCGCTTCCATGTGCGGCGGCAGGCCGGATTGTTCGTTGCCCATCAGCACGATCGCGCGCGCCGGCGCAGGCCGATCGGCGTCGAACGCGGCGCCCTTCAAGGAAAGGCCAATCATGCTGGCGCCGCGTTCTTGCTTGAACCGCAGCAGCTCTTCGAATGATGCGCGCGCAAGCTTCATGGCAAAGAGCGAGCCCATACTGGCGCGTACCGCCTCGACCGAGAACGGATCGCAGCTCTCACCAACCAAGATTACGCCGGCCACGCCGGTGGAGTCAGCCGTGCGCATGATGGTGCCCAGATTGCCGGGGTCGCGGACGCCCTCGAGCGCGACGATTGTATCGCCGCTGATTTGGTCAAGTGGCGTCAGGCTCTGCTTGTAGGCGCCGATCACCGTCTGCGGATTATCGCGCTTGCTGATCTGAGCGAGGATGCTTTCGCTGGTTTCGATGGTGCGGACGCGCCGCGCCTCGGCTTGCTCGATCAGTGCGCGCACCTGTTCGCGCTTGCGCGCCGCGGGTGAGAACACCAAAATTTCGGGCCAAACGCCAAGGTCAGCCGCCTCTACTGCCAGGCGCGCGCCTTCAGCTAGGAACAAACCGGCCTCGGCGCGTCCCTTCTTTAGGTGCAAGCTCTTGAGCGCCTTAATCTGCGGATTGGACGCGCTGGTTACGTGGTGGGCCATGTTAGCGGCGTTCGCCCTCAAGGGTTTTCCGGTTTTCGCTTAGTTCGTAGGGCATTAGAAGGGCGTTAAAGCGCGAAGTTTTGCGCGTAGCGCGGGAAAAATGATCGGCCTTATCGTCTCAGAGGTGATCCTCTACGCCGTATCGGCGCTCATCGGCTTCGCCATTGGCTGGCGCGCCTATGTCATGCTCGCGGCGCAGCGCCGTGATGTCGAGTTCCGTGAGACCGAACAATTGCGCGCGGCGCTGACGGAAGCGCAAGTACGCCGGGCGCGCGTATCGTGATCCCGTTGGGTGATCCGACGGCGCGCCGGGGCATCATGCTCGCCACTGGCTTGGGCGGCGCAGCGATTGCTGCGCTCCTGGGCATGCTCGCTCCGCATGACGGGGCTGTTTGGCGCGTGCCGGATGTCTTGAAGGCGCGGGTTTCGACGGCGCTCTCCGCCGAGGGCTTTCCGGGGCTGGACGTCGCGATGAACGGTCAGCGCGTGCTGCTGCGGGGGATCGTCGAAGAAGAGGCGGACATTGTGGCGGCGCGGCGCGCGGCGCTCACCGCCGCCGGTGGCGGCGGCATGTGGTCGGGCGGCGTCACCAGCGTCAACACTGCCGGCCTGCGTGTCGGCGCGTTTGAGCGGCCGTTTGCCTGGAGCGTGAAGCGCGATGGCTCACGCGTGGTGCTGAGTGGCGCGGTGCCGAGCGAAAATACGCGCGCCACCTTGATGACGACGGCGGCACAGGCGTTTCAAAACATCGAAGCCGTCGACGATATGCACGTTGCCGGCGGCGCGGCTTCGCCTTTGTTCTCCGACATGGCCCAGCGCGCCGTCCGCGCCGTTGCCGAACTCAACACCGGCGAAGCTCGGATCATCGATGGGCAAATCGTGGTCATCGGCGATGGCGGGCAAGCGGGCGTCAATGCCGTGCGTCAATCGCTCGAAGAGGCGCCGGCGCCGTTCCGTTCGCGCTTGGCGGTGACCATTGATGGCCTTGATGTCGACCATCCTGAGCTTCAGGGCCTTGATCTCAATGCCGGTGACGCAGAGACCTGCGAGCGTGCGTTTGATCGTCTGATGGAGCGCAACGTCGTGACTTTCGGCGAAGGCTCGGCGGCGTTGGCGCCAGCGAGCCGCGGCGTCCTCAATGCGCTCGCCTCAGTGGCGCTGCCCTGCGACCGGTTCTCGATCGAGGTAGCGGGGCACACCGACAATACCGGCGATCGTACGATGAACATGGAATTGTCGCGCCGCCGCGCGGATGCGGTGGCGACCTATCTCGCGGGACAAGGCGTGGCGCGGGCGCGGTTGAGCGCGCACGGCTATGGCCCAGATCGCCCGCGCTCAAGCAACACAACGCCCTCCGGGCAAGCCGCGAACCGGCGCATCGAGTTCTATGTGAGCGGTTGATATGATCTACCTCATTGGAGAATTGCTGCCTTGGCTCCTGCTGGTTGCAGCATTCATGTTGCTGGCCGGTTGGGCCCTTGCGGCTCAATTTGCGGCGCCAGGTGAGGAAGCTTCGCGGCGTGAGCGCGAGCATTTGGTGCGCGACCTTATCCGCTTCACCGGCGATGGACCGATCGACCGCGACGTCGAGCTGGACGGCGCGCCTACACAACGTCTGCTCCAAATTCGCGATGGCCGCATCGCCGAACTCGAACGCGCACTCGAGACGGCGCGTTCGCGAACGGACGAAGTCAGCAGCGCATTGGCTGAGCGTGAGCGCGGCGGCACGCTGAACGATCTCGATGCGCAAGAGCTGGCGCGGTTGCGTGCGGCAGAGATCGAACTTGAGCGTACGGTCGATGTTGAGGCGGAGCCGGTCGAGGACGAGAACGCCGTGCTGCACCAGTGGCGCCTGCGTTACTTTGAGCAGCGTGTGAAATATTTGGAAACGCTGACCCAGCCGGCTGAGATGCGTGCACTCGCCGCGCCAGTGTCGATGGATGCGCAACCGCCGGTTCACGAGTGGGCGGCGCGCGAGGCCTCCGCCCGCGCGACATATCTTGAAGACGAGTTGCGGGCGCTGCGTGCGGCGCCGGATGCGCCAGAAACAACGATCGAAGAGCCCGAGCCGTTTGCGGCGAATGCGGACGTGGACATGTTGCTCCGCTGGCGCTTGCTCTATCTCGAACGGCGGGTGGCATATCTGCAAGCGGCGGCGCCTGCCGCAGAGCTCGCGGTTGAGCCGGCTGTTGAGGCCGGGACAGATCCGGATCGATGGAAATGGCGTGCGCGTTATCTCGAGGCACGCGTTCGCCACTTAGAGCAACGCCCGATGCAGACGGTGATGGCGCCGTCTCCCGACGTTGCGCGTCGCGATGAGCCGGAAGCCGCCCCACGTGTCGCCGCGCCGCCGCTCAGCCGCCGTGCAAAGCCGCCGGTTTTGCCCGCCGCGCGCAACGGCGCGCCCGATGATCTAACCTTGATTGAGGGCGTCAGCTTGCTGCAGCAAACGACGATGTATTCGCTCGGTGTTTTCCACTTTGATCAGATCGCTGCGTGGAGCGAAGAGAATGTCGCGTGGGTCGATCAGTACCTGCGCTTGCAAGGCCGTATCGGTGAAGAAGAATGGCTTGAGCAGGCGCGCGAATTGGCCGCTCACGGCCCGGCCGCGGCGCGTCGTGCTCTTGAGAGCGAAGACGCTTAGTCTCGGAGCGCCGGCGCCCTCGCCGGCATACGGTGTTTCAACATGCGGGGTTTGTGCTGGTTTAAAATGGCGGGCGAGGGCGCCGGCGGTCCAAGAGTCACGAGGTGTCGATGGCTGTGACCTGCGCTTGGGCCAGCACGACGAGCGGCGTAGCGGCGCTTGGCGTTGCAACGATTGGCGCAAGGCGCGTCAGACGACTGCGCAAGCGTTTTGCGAAACGCGCCGCGTGGGCGTCGAGATGACGGAGCGCGGCGATCAACGCGCAGATCTGTTTGAAGATGTCCTTGCGCTTCAGCGCATGGCGCAAGTGTGAGCCGATAAGCGCGCGAAGGAGGCCGGGTGTTGGGATGGCGCGACCGCGGTAAGCTGTGCCAAAGCGCTTCGGCGGGCGCGGTCGCGCGAAATCGTCGGCGCGCGAGATGATGAGGCCTTTCACCAGGCGCGTGAGCTGCGCGAGCGAGTGGAGGTCAACGCGCTGGCGCTGGTGACGCGTCTTCAATGCGATCGCGCCGGTGAGCGCTGCGCCAAGCCACATCAGCATCGCCAGCGCCCAGGCAATGAGCCGGGCGCGGGCGTGTATTGGAAGGTGGCGTTTCGCAAGATGCATTTCGCGCGCAGTATCGCACGGGGTTGAGGGGCGCCGGATAGATTGCGGGGTCGAGCTTTGTTTTCAGAAGGTTAGCCCGGAAAAGGGGCAGGATAGAGGGTGCGCGATCCCGCATGGTCCGCATCCAGGCGAGGGCATCGGCAGTGGCGCCTTCATGCGCTTCTGCTAGAGCATTTCCGTGATTTTCCGATTCGGAATTGGGATTCACAAACGCGCCGAACAGTGATTCGATTCGCCTCGCTGGAGGCGATGAATGGCGAAGGCTTATGATCAGGATTTGCGCGATCGGGTGATTGCGACGGCGG
>JANPCV010000051.1:0-19141 GCA_031431115.1 Caulobacteraceae bacterium
GAACACGCGCACCTGGTCGGCAAACTCCGGCCTGCGCGCCAAACGCTCAAGCACCGTGACGTCATCGTTGGCGATGGCTTGATTTGAGCTGATGTTCGGATTGGGCCGGCCCACCAACATTTCAGAATAACCAGGATAGGAGAACCAATACTCATTGCTGACGCGCGCGCAGGAGCCGTGGTCGCGATCGCCAATCAGCGCGCCCTCTTGCGCAAAGCTCAGCAGAAACGGCGTCAGCGCCTGAGCGCGGTCCGGCACATCTACATAACGGGCGCGATATCGGTCGTCGGTGACGAGCGAGGGGTCTGCACCGCGAAACAAATCTTCCCAACGGAAACCGTCGATGGTGATCAGGACGACGTATCGGGACTCGGCGGAATCAGAGACATCCGCTCGCGCGGGCAAGGGCGACGTGAAGACGGCCAGCATTGCTAGAGCAAGTGTCAATCGCAGCATCTGAACCCCGACCTTGGTGGGACGTTGACTCAACTCGACCGCATCCGCAATTCGCCGGACCCATCAAGATAAAGCCAGCGGCCGGAATGGGCCAGCGACGCGACCAGCGATGCCCGGGTCGCCATTTTCTTACAAATGGCTGAGCCGATCCAATCCCGTCGCCGGTAATGATGCGGGCGCTTCGGCTCGAGATCGCGACTCCGGACGTTTTGGCCAAGGAATTGTGGCCCACCTACGACGCCACTAGCGCGAAGAGACGGTATTCGTTCGACAGCCCTTTCAGGCTGTGCACGCCCCGATCGTCGAAGCTCAACCCCGATCCAGTCGACAAGGCACGCGTGAGTTCGGAAACCAGCACTTCGTTTCCGCTAGCCTGCGCCATGATGCGTTGCGCTTGGTGAACGGCGATCCCTCGGATGTCCGCACCCACACGCTCGACCTCGCCCACGTGAACGGCGGCGCGGATCGAGAGTGTCTGACGCGTCGCAGTCCTAGAAAGCGCCGCCGCACACTCAAGCGCCTGCGCGGGCCCGTCAAAGGTCGCGAGTAGCCCGTCTCCCGTTGTCTTAACAAGGCGACCGTTGAAGCGATCGAGTTCGATCCGCGCAGCTTCAAAGTGCGAAGACAAGAGTGACCGCCAGGCAGAATCGCCAAGCTTCAGCGCCAGTTCCGTCGAGCCGACAATGTCGGTCATCAGCAGGGTCGCAAGCATGCGCACTACACCGGCGCCTGGGGGGCTGAACGCGTTGAGCCCTCCCCATTCGATCTGCACACACAGGTCGTCGCCAATCGTGTAGCCATCATGCTCGGGCGGGATGTCGAACGCGTCGTTCGGGCCGAATTCCATCTTCGAACCGTCCGCAAACACCACGCCGAACTGTCCCGACAGCACGACACCAACGTGGCGCGCCTTGCACCACGTCCCTCCCACGCGCGGTTGAACATGAAGCGACCAACGCCAGCCAGGAAGCAGCGTCGTGCGCCCGACAGTGAGTTCGCCGAGTTCCACTTTTTCTTGCGTCAATTTTTCAAAGCGCAGAACCTCGTCCGGTTGGTCGAGATTGCGGGAAAAGCGGTCGCTCATGCTCACATACTGCACGCCTAACCGCCGGCCGCAAAGAGGCTGCACGAGCTGGCCAGACGGAGGTCGCGTCGACCGAGGTCGCTCAAGATCAGTCCTTGGCGCCCTACCCGCTCGATCGGCTCGTGAGGTTGTTCCGTGCCCCACTGACCCAGTTCGTCCACCGCATCGATTGCAGGCATTTGCGCTTTTCTCTCGTCTGACCCTCCGGTTGGACGAAGCGGCGAGACCGCGTAAAGCTGATCGCAGAGGATTAATGATGCAACGCAAACTGGCAGCCATCCTGTCAGCCGATGTCGTCGGCTACAGCGCCATGATGGAAGCCGATGAAGCGGGTACGCTTGAGCGGCTGAAAGCCAACCGCGCTCGCGTGTTCGATCCGTGCGTGGCGACCCATCGCGGGCGGCTGATAAAACTCATGGGCGACGGAGCGCTGATCGAGTTCGCCAGCGCGGTGGACGCAGTCAATTGCGCGCTCGCCCTACAGGAGGGCATGTCACGCGACGAATCTGGGTCCGAACATGACGCCGCAACACGGCTTGTCTATCGTATCGGCGTCAACCTCGGCGACGTCATCGTAGATGGGGACGACCTTTATGGCGAAGGCGTCAACGTCGCCGCCCGCTTACAAGCGCTCGCCCCAGCCGGCGGGGTGGCGCTGTCGCAGACCGTGCGTGATCACGTTGAGGGCAAAGTCTCGTGCACGTTCCAAGATGCGGGCCAACACCAAGTCAAAAACATCCAACGGCCCGTGAGCGTGTTCATCCTGCGCCCACTCGGGACTGAGATCGAGAATCGTGCAAGCGCTGAGGAGCTGCGCCGCGTTGGCATTTGCGTGCTGCCATTCGCCAACATGAGCGGCGAGGTGGAGCAGGAATATTTCTCCGACGGGATCAGCGAAGACATAATCACCGATCTGAGCAAGGTCTCCGCGCTGTCCGTCACAGCGCGCAACACCGCGTTCACCTTCAAAGGCAAGGCAGTCGATGTGCGGCAAGTCGCACGCCAATTGAAGGTCAGCCACATCCTGGAAGGCAGCGTGCGCAAGGCTGGCGCGCGCGTGCGCATCACGGCCCAGTTGATCGATGGCGCCAGCGGCGATCACATCTGGGCTGAACGCTACGACCGCGACCTCAGCAATATTTTCGCCCTTCAGGACGAAATCTCCGAGGCGATTGTCGGGGCGCTCAAGATAAAGCTTCTGCCAGAAGAGAGAGAGGCAATCGAGAAGCGCGGAACCAACAACGCTGAAGCCTACAATCTTTATCTGATGGCGCGGCAGTACAGCGTCACTGGCAATTTCGGAAATGCGCATCGAAACGAGGCCGTTGTTCGATTATGCCAAAAGGCGATTGAGATCGATCCAGGTTATGCGCGCGCCTGGGCGCTCATGGCCTGTGCGCAGGGCAGCTTGAGGATTTTCCTGGGGCGTGAGGGGGACGGCGGCGTGGCGGCGGCTGAACGCGCACTTTCGCTGGACGAGAATCTTGCTGAGGCGCACGCCGCGAAAGCTGCGGTGTTGATCTCCAAGGCCGACTATGACGGCGCTCTTCCCGAGATCGAGATCGCATTACGTCTCGATCCCGGCTCCTACGAGGTGAACGTCGCAGCTGCGCGATGGAATTATGCGACGAACCGGCTCGAACAAGCGATCCGCTATTTCGAGAATGCGGCCTCATTAATGGAGACCGATTATTGGGCCCCAGGCATGCTGATCGCCTGCTACCACAAGCTCGGCGACGCCGAGGGCGAAACGCGGTCGGCTCGACTCGCGCTTGCCCGGGTCGAAAAGGCGGTCGCTCAAGACCCTGGCAGTGGGTCAGCGATGAGCTTCGGAATCACCGCGCTCGCGCACCTGGGTCAACTGGAGCGGGCCAAGGAGTGGACGGTGCGCGCCATGCTTCTCGATCCCGACAATCTGAATATGCTGTATAACAACGCCTGCACGATGATCGTGCTGCGCGACTACGACGCTGCGCTTGAGATGTTGACCCCGGGGTTCGAGAAATTGGGCGTGGAAGCTGTTAATTGGGCCAAGGCCGACCCCGATCTCGATCCTATCCGCGAAGATCCGCGCTTCAAGGCCATGATGGCGGCGGCGGAAGCGCGTCTCGCCAGCGTCGCGAAAACCTGACCCTGCCGAGCAACGCTTGGACGACAGCCTCGGCCACGGCGGGGCCGAAGCGCCCTATTTCGTCAGCGGCTTAGCCGCTCCAATCGAGCCGATCGCGTCGCTGCGCCCGCGAAGGCAGACCATCGCCGAAGACTGCCGTCCATACGCGCTTTGGCCTGTCTGCCTATTCGATCGAGCCTTCGAAAGGCAAAGCATCAACCGGCCCCTCAAAAGCGATGAACAGCGTGCATGCGTCAGTGCTGGCGCAAGTGCCGACATGAGGCAGCCCCGCCGGGCCGTATGCGTATTCGCCGACCGTGAGCGTACTGGCGGGCGCGCCTTGATACTGAACGTTCAGTTCGCCGGTGACCAGGACCATGCGTTCCACTGACGTGTGTGAATGCGCAGGGAGCTGATAGCCGCCTGGAATACGCAAGAAGACGTCGGCGTTGGGGTTAGCTGGATCGCCGTGCAGAACCGTGATCTGGCAGCCGGCCGGGAAGATATCTGGGCAAGCGCCCCACTGGAGTTCGGGATCTTGGGACAACCGCGTCAACGGTGTTTCTGCTGGCGGCGGCGCACTCGCATCCTGCGCGGTCGTTTGATCGGCGCTCTCCGAACAACCCGCTAACGACAACATCGCCAATGCGGCGACCGTGCAAGCAAAACTCGTTCGAGCCATCATGGCATTCCTCCCCAGGACTGTCGCAACCGACGCCCCGACGATACCGCATGGTAGCCCGAAACTGTCAACGCAGGGGCGAGCGGCAAGAAGGGCTCAGCGCGTGCCGTCGATCAAAAATTGCGACTGGCTTACTCGATCCAATCGTGTCGCCGGTAATGCTGCCGGCGCTAAGGCTCGCTCTCGCCGTTTGCAGACGGTCGTCAATCAGCCAGCGCGGGCGCTTGCAGGCACACGGATTGTGCTTGTTGCAGCGCGCCAAGGGCGCGGTCTAGGTCTTCTGGCGTTCGCGAAACGATTTCGACGTAGTCTACGGGCATGCCGTTGTCAGACGCGCAGAAGCCCTGATTTTTGGCGCAGGCAATGCGGCGCGCGAAAAACTCGCTTTGTGCGGCTTGACCTTCTGCAGCGGAGACCGCGTTGAGGTTCAACCGGCGTACATCAAAAGAAAACTGAAGGATCGATTGCCTCCCCGGAGCGATTTCAAAAGCAAACTTGCAAGGCTCGAGCTCCCTCATGGCAGTGCTCTGGTATGAGTCCTGCGTCCGAGTTGTGGCAATCAAATCATCCACGGCCTGTCGGTACAATTGCGCCGCAGCATCAGCGCTTTGTCCCGCGCCGCCAGCGGAAGATGCTGGCCCGCCGATGACACTTGGTGACCCGTTTGGTGTGGATACTGGCGTCGAACACCCAGCTGTGCAGAGCACTGCAAACACGAGCACGCTGATAGAAATTAATTCACGCACGAACAGCTCTCCTCGATGAACCATCCCAAGACCCAACTGCTATTGTGCGGGCGTCATCGTCACCGTGGATGGGAATTCCGGGTTGGGAGATGGCTCTTGCGCCAACTCGGTCCAGGAGACGATGACGCGACGTGTACGCTGACTGATTTGGCCCGCGTCATCCATGACATCTTCATCGATTTCCAAATCTATGCGCCCCGACGATGCAACAATCACGCGATAGTCGTAAAAGTCGCCGAGAAGGAAACCTTTCTCATCATGCGCCGAGACGAAGCCTAGATAGACCCTAAGACCGTTCATGGCCTGGTCGCCGCCGCCCACTCCGATTAAACGCACGGCCGCGACGTTCGAGATGTTCGGAAGGTCGTTGAACCTAACCACCCCAAGCGCCGCGAGGGCTGGATCATCCTGCGCGAGCGCGTTCCGTATTTCGGGTTCGCCAGCATCTGCAACAAAGGGCGCCGCAGTCTCGGCGTCGGTCGTGCGATCGCAGCTCGCCAACGCCAAGCAGACAGCTATCAGAAGTGCGGAAATCGGAACGCGACGGATCAGCATTAAACCCTCACCCGAGCAACGGGCGGCCAGCTTGGAGAACCACCGCATCAATCGCAAGCCCCTGGTCGCCAATGTCGCCAAGAGACCAGGCTACGTTATCTGATCACCGTTGCGCCGCAGTTCAGTCTGCGCCGACTACGCGCAGCAGCGTGATCTCCCGGCGTTCGTTGGGGCGGTAGCGAGCTGTCACTTGCTGGCCGTTCACGGCTACAAGCTCAGGCATGATGTAAATCTCAAAAGTGTGCGCAGCGCCCGCTGCATCGGTGACTGTGATGACATCCGGCAAATCACTAGATGTTGTCGCCTCAGCCCCACTCAGAGCGCCGGTGACTGTCAAATCTTCCGAAGACGGCGGAATATTCTCTCCGAACACAGCGGCGCCGCTTGCATTGATCACGTCAACAATCAGAAAATCATCGGCGCTCGTGTAATACGCGACGACAGACTGCCCCGCGAAGCTCGACGGCTCCTGGCCGCCAAGATCGGCGCCGCTTTCCGCGTTGAGATAGAGACCCACTGGCTCGCCGCTCTCGGGTTGGACGGCAACGGTGAATCGTGGATAGCCGTCATCTGCGACTTGACTGACAACGCCGTCGACACGCGTCTCGCCCTCTGCCAGAGGCCGCACATCCGGTTCTTGTGTCGCCGGCGTGCAGGCAACGACAGCAGCGGCCATGACCGCGATCAAAATCCTACGCATATTTCCCCCTGCCGCACCGAAAGAGCGCTTTCTAAACCAGCGATCGGGCTGATCGTTATAGGCTCACGACAGGCTTAGCCGCTCAACTCCTACCGTCGGCAATGTCGCGACGACTGGGGCTCGGCGGCGCCGATTTCCAGCCAGTAGCGATGGACCGCGTCTTGGCTTTGCGCTTAGCTGTGTGGCTATGGCTTGGGGGATTTCATGAAAGCTCGTTTGTCGGTTGGGGTTGTTTCGCTTGTTTTTGGCGTGCTGTTTTCGATGCCAGCGTCTGCGGACGAGGTGTGGGTCCTGCCAAGCGGCAACCAACTGACTTATGACCGCGATGTCGGCGACGTCGCTGTGCTCACTTATCGCGCCGAGCAAGGACTGGAACCCGGTCAGATTTTCGTCGTGGGCCTCGGCGGACAATACGAGGGACGCTCCCGCTACCAAGCTTACTGGGTGGAAGCCGACGATGCCGGACCCGCCTGTGCTGCCGCGCTCGTGGACGCTGAAGGCCGCACTTGGCGTCGATGGGGCCTTGCGACGGTGTCTTTCGCAAGCTCGAATTTTCCGTCCCGCCTTACGCTTTCAAAGGGCGAGTGTTTCAGCGCGCCAACCGGCCGCGTGGCCGCGCGCCCGGTGGTCGGCGCGGGAGTGCGTTAGTCCAAGTCGGGGCGGGTCCGAGTCGCAACGAGGATTCTTTCCGACCGGCTGCGGCAGCGCCGCCGATGCCGAACGCGGACAACCAAGGTCAATCGCGGCAATCCTCATCGCCTGCAAGCTGGCCCATGCACTCAAACCGCGCTTCATGCACCCATCCGACTTGGCCATTTTGGCGTCTGACCCTTGCCCATAGTCCAAGCGTCGGCTGCACGGCGGGTGACACGATCTGTTGTTCCCAGTCGACTTGAACTGAATCGTCCAAGCTGGCTCGTTCGCCGCGGACCCAGTAGGTGGAATAGCCCTCGCCCTCATACTCAAGTTGATAGACGATTTCGCCGGCGCGGAGATTTTCACCACCCTCGCGCACGACGCCTCGAACAGGCGCCAGTCTCGTCTCAACAGCTTCGACGACGACCCACTCGCCGGGAGCCAGCGTGGCAAAGGCGTCCGCTGTTGGGCTTTGCTCCGCGAGCAAAGTCGTCGATTCAATCGTACGCCAATTTTGAAACGGACATCCGCCCTCACCTTCACAACCAGGGAAAGTGTAGACGCCGTCAATGGTTGGCGGTTCATCGGTCGCAGGAACCACCGCGCTGGAGCGCGTGGACGATTCGACCGGCGCCACTTCGGCGTTGCACGCGGTCAGAACCACACAAAGAAACAGAACCGCAATGCGAATAGACATCGGCGCTCCCGAACCATCATCGGTGCTGACGCGCCATGCCGCGTCAGCACACCGCGATGAATGTTCAAAACACGATGCGACTAAGGTGTCGCGCGCAGGGTGTTCCAGTCGAAGATCGGGATGTCCGATGGCGTAGAAATCACCGCCACTCTGTTTGGCGCGCCTTCGACGACTTCAATGATCACCATCCCCGCCTCTGACGGGCCAAGCGGGCCGCATGGGAAAGGGGGCTCTTCGGTCTGGCCATTGGTGTTCTGGCCATTGATATAAGCGTCGGAGGCGCGGCGCGCGTCACCCGTCGGCATAAGCTGATAACGGTCTTGTTCACCGCTAATGGGCTCCAACACGCAAGCTTCGGCGCCGGGCGAGGCAGCGCGAATAGCCGGCAACGCTGCATCGATCGGAGCGCCCGGCTCTTTCTCGAACAGGCGGATCACCGGATAGCGCTGGCCATCATCCTCGCGCACAAATCCCGGGAGCGCTTCGTCGCCGACGAGGCGCTGCTCTGCACACGCGAAGCTCCAGACTGAAACCCCCGAGGGGCGCACCTCGCCCCAAGTGCAATCACGAAACTGTTCACTCAACGCTTGCGGGGGTTGGGGCGTCGATTGCGCCTCGCTTTGAGGGGCGCTCGCCGGTGCGCATGCGGCTAAGGCCGACGCGAGGACAACTCCATATACTGCCCGCTTCACTTCATACTCCCATAAAGCTGTCCAACGTGACGCCAGCGGTCAAAACCTACTAAGCGCCGCCGCACATGTGCTGGCTGTCAGGCGCAGTCCAAGTCTCGTTGGTGCGCAAATTGGCGCCGGCATGATTGGAATCGGCCGATCCTCCACAGCGGGGGTGAATGGCGTAAACGGCGCCGAAGACAGCAACATCATGCGGTCGACCCTGTCGGGAAACATTTCCACAAACTTGAGCGAGGGGGGAACGCCGCCTGACATAGCCAGGATGCTCACGCGCTCTACGCCCAGCGCATCCAGCAAATCGACAAAGGCTTCTGCCTGCGCCGCAATCGACGCCGCATCAGGCATGGCGCTGCCGAGATATCCGAAACGTGAAACCGCAATCCACCTGAAACCGTCGCCGCCGATTGCCTGAGCGAGCAGACGTCCCTGATCAAACCCGCCGCCGGCGCCGTGGACTACGAGCACAGGCGGCCCCTCACCCCAACTCATATACTCGATCGGCCCATGCCGGGTTTCGGCAAGCGATCCCTCCGCCTCCAACACTAATAGCCGTTCCCGCGTCTCAGCCAGCGCAAGCACAGAGATCGCAGCCACGGCCAAGAGCAGAAGACCGACCATGAGCCGCGAGAAGCGGACAACGTTCATCGTGCTTCGTCTCAGGTTGCCGTGAAGCCGCCATCGATCATGTGAATCCCGCCGGTGCAGAAGGTGGATTCATCGCTTGCCAGAAATGCAGCCAAGTTCGCCACTTCCTCGTTGGTGCCGTAGCGCTTCATCGGCACCAGGCCCCGTAGCGTATCGGCCATGCCCACTGGATCGTCGGGCGCCATTTGCGTTTCGAGAGATTTCATCATCCGGTTTGCGATCGGACCGGGGCCGATTGCATTCACTCGTATATTTGATTCCGCCAACTCGAGCGCAGCGGTTTTGACCATGCCAAAGACGGCATGCTTGCTGGCGATGTAAGGGATCATGTTCGGAAAACCGATCATGCCTGCGATTGAGGACAGAGCGATAATCGAACCGCCGCCGCGCTTCTTCATCGGCTCGACGCAATATTTCATTGATATCCATACGCCGAGCACATTGGTGCGGAGAACGTCTTCGAAGTCCGCGAGACTTTGCTCGTCAAGCGGCTTGATTGTGCCTTCAGTGCCCGCGTTCGCGACCATGATGTCGACGCCGCCAAAAGCCGCGACCGTCGCGGCGACTGCTGCGGCGTTGGCTTTCTCGTCGGCGGCGTCAGCCACGTAATGAGCGAGTCCCGCAGTCACTCCGAGCCGGTCACGCGTCTCCGCTAGTTTCTTCTCCGAGCGGCCCACCAGCATGACCTTCGCGCCTTCGTGTCGGAATAGCTTGGCTGTGGCCTCGCCGATCCCGCCTGTGGCGCCTGTGATAATCGCCACCTTCCCATTCAATTTCATGCCAGCCTCCCCGAACCTTATCCCACATAATTGACACAGAAAAATTTGTCTGAGGCCTGCGCGCTCGAATCCGGCCGTCTACGCCCTTCCCGCTGAAGCGACGCGCTCTCGCGGATTTGAGACATCAGAGATCCTTGCGCAGGAAGTGCCGCGTATGTTCTCGCGGATAATCTTCAAGCCTTCCAAACTCACGATAACCCAGGCGTTCATAAAACGGGACAGCCTGAAAATCATATGTGTCGAGCCAAACAGCGTGGCAATTCCTGGCCATAGCGGCGTGTTCCGCTGCTTCTAACAGTCGAACTCCGTAGCGACGGCCCCTAAGGGCCTCAGGCACGAACAACAATTCCACAAACAGCCATCCAAAGCTTGTGCGACCCCAAAGACCGCCGACGGTTTGACCGCTGTCGTCCTTTAGCAGAACCGCCAACGGGCTCGCTTGGCTTAAACCGGCGCGGCTCTCATTAAAGGCACGGATACCTGACGCGATGATCTCCCGATCCGCAGACTCGGCATTCGCAGCAACGAAGATGGATGCAGTCACACGCCGACCCTCTTTTCTGGACGCTCGCCTCAATCAGCGTAGGCCGGCTCGCCTCTTTTCACGAGCGGCATGCTCGATCCAATGCGGTCGATCGCTTAGCGCCCGCAGCACCGGCGCAATTTCGCCGCCTGTTGCCTCTCAGGTCGGCTCTTGTTGGGTTACACAGTGGGCGCCGCCGCCATTTTCATAGATGCGGTCGAGGTTCAGCATGACGATCCGGCGGCCCGGATAAAGTCGCTCGAAGGCGCCGCGTGCTAGTGCATCGGCGCGAACATCGCCAAATTCTGGAGAGTAGAGCGCGCCGTTGCCAACATAATAGTTGGCGTAGGCAGAGAAGAAATCCGCGCGCCGTGAGCGCGTCCGAAGTGCGTCTTCAATCTCGACGATTTCAAAAGCACGGCCTCGCGCATCGCGCGCTCGTGACAGAATGCTCTTGGATTCTTCGAGGGCATCGGCGTTTTCGGTCGTATCCTCAGGGTTGAAGGCCATCATCAGCACACCGGGGCGCACAATGCGGACCGAACCGTCAATGTGCCCGTCGGTGATGTCGAGCCCCCGAACGCCGGGGGTCCAGATCACCGTCTCGACGCCGAGCAGGCGCGTCAGTTCAACCTCGATCTCATCGCGCGAGAGCCCGGGATTGCGATTGTCGTTAACCCAACAGCTTTCAGTCAGGATCAGAGTGCCGTCGCCGTCGTATTCCAGCCCGCCGCCTTCGCCGACGAGATGCGTTTCAACCCGGTCACAGCCTGCGCTCGCCGCTATGGCGCGCACTACGAGACGATCCCTCGCGTGTCCTTGCTTGTCGCCCCAGGCGTTGAAGTTGAAGTCTACAGCTGCCTTGGCGCCCGTTGCAGAGCGTACGAACACCGGGCCGCTGTCTCGCGCCCACATATCATCGGTCGCCACGTCAAGCAGTTCTACGCGCGGTCCACATAAGCGAGCGGCAAGTGGATGGACCGACGCATCGGCCAGCATGGTGACGGGTTCGTGCTCAGCAATGGCGGCAGCGAGTCGACCAATCGTCTCCTGCACGCTGTCATAGTAGTCCCCTCGACCGCCGTATACGGATGGCGTCGACGGCCAACACATCCAGGTCCGGGAATGAGGCGCGTCTTCGGCTGGGGCTTGAAATGACTGCAAGGACGACCTGTCGTGATTGCCGCTACAGCCTACCGCGACCGTGCCGAGAGCCAAGCTGGAGAAGTGCCTGCGGTTCATCGTCACCGGTAGTAACATGCCCAGGCGTTCTCACGCACTCGTCCGTCGGCAATAGGCCACCGCCCCTCTTAGCGCACAGAATCACGACTGGCTTTCTTGCTCAAACCCCGCCACCGGTAATGCTGCATGAGCTAGGGCCGGCAGTCGCCGGAGACAGTCACTCAGACGCCTACATTGCCTCGTTGGGTAAGCTGGTTTGGCGATCTGCGGAACCGCCGGTCGCCAACGTGTAGGGCTTGCTTGCGGATCGGGCCGCATAGTCCTTCAGCCCCGTATTGATATGACGCACCCAAGCTCGATCCTCATCTGTCACCGTCGTAGCATCGGCCGTCCCCACCATCGCACGATAAAGCGGCTCCAACTGCGGGTGGCTGATCATGTGGAAGAGCTGCTGGTCGACATCGCGCAGCGCCCAAGCGTCGAGAAGGTCGCTCCTGTAAAGTTCGTGCGCCTGCCTTGCCACGCCCAGCAGATTGAACAGCATTGATGCGAGTTGCGGTATCCGTCGCTCATCGATTGGTCGTGCGTGATCCGACAGCGCCATGATCGCGACCATCAGCTCGACATCGATGATGGCCCGTCGAAACAGGTCATTGAAGCTCTTGCGAATCTCGGCTGTGACCTGAGCCCTGGCAAGCCGGTTTGCCTGCTTTCCTTGTTCGGTGTTTTGCCAGAGCTGAATGCCCACGAACACCAGTAACACCACAACCGCGATCGCGGCGATCGCCTGACTTGCGTCCGATATTTGTTCCAGCGTCATCACCGTCTCCCCGGACGCGCAGCATTACGCGACTTGACGCATCCAGCCAACGACAGCCGTGGCCATGTGCGCCGGTCCGACTTATTTGACGACCGGCGTGGTCGCTCCAATTCATCCGTTGATCATGTTGCCGAGGTTAAGGCACGCCGTCGCCGGCAAGCGACATTTGCCCGGCCCAGAGACCGTCTCCCTCAAGGACAACGACCAGCGCGGCTTAAGCAGCCAACCTCTACTCGCACTCGTCGAACTCGTCGTATTCGCCTTCCTCTTGCACTGGTTCAACAACGCGGGGCGGATCTTCGGTGAGATATTGGCCGATCACACTCCATCGCGCCCAGCCGCGTTGACCATTGGCGCGCTCGACGCGAACCCACGCCCCGCTGCTTGAATTGTACAAACGTTGCCGCCGCTCCCACTCGACGCCCCCGTCGACGCCTTCGATGAGATCACCCCGGCGCCAAACGGTTTGCCACTTGCAGACATCTTCGACGGCGTAGACGACATCGCCCGCGTTCATCCCGTTATAACTATCGATGACGATGCCGCGCTGCGCCGCGACGAAGCGTGCATGCTCAAGCATGAGCACAACTTCGTTCTCATTGATCCGGCCGACGCGCCGCGAGGTTGGGTTTGGCTCCACGTAGATTGGCGCCCGCGTGTTGGCGCGCCAGCGCAAGACGGGGCATTCGTCTGGAGTTTCCTCGCAAATTGTATGGAATGCCCACAGACCATATTCCAGCGGCAATCCTTCGTCTGTCGGCAACGGGCGCCCATGCGGCTCACCGCCCGTGACCTCCTCCGACCACGGCAAGGGCGGCGCATTCGGCCCTCTCGCCCATTTCAAGCAGCCGCTTATGTAGGTCCCCAAACCACCGTGGCAGCTGTCCGTGGCAAAACAATTCAGCTCTTCCCACCCCAAGCGCTCCCAAGTGCGAGGGTTAAGATCGCTCTGCCTGTAACAGGTCGCATCCGCTGCAGGCGCCCGCGTGTCCGCCACGGCGGGGGCCGTGGCACAGCCCGCCAACGCTCCCGCGAACACGACACATGACGCCAGCACCGCCCAACAATGTCGCATGACTCACTCCACCGAAGCTCCTGCGAGAGAATAAGCGCGTCGGGGGATACGCGCGAACTCTTACCGGCAATTTCCGCAACTTCACCCGCGTCGCGGCCCGCCCCATTTGAATCAGGGTTTGGGGCACCGAGTAGTACTGGCATGTTGCCGGCGTTCTCGCGACGCGGCGCGAAGGAGACCCCCGTCTCGCTGTTCGACCGCTAATGCCCCGCTGCGCAGGCGCGGAGATCAAGGAGCCGCGTCCGGGGTTGGATGTCAAACAGGCATTCCCGCATTTTCGATCTGCGGCGGCTTCGGGCCAGCTTTGCTGGTTTGCCGCGCGGCAAAGCGGCTGTGTCGCTCCGGACCTGCCATTCCCACTTTCTCGGGCGACCTCACGTTCATCGCCGGAGAGCGTCGCTCAGACACACGCCTACATAGTAGGCTTTCATCGCACTGTCTCTTTCGGAGCCGAGACACTACGCGTCTTGGTCTCGAATTTGGGCTTGGGCAGCAGGCGGAATCGAGTCTGACACCATGCGAAATCAACACCGACGTCGAGCAAAGCATCGGAACGTCCACACGGGCACGCGAATTCCATCACCGCACCGACCGTATAGGTCTCGCCGGCGACGAGCGGCACTGGCTGTCCGGTTAAATGGTTCGGGGCGGCATTGACGCAGAGAACTAAATCCCCGGGGCCGACAGCATAGCTCATGGCTTCCATCCCTCATGGTGATGGACAAAATAGGCTCGCCGACAGGCGTAGTCGATCCAATCCTGCCGATTGGCTCACGTACTCCTCAACGGCGCGCGCTCGCCAAAAGTACGTCGTTCCTTGATTGAGGCGGCTGGCGGCGCGCCTGATTGATGACCTGCGCATTGCAGTCAATCGCTCAGCGCGCGCAATACCGGCGCAGGCTCACCATTTGGGATCATTAGGAATCTTGATTTCCAATATTCCCATTGATCATCACTGCGCGTGCCAGCGTCTGCCATACTCCCTGCGCGCGCGCTTCACTTGATAGGCAATATACGTGATCACTGACCTTACTCGCCGACCTGCACCCAAACTCCGTTACTCTGATCGCATGCGGCGAAAACCCAGTACTGAGGCCGAGTTCAAGGCTCTTGCGCACGCAATGGCGGATACCGGATCATTCAGAGACGCTCGCCATATCCTCAACACGCTTTTGGTCTGGCCAGTTGAAACGGGCCATTGGTGGGACGAGGACTTGGCTGAAAGGCTTAACGCACGTTGCCGAGGGCTTCCGTCAAGACGAGACTGACACCGCGAGAATTTCCCTCCCAGTCGATGCGTGGGTGAACCTCTGGCCATAGCTGAGGGGGAGTCGATCCGATGCAGCCGCTCAGCGGTGATCGGGATGTCGGTTTCGGCCAGCGGTGCGCCGCACAACACTTTTTCCGAGTGGCTAGCTCGCTCCAATGCAGCCGATCGCGCCCTGCCCGTCAAACCTGCGCGCTTTTCGCCGAAGACAGCCATAACGTACTCAAAAACGAACGGCAGGAATGCACGCTCATCCTGCCGTTAGCGCGCGCCGCGCGGCTTCGCCAACACCTACTCCTTAACCAGGAGAAGGAACGCCGCTATAGACCCACCATGACCGAAGCGCTGTCAATCCTTCTCACCAACCTCATCGTCACCGGCGCGTGCTTCGCAGCGCTTTGGCTCATGAGCATTCCGCTGAAAGATCCAAGCTACGTCGATAGTTGGTGGGGCCTTGGCGTGGTTGTGCTGGCGTGGTCGACCTACGTGCAGCTCGAAGACCCAAGCCCACACGCCAACGCGTTGCTCTTCCTTGCCAGCGCCTGGGGCCTTCGGCTGGGCGTTTATCTCCTCTGGCGTTGGCGCAATCACGGCCACGACCGCCGTTACGCTAAACTTGCCGAACGCGCGCAAACCAAACACGGCCTCAACTTCGCGATGTTCTCGCTGCTCTGGGTGTTCGCGCCACAGCTGGTGCTGCAAATGATCATGTCGCTGCCGGCGCAGCTTGGCCAAGTCCCGCAGACCGAAAGCTTCGTCGGCTGGCTCGCGCAGATCGGCCTTTGGCTCTCGATCTTCGGCATCGCCTACGAAGCCATCGCCGATGCGCAGCTCGCGCACTTCAAGTCGCTCGACGCGAACAAAAGCAAAATCATGGACCGCGGCCTCTGGCGCTATTCGCGGCATCCGAATTATTTCGGCGAACTTTGCTGCTGGTGGGGCATATGGGCGATCGCGCTCGACGCCGGTATGGGCCTGTGGTCACTGCCCGGCCCGCTGCTCATCACCTTCTTGCTCATCTGCGTCAGCGGCGCCCCCACCACCGAGCCGCACCTGAAGCGCACACGCCCCGAGTACGATGCCTACAAGAAGCGCACGAGCAGCTTCATCCCGATGCCGCCGCGCAAAATCAGCTAAACCTACTCGGCGCCTTGGCAGCCAGATCGATCTTCGGCAACGGCCCGCCAGCGCTTCCGTGCGCAGACTCCTGCCTAGCCAGCTAGGATCATGAGCGCCAGAGCCGCCGACAAAACAGCAAGACGGGAATGGCTCGAACCGGACGCCATCAAGCCGCTAGCGCAATCACGCCATGGGGCTCGAATGGGCCGAGGCTGTGCAAAAACTCATCGACGGCGGGCTCGGTGAGCAATGTTCATGCGCAAGACAACGCGCTGACGGCTCAACGAGATCAAATCTTCGCACCAGTTGTCGTTGTGTAGATCAAGCTTCTATCCGTTTTCGCAAAGGATGCGTTTTTACACAGCCTCGTCCATCGTCAGACATAGCGGCGATTTTGCCGAGTGACCTACTCGATCCGAAAGCTGTCTTTCGCCCCGGTGAGGAATTTTCAGCGTCGACGAGGATCATTAGTTGGATTCTTCGTGTTGAACATCAAGAAGCGCATCGACACTGGCGTGTACTCTGACCAGCGCTATATGGCTTTCTCACTGTCATCGCTCCACGACCTCAAACTAAGGTACGTGTTGCGCTCACCAATTGAGACCGCCCTCGCATCCAGTCGCTCGCGACGCCGAGCACGCTCAGGCGTGAACTTGCGGGAAAGGGTCACTCGCTCCCCCGTAGCGTATGTAGAGATGCCGCGATTGGGCGCCCGGCGCGACTTAGTGTGGTCAGCGCGAACCGATCATCTCGCCTCGCCAGACGAAACCGGGATCCAAACCTCGTTGCGCCGCATGAACCAAGGCGTCCATGGCGGATCATATCGCGCGAGAGAGGCCGGACCAGCGACGCTAAGTTGGCGTCGCGCTAAGAAGCTGCGAAGACTTGCGGTTCTACGCTCAACGTCAGCCGGCTGCGCCAGTCCTGAAAAGCGCACAACGGCGAAGCGCTGAGGCGGAACAGAAACGAGACGCACCCGCGCATCATTTGGTGTCGGCAAAGTCTCCATCGTGTAGTTGCTTGGCATAACGAAGCGGACCACCCACGCACCGTCGCTGCCAGATTGAGTGACCGGTGCGGTCATGGCTATGTTTTCGCTGGTCGCTCGCTCTTGCACGACCGGCGCAGTCATTGCGATGCTTTGGCGACGCGTATTGCCGCCGAAAATGTAGCCGGCAAGCAAACGAAAGCCCGCGTTAGAGGCCTCATCACGACTACCCGTGACGCTGACTTCGGCTGCGATAAGCGCAGAATAATCCCGAACTTCGAACTCGCCTTCTTGAACCAGCACATTAAACGACGGCTCTTCGGTCGCCATCGCTGAGCCTCCGAACGTGAGCAAGGCGCAAATTAAGACCAACAACAAATTTTTCATAAACGTAGGTACGCACGTCGGCGGCCGCTGGATCGAATTCAGCCGGACTGGCTTGGTCGATCCAATCCTGCCGCCGGTAATGCTGCGGGCACTTCGGCTCACGATCGCCGAAGTTTGACAGTCGGCCCAAGCGCGGGAAGACTTTCCGTGTGACAGGCGCCGAAAGCTGTCGGTCCGACGTCGGTAGCATCGGCGGTTTAGCGGCGGAGCGCGGTCCACACTGGCACGTGGGCCCTGCTACGAACGGTCGCCCGCTCGCTGAAAAGAGACATAGCGGCGTTCCATCGCTATGGTCCGCGCCATGGTGGCATCAGATCTCACGCGGCGCGCGGCGGCTTTGGGCCTTGCGGGCGCGAGCCTCGCGGCATGTTCGGGAGAAAGCGCGAAACAGATGCCTTCGCTGCGGTCGCGGCAATTTCCTGCTGAGTTTATCTGGGGGGCGGCCAGTTCTGCGTTTCAAATCGAAGGCTCGCTCGACGCAGACGGCCGCGGCCAGAGCATCTGGGATGTGTTTCCGCGCGAGAAGATTCACGATCACACGGATGCATCGGCAGCCACCGATTCTTACCGCCGCTATGGTGACGACGTCGCTCTGATTGCGGATGCCGGTCTCAAGGCCTACCGCTTCTCAATTGCCTGGCCGCGCGTTGTGCCGGATGGCGTCAGTGCGACACCTCTGATCCCAACGGGGTGGTCTGGCGTGAACGAAGCCGGGATCGATTACTATTCGCGATTGATCGATGCCCTGCTCGAGCGCGGCGTCACACCGTATGCAACGTTGTTTCACTGGGACTTGCCGGTCGGCTTGCAAGAACGTGGCGGCTGGACATCGCGCGACACCGCGGAACGTTTCAGAGACTATGCAGACGTCGTCAGCAGCCGGTTAGGCGACCGGCTCAAACATTTCGTCATCCTGAATGAAGCAGCTGTTCATGCTGTGCTCGGCCACGTGCTCGGCGTTCACGCGCCAGGCCAAACCGATGCGAGCTCACTCGGCGCGATAATCCACCACCAGAACCTCGCGCAAGGACTAGCAATCCAGGCGTTGCGCGCCGGTCGCAGCGACCTCAGCATCGGCACGACGATGGCGTTGATGCCATCGCGCGCCGCGCGAGGAATCACGCCGCTCAACAACGTCGCGGCAAATGGCTTCGACGAACTCTGGAACGGCGCATTCCTTGATCCGCTCTTCCGCGGTTCGTACCCAAAGACTGCGCAGGACATGCTGAAGAATGTGCTGCTCGACGGAGATCTAGACACTATACGTCAGCCCGTAGATTTTCTCGGCGTGAACTACTACGCACCGGCCTACATGCGTTTCGACGCAAGTTCGCCCAGTTTCGTCGCACCTGCCAGTCCGCCGGAAGGCACGGAACGCGACGCTTTCGATCGCCACGTCGATCCTTCAGGCCTCTTCGAAACGTTGGAGCGCTTGCGCACAGACTACGGAAATCCGCACGTGTTGATCACGGAGAACGGCTGCTCCGATCCGTTCAGCGACGGGCCCGCTCAAATCGAAGATCGATTCCGTATCGAATACTTGCGCCGCCACATCGAGGCCGTGAAAGCGGCGATGGAAGCCGGCTCAAATATCGGCGGTTACTTCCACTGGACGCTTCTCGACAACTGGGAATGGGCGGAAGGCTACCGCTCAAAATTCGGCCTCGTCGCACACGACCGCGCCACGGGCACGCGCACAAAGAAGGCGAGCTATGAGTGGCTCAGCGCGCTGGCGCAAAGCGGGCTGCTCGACGCGGGTTAGCGCAAAAAACTACCAACGGCGAAGTCGCTCGGCGCTCTCAACGGGTCGATGCAACACACTCGCTAAATCGCTCTGCCGGGGTCTGAAAGTCCAGAGTTTTTCTTGGCCGCTCGTTGAGCTCACGGGCGATGCGATTGAGCTTTGCTTGCGAGTGCGGCGCTAAGTCCGTTCCTTTCGGAAAATACTGGCGCAGCAGCCCATTGGTGTTCTCGTTTGATCCGCGCTGCCAAGGGCTA
>JANPCV010000052.1:0-2014 GCA_031431115.1 Caulobacteraceae bacterium
TGACACCGCCACCATCGAGTGCAAGAATGCGCTTAGCGGATGCCTTGCAATTCGTGTCTACCACTTGATCGCCTCTATTGAATTCGGGTTCGCTGCTAGGTGAAATTGAGTGGTTATGTCAGTACGGCCAATTTTTATCCAACTGTACAATGCATTCTAGCCTGTTTGCATCCAATCGATTGACGCAAGCCAGAGGCTTCAAGATCACCAGCGCATCGTCGAGATGCCTACTGTCATGTGACCTGCCCCCGGCAAATTGATCCAGTTTGAGTTAGAGTCCGCCCCAAGGTGACCTGCTCCCCGATGTTGGACCGGGCGAAACTGGAATTTTCGTTCCTGCGGGTCAGGGTGGGCCGTCATGCCCCGACCGGTCGATGAGCGATATCGGCGGATTATTGCCGATCGCGCTATGGGGACGTACCTCGTTGTAGTCTCTACGCCAAGCCTCGCATTTCTCCCGTGCGTCGTCCAGGCTCATGAACCCATGCGCGTTCAAGCACTCCGCCCTGAACTTGCCGTTGAAGCTTTCGATGAATGCGTTGTCGGTCGGTTTGCCCGGCCGCGAGAAGTCGAGCGTGACGCCACGTGCATACGCCCACAGATCTAGGTCGCGAGACACGAACTCCGAGCCCTGATCGACGCGAATGACCTTTGGTAACCCATACTGCCTCGCAACGCGCTCTAGCGTTTCCACGACATCCGAACCCCGGTAGCTGAACCGCGCCTCGACCGCTGGCGAGAACCGGCTGAACGTGTCGATGATGGTCAACACGCGCAGCTTCTTGCCCGTCGCCAACTGGTCGTGCACGAAGTCCATCGCCCAGACCTCGTTGTTGCGCACAGCCGCCGTTCTGTCGTCGCGCAGCTTGGTCTTGACCCGCCGCTTTGGCGTTTTGTTGCGCAATTGCAAGCCCATGGCGTGGTACAGCCGGTACACGCACTTCACGTTCACGCGCCAGCCCTCGCGGCACAAAAGCACGTGAATCCGTCGGTAGCCGTAACGCACCCGCGTCTCGGCGATCTCCTTGATCCGTCGCATGAGGTCGGCCTGATCGCGGCGGCGGCTTTTGTAGTGATAGCTCGATCGCTCCGCCCGGAGTACCTCGCAGGCCCGCCTGATGCTGACCTTCCAGGTGCTACGAACATCGTCGACCAGCTTCCGCCGGCGAGCAGGCCTTAGAGCTTTCGCTTGATGACGTCCTGCAGCATCTCCTTATCGAGCGACAGATCGGCCACGATCCGCTTCAGGCGGCCGTTCTCTTCTTCAAGCTGCTTCAGGCGCTTCATCTCCGACGGCATCAGTCCGCCGTACTTCTTGCGCCAGTTGTAATACGTCGCCTGGCTGATCCCCGTCTTCCGGCAGATCTCTTCCACTGGCGTGCCTTCTTCGCCTTGACGCAAAACGAACGCGATCTGGCTCTCGCTAAACTTCGATGCCTTCATCTCTTCCTCGCCTCAGGCCCGGTTGCGACTCGGACGCAAAACGAGAAAATTCTAGCTCAATCTGGTCCAGTTTCGAGGGGGCAGGTCACGCCCCTTCTCGATCTCGCGAGCGAATGCATGGAGCACCGCGCGCCCGCAATCAGTAGCCTTCATCATCATAAGATCTCGGCCATAGAGCGTCAATCTGGGTGAGATCCCGGCTCGGCGCAGACTGACGCTATCCACGACGGCACGGGCGTACTCCAGCCAGGCGTCGCGGCGGTGCAACAGGGCCAACGGTGTCCCCGTTAGTGCGTTGAAAGTGCGGCCGCAGCTTTTGCATTTGTACCGGCGCAGGTCGTTGGCATGCCCCCAGGCAATGAACTGCCATCCTTTGCAATGACCGCACGCCGGAGGTGTCGCGAACTACATTTCGATCAGCGCAATCGCCTCGTTGGCCGAGCACTTGCCGCTGAGCGCCGCACTGAGCGCTGACCGTTGCACCGCCGTCAGATCGGCCATCTGCTCAAGAAATACCTGAAAATTCTTGGCATTCATGATGTTCTGCTCCCTCGCGAATCATGGTCATAGC
>JANPCV010000053.1:0-5082 GCA_031431115.1 Caulobacteraceae bacterium
GCGCACCGCGAGCGGCGACATGCTGCTCTATCCGTTCAAGGACGGCACCTTCTACGGCAAAGGCGGGCCGACCAAAGTCGGCAACGGCTGGGACTTCACGAACTACTTCGTCGGCGATTGGACCGGTGACGGCAAGTCCGATCTGGTCGTGCGCACGCCCACCGGCGACATGCTGCTCTATCCGTTCAAGGACGGCACCTTCTACGGCAAAGGCGGGCCGACCAAAGTCGGCAACGGCTGGGACTTCTCGCACTACTTCGTCGGCGATTGGACCGGTGACAGCAAGTCCGACCTGATCGTGCGCACCGCGAGCGGTGACCTGCTGCTATACCCGTTCGCGAACGGCACATTTTACTGATCGCTTGATCAGGATCTTGCGCAACGAAGCGGCGAGGGCAAGCGTCTTGCCCTCGCAAAAACGTCGCCGGGGACCTAGGCGCTCACCGGCAAAAGCGCGCCAGGCATCCAAGTCGCTGCACCCGGGGTCGATTGGAAAGCGCGTCGCCGGCGTCACAGTCAAAATCGCAACGGACATCGTTTGGGCGTTGGGCACGAAGGTGCATAGCACCGGCGAATTGCATCGGTTGGTCCTCGCCTCCGGCAAGCGGAGCGACGGAGTGGATTCGCGCTTGGGCCGCGAACACAGTATCCGCGTTCTGCTTCGGCGCGTGCTTAGCCCCGCTTCCCGACTAGACATTACGAATGTCGCTTTGGGCGAAATTTAGCCTTCGCAGGCGCAGTAGAGGAATGTCGCCTTTGCCGCGAACTTCTGCCGCACCGCAGCATACTCGATGAACGGCAAGTTGGATCGACACTGCCAGATTGCCACAATCGTCGTTACCTTGAGGGCTGAAGCCGACGTTCCAACCTCATGCGCCGACACTTCACCCAGCGGGCCGATTGGTCTATCCTCCAAATATTGGGAGCTTCAATCCACGCGGGAGACGGCCATGGCCATAGACTGGAATATTCAAGGGCCAATGATTACGAGCTGCAACTGTGAGTTCGGTTGCCCATGCCAGTTCAATGCGCTGCCCTCGCACGGGTACTGCCACGCGTCTGTCGGGATGAAGATTACGCGCGGGTACTTCGGAGCGACCAAGCTCGACGGAATGGCATGGGCCGCGATTTTCAAATGGCCGAAGGCTATTCACGAGGGTAACGGAGAAGCTCTAGCTGTCATTGATCAAGCCGGTACGCCGGAGCAGCGCGAAGCGCTCCTCAAGATCATTACCGGCCAGGAAACAACGCCGGGTGCAACAATCTTCAACGTTTTTGCCGGGACGCTAACGAAGTTTCACGAGCCGCGATATGCGAAGATCGAGTTCGACGCCGACTATAAGAAGGTGAAGGGCTCTTTCCATGTCAGTGGAATCACGGACGTCAAACTTGAACCGATTCGCAATCCGATGACGGGCCTTGAGCACCGAGCGCGCGTCACGCTTCCGACGGGATTTGAATATCACGAAGCTGAGTATGGAAGCTCTACGACAAAGACTGGTGAGCCCATGCCATTGGAGTGGACTGGACGGCACGGGCACATCGCAATGATGGACGTAGGCCCGAACGGACCAAGGCATTGAACGCAGCATGAGCGGCGATGACGCTCGCCCATCCTGGATCACGCGCGACAGACTGATAACCGGCGGCGCGATCGTGCTGGCCAGCGCGCTCGCGTGGTGGTGGCTCGCGGCCTCGGATATGGGCATGGACGGCGACGGCATGGACCATGTGTCGTCGATGGGCGGCATGATGGCCTCCATGCTATGGACGCCCGCCTATGCGTTCTCTGTATTCCTGATGTGGGCGATCATGATGGTGGCGATGATGCTGCCATCGGCCGCGCCGATGATTCTGCTATACGCGCGCGTAGCTGGAAATCAAGGCACTGCAGCCACGTTGCCGCCGACATTTGTTTTCGCGGGCGCTTACGTCGCCGCGTGGATGCTGTTTTCTGCGCTCGCAACAACGGCCCAATGGGCTATGACGGCGAGCGGGCTCCTGACGGATGCGATGCGGCTCAACAGCCAGGTCCTCGGTGGAGCCCTGCTTATCGGCGCGGGGCTCTTTCAATTGACCCCGCTCAAGCGCATTTGCCTCGCTCATTGCCGATCGCCGATCGCTTTCTTGACACAACACTGGCGACCGGGTTTTTGGGGTGCACTCCGCATGGGCGTGCATCACGGAACCTACTGTATCGGTTGTTGCTGGTTTATCATGGCCCTTCTATTCGTCGGTGGGGTGATGAATCTAGTCTGGGTTGTCGCCATTGCAGCCTTCGTCATGGCCGAGAAGCTATTGCCGGCCGGACAGCGCATCGGTCAGGCTGCAGGCGTGCTTGCAGTCGCGATAGGTGGCTATCTATTGCTCACGCCGTTCCTGACCTGAGTTTCCCGTCCATCCCTGCCAGTGAAGGATTGCCGTGTTCACCGGCGGGGCCGACTGGCCGCTTCGGGCGAGTTCCCGCCTTCGCGACTGCAGCAGAGGAAAGGCTGTTTTGGCCCAAAGGTGACATCGCCTCGCTGAATCAGCGCAACGCGCCTGCGCAACGGCAGCTGATCCCCTCCGGAGGCGTTGCGCCCCCGTGCCGGCACGCCATACGCTTCTCCGAATCGCCGGGCGCAAAGCCACGCACATGCTAGGAGCATCCCCATGAGCCGCATCGCCATCGCCGCCCTCCTCCTCCTCGCTGACCAACCCGCGCTCGCCGCCGACCCGCCCTGGCGCGCGGCCTGGTATCAGGTCGAGATGTTTCCGGCGGTGCAAATCGGCGGCACGCCTTACGACGACAAAGCCGCGTGCGAACGCGACCTCAAGACGTCGACCGAGACGATTGTGCGGTGCGCCCGCATCGCCAAACCTGCCGACGCGCTCGATGCCGCCATCGCCATGTTCGCCGGCGTCATCAAGGAGCAGCCGCAGAACGCGCCCGTGATCATGCAGCTCGGCAATCTCTACATGCAACACGGCGACACCGCTGGCGCGATCGCCAGCTACACGCGCGCGATGGAGCTGACGCCCGACGATTTTTGGCCCTACGTCCTGCGCGCCAGCGCCTATCAGAAAATCGGCAAGCGCGACGAGGCTATCACCGACTATCACGCCGCAATCGCGCGCCATCCTGACGCAAACACGCTGAAGCAGGCACAGGACGCGTTGAAGGATCTGGGCGCGCCATCGTGAACGCAGCGCCCTATTAGCGAAACACGGACGGACGTTAGACCTTTGCCCAGGGTGTGGGCCGAAATCCCTCCGGGCACAAACATGTGTGCAACTTGACAAGAACGAGCATATCTTAGGCGTCGACTTTGGAACGGAGGCGCAAGTTCATGTTAGCCAAACCATTCGTGATCACAGCCGCACTGGCCGCTACGCTGGTTCTGTCTGGCGCTTCGAGTGCATTTGCTGAAGCCGTGCAATGGAACGGCGCAGGGTGGTACGGCATCGACGGAAACCTGTATTGGGAGGTGTTAGTGAATGGCCCCTTCGTTGACGAAGCGACTTGCAAAGCAACCCTGCCAGCCGATGACGAGGACTCCATTTATTTTTGCGAGTATTTAAGCGAACGCCCAGACAGCGATTGAAGGTCCACGTCCCCCACCTCCGCGAATGCGATGTGACGAGCGCAAGCATGGTCGCGCCCCATAATTAGGGTTCAGTTCTATCGCGGCTGTTGACAGCGTGGGATGTCGGCAGTTGCGCCGAGTATGTGTCGCCCACCAGATCAGAACATGTCATCGTTTGGCTTCGCAATCCGCCGGATTTCACTTAAGTGCGGCACGTGAGTCTCGTCTGCTAGTTTCCGCTCCCGCCCCAACATTTCGAACGTCGCATTTGGGCGAGAACCTGCCGCACCGCAACAAAACTGCGAATGTCCATTGTGGGCGAACAGCAGCCGTGTTGCGCATGCGAATACGAGCGGCTGTTTCAGAAGAATTCCGCCGTTTGTAACGTTGCCAAGGGCAGGCGTCGGGCTGTGTCAATGCGCTGATTGTCAGGTGCTCACTCGTTCGCTTTATCGGGCGACGGTGCAGGCGCCGGCGGGAAATTGAGTTGCAGGGGGGGATGGGGCGCCGTGTCCCTTCCGTTCGGGTTGGAAAGGGGCTAATTCTTGGCCTTCGTGCGGGTCGCGTGCGCATGAATTTCGAGGCGCGCCGAAAAGCCCGCGCACAAGACAAGGATCTCAACAGATGACACAGTTGAACGTTTCAGTTGCAGCGGTCGCCACCGTTTGTTTTCTTTTCGTCGCGGCCTGTGGAGGCGGCGGTTCGCCCGCGGCCGACGAAGCGGCGATCCGCGAAGCAAATGCGAAGTGGTTGGTGGCGATCGCCGCCAAGGACGTCAAGGCGGTCGGTCAGATCTATGCCGGGGACGGCCAGTTGCTGCCGCCCAACGCGCCAAAAGCCGTCGGGCGTGATGCCGTCGAAAAGGGATGGGGCGAGATGTTTGCGATCCCCGGCATGTCGCTGACCTTCGAGACGGACACCTTCGTGTTCGCCAAGAGCGGCGATCTAGCGATCGACATCGGCACGTACAAATTCGGTAGCGGCGAAGGCGCGGCCGCAGCCATCGATGTCGGCAAGTATGTCGTGACGTGGACGAAGCGCGACGGCAAATGGTTCGTACTGACCGACATGTTCTCAAGCGACGCGCCGCCGGCTTCGCCCCCCGCCGCAAGCGTGACGCCTGCGGCGGAACCGTCGCCTGCTAAGGCTCCAGCGGTTGGCACCACGATGCATTTCGAAGGCTGCATCCGTAAAGGCGTCGAAAATAAGTGTCTCGTCGTAGAATCAAATGGTGTCACCTACAATGTAACCTCTGGTAAGGGCGTACTTAGGATTGATCAGTATGCCGCCGGTACAGGCGTTGTGACCGACAAGGTGAGCTATTGCATGCAGGGCCCTGTGCTTGATCCAATCACACTAGACTCGAAACAACCGGATAAAGTTTGTACGCAAACTCCAGCAGCGAAGCCAAAGTCGCCATAAGCGAAAAATTGGGGGACGCGACGGACCTTCCGACGTCTTTCCGCGCCCCGCGGCGGAGGAGCTGCCGTGACCCGGGAATGACCGGAATGGGCGA
>JANPCV010000054.1:0-4207 GCA_031431115.1 Caulobacteraceae bacterium
GACCGGCGCTGTCGATCAAAAACAGCCGCTCACTCTCTAGGCCGTTGGGGGGCGCGACATCGCCGGGAGGAGACATTCGCTCCTATCGGAGATCGACTGAATATTCAGGTAGGGCGAGCCGATCTTTCGCACGATCAAACTCGGATTGGCTGAGGGGGCCAATGATCACCTCTGGATTGTTGCCCCACCCGTTGGTCTCTTCGGGCACGCGAGCGAAATAGAAGTATTCCGTCCGAGATCGATCAATGTCGTCGTCAGCCTTGGGATGTCGGGCAACTACGACGTACTGTGAATTTGCTCCCGCAGCGAAAACATAAGGGCCGGGAAGACCATCAATCGCGCATCCTTCCCCCGGGCCTCTCGGACACCTGAAAAGCGCGCTGTCGGCGGGGTCTTCGAAATAAGTGACGTAAAATGGATGGCTGACTTCCCGCACCGAAGGTCCGCAGCCAGCCAACAGCGCCAAGCTCAGTGCGTAGAGGATTGGTTTGAAGGGAGCGGTGGACCAAAGCATAGGCGGAAACTTACCTATCGCCATAGCCGGAGCAAATGTCCGCTCAGGGCCAACGCGCGTCATAGCCGTGATTTTCGCGACCAGCCCACTCGCTCCATTGCGGTCAGTGACTTAGCGCATGCAGCAATGACGCGATGTCGCTGCGGCCTCAACTGATCGACGCAACACACTCGCTAAATCGCTCCGCCGGAGTATGGAAGTCCAGCGTTTTCCTCGGCCGTTCGGCGCTCCAGGATTCTGGAACATCGTCCAGTCCGAGAGCCAAACGCATTCAGCGGCGAATGGCGGATTGGGGCCCCGTTTCGGCATGAGTTCGCAGAAAGTCGCCGCTCTCGATCGTTTTGCTGGACTGACAGTCCGCGCTGTGCCGAATGGGCTGGCGCGTGGCTGGTGGCGGGCAATTCGCGGTGTCCACATCCTTTAAACTTGAGCTGGACGCTCTCATTCCAGCCCGGCGCATGAGCTGAGCGCGCATGTGTTCAAGTCGTTCGCTGTCGCTGTCGAGATTGATCACGATGATCGGGGGAAAGTCGAAACTCATCTAATGAAGACCAAGCTCTCGCGGTGGATAAGCATCTCAAAGTCGCGCGGAAAGATGGCGCGCTGCAGTGAACGACTTGCGTGCTGACCGGGCAGCATCCAGTCGTGCAGTTCCACGATTAGCGCCGAGGCATCATCCAGCCAGTCGACGTTCTGTGAAAACAAATCCGCCTCAAACCCCTCGATGTCCACTTTGACCAACAGCAGCGCCGCCTTTTCACCAGCCTCAGCTACAAGCTCTTGTACAGTGTACACTCTGGTCGAGCCAGCTTCCGCCCGCGTGGTGCGAATCGCGTAGGACTCGCCGGTAGGATTCTCAAGATCGACGCGTCCGCTAGTTGCGCCGATCGCTCCCGCTACCAGCCGCACCTGCTCGTGCGCAGCGAGATTCCGCCGACACAATTCGATATTGCCCGCGTCAGGCTCCACGGCGACAACTATCGAGCTTGGAAACTCTTTCGCAAACCAGATCGAGGCGGCGCCAATGTTTGCGCCGGCGTCAATGATGAGCGGTATCTCGCCCTTAGCGAGGATGCCTTCGTACGCGGCTTGGAGCCGCTTGCGCTGCGGATACTTGCTCAGATCATATTCGCGTCGCGAAAAAATTTGGCGCACGACGGCTGCATCGCTGTTGTTGTAACGCATTTGCATGACGCCGACGCCCGCTATCGGGAGAACGCAAGTCTCACGCCCCGCCATGGCCATAGGGTGCCGCAACAGGAATGCGGGCCCCAGGCGGCCAACGTGCTTGAGATCCTTGAAAAACGATACAATCGCTCGAAACGGCTTAGTCATGGCGCTCTCTTAATCACAACCCGCCCCTTAGTCACTTGTCGGGTCGCTATGCCGGTGACGCGATCAGGATTGGTCGAACAATTGTGGCTCGACCTCGGCATGCCAGGTCCAGGCATCGGCGACTATTGCGTCCAGGCCTCGTGTTGGCCGCCAGTTCAACTGCCGCTTAGCCAGCGTATTGTCTGCCACAAGGGCAGGAGCGTCACCAGGGTGCGGATTCTGACGATTACGCCCACGCATTCTGAAATATCGACGCCCAGGCGTTCTAATATTTCGACGCCCGCCCTTGGGGCGACGCAGGCGTTGTGGATAAGCCAGTGCGACTGGCCTTCGTCAAGTGGGTGAATTGGGCGTCACCCGGGGACGGCGCGGGCGCGTGAGCGACGCATGGACTCGCCGGACAGATTGATGCGATGGGCGGTGTGCACCAGGCGATCTAGGATGGCGTCGGCGTAGGTGGGATCGCCGATAATGTCGTGCCATTTGTCGACCGGCAGTTGGCTCGTGACGATGATCGAGCGGCGTCCATGACGCTCCTCCAACAGCTCCAGGAGATCATGGCGGGCGGCGCCATCGAGCGAGGCAAGGCCCCAATCGTCCAGGATCAGCACGTCGACGCGACATAAGGAGCGCATCATTCGCGCATAGCGGCCGTCGCCACGAGCGAGCGCGAGTTCGGTGAATAATTTTGGCACGCGCTGATACAGCACCGAGTGATTTTCGCGACACGCCTTTTGCGCCAATGCCGAGGCCAAGAAACTTTTTCCGACGCCAGTCGGACCACAGATCAAAATTCCCTCATGGGCTTTGATCCACGCGCAAGACAATAGAGTTTGAAACAGCGGGCGATCGAGCCCGCGAACGCTGCGATAATCGACATCCTCCGGGCTCGCCTGTTGTCGCAACCGTGCATGACGCAGGCGCGCGCTCAAGCGTTTGTCGAGGCGCAGCGCCGTCTCACGATCAAGCAGGATCGCCAGCCATTCGGCGTGAGAGAGCGTGTGTGTGTCACTATGGGTGTCCGCGTCGAGGAAAGCATTGGCCATGCCGTGCAAGCCTAAGGCGTGCAGCTGATCGAGCGTGGGGTGGGTAAGCATTGTTGAGCCTCATTGATAATAGCGCCGGCCGCGGATGTTGGGGTGTTGGATCGCCGGCCCGTCCGCGGCGGCTTTATTGGTCGGGCGCTGATCCAAGCGGTGTTCGAGGATGGATTGGACAGAGGCGTAATTGCGCGCGCCGATCTCGAGCGCGCGTTCGCAGGCCGCCTCGACGCGATCACGGCCATAGGCCTTCGGCAGCCGCACGATTCCAAGGCAGGCGCGATAGCCCTGCTCGGGGTGACGCTTGTGCTCGAGTACCAGCGTGCAGTAGAGCGCCGTCGTTGGACCAATCGATTGTGCTTCGGCTTGGATGCGTTCAGCAGTCCAGCCGGCATGGCGGCGATGGCTCGACGGCATATGCTCGGGCACGGTGGTGTGGCGCCCGCAACTCGCCAGTCGCGCATGCGCGGCGATCCGCTCGCCTTTGACGAAAAGCTCGATTGTACGCGCAGTTATGCGCGCTTCGATCTGCTCGCGCGCAAACCGAAACGGCACACTGTAGAAGCTGCCGTCGATGTCGACATGGTAATCGAGATTGGCGCGTCGCACGCGCCATTCAGCGTAGACATATTCTTCCGCCGGCAGCGGCGTCAGATGGGGCTTGTCGATCTCTTCGAATAGCGCCCGGCGCGTAACGCCAAGACGACGGATCTTGAAGTCGTCATTGAGATGCGTCAGCACCGCGCCGATCGCGGTGTTAAGCTCGACCAGCGAATAGAACAGGCGATTGCGCAAGCGCCCGAGCAAGTACCGCTCAATGATTCTGACCGCCGCCTCTACTTTAGGCTTATCCCTCGGCTTTCGTGGCCGCGCTGGAAGCGCTGTCGTGTCGTAATACGTGAGCATGTCTGCGTACGTGCGGTTCACCATCGGTTCGTAAAAACAAGCTTTGATCACCGCGACTTTAGGATTGTCGGGAACCAAGAGCTTCGGCGATCCGCCCATAAACGCAAACGTCCGCGTGTGCGCGCCAATCCAATCCGCCAAGCCTTCCGTCCATGTCGCCTCCGCATAAGTGAGGCTCGACGCGCCGATCACCGCGACGAAAATATGCGCCGCACGCGTTTCCCCTGTGTGGCGATCGATGATCACTGCAACGGTGTCGCCGGCGTAATCCACGAACAACTTCTCGCCGCCCAAATAATTCTGGCGCATCGTCACGGAAAGTTTCTCTTCCCATGCGCGATAGAGTTGGCAGAAACGTGCGTAGCGATACCCATCGGGATAACGCTCGATGTATTCGTCCCACAAAATTTGC
>JANPCV010000055.1:0-5860 GCA_031431115.1 Caulobacteraceae bacterium
CACCCGCCCCCGTCTTCCAACGCTCCCAAAGCTCGGCGCTTTGCGCCGCGGTAAATCCGACGCGCTGATAAGGCTTCCTCATTGGCATCGCTCCACGACCTCAAACTAAGGTACGTGTTGCGCTCACCGATTGAGACCGCCGATCGATGTCGCCATTTTTCCATAAGGGGCGCTGTGAGCGGAACGAAGGTCCGCGTATCCCTCGACAACTGCGTTCGACGAGACCAATCAATCCTAGGCGCCTGAGCCATGCTGGCGGAGCAATCGCATATGGGCGCAGTCTTCTGTGTAGAGCATCGTCTGCCCGCCACCGCGAACGCAGAGCGGGAGATTTCATGGCCGCTCCGCCTCCGCTTCGTGGTCTTTGCAGCGTTTTCGCTCGCCGGAGCGGGCTGCGCACACGTTCAAAGCGCACTTTTGCCAATAGCGGCGGAACTCAGCGGATCGGTCGACGGCGTCGCGATCACTAACGGTCCGCCGGACACCGACATTGCCGCGGCCGAAATGGTAGTCTTGCGCGGAAGCTGGAGCGAGGAACGCATCGCGCAGGCTCGTGCCGATGACCAGTTCGACGCATTTTCCGCGTTCGCGCCAGTATTGGGCGCCGAATTCACAGCCGACGACTATCCGCGGACGGACGACGTGTTCGATCGACTGCGAGCACCTCTCGGCGCATCAATCCTCCTGGCTAAAAACCGGTACGCGCGCCAAAGGCCCTTCGTGTTGGACGACACGCTGCCGACTTGCGTTGAACCAACCGACCAACTGCGCGCCAGTGGCTCGTACCCCTCGGGCCATGCTGCTTTCGGCTGGGCCTGGGCGCTCTTGCTCGCGGAACTCGTTCCGTCGCGCGCCGATGCGCTCTTGCAGCGAGGACGCGACTACGGCGACAGCCGCGTTGTTTGCGGTGTCCATTTTCCGAGCGATGTTGATGCTGGCCGTGTGATCGCCGCAGCGGCGATCGCGCGATTGCATGCAGAGCCCGCGTTCCGCCGTGAGATGGACGCCGCCCGCCTCGAACTCGGTCGTGTGTACGGTGACTAGCCCTTGAGGCCTCCACAATCTACGGCCGCTTTCGGTGAGATCGAACCGCTCATCAGGCGCATGTGTGTTTGAAGTTGGGACGTTAACTCCCCGTGCAGTATTGCGGCGCAGTCTTCTTTTCAGATCAAGGCGAGACGGGGAGACGGCGAGTGCGTGATGCGGCGTTAGATTTCTGCCCGGGACTCAACTTCAAGCGACAATCGTGGGTCGCTTCGGCGCTTTCTTGGGCTTGGCGGCGTGTCGCCATTCGAACACGGTCGGTTCTCCTGCGAGATCATCGCGGGTTTGACCGCGCTGCACGCTCGGCGTGACACCTGTCACATCGACAAGGTGAAGGGGCGCTTACCTTCCACTCATCGGATCAATGGTGATCCGAAAGCCAAGTGGAGCCCGAGATGACCAAGTTTTTCGCTCTGATCGCCGCCCTGGCCGTGCTTGCCCCAGCCATCTACGCCACACTGAGCCAAGCCGCGCTAATCGTCGCCTGAACGCCACTAAGCCAGAAGGCTGATTATGCAGGGCCAAGATTGTTGAAGGGCGCGGAGCGATCCGCGCCTTTTGTGTTGGGGCGCGATGGCGCGACGCGGCCTGTTAGGGCGTGAGCTGGCCGAGCCAAACTCGCACCGCGTCTCGCGCCGATCTGACGGTGCCTGTACCGACCATGCTGACGAAGCTTGGCTTCTCTTTCTCGCCGACGCACCACGCATAGCCCTGCCATGGGTGGGCCTGACCCGTCAGATGAAACACGTGGACGTCACCGTCGAACAAAACAGCGCCGTCCGATCCCACCTCCCGCACTCGAGTCCGCCCCATTCGAGGATCTGCATTGAAACCGTGTCGCCGCTTGAACGCTTCAGCCCAGTCTGCATCACTCCAATCGCGCATATGGCTTTCGGCTGTCCGCTCGCGCGGCCTGGCGCGGCGGCCCTCACGACCGCGTCGGCGTTCGATCGCGCGCGCTATGTCATCGGCTGTCCAGTCGGGCATAGTTTGCCTCCTCGTCGGACCCCAATTCGAAAGACGGGACGGCTAACCGGGATCGTCCATTTCCGGCGAGTTTGACCCGGTCGGTGGGGCACAGCTTGACCGGCAGGATTGGGTGGATTTCGCCATTTTGCGGAGAGTTTAGCGCGCGGTGTCGCCCGGTATAGCGCTCAGCCTTCGATGGGCTGATCGCCGAAGATCACGTTGACGATCCGCTCGACGGCTTCAAAGTCCTGTTTCGACAGGTCATAGCTGACGGAGATCAGCCCCTTGCGTCGGCGCACAAGTTCCATGGCAAAACGGGTGTCGGAAAACGTGATCAAACGCACCTTAAAGTGTCCACAATAATCTTCGTCGTGGGTTTCGACGTAGCAAATCCGGTCGTCACCGTCTTCGAATTGACGCTGAACGATCAGGTGCGGGCCAGAGGGTTCATAATCCTGCCCGTCGTCGTCGGGATCATCATTATCGAACGAAATCCCAAAATAATCGCCCTCTCCGGACGCCGAGACGTATTTGACGGTAATGTCCATGGCCCACGCTATGCTCATGATCCGCAAAGAGCTTCGCACGAGCGAAGTCTTCAGATCAAATCCGTAAGGGCTGATGTCGCCCGTGAGCGTCCGTTCAAGATGCCGCGTATCGCTAGTCGCGCGCCGCGATCTCCCCGCGATGGGCCATTAGCTGTTGTCGGCGATGGGCCTGCCTTTGCAGGCGCCGCAGCGCATGCGGCCGTACTGGTGTGTCCCCGCAGGTTAGAAAAAATGTTCATCGACGCGTTGGCCGCCGGTGGCCAAAGTGCTGTTGGAACGAATCGGAGATTGCGATGCCGCGCGTCGGTGGGGAGCTTGCAGAACTCGCGGCGGCGATCGGCGAGGGCTTGCGTACAGCCGGCGGCGCGCCGCCGGAATTGTATGCGCTTGCGCGCGGTATGGCGCACGAGGGCTTGTCGGCGGAATTAGCGCGCGCGGCGTTTGCGCAAGCGCGCGCCAAACGGCCAAAAGCTGCGCGCATCGATGGGCTTATATTCTTGCTCGGCGTTGCGCTCGATGAGCTGCGCTTGCGCGGCAATGGCGGCTCGACGGCCGCAAAGCGCGAACTCAATATGGTTATGGCTCTCTTGGGTGCGGAATCAGCCAAGGGCGGGGCCGAACCTGGGATGCTTATGGCGCTCGCGCGCGCGCTGACTTTGGCTGGCTTAGCGCCGCCGACGGCGCTGCAAGAGGCGATGGTTGCAGGCATTGACGTAGCCGCGCAACGCTCTGGGTCGGAGGCGCACCCACGGAAGATACAGGCCGATCTGGACAAGATCGCGCAGGAGCTGGGTGACGATCCCTTCCGGATTCAGAGCGAAATGGCGGCGATGGCTGCGGCGTTTCCAGTCGAGCATCGCTCCGCGCTGATCCATGGGCTGGCGCTAAGCGCGAACGCAGAAGTGCGGGCGGCAGGATTGGGATTTGTGCTCGATCCTGATGAGCGCTGCGCGCTGGTCGCGCTCAGCGCGGCGCGAGAGGGCGCGCAGCGATATTCGCCGTCAGCGATCGATGTTTCGCGGCTGGTGCGCATGCGGCCCTGGCTTCCGCAGACACGGCGTGCGGCGACCGACGAGCTCATAGCGCACCTGCGCCGCACCGCGTCGGCGCCTGAGCCCGCCGCGCATGGCGAGGTCAAGCAATGGTTCGCCACTGCGGCGGATGGCGCCGGCGCGCAGAGCCTTCTCGCGTTGATCAAGGACGGCAGAATGTGGGCGGCGGCCTCCGTGTTGGTGAAACACGCTGAAGGGGTCTGCGACGCTTGGGTGGCGGACGGCATGTCGAAGCGAGAGGCGGCTGAACTCGCTGCACGGTTTATTGAGGAAGTCGACGCCGTCGAGGTCACTGGCGATTTCTTTGCGCAGCGTGTAGGCGACGCGTTGGCTGAGAATGCAGAGGCGAGCCCGCCGCCGTTTGGGTTGGTGCAGGTGCTCGAAGCGGTCGCATCTGGGCCGCTTCCGCCACGGGCGGTGTCGCCGGCGGCGCTGTGCGAGGCGCTGCTGTCTGCGTTGCCGGATGATCAGATTGGCGCCGAGGCCCTTGCTCATGCGCAGGCAAGCGCGCCACGCTGGCGAGAACCGATCGGTACGATCGACACATGGTTTGAAGCGGACGAAACGGTCGAAGCGCTGCTCTGTCCGATCCGCGGGCGAAAGAAGCGCGTTGCCGCGGTGCTGGCCGAGATTTTGCCCTTGCGCCGAGAATTCTGGGCAGGCCGCGTGGCGTGGACAGCCGCCGCCCTGCAGGCGAAATCAGGGGTTGATCCAATTCTGACGCCTCTGTGGATCGACATGGCGCTGGTGGCGCGCGCGATCGCCAGTGACGCTCCGCTCGCCGGCATGCCGCTGATGCGCCAGATCGCGGACGACACAGTGCGTGTGTTTGAGGGCCGCGATTTCTGAGATCGCAAGCGCAGATAGGCCTCACGGCGCCAATCTGACGGATGACGCATGTCGGCGATCTCGCGCCGAATTGCCCGCATCATTACCGGCGACACGATTGAATCGACTTGGCCGATCGTAAGGATGTGGCGCTCAGAGCCGGTCTGGCCCTAAATGGCCGCTGCTGAGAATTATTCTCTCGCTCGAAAAACAGCGTCGATAGAGCTTTCCTCAAGCGTTTCACGGCCTGCCCGGTACGGCCTGATTGCGTCGATAATGATTCCAAAGTCGCGATTTTGCGTAGCCAATGTCGCAATGCGATGGCGCAGGGCGAGCGCCAACTCCGGTTCCTGCCTCAAGATTGCCGCCGCCTCTGCCAATCTACCCGAAGGAAGATCCAGCGTGCACGGATAACCAATGGCGCTTTCCTCATTGAGTAACTCTTCAATAGTAAGGCCCCGATCACCGCATTGTTCACTGACCGCAAGCTGCACGTCGATCGGGATCAACCTGCGATAAAGTCGGCGATAGTCAGATGATTTTCCATCCTGTTCGTAATCGTCGAGTATGGTTGTCCTGTAAAAGAGCGCTGCGGTTGATCCAATCTCGCTAGAGAAAATGAGTTCAAAACCGCCCGTCGCGACAAGCTCCTCATAAATCGCCGAGGTTCTGTTGAAACGATTAAACTGGCTCGCACGGTGCGCCGCGATCAGTAACGCTTCATCCGACAAGTCCTGACGCCCAGTTATGTCGTCGAGCGTCAAGAGCGCATGACGTTGGACCTGCTCATGATACTCATGCAGGGTCAGCGCGACCCAGACATCGACCCCGAAATCCGATTCCAGGCGCTCCATCAGCACCGTGGCACGATCATCCATCGCCCGCCGTTGGGACCATTCCTGAACTTGAAGACCAATAAAAACACCGACGACGACAATGACAAAATCGATGAATACCGCGAACCAGTTCTGCGCCTTTACGTGTTCTGCAATGCGACGGAGGATCATTACTCTGTCTCCGGATTTGAAAAGACAATTCTGTCATCCTGGACGCGCTGTAGCACTGTTGATGATGCGGCGCATATCCGGGACTAGTTAAACGGGCTGTCACTGACATGCTATCAATGCTCAGGGCTTTAAGCATGCGGCGAGGCGAGCAGCACGCCCGCCGCGTGAAGGTCGCATAACGGCGACGGCGTGCCGTTAGGTGGGGTGGGGCGCCAACGTCGCGTTTGAATGGACTGAGCCGCTGAGCGAAATTTGCGCTACGCCCGACGCTGGCCGAGGCTGTGTAAAAACGCATCCTTTGCGAAAACGGATAGAAGCTTGATCTACACAACGACAACTGGTGCGAAGATTTGATCTCGTTGAGCCGTCATCGCGGTGTCTTGCGCATGAACATTGCTCACCGAGCCCGCCG
>JANPCV010000056.1:0-131766 GCA_031431115.1 Caulobacteraceae bacterium
ATCCTGGACCTCGCGGTTTGCATCCCCAGCGAGCAGATTTTCAGAGCAAGTTCGGCTTTCGCCTTCATCGCTCACCACACCAATCGTTTGCCGCACATTCCAAAGTTTCGGAGCTCTTCGAAATCTCCCGTGTGCGGCGGAGAGAAGTATGCGCGCGTTTTGGAGGTGTTGGATATTTTTGAGCTTTTCCTTGAAATTAAGGCGCGCGGCCCACCGGCCCCCATTGGCGCTTTCGCTTTTTGTGCTTGAAAAATGGCGGGCGGGCGCCCCGCGCTCCAACCTGCAACGGCCGGTGCGTATGCGGAGGATAGATCGCAATATCACGCTTCCCGGCCAAGCGGCGATGCCGCGCAGAGCCGGGACCTAGGAGCAAACGCGCTGTGCGTTGTCAGCCCCTGGATCCCGGATCGCACCCCGGCTTACGCCGGGCTGCGTCCGGGAAGCGTCATGTGTCTGAGCGAACGAGTTGAACGCGTTACGACTTACGCTCGAACTGCACCCACGCGCCGTTCTGATCGTAGCTCGGTTGCAGCATCGCGACGATCGATGGCGCTACCTCTTCCGGTGTGGGCAGTGTCATTGGATCTTCGCCGGGGAAGGCCTTGGCGCGCATTGAGGTGCGGGTCGGGCCTGGATTGAAGAGGTTGGCGCGCATTGGCGTGACGTTGCCGATTTCGGCGGCCCACGAGATCACGAGCGCGTCGAGCGCGGCCTTGGCGGCGGCGTACGGCGCCCAATAGGCGCGCGGATTCTTCGATGCGCCGGAGGTGAGAAAAACGGCGCGGCCAGCGTCGGATTCTCGCAGCAATGGATGCAGCGCGCGGATGAGGCGCTGATTGGCGAGATAGTTGACCTGGATGGTCTCATCGATGATCGCGGGCGTGGCTTGATGCGCCGGTGTGAGCGAGCCCAGCGCCCCTGCGCAGGCCGCGAGGCCATCAAGTTTGCCGAAGCGCTCGAACAGCGGCGCTGCGAGTTGATCGATGGCCGAGCCGTCGCGCAGATCGAGCGGGATGAGCGTTGCTTCGCCGCCGAGCGCGTGAATTTCGTCATCGAGTTTCTCGAGCGCTTTTTGTGCTCGCGCTACGAGGATGACGCGCCAGTTCTGCCGCGCGAGTTCAAGCGCGACGGCGCGGCCAATGCCCCGCGATGCGCCGGTGATGAGCGCGATCCGCTTGGTATTGACGCCGCTCATTCTGCGGCGTTTTCGGTGATCAGTGGCAGCTGCGATTCACGGCCGGTGCGGCCGTTATTGTAATCGAGCAGCGCGGTTGGGTAGTCACCGGTGAAAGCGTGATCGGTGAATTGCGGATTGAGTGGATCGCGCTTTTCTTCACCCATCGCCGAATAAAGGCCATCGACGGAGAGGAAGCCGAGGCTGTCGACTTCGAGTGACTTGCGCATTTCCTCGAGCGTCATTTGCGCGGCCATCAGTTCGGAGACGGCGGGCATATCGATGCCGTAGAAGTCCGGGTGCTTGATGGGCGGTGAGGCGCTGCGGAGATGGATTTCCTTGGCGCCCGCTTCGCGCACCATCTGAACGATCTTGCGTGAGGTGGTGCCGCGCACGATCGAGTCATCGACCAGCACAACGCGCTTGCCGCGGATCACGTCGCGATTGGCGGAGTGCTTCAGGCGCACGCCGAGCGCGCGGATTTCTTGCTTCGGCTGGATGAAGGTGCGGCCGACATAGTGATTGCGGATGATGCCGAGTTCGTAGGGGATGCCGCTTTCGGCGGCGAAGCCCATGGCGGCAGGCACGCCGGAGTCTGGCACTGGTACGATGACGTCAGCATCGACGCCGGTCTCTTGCGCGAGCCTGCGGCCCATGCGCTTGCGAATGTCGTAGACGCTGCGGCCTTCGACGACTGAGTCCGGACGGCAGAAATAGACGAACTCGAAAATGCACGGACGCGCTTTGCGGCGCGGAAATGGGAAATGGCTATCGACGGTGACCGTGCCGTCCTTGGCGCGGGTGACGACGACGATCTCGCCTGGCTCAATCGAGCGCACGAAGCGAGCGCCGATCATGTCGAGCGCGCAAGTTTCGGACGCGAGAATCATGGCGCCGGCGCTTTCGCCGAGCACGAGCGGGCGGATGCCGATCGGATCGCGCGCGCCGATCATCATGTTTTCAGTGAGCGCCACCAGCGCGTAGGCGCCTTCAATGTCGTGCAGCGCTTCAACGAAGCGCTCGACCACGCGCGGCTTCTTCGACTTTGCGATCAGCTGCAGAATGCATTCGGTGTCGGAGGTCGATTGGAAGATCGAACCGTTTTGAACGAGGCGCTCGCGCAGATCGACGGCGTTGGTGAGGTTGCCGTTGTGGGCCACAGCAAAACCGCCCAACGCGAGATCGGCGAAGAGCGGCTGGACGTTGCGGAGGCCGGTGCCGCCGGCGGTGGCGTAGCGGGTGTGGCCGATGGCCGATGCGCCGGGGAGACGTTTTGGGACGTCGCTGCCGGCAAAGTGTTCGCCGACGAGGCCGAGATAGCGCTCATGGTAGAACTGGGCGCCATCGTAACTGACGATGCCGCAGCCTTCTTGGCCGCGATGCTGTAGCCCGTGCAGCCCGAGTGCGGTGAGGATCGAGGCGTCTTCTGAGCCGAAGACACCGAAGACGCCGCACTCCTCGCGGGGCTTATCGTCGTGTTCCCATTTATCGACCGGGTCTCCGGGCGCCGACTGAAAGTGGAGGGAGTGGCGCTCGGCGGTCATGTGGTCCTCAGGTGGCCCCTTTGGATTAAGGTTGGGCCTGGGTTTCGGGCTCTGCCGGCGGTATTGGCGCCGACTCGCCTTCGCGACGTTCGATGATATCACGAGCCCGGTCACGAGCCTGTGGAAGCACCGCCTCTAATGCAGACGCGACACCATCATAAATAGGGTAAGTTCGCGCGCCGCGTATAGCGTCCTGCACGGGATCTGCAGTTTGTGTGTCCTGGATGGTCGTTTGGCGCATCAACAGCACGAACAACGACACCACCAAGATGCCGCGCAGAACGCCGAAAGCGAGGCCGGCGGCGCGGTCAAAAGAGCCGATTTCCGTTGATTGGTGGGCTGTTTTCGCAACCGTTGAGGTGATCACGGTGATGACAATGAACACCACCAGGAAAATCAGAAGCCCTGCGGCGACGGATGCCAGCGGTCCGGAAAGGGGGGTGAAGCTTTCAACGATCGGCCGCGCCATTCCGGCGAAAAACACCGCTGCGATGGCTGCGCCTATGAAGGCGATGATCGAGAACACTTCGCGGATAAGGCCGCGGGCGAAGGCCATGACGCCGGAGAGGCCGAGGACGACCAGGGCGGCGAAGTCGAACCAAGTGAAGCCGAGATCCATTCGCCACTCCATGCTGCCCGTTTCTGGGCGCGTCCCACTGGAACTGGATTAAACGGCTGATAGGGCCTTGGGAAGGCGCCACACGCGGGCGGAGGTGAGCGTTTCGGTTGCGGAATGCCGTTGGGCGCTATTCGAAGCCCTCGACGCCGATGGCGGCGGCGAGATCGGCAATGTGACCGATCTGTCTGATCTTCACGGCGGCGGCGCTGCTGACCTTCTTTTGAGGCGGTGCGAAGGCGCTGGTGAAGCCAAGCTTGGCGGCTTCCTTGAGGCGCAGATCGCTGCGGCCAGCGGGACGCACTTCGCCTGAGAGTGCGACTTCGCCGAAGACGACGCATTGTTTGGGCAGCGCGCGATCGGCGAGCGAGGATATCAACGCGGCGGCTACGGCGAGATCAGCGGCGGGCTCGGTAATGCGCAAACCGCCTGCGACAGAGAGATAGACGTCGCGGCCGGAGAAGGAGAGGCCGCAGCGGGTTTCGAGCACGGCGAGGATCATGGCGAGGCGGGCGGAATCCCAGCCGACGACGGCGCGGCGCGGCGTGCCGTAGGCAGTCGGCGCGGCGAGCGCTTGGATTTCCACCAGCACCGGACGCGAGCCTTCGACGCCGGCGAATACAGCGGCGCCCGATGGACGTTCGCCGCCACTGCCGAGAAAGAGCGCTGATGGGTTTGGTGTCTCGACCAAGCCTTGCTCAAGCATCTCAAAGACACCGATTTCGTCAGTGGGGCCGAAGCGGTTTTTGACCGCGCGCAGGATGCGGAAGGGCAGCCCGCGTTCGCCTTCAAAATAGATGACGGCATCGACGAGGTGCTCGACTACGCGCGGGCCTGCGATCTGGCCGTCTTTGGTGACGTGCCCAACGAGGATCACGACGGCGCCGCTCTTCTTTGCGAAGCGCACCAGTTCATGCGCGCAGGCGCGGACTTGCGCGACGGTGCCAGGCGCGGCCTCGATGCCATCGGCGTAAACGGTTTGGATTGAGTCCACGATGACGACGTCAGGCCTTAACGCCTTCAGGCCTTCGAGGATTTTTCTGAGGTCTGTCTCGGCGGCGAGGCTGACGCTTGCATCGGCGGCCTTCAGGCGGCGCGCGCGCTCTTGCACTTGTGCCTCGGCTTCTTCGCCAGTGACGTAAGCAACCGAGGCGCCGCCGCGTGCGAGCGATGCCGCCGCTTGCAGAAGCAATGTCGATTTGCCGACGCCGGGATCGCCGCCGATCAGAATAGCGGATGCGGGCACGAGGCCGCCGCCGCAGACGCGATCGAACTCCGAAATGCCGGTGGCGATGCGCGGCGCTGGATCGGCGATGCCGGCAAGGTCAACGAACTCGATCCCCCTGCCGCGTTTGCCGCCGCTGGCGGGCGCCGAGAGCGCGCCGGGCACGACTGCGCGCGCGGTTTCCTCAACCAGTGTGTTCCACTCGCCGCAGGCCTCGCACTTCCCGGCCCATTTGGGCCAGATCGCACCGCAGGCTTGGCATGTGTAAACGCGATCTGACTTGGCCATTCTGCCCTCTACGAATCCTTCCTGTTGAGCCTAGCGCGCGGCTGAACGCAGGTCTGCAACTGCGAGCGACGGCCTTGCATGCTGCATCGGGCCGCGTCATGTGAGGCAATGGCAAATATCTACGATTTCACCGCCCGCGACATTGATGGCGCCGAGCGCTCACTCAGCGACTATCGCGGCAAGCTGTTGCTGATCGTGAACACCGCGAGCCAGTGTGGCTTCACGTATCAGTACAAGGGGCTGGAGGAGCTGCACCGTAAGTACGCCGCGCAGCGCGTCGAGGTGCTGGGCTTTCCAAGTAATCAGTTCGGCAAGCAGGAGCCGGGCGATGAGAACGAGATCAAGAATTTCTGCTCGTTGACGTACGATGTGACCTTCCCGATGTTTGCCAAGATCGATGTGAATGGGCCGAAGGCGCATCCGCTTTATGATTTTCTCACGCGCGCGAAGGGCGGCGGCTTGCTTGGGCGCGGGATCAAATGGAATTTCACCAAGTTCTTAATTGGCCGTGATGGCAAAGTGCTCGCGCGCTACGCGCCGACTGTGAAGCCGGAGGCGCTAGACGGCAAAATCCAGAAACACCTGTGAAGACGAATGCAATATGGACCGCCGGCGTCCCGCCGGCCAACGCTGGGGCATGCCGGCGAGACGCCGGCGGTCCATATTGGTGACGAGCTAGTCGAACGTGTCTTCAACGTCCCAATTGTCAGAGGCGGCCGGGATCGCGCACTGGCGAAGCGGCCAGCCTTGGCTCTCATTGTCGAAATAGTGCGGCTCGCGGCGTGGTGGTGTGGGCGCGTTCATACGACCGCTTGGATTGGGCCTTCGGCGCGGCCGGCGACGAATTGATCGACCATTGGATTGCCGCTGGTGTCGAGCATGGCGGTGGGTCCGCGCCACACGATTTTGCCGTTGTGCAGCATAGCGATTTCGTCGGCGATTTTGCGGGCGCTTGGCATGTCGTGTGTGATCGAGACGGCGGCGCAGCCGAGTTCTCGCACCATCTCGACGATGAGATCATTGATCGCGTCGGCGGTGATCGGATCGAGGCCGGTTGTGGGCTCGTCGAAGAAGAGGATGTCGGGCTTGGCGATTATGGCGCGGGCGAGACCCGCACGCTTTTGCATGCCGCCGGAAAGTTCAGTTGGCCGGACGTCGGCAAACTCCGGCGCGAGACGGACTTTGCGCATCACTTCGATGGCGCGATCACGCGCTTCGACGCGATTTACGTTGTCGGCGTTGATGAGACGGAAGGCGATATTCTCCCAGACGGTGAGGGAGTCGAAGAGCGCGCCGCCCTGAAACAGCATGCCAAACTTGCGCATCACGCGGGCGCGGATCTCTTCCGGCATCTTGGTGACGTCGGCGCCGTCGACTAGCACTTGGCCGCTGTCGGGCTTCATGAGGCCCAGCGCGCATTTCAGTGTGACCGATTTGCCTTGGCCGGAGCCGCCGATGATCACCAGCGAGCGGCCTTGGTTCACGTCGATATCGACGCCGTCGAGCACTTGGCGTCCGCGGAGTTGCTTTTTGATGGCTTTGAGTTCGAGCTTAGCAGTCATAGGGCCGCTCCACGCTGCACCCATCCCCGGATGCGGGCGAAGCGAGCAGTCCGGGGCCTAGCCCCGGGAATGGGTGAGGTTAAACCGTCGCGCATCATTCAACGAAGAACGCGGTGACGAGATAGTTCGTCGCCAGGATGAGGACGATGGCGACGACGACAGCGCTCGTGGTGGCGCGGCCGACGCCGAGTGCGCCGCCGTTGGAGCGGAAGCCCTGGTAGCAGCCGACGGTGGCGATGATGAAGCCGAACACCGCGGCCTTCACCAAGCCCAGCACAACGTCCTGGGGCTCCACGAACTCGAACGTGTTGCGCAGATAGGCAGCGCCGTTGAAGTCGAGACTGTTCACCGCGACGAGGTAGCCGCCCATGACGCCGATAATGTCGGCGACGAGCACGAGGACTGGCAGTGTCAGCGTCGCGGCGAGCAGGCGCGGTGCGATCAGATATTTGAACGGATTGGTCGAGAGCGTGGTCATCGCGTCGATCTGTTCGGTGACGCGCATGGTGCCGATCTCGGCGGCGATGCCAGCGCTGACGCGGCCCGCAAGCATGAGGCCGGCAAGCACGGGGCCAAGTTCGCGTGTGATGCCGAGCACCACGATGTTCGGGACGAATTGCTCAGCGTTGAAGCGCGCGCCGCCGACATAGATGTTGAGTGCGAGCGCTGCGCCGATGAACACAGCGGTGACGCCGACGACCGGCAAGGAAAAATATCCGATCTGCAGGCATTGCCGCAGGAATTGGCCGATGAAGAACGGTGGTGAGACCGTCGCTGCAACGGCGCGGCCTACGAAAGCCGAGAAACGGCCAATCTCGGCCAGCATGCCAAGTGTGCCACGTCCGATTGGCGCGAAGGGATTGATCACGCGCGCGCTCCGGTCTTGCGCACTGTGCCTGCGAACGTCGTGAGCATTTCATAGGGCGCAGTGCCGGCGAGCGCGGCGATGTCGTCGAGCGGCGCGTTCGGGCCGAGAAACTCGACCATCGCGCCGGGCTGCGCTTCGGCGCAGCCGGTCACATCAAGGATGATCAGGTCCATCGACACGCGCCCCAGTATTGGGCGTTTTGCGCGCCCCAGAACGCCATAGCCGCGCCCGCTCAAGCTGCGCAAGTAGCCGTCCGCGTAACCCAAGGCCACGGTTGCCGTGCGCATCTTTTGCGGTGCCGTGAATGTCGCGCCGTAGCCGAACGTTTCGCCTGGCTCTGCATCGCGCACTTGCAGGATCGGCGCTTCGATCGTTGCGGCGGCGGAGAGTTTCGGATTGTCGGCGTCGAGGCCGCCGGAGCCGTAAAGGCCGATGCCGGGGCGAATGAGATCGAAATGATAATCGCTGCCGATCAACGCGCCGGCTGTTGCGGCGAGCGAGAGCGGCGCGCGCGGGAACAGCATCGACGCGTCGATGAAGCGACGAAGTTGGGTGGTGTTGAAGGCGTGCTTAGTGTCGGAGCCGCAGGCGAGGTGGCTCATCACCAGTGCGAGCGATGTGTCCTTCAGCGCGCTCATGGCGTGGGGCAGTTCTTCAGGGCCGATGCCGAGCCGGTTCATGCCGGTATCGATGTGGAGGGCGGCAGGCGCGCGGCTGTCCCACAATTTGATCTGTGCGAGGGAGTTCAGAACTGGCGTGAGCTTGCTGGCCAGGATGGCGTCGACGTCATTGCCTGGGCCGTTCAGAACAAAAATCTGAGGGCCGTCGCCGAGCGCGCGGCGGACGTTTGCGGCCTCCTGCGTCGTCGCGGTGAAGAACACGCGCGCGCCCGCCTGCGCTAAAGCGCGCGCTGCGCCGACGGCGCCTAGTCCGTACCCATCTGCTTTGACGACCGCGGCGACCGCCGCGCTCGGTGCGAGCTTCCGGAAGACATTCCAGTTCTCGGCGATCGCGGCGTGATCGACCTTAAGCCGCGCAAGCCGCGGCGGCTCAGCCTTGGGCGAGGGAGGAGAAGCGGGTGTATTGTCCTTTGAAATGGAGCTGCACCGTTTCGATTGGGCCGTGGCGGTTCTTGCCGATGATTAGTTCGGCGCGGTTGGCAACGCCATCAAGTTTTGCGCGCCATTTGATCCAATCCTCAGTGTTCTGCTCAGGCTCGGTGCGGCTGAGGTAATATTCCTCACGATAGACGAACATGACGATGTCGGCGTCCTGTTCGATCGAGCCGGATTCGCGGAGGTCGGAAAGCTGTGGGCGCTTGTCGTCGCGGGATTCGACCTGGCGTGAGAGCTGGGAGAGCGCGAGAACCGGGACGTTCAGGTCCTTGGCCAGCGCCTTAAGCCCCTGCGTAATCTGGCTGACTTCCTGCACCCGGCCTTCGACTTTTCCAGAGGCGGTGACGAGCTGGAGGTAGTCGACGACGATAAAGTCGAGGCCTGATGGCGAGCGCTTCAAGCGGCGGGCGCGGTTGTGAAGTTGCGCGATCGAGATACCGCCAGTTTCGTCGACGTGGAGCGGCAGGGTTTGCAGCATCATCGCGCTGTCGGCGAGGCGCGTGTACTCGTCGGTCGTGATCCTGCCTTGGCGGATCTTGTGAGACTCGATCTCGGCGAAGTCCGAGAGAATGCGGGTCGCGAGCTGTTCGCCGGACATTTCGAGTGAGAAGAAGCCGACGGTGCCGCCGTAATGATCTGCTTCGCCCGCCTCGACCGCCTTTTGCTTTTGGCGCGCGACGTTCATCGCGATGTTGAGCGCCAGTGCGGTTTTGCCCATGGAGGGGCGGCCAGCGAGGATCATCAAGTCGGAGCCGTGGAGGCCGCCCAACAAGTGATCGAGATCGCGAAAGCCTGAGGCGATGCCGGAGACGTCGGAGCCGCGGTTCTTAGCAGCGGTGGCGACATTGATGGATGCGGTGAGCGCGGTTTTGAAGTCCTGGAAGCCGCGGTTTGCAGTGCCGGCTTCGGCGAGGGCGAAGAGCGTTTTTTCGGCTTCTTCGATGATGTCTCTGGCGTCTTTGTCTTCGGGCGGATTTTCCGCGAGGCCGGTGATCTCGCCGCCGACGCGGATCAGCGCGCGGCGCAGCGCCAGATCGTAGATCAGCTCGGCGTAGGATTGCGCGTGCGTGGAGAGCGGTGCGGCGTTCTCCAGCAACTTCATCAAGTAGAGCGCGCCGCCGATTTCCTTGATGCCGCCGTCCTTGGCGAACTTCTCTTTCAGCGTGACGCCGTCGGCGAGTTGGCCTGCTGCGATCATGTCCGCGCACGTTGAGAAGATGCGGCCGTGAACTGGATCGTAGAAGTGCTGCTCTTTAAGCAACGACGTGATCCGGTTCATCATCTCGTTGTCGAACAAGATCGCGCCAAGTAGCGCTTGCTCGGCCTCGAGATTGTGAGGGGCGGTGCGCGGCGTGGGCTGCTGACCTGGCTGGGCCAGTGGGAGAGCGGGCTGGTTCAACATGCACGCAAGATGAGCCGATTCGGTGTGGCAATCGTTGAGCTACCGAAACCTTGACTCGTGTTTTAGCTGAGTCTTTGACGACTCTTTGTTGTTGACGCGGAACGAGAGTCAGTGCGCCCGCGCGTGGCGTCGTGCTTCGACAAGCTCAGCATGACGCCATTTTTACCGGCGTCAGCCTGAGCTTGTCGAGGCGGCGTAGCCCAACGAAAAGGCCCGTCCATCTTCGATGAACGGGCCTCAGTTTCGTAGTCGTCTCGTCGCGCTATTCGCGCGGCGAAGTGTCGACGAAGGCGTTCGCGGCCAATTCCTTGGCTTGTGCGGCTTCGTCAGCGCGATCGGCTTCAGCGGCCGATGCGACGACGTTTTCGCCCTTCGCTTGGCGCTCGGCTTCGTCAGCCGAACGCGCGACGTTGACCTTCACCGTCGCCGAGACGTCAGCGTGCAAACGCACGCGCACGTCATAGACGCCGATGGTCTTGATCGGCTTATCGAGAATGACCGCGTTGCGATCGATCTTCGCGCCAGCCTTGATGATCTCATCCACGACGTCGCGCGATGAGACTGAGCCGTAGAGGTGGCCACCTTCACCCGCTGAGCGGATGAGGGTGTAAGACGTGCCGTCGATCTTGCCCGAGGCTTTTTCGGCCACGGCTCTCGTTTCAGCGTTACGGGCTTCGAGTTCGGCGCGGCGGCCTTCGAAAGCCTTGCGGTTTGTGTCGTTCGCGCGGAGCGCCTTTTTGTTCGGCAGCAGGAAGTTACGCGCGTAGCCGTCGCGCACCTTCACTTCGTCGCCGATGCTGCCGAGGTTCTCGACGCGTTCAAGTAGGATGACTTGCATGTGCTGGCCTCCTTATTGAACGGCGAACGGAAGCAGAGCGAGTTCGCGGGCCAGCTTGATGGCCTTTGCGAGTTCGCGTTGCTTCTTGGCGGAAACGGCGGTGATGCGCGCCGGGACGATCTTGCCCTTTTCGCTGATGTAGCGTTGGAGCAGCTTCACGTCCTTGTAGTCGATCTTAGGCGAGGCGCTGCCCGAGAACGGGCAAACCTTACGCCGGCGACCGAACGGACGGCGGGCCGGGATGTTCGAGATGTTGAACTTCGGGGCGCCCTTTTGAATTTTCTGCGCCATGATTATTCCTCCCCGCCTTCAAACTCGCCGCCGCCGCCTTCTTCGCCATCACGTCCGCCTTCGCGGCGTGAACGACGGCGCTCGTCGCGGTCGCGACGGGCGAGGATCGGTGACGGTTCTGGATCGTGAGCTTCGACGCGGATCGTCTTGAAGCGCATCACGTCTTCGTTGATGCGGAGCAGACGCTCGAACTCGTGCACCACCGGCGCCGGAGCGTCGATGTTGATGAGCGCGTAATGGCCCTTGCGGTTCTTCTTGATGCGATAGGTAAGGTTGCGCAGACCCCAATACTCGGTCTTCGTGGTTGTGCCGCCCAACTCTTTGATTTTGTTTGCGAGTTCTTCGACCAGCGTATCGACTTGCTGGGGCGAAATCTCGGGACGTGCGATGAACACGTGCTCGTATAAAGCCATAGTTTTCCTCTTCCGTTGGACCCGCGGCGCTCTGACTGGGGAAGAACCGGCCAAAACGATGGACCCCGGCAGGCGGATGCCTCCGGGGCCGCGGATCGCGAAGGCGCGGAAAATACGCATTTCGGCCCCGGAAGCAAGGGGAAGACATGCTCCGAAAAAGCCAATTCCGGCGATTTAGGCCAGTGCGTAGGTGTTTCCGTCATACCTGAGGCTGACGGGATGGGCGCCATCACCCTCAAACAGGATGTGTTCGCCGGAATAGGGCACCAGCTCAACCCGCACCGAATCCGGCTCGGTCGATGGCTCAGCCACCGCGTGGAGCGCGCCGAACGCAAAATTCAGTTGCTCTCCCGCCGCTGTTATCTCGATGCGGCCGAATTGCTCGCTTTCGTAAGTCCCCGCGTAGGCCTGGTGCGGTCGAGTGAGGGCCCACTGGCGCGTTGCGCGGTTTGCGCGGTCGGCTGTCACGCGGGTCGTGAATTGGGCATGTCTAGCTGCAAGCGCATCGACTTTTGCGTCGAAGGTGGAGACCGCGTCGGCGCGGCCCGCGCTGCGGTCATAGACGAAGTTCGCGATTGCGTCGGTGAACATCGTCGCCGAGGTGCTGTCGTTGACAAAGACGGCCACGCCGATCTGGCGCGCTGGGATGTAGGAGACATGCGCTCGCGCACCAGCGAACCCACCGAAATGATGGAAAAGACGATCATCGCGGTAGGGCCCTTGGTACCAGCCCAAGCCGTATCCTTCGCGGCCGTACCCGGCAAATTCGGTCCCTTCAGGCACTGAGGCGAGACGCTGGCGCGTCGCTTCGATTGAAGCCGCCGGCAGGATGCGACGTCCGTCGACGACTCCGTTCTCGACCATGAGCTCAAGCCAGCGCACCGCGTCGCTTGCGCTCATGATCACGCCGCCCGCGGACTGCATCGTCGCATCGACCTTCTCCAGATAAACCCTCGTGACGCCCTCCGGCAGTGCGACGTGCGGCTTTGCGATTTTCCAGCCGCCAGAGGTGGCGCGCGACATGCGGGCGCTCGCACGTCTCATCCCGAGCGGTCCAAAGACTTCGGTTTGCAAGAGGTCCTGCCAGGGCGTGCGTGTACGCTGATCGGTCAGCACAGTGGCGAGATTGTAGCCAGTGTTGGTGTATTGGAACGTACCGAGCGGCGCTTCGGCGTTGGGCGCGGAATTGCTGAGAAGACGCCAAAGCAGTTCTGGGTCGTGCTGGCCGGTGTAGGCAACTCGCCATGAGATCGGATCGTTTTTGATGCCCGATGTGTGCGACAAGAGTTGGCGGAAGCTGACTTCGTTGGCGCGCACCGTGGGCGGAAAAGGAGCGTTCGACGCATAGTCGCTGAGTTTCATGTCGAGATCGATCTCGCCGCGCGAGGCCAATCGAAGAAACATCAGAGAGGTGAGCGGCTTAGTAGACGATGCGATGTAGAATGACGTGTCAGCGTCGGCGGATTCACCAGTCGTGATATCTGTAACGCCATAGCCACGTGCAAACGCGCCTTCTGCCGAGTACACGGCAACTGCAAGCCCAGGCACGATCCTGAGGCGCTGCATGCCACGCCGAATTTGAGCATCGAGTTCGTCAGCGAACGGGAGCCCTGTCGCGATCGACACTGGATGAGTGGCACAGGCGCCTAGAGCTGTCGCGCCGGCGGCAATGAGGAGTGAGCGTCTATTCATATGCAACCCTAACCGGCGAGCGCTCGCTGGTCTTGGACGCGTTTAACCAGCAGCAGCCGCTAGCATGGCGCGATGCGCGCCCGGCGTTCGTCCGACTACGCGGCGGAACACGCGTGTCATGTGGCTCTGGTCGTAGAACCCTGCCGCTAAGGCGACCTCACTTAACGGTGCGGTGGATGCAAGCGGCTCAAGCGCGCGCCGCACGCTTTGAGCTTGAGCGTGTTCCGTAATGGAAGCGCCAAAGCAGCGCCGAAAAAGCCGCGAGGCATGAGCGGGGTGTGCGCCAACAGCTTTGGCGCGTCGGCCGACATCAACTGTCGCCAAGGAGCACTGCTCAAGTTCTTCCCGCAGGCGGGCAAGCCAAGCGGGCGGGATGCTGGTAGCTATCTGGTTGTCGCCGTTGGCTGCGACGAGATCTAACCCAGCCGCCCTGGTGGCATGTTGATCTCCCGAGAGCGCGCTCTCCAAAAATGCGCTCGCATGCCGGAGCGCAAACCCGTCCGCGCATTGGCGCCAGACAGCGGTGTCGGTGGTTTGGAGGAAGGGATCGTCGGCAGTGAATTCGATCGCGGCTATACATGCGCCCTCATCGCCGAACTGATCCTCGTGCTTGGCGCGGTGGGATTTGAGTAGAACGTGCCCCGGCCGCATCTGGATTGCGCCGGGATGACCTTCCTCGCGGTAACCGCCGGTGATCAGGAAACTTACGCGGGAGTGCGTGTCGTTGTGGGGGGCATGCCGCTCTCGGGGCCCATAGTGGCAAACCGCCACCGTTAGGTCCTTTGCGGCCATCACCACCTTCTTGCGCAGCATTGATCCCTCCGAAGCCCGAGATGCTGCCGTCGGAGGCAATGGATGCAAGCTCTGGCCGTGTTCTTGTGACTGCGGGCCGCTTGCGCTACGCCGCCGCCCATGAGCACAGCTTTCATTTTCCCGGGACAGGGAAGCCAAGCGCCCGGCATGGGCAAGGGTCTCTTCGACGCGTTCGCCGCGAGCCGGGAGGTGTTCCAGGAGGTGGATGAGGCGCTTGGGGAGAAGCTGTCGCGGCTGATTTTCGAGGGGCCGGCGGACGAACTCACGCTGACCGCCAACGCCCAGCCAGCTTTGATGGCCGTTAGCCTCGCCGTCATGCGCGCGCTGGAGCGCGAATTTGGCGTCAGCATTTCTAAGGCCTCGTACGTGGCGGGGCATTCCCTCGGTGAATATTCGGCGCTTGCCGCTGTCGGCGCGCTTAGCCTGACCGATGCGGCGCGGCTGTTGCGGACGCGTGGCAACGCTATGCAAGCGGCCGTGCCTGTCGGCGAAGGGGCGATGGCGGCGTTGATCGGGAAGGTCGATGTTGCGTTGGCTGAAGAGATTGCGAAGGCTGGTTCGAGTGCTGGCGTCGTTGTTGTGGCGAACGACAATAATGTCGGCAACGTCGTCATTTCTGGTTCTAAGGCTGGCGTCGACGCGGCGCTCGCTTATGCCAAGGAAAAAGGCGCGCGGGCTATTACGCTCAACGTGTCTGCGCCATTCCATTCGCCGCTAATGCAGCCCGCTGCCGACGCTATGGCTGAAGCGTTGGCGCAAGCGACGATCGCGCCGCTCATCGTGCCAGTGGTGGCGAACGTCACGGCGCGGCCGGTTACTGAGCCGGCGACGGTGCGCAAATTGCTGGTGGAGCAAGTGACCGGCCGCGTGCGCTGGCGCGAGAGCCTTGAGTGGTTGGCGTCAGAGGGCGGCGTTGCGCGTTTCGTTGAAGTGGGCGCCGGCAGGCAGCTGAGCGGCATGGTCAAGCGCAACGCCCCGGATGCGCAGGCGTTGGCGCTCAATGAGCCGGCGGAATTGGAAGCATTCGCGAAGACGATCTGAACAATATGGACCGCCGGCGTCCCGCCGGCATGCATCGGCGTTGGCCGGCGAGACGCCGGCGATCCATAGGAGCTGAGCATGTTGCAAGCAGCCCTGCTGCGCGGTGTGAATCTCGGCAAGCGCCAAGTGGTCATGTCGGAGCTGCGCGAGGTCTGCGAGGGCGCGGGCTTCACTGAGGTGCGAACGCTGCTCGCCAGCGGCAACCTCATTCTCAACTCAAAACTCACCGGCGCGAAACTTGAGGCGAAGCTTGAAAGCGTGATCCTCGAAGGCCTGGGGCTGAAGACCGATGTCTTCGTGCGCGATGCCGATCAGCTGGACGCCATCATGGCGGGCAATCCGTTCAAGGCGTTCACGAAAACCAATGCCACTTTCATGGTCGTGAATTTCATGCGTGGCCCTGCTTCGAAGGCGGAGCTGGAAGCGATGGCGAAAACCGCGCTCACTTCTGAAGAGATCAAGCAAGGCAAGGATTGCCTCTACATCAAGTTTCCGAATGGGCAGGGGCCGTCGAAGCTCAAGCTGCCGAAGCTCGGATCAGCCCGAAACTGGAACACGGTGTCGAAACTTGCCGCCGCGCTCCAGCCGGAATAAGCCGCAACGCAAAGAGGGTATGATGTTCAATCTCAGCGGAAAGACCGCGCTCGTGACGGGCGCTTCGGGCGGCATTGGCGGTGCGATTGCGAAGGCGCTGGCGGGGCAAGGCGCTCGCGTCGCGCTTTCGGGGACGCGTGTCGAAGCGCTGGAGAAGGTGAAAGCCGAGCTTGGCGGCGATCATGTGATCACGCCCTGCAATCTCTCGGATACGGCGGCGGTTGACGCACTGGTTGGACAGGCCGAGCAGGCGCTTGGCGGCAGGCTCGACATCCTCATCGCCAATGCCGGCATCACCAAGGATGGCCTGCTGCTTCGGATGAAGGACGAGGATTTTCAGAACGTTCTGAAGATCAATCTCGAAGGCTATTTCCGCCTCTCGCGCGCGGCGCTCCGGAATATGATGAAGAACCGCTGGGGCCGCATCATCGGCATCACTTCGGTTGTAGGCGTCACAGGAAACCCCGGACAGGCGAATTATGCAGCGTCGAAAGCGGGTATGATTGGTTTCACCAAAGCGCTGGCCGCAGAGGTCGCGAGCCGGAACGTGACGGCCAATTGCATTGCGCCAGGCTTCATCGCATCGCCGATGACCGACGTGCTCAACGACACGCAAAAAGCCGCGCTATTGACGAAAATTCCGGCCGGTCGTCTCGGCGAGGGATCTGATGTAGCAGCCGCGGCCGTCTATCTCGCCAGTGAGGAAGCCGCCTACATGACCGGTCAGACGTTGCATGTGAACGGCGGCATGGCCATGATCTGAGGGACCGTCCTGCATCCCCGGCGGCGAAAAAAGCTTGCGCCGGGGGCCGCGTGTGGTCAAAAGGCCGCTCACAAGCGTCCTTGGCGGACGTGACCAATTTTTCAGCTGGCGAGGCGTGCATGTCGGAAGTTTTTGAGCGCGTTAAGGCGATCGTGATCAAGCACCTCGAAGCCCCGCCGGAGAAGGTGGTCGAGAAGGCTTCCTTCATTGACGATCTGGGCGCGGACAGCTTGGACAACGTCGAGCTGGTCATGGCGTTCGAAGAAGAGTTCGGCATTGAAATTCCGGATGACGCGGCTGAACACATTCAGACCGTCGGCGACGCCGTGAAGTTCATTTCTGAGAAGCAGGGCTAAGGTCCTGTCGCGCTGATGCGGCGCGTTGTCATAACAGGCATTGGACTCATCACGCCGCTGGCTGCGAATGCGCCGGCGACGTGGGAGCGCCTGCTCGCGGGAAAATCCGGCGCAAACAGAGTCGAGCACGTCAAAGTCGATGACTTGCCGTGCCAGATTGCGTGTGTCGTCCCGCGTGTTGATGGACGCGGCGGCGGCGCCGGCGATCCGCACGCTTTCGATCCCGACAAAGTCATGTCGGCGAAAGAGCAACGACGGATTGAAGACTTCATCCTCTACGCAATCGCGGCGGCTGATGAAGCCGTGGCCGATAGCGGCTGGAAACCTGAAGCCGACGAAGACAAGAACCGCACCGGCGTTTTAATCGGCTCGGGGATTGGCGGCATCGACACGATTGGCGCTACGGCGATCCAGTTGGAGCGCGATGGCCCGCGAAAGATTTCGCCGTTCTTCATCCCGAGTGCGCTGATCAATTTGGCGGCGGGCCAAGTTTCCATTCGGCACGGCTTCCGCGGACCGAACCATGCCGTTGTTACCGCGTGCGCGACGGGCGCCCATGCTATTGGCGATGCATCGCGCCTCATCATGTATGGCGATGCCGATGTGATGGTCGCGGGCGGCGCCGAAGCGACCGTTGGCCGTTTGGCGATGGCGGGTTTCTGCGCACTTCGCGCGATGTCCACCGGGTTTAACGACACGCCGGAGAAGGCCTCGCGCCCGTACGACAAGGATCGCGACGGCTTCGTTATGGGCGAGGGCGCTGGATGCGTTGTGCTCGAAGAGTACGAGCACGCCAAAGCGCGCGGCGCCAAGATTTATGCCGAAGTGAAGGGCTATGGCCTTTCAGGCGACGCTCACCACATCACTGCGCCCGCCTCAGACGGCGATGGCGGTTTCCGCGCCATGACAGCGGCGCTGAAGAACGCCGGCATGAGCCCGGGCGACATCGATTATCTCAACACGCACGGCACCTCGACGCCGCTCGGCGACGAGATCGAGCTGAAAGCAATCGAACGCCTCTTTGGCGCTTCGGCGGCAAACCTTTCGGTCTCGTCCACGAAGTCGGCGATCGGCCATCTGCTCGGCGCGGCCGGCGCGGTTGAAGCGATTTTCTGCGCGCTCGCGATCCGCGACGGCATGGTTCCGCCGACATTAAATCTGGAAAATCCGTCGGTTGAGACCGCCATAGATTTGACGCCCAAAACCGCCAAGAAAAAGACGGTGAAGGCAGCAATGTCGAATTCGTTCGGGTTCGGCGGCACGAACGCCGCGGTGATCCTGACAGCGGTGGATTGATGGCTAGAGCAGCGGCGCGCCGTTCCAATGGCGGCGGGTTCTCTTCTTTTCTGTTCTGGATTGCGGTGCTTGCCGCCGCCGCTGCGCTGTTCAGCTTCTTCTATTTCACCAGCGCTATAGCCCGGCCTGGGCCTTACGCTGATCCGCGCGCCTTCGTGGTTGAGCGCGGCGAGTCCGGCGCAGCTATCGCCGCGAAGCTTGAGTCCGAGGGCTTCATCACCGACGCGTTTCTCTTTCGGATCGCAAACCGCCTGCGTGGCGGCTCGGCATTGCAAGCGGGCGAGTACGAAATTCCAGCAAACGCCTCGGTGCAAGCCATCGTCGATCTGATGACGGACGGCGACGCGCTTCAGCACGCCCTTACGTTTCCCGAAGGCATCACCATCGCGGCGGTGATGCGGACCATTGAGGAAAGCGACGTGCTCATCGGCGATATGCCGGATGCGCCGCCGGAAGGTTCGATCCTACCGGATACCTACCACGTGGCGCGCGGTATGACGCGTGCGGCGTTGCTTCAGCAGATGCGGGAGGCGCATGATGAAGCGCTTGCCGAAGTATGGGCTGCGCGCCAGGCGAACTTGCCGCTGCAAACGCCGGAAGATTTGGTCAACCTCGCGGCGATCGTTGAGCGCGAGACTGGTGTGGCGTCCGAGCGGCCTTTGGTTGCGGCAGTGTTTATCAATCGCCTGCGCCGTCCGATGCGGCTCGAGACCGATCCGACAATTATCTATGGCGTGTGCTTGCGTCACCCCGATCGTTGCCGCGATGGCCGGTTGGTCGACGCGCAAGGCAACCGGCGCACCATTCGCCAGAGTGAGATTGCGCTCGATACTGGCTACAACACCTATCGCATCGACGGCTTGCCGCCGACGCCGATCGCAAATCCCGGCCGCGCTGCGCTGGAAGCTACGGCGAACCCCGCGCAATCGAATGCGCTGTTCTTCGTTGCCGATGGTACGGGCGGGCACGTGTTTGCGTCGACGCTTGCAGAGCACAACGCCAACGTTGTGCGGTGGCGCGAGATCGAAGCGCAACGTTTGGCGGCTGAGCGCGCGGGCCGCTAAGCACCACTAACGTAAAGCAAAAAGACGCCTCCCCGAAGGGAGGCGCTGAGTTGGGCGGGAAAAGTCTTCCGGCCGGGGCTTGGTTCAGATCAGCCGCGCGAGCGCGACGAAAAAGTCGTGACAGAAGGCGGCGAACAGTGCGCCGACAAAGAGCCCTGCAAAGCCGCCGGAATAGGCGCCGCGCGTGCGCAAGCCGCGCACCGAGTGGCGCGCGCCGAACACGGCGCCGGTGGCGGCGAAGAGGAACGCCTCAAGTCCGCCTTGCGCGAACAGAGCCGCGCAAAATATGAGACTCGCGGCCATCAAGAATGCATCGAGGCTGAGCGCCAAGCGGCCGGTGCGGGCCAGTGAAGTCGTTTCAGATGCGGTGGCGAGCGTCATTTGAGCGGCTCCGGCGTGCTAAACCTGAGCGGGTTCTGGCTGAGTCGCGCAAAGGCCGCGTGACACTTGGCGCACAAATACGCGAAAAGGGCCCATGACCATTTCCGGAATGACAGGTTTTGCGCGGGCGGAGGGCGAGCATGCCGGCCAGCGTTGGATCTGGGAGTTGAAAAGCGTCAACGGCCGCGGTCTCGATTTGAAACTGCGCACGCCGCCGGGATTCGACGCGATCGAACCTGTGGTGCGCGCGGCGACGACTGCGAAATTCAAGCGCGGCTCGGTGCAAGCTTCGCTCTCGCTCGCGCGCGATGCTGCGGCCGCGCCGCCGACCAAAATTGACGTTGAACTGGCCGAGCGGCTCATCGCTGCCGGCGAGCAGTTCAAGGGCCGCGCTGCGAAGCCGCGGTGGGACGGCATCCTTTCAGTACGGGGTGTGGTGCAGAGCGAAGACGCAGCGGATCAATCGGAAGAGGAACGCGCGGCGTTGGAAGCGGCGCTGATTGCGGGCTTCGGTGTTGCGCTCGAAGGGTTGGCGCAGGCGCGTCAGGCTGAGGGCCGCTCGCTGGCGGCAATCTTTTCGGACTCCGCCGATCGCCTCGATGCGGGCATAGCGGCGGCTCGCCTGTGCGCGGCGGCAGCGCCGGCGGCGGCGCTTGATCGCATTCGCCAACGTTTGGAGTCTCTGGCGCCGGAGTTGAAGATCGACCCGCAGCGCCTTGCGCAGGAGGCTGCGATCGCTGCGACGCGCGCCGATGTGCAGGAGGAGCTGGAGCGCTTGAGTGCGCATGCCGGCGAGCTGCGAAGCCTCATCACCAAACCCGAGCCCGCTGGTCGCAGGCTCGATTTTTTAAGCCAGGAACTGACGCGTGAGGCCAACACGCTGTGCTCGAAGTCCGCTGACTTGGAGCTGACGCGCATCGGTCTCGATCTCAAAACCGTGGTCGATCAGATCAAGGAGCAGGCCGCCAATGTTGAATGAACACGTCGCGCGCCGTGGCTTGATGTTCGTGCTGTCGAGCCCCTCGGGCGCCGGCAAATCCACGTTGGCGCGGAAGCTGTTGGAGGTCGATGAGAACATGTCGCTCTCCGTTTCGGCGACGACGCGCCCGGCGCGGCCAAGCGAAGTCGACGGTCGCGAATACAAGTTTCTGAACAAGTCCCAGTTCGAGGACATGGCCGATCGCAGTGAATTTCTCGAACACGCGATGGTGTTCGGCAATCATTACGGAACGCCGCGCGCGCCGGTTGAGGCGATGCTGATCCAGGGGCGTGATGTGTTGTTCGACGTCGATTGGCAGGGCGCCCGCGCGCTCCATGCCGCGGCCGAACAGGATGTGGTGCGCATTTTCATTCTGCCGCCGTCGATGGCTGAGCTTGAGCGGCGCCTGCGTGCCCGCGCCGAGGACAGCGAAGAGGTGATCACCAAACGGATGGCGCGCTCGCTCGATGAGATCAGTCACTGGGAAGAATACGACTACGTGCTGGTCAACACGATGCTTGAGCAGACGCTGACGCAGATCAGGCAAATACTCGCCGCAGAGCGGCTGAAGCGCGCGCGTCAGCTTTGGCTCAAGCTGCACGTGGAGCGGCTGAAGCAGGGGATTTAGCCGTGAGCATGCGAGCCCGGCCGCTGACGTTCGATGAATCCCTGGCGATGATGCGCAACCGGGACGGTTGGATCGCGGAACAGGGATTCCACGAACTGTTGCCGCGCGCCAAAGAGTATGTGGACGAGTTGATCACTGCGTTCGCGACGGAAACGCATCATGGCGTGCAATGCTGGCTTCTGGAGTTGATCGGTGAAGCGCGCTCCAAGCGCGCGTTCGATTTGCTGTGCGAACAATCGCACTCCTCAGACCAAGCGTTTCGTGACTGGGCCATCCGCGGCTTGCGCCTGTTAGACAGCCACGCGGCGCGGAAGTTTCTCTACGATAGCGGCTTGAAGACATAGGACTTCCGCCGCGCGACGTTCCCGTGCGACGCCCCGGCCTAAGCGCTTGCCGCGCGCCACGCGTCTGTGAGCCGCCGGAATCCAGCTTGATCGATTTCTTCGGCGCGAGCCGTTGGTTCGACGTCGGCCGCGCGCAGCAGCGACTCGGCTTCGGGCGTGAGCGAACGCAAAGCCGAACGCAGCATCTTGCGACGCTGACCGAAAGCTGCGGCGGTTACGCGCTCCAAGGCGCCGAGATGCGGGTAGGGATCGGCGAGATCTGTCAGGCGCACGATTGCGGAGGCAATCTTTGGCGGCGGTGTGAATGCACGCGAGGGCACCGTGAATTCGAGCCGCGCTGCGCAGCGTGCTTGCGCGAGCACGGCGAGACGCCCGTAGGCGTCCGAACCGGGCTTTGCGACGATACGCTGGGCGACTTCCTTCTGGAACATGAGCGTCATGTCCCCGCGCCACGCTCCAGCCTTCAGCCACTTCACAAGCAGCGGCGTGCCGACATTGTAGGGAAGATTGGAGATAATATGGACCGCCGGAGTCCCGCCGGCATGCTCCGCCGCCGGCCGGCGAGACGCCGGCGGTCCATATTGGAGCAGCGCTTGTTCATCCGCATCCAATGCATCGCCTTGCACGATGCGCAGGCGGCCTTCGCTCCATTCGACGAGCGGCTCAAGCAGCGGCACGAAGCGCGGGTCCTTTTCGATGGCGGTGACGTAAGCGCCCGCTTCCAGCAGCGCGCGTGTGAGTCCGCCCGGGCCAGGGCCGACTTCAATGACTGGCTTGCCGGCGATCTCTCCCGCCGTGCGCGCGATGCGCCGGGTGATGTTGAGATCGAGGAGGAAGTGTTGGCCGAGGCCTTTGTTGGCCCAGAGGCCGTGGGCTTGGAGTTCGTCACGGAGGGTTGGCAGCTCGTCGGCGTTCATGCGCGACCGCGTTTTTCGGCCATCGACCAGGCCATTGCGAGCGCCGCGCGGAAACTGTCTGGCCGCGCTTTGCCTTCGCCGGCGATGTCAAAGCCTGTGCCATGATCGGGCGATGTCCGGATGATTGGGAGGCCGAGGGTGACGTTCACGGCGTCCCAGAAGTGCAGCGTCTTGATCGGGATGAGGCCCTGGTCGTGATAGAGCGCGATCACGGCGTCGTAGGTCGCGCGCGCTGCTTCGTGGAAAAGCGCGTCGGCGGAACGCGCATCCCAAACGTTCCAACCTTCGGCGCGCAGTGTGGCCATCGCCGGATTGATGATGTCGAGTTCTTCGCGGCCAATGTGACCGCCTTCTCCTGCGTGAGGGTTGAGACCGCAGACGGCAATGCGTGGCGCGGCGATGCCGAAGTCGCGCCTCAGGGCTTCAGCCGCCACGCGCGTGACTTTGAGCAACCGCTCGTGCGTGAGCTCCCGCGGCACGTTGGCGAGCGGTGTGTGGATGGTCGCGAGCGCGACTTTGAGGCTTGGGCCAGCGAGCATCATCACCGGTCCGCGCTCGGGCGCCCACGGATCATCCCGGGTGAGATGGGCGATGAATTCTGTGTGGCCGGGGAAGCCAAAGTCCGCCGTGTGCAAGACCGCCTTTGCGATCGGCAGTGTAACGATGCCGCTTGCTGCGCCCGCGCGGGCGGCGGCTACGCCTTGTTCGATCGCGGCGATGGTAGCGTCTGCGTTGACGGGATCGGGTTCGCCGGGTGTCTCTTCGATAGCGAGCGGCACATGAAGAACGTCCAGTGTGTCGCCTTCGCCGGTGAGTTTGCTCGCGTCAGTGACGACATTGAGCTTTGGGACCGGCAAATTCAGCCGCGCACTCGCGCGCGCAAGCGCGTGGGCATCGCCGACAAAAAAGAAGGGCGGGGCGCCTTGGCGCTCCGCCCAAACGCGCGCGGCGAGTTCGAGGCCGATCCCGGCGGGATCGCCCATCGAAACGGCGAGCGGCTTCATGCCATTACTGACGGGTGATGATGGTGGCTTCGCGCCGCAGATTGCGGAGATAACGCTCGGCCAGCATGGAGAGTTCGGCTTCGCGCAGGCGATCCTCGATCTGCTGGCGATCCGGAATGGCGCTACCGCCGGTTTCGCGCGCGCACAGGATGATGATGTTGGCCTGTTCGCCGTTGTTCACGACCGTCGAAGCGCTGCCAACGGACACGCCTGCCAGGCGGCTGCGGATGTCGGGGGACAAATCCGCCTCAACTGTTTGGCCGAGATCGAGCACTGAGGCGCCTTGGATGCCGCGAATGTCGTCGTCCAAGTCAGAGCAGCCAGCACTGCGACGGCGCAGGCGCTCAAGTGAGGTCGTGCGCGCGGCTGGCGCCGAAACTTGGCGCAGTGAAACGATTGAGGCTGCGCCGTCCGCTATACCCTCGCGGCGGTTGCGCATCGCAATCAGATAGACGCCGGTCGAAGTGCGGATCGGCAGCGAGACTTGTCCTGTCTGTAGACGTTCGGCGACTGGGCGGATCTCCGGCGCAAGTTCGGTAGCGCTGATCCACCCGAGGTCGCCGCCCGCAGCGGCTGATGGCGATTGCGAGAACTGACGCGCAACAAGCGGGAAGGGCGCGCGGGCCTGCATTTGCTCCAGCAAACGCATCGCGCCCTGTTCCATTTCGGTGAACTCCTGCGGTGTGTCGGCTGGCAGGAAGATTTCTGACATTTCGTACTGGGGACGGCGCGCGTTTGCTGCAATGCGCTGCTGGGTTTCGGCGATGTCGTTGGGTGAGATGCGCACGCGAGATCCGTACATGCCGGAGATCAAACGTTGCCAAGCGATCTCGGCGCGAATTTGCGTTCGCAATGTGCCGACCGAAACGCCGCCGCGTGCGAGGTTGCTGGTGAGGCCTTCAAGCGTCGTCTCGGCGCGCGTCGCCATTTCAATCATGCGGCGGTCGATTGTGTCGCCCGCGACGGTGACTTCAAAGCGCGCCGCTTCTTCCAGCTGCAATTGTTCGTCGACGAGATCGCGAAGCGCTTGCGTGCGGGCGCGCTCCAGCAATTCCGGCGTCGGCTGCAGGTTGGCGAACATCAGCAGCATATTCGCGCGCTGACGCACGTCGAAGGTGGAAATCACCTTGTCGTTGACGATCGCGGCAACGCCCTCAGCGTTTTGCGCGTTCACTGGCGCGGAGAGGCCCAGCGTGGCCACTGCGAGCGCGGCGGCAGCCGTTACGTACTTCAAATTCATGGTCCGTCCTGCTCCGCCTCAGCTTCCGCCCAACACCCCGAGCGAGCGCAAACCGATCCGGATTTGCACTCCTTCGTCGGGGCCGATGGTGCCCCGCTGCGTTTCCGAGCGGGTGTAGGCGATTTCGAGAAAAGTACAGTCATCCTCGTAAATCGCGCGGATGTCCTGACTGAGGTTTATGTCTGAATCTAGGTCGCGCGTCAGGCCGAACTGCACCCGCCAGCCACGGGCCAACTCGACCCCAACGCTGGCATTGAGTTCTTCGCTCGGGTTGGCGGGATCGAAAAGGAGAGATTCGTCGACATTGAGATAGCGCGCTACCGCACTAAAACGACCTAACTGGCCGCGCACACCCAAATCGATGCGTTGGACTTTGAAACTTTGGTCGTCCAGGCGCATGCGCGTTTCGGCGCCGAAGCCGCTTCCCAAATCGACTTGGCCAGAAACGACCCAGTCTGACGCCTCGCCCGCGAGGTTGTTTTGGTAGCTAAAGCCCGGCGCTTGCTCCTCCCGCCAACGGCGGCCCAGCATGACAGTGGCGCTTTCGCCGGTTCTGGCCCGTGCGGTCGCGCGCACGCCGGCGCTGATGCGTCCGCCCGGCTCCCAAAGGTCGTAGTTCGGCGCCGCGTTTGGACGGAACAAGTTTGAATCGTCCAGTTCGAACGCGAGGCTGTCCTCGTTCACGATGCGCGGATCGTCGGCGCTGTCGTTCGCCCAGGCGGCCATCACAACTGGCTCAAGCAAAAGGTCGAAGCGCTCGCCAGGGCGCATGAAGGGCCAGCTGATTTCAGCGCCAGCCAACCCAAGGCCACGGCCGAAGGTCTCGTAAGTGTCCTCGGAGGTTTCAACGTGGAAGACGTCGCCACGAACTTGTGCGAACGGGCTGAAAACCATGCCCGGTCCGAAGACCGCATCACGCCGCCAAGTGGCCGAGACAGAAACACGCGCATCATTGCCGACGTACGGCCCAACGCCATCATCGCGCCGTGACAACGCGGCGGTGTTGGCTTGCAGCCGCAATTGCCCGCCGAGCACGGAGTCTTGGATGACGCGATCGAACTCCGCGTACGGGAGGATGAGCGGCAGCAATTCTGAGGTGTCGCTCTCGCGCAGTCCTTGGAAGCCGACCAGGGAAATTGAGCTGTAAGAGTCGAGTCCTTGGCCGATCGCATAGAGCTGGCTGATCAGACGTGTGTCTTGACCGAGGTACGGCCCGCGACGTTCGCCAGTGCCATCGATATCATAACGACGGAGATATTCGTCATCGTAGATATTCTCAATGCCGAAGCCCCAGTCCCAATAATCATTGATCCGGAAGGCGCCTTGGCCGAACACGCTGTAGCGGAAGAGACTGTCGCCACCTAAACGATCGCCGTCTGAATCGAAGTTTTCTTCCTGCGTGAACGTGGTGTCGAGTTCGAATTCACCCGACCAGAAACGCTTGCGATATTGGAGGCCAAGCAGCGGGTTGACGTTGCCGTGCAGGCGCAGGGACGCCGTCAAATCCTGCGATGGGGAGATCGCCCAATAATAGGGTTGCTCGTAGAACGTGCCGAGGCGGCGGTTACGGCCGATGTTCGGCGGCAGCAATCCGGATGCGCGCTCAACGCTTGGGTCCGGGTGCGCGATGAACGGCAGATAGAGAACCGGCACGCCTGCAAGTTCGAGCACCGCGCCCTGGTAAGAAATTGTCCGCGTTGCACGATTTTGCACAGCGCGGCGCGCGCGCAGGCTCCACGTTGGTGGGCGATCGCCAGTCGAGCAGATTGGGCAGCTTGTGTAGATGACGTTGCGAAGTTCGCTTTGGCCTTCGCCGCGGCTCACGGCGGCGCGCGCGGCCAACGTGCCACCATCACCAATGCGCGTGCGCAATTCACGCGCGGCGCCGACATTCATCGCTTCGTCGGCTTCGATTTCTTCGGCGTAGGTGACGGAGCCATCTTCGAGCGCGATCTGCACATCGCCGATGGCGTGGATCTCGCCAGTGTCGAGATTGTAGACGAGGCGGTCGGCCCGCATCGTGCGGCCCTGGTAACGAACTTGAACGTCACCTTGCGCGGTGATCGTGCGGGCTTCTTGATCGTCGATGAGTTCGTCGGCTTCGAGGACGACGCTGTCATTCTGCTCGGCAGGCAGAGGCGGCACCGCGGTTTGAGCCTGCGCGATAGCGGTCGTGCTGACCGTCATGGCCAGCGCTGCAGCTAACGCGGCCCAACCGAACGGCGTCCGTTCGGCCGGCCGGCCGGCCATCTCCCCCGAACGGCTCATTCGCATCCCTTTAGCGACTCCCCAGAATTTACCTAAACGTCTGACACGCAAGGCGTCTAGCGCCCGAAGCCGTACGGGGAATCGTTTCACACGGGCTGTTGCTGCTTAGCCGTCCTCAACGAAGGCGACGAGGGCGAGGGCAATGAACATTCCGGCCAGCGGTGCGCTCCAGGCCGCTACGGCAGCTGGGACCGATTGGGTCATGGCGAAGGCCCCGGCGAGCTGGCTGTAGAAGAACAGAAACAGTCCAATACTGACGCCAGCCGCGCCCCAGCGGGCGAGATTGCCAAGTCGTTGCAACTGCAGGGAGAACGCCGCGCCCAGTCCCGCCATGGTTGCAAGGAGAAGCGGGTACGCCAGGAGGCTCTGCCACTTCATTTCGTAGCGGGTAGGCGCGAACCCCGCCTCACGGGCCTCACGGATGAACCCCGGCAGAGCCCAGAACGAGAGCGTCGCTGGGTTCACAAATCTGTTGATGAGTTCGGTGGCGTCCAGGGTCGTGGGGATCGCGAGGTGGGTTTGGCGCGTTGGCCGGCCGCCTGGCGTGGCCTCGACCAAGTCTGTTAGTTGCCAGAAGCCGGGCTTCAATTCGGCCGTCGAGGCCTCAATGCGCCGGACGAAGCGTAGGGCGTCCTGCTGCACCTCGAAGAACATGAAGGTCGCACCCTGCAATCTCGTGCCGCTTGGGTCGACGCCATCAGCGTGGATGACGACTTGCCCCTCGTCGTCACCCTGGCGGATCCAGACGCCGTTTTCGCCCGCGGCGGCTAACCGTTCGGAAAGCGCGTCCTGCTTTTCGGTTTCGAACTGCTGGTAGAAATATGCGCCGAGCGGGTTAAGCGACGTGATGGCGATGACGCCAAGGACGATGCCGACGAACGCTGCGGGCGTGAGGAAGCGCCAGGCGGAGACGCCAGATGCGCGCATGGCGACAAGTTCGCTGGCGCGGTTCAAGCCGATGATCGCCATCATCGTGCCGGCGAGCACGATGAATGGCAGCGTTTGCTCCACCAGCATTGGTGTCTTCAACAGTGTGAGGCGGAGTGCTGCCAGTAGAGAGAGGTCGGTGCGTGAACCCACAGTGCGCATCTGCTCCACCAAGTCGATTAGCAGAATACAAGCGAGCACTGCGACGAGTGCGATCAGCACGCCGCCGAACACGCGCGCGATGATGTAACGGCCCATGCGGGAGAGAAGGAAACTCATGCTTCCGCCCTCGCCAGAACCGAGGGTCCCATTTCGCGCCGCTTCCTTGATGAACCTTTGCCGCCGAGCACCACGCCAGAGATGACAATCACTGCGAGAGGCAGCGCGTATTGGAGCGCATTGAGTTGCGGGTCATCGACTGCGGCCGCCTGGGTCACCAACGACGACAGCCTCACGACGAGCGCGATAGCCGAGGCCCACATAATCCGCCGTCCGTAACCGCGGCGGCTGAAATCGCCCATCAGAACGCCAATTATGGCAATGAGCGCCAGGGCGATGTTTAGGAGCGGCGCCGAGAGCCGGCCGTGTGCTTCGGAGAGAAATTCATTGATGTTGCGCTGGTCGTAGTGCGCGGTGCGATCTGGGAAGAACAGGTCAAATAGAGTTCGGTCAGACGCTTTCAGGAAGAAGAGATCAGGCTCGTCGAAGACACCGTCAAACTTTAGCACGTAGCGGTCGAAGTCGAGGACATCGACACCGCCTTGCTCAGTCTGCCTCTGCACTTGGCCGTCGCGCATGACGATTGCAGGCGCGCCCTCGATGGTGACGATCGCCCCTGCGCGTGCGGTGTACGTAATGCCTGGTGGGGTGCGGCTGTCATTGATCAGAAGATCGCGAAGCTCGCCGCCGCCGCCGCGCGAGCGCGCGTAGAGCGTCAGCCCGTCGGCCGGGTACGTGAATGAACCTTCCTCGACCAGGCTCGATGCGATGTCGGTGCGAAGATCGTAGAAGACGTTTCGTCGTTCTTCGAACGACCACGGCTGGATGATGCAGTTGATCGCCAAGTGGATGATTGCGGCGAGCACAGCGAGTTGCATAATTGGCCGCGCTAGCCGCTGACGCGAGACGCCGGCGCCGTAGAGCACCGCGATCTCACTTTCGCTTTGCATCCGGTTCAGCGCGTAGACGACGGCGATGAACAGCGCCATCGGCAGGATGAGCGAGATGAGCTGCGGCAGAGCGAGGATGGTCACCCACGCGAAGGCAAAGCCGGCGCGCCGGTTGGTGACGATGATGTCGAGTTGGTTCAGACCCTGGGTAAGAATGGCGATCGCAGCCAGCGCCCCCAGGATCGCCAGGAGCGGACCCAGCGATTGCCGGAACACATAGGTAGAAATCGTGTTCATCGCGTCCCTGGTAGTCCCTTACTTTGGGCGCCGGCGCCCACCCACTGACTAACCGCCGCACTCAGCTTTTCAATTGCTTCGGGCATGGCTACCACAGCGCCGGACCAAGGTTGAAGCGGGCGTAGGATCCTCTTCCCTTTCCCAACCGAGCACATGGGGAATTTATGGACATCCGTTTTGTGACCGCTGGTAGCGGCGACGTTGTGGCGGTGATGGCGACGGACGGGGGCGAACTGCTCGCCGCCGGCAAGGCGCTGGACGCGGCCGCGGGCGGTCGTATCGCGAAGGCAATGAAAGCTGCGAATTTCAAAGGCGGGGCCGGGCAGGTCGCCGACGTACTGGCGCCGGACGGCGTAGATTTCGGCCGCGTGCTCGTGATTGGCGTAGGCAGGGCCGATGCTGCTGACGGTATGGCGGTAGAGCGCTGGGCGGGACACGCGGTGAAGCGGGTGCTGACCTCCGGGGCCGAGAAGCTGGTTCTCCAGCCTGACGCGCTGCCGAGTGTTTCGAAGGCAGAGGCCGGCTCGCATGCCGCAATGGGCGCGCGCCTCGCCGCCTATCGCTTCGACACCTATCGCACCAAGTTGAAGCCCGAGCAGAAGCCGACGCTCACGGCCGTCGAAATTTCGATGGACGGTCCGGCGGCAGCCAAAGCGCGCGCCGAGAAAGATGCGGCGATCGTTGAAGGCGTGTTCTTCGCCCGCGATCTCGTCAGCGAGCCGCCAAATGTTCTCTATCCGGAGAGCTTCGCGGAACGGCTACGCGACCTCGAAACCATCGGAGTCGAGGTCGATATCCTCGAGCCGGCTGCCATGGAACGCTTGGGCATGGGCGCGCTTTTGGGCGTTGCGCAGGGCTCGGCGCGGCCTGCTCGCATGGTCGCGATGAAATGGAATGGCGGCTCGAAGGGCTCCAAGCCAGTGGCGCTGGTCGGCAAGGGCGTGACGTTCGATACGGGCGGCATTTCGCTAAAGCCCGGCGGTGGCATGGACGAAATGAAGGGCGACATGGGCGGCGCCGCTGCCGTCGCCGGAGCGATGAAGGCGCTCGCGCTGCGCAAGGCGAAAGCTAATGTCGTTGGGATCGTCGCGCTTGTTGAGAACATGCCAGGCGCCAACGCGCAGCGGCCGGGCGATATCGTCAACACGATGTCTGGTCAGACGATCGAAGTCCTGAATACCGACGCTGAAGGGCGTCTCATCCTTGCGGACGCGGTTTGGTATGCACAGGACAAGTACGATCCTTCAGTGCTTATCGATCTTGCTACGCTGACTGGCGCCGTCATCGTGGCGCTTGGCCACGAGAATGCGGGCATGTTCTCGAATGACGAAGACCTGGCGCACGCGATCACGGTCGCCGGTCAAGCCGAGGGCGAGCCAGTGTGGCGTTTGCCGCTCAGCGCCGCCTACGACAAGCTGATCGACACGCCGAATGCGGACATGAAAAACATCGCCGGCAAGCCGGTGGCAGGCTCGATTGTTGGCGCGCAATTCATCAAGCGCTTCATCAAAGACGGCACGCCGTGGGCGCACCTTGATATCGCCGGCACAGCTTGGAAGTCGGGACCGTACGAAGACCCGCTCTCGCCGGCTTGGGCGACTGGTTACGGCGTGCGGTTGCTCAATCGTTTGATCCAGAATCGCTACGAGGATTAGGTGCCGCGAAAGATCATCCTTCGCTGGGACGATCCGACATTCGAACTGTCTCCTCGCATCAAGGACATGGGCGAAGACCTATGGAGCGAGTTGAGGAACGGCGGTATGGGCTCGGCCGATATCTCAGAGATCGATGCGGCGAAGGATCACTTCAACGTGCTGGTCACATCCCGGATGCTCGGGCCGGCGACGGAGCTGATCCGGAGCAAGCTTAAACACCACAACCTTTCTGACGTCGTGAGGATTGAGAGAGGCTGATGGCTGAACTCTGGTTCTACCATCTTGAGCGCAGCGTTCTCGAACGCGCGCTGCCGCCATTGTTGGAGAAATCCCTCCAACGCGGCTGGCGGGCGTTGGTGCGCGCGCGCTCGAGCGAACGCCTCGAACAACTCGACACTGCGATCTGGACGTTTCGTGATGACAGCTTCGTGCCACACGGCCGCGAAGGCGATCCGGCAAAGCAACCCGTCTGGCTGACGGTGGAGACCGGCAATCCAAACGGCGCGCAAGCGCTCTTCATAGTAGATGACGCAGAACCTGGCGATCTTGCCGGGTTTGAGCGCGCCTGTTTGATCTTTGATGGCCGTGATCCGGCCGCCTTGGAATCGGCCCGATCACGCTGGAAACAGGCAAAAGAAGCGGGCATTACCGCGTCATATTGGAAAGAGAGCGCCGCCGGGCGCTGGGAGAAGCAGCAATGATGCGCTGGGTTTTGGCGGGGATTGTTGTCATCGGCCTTGCCGCGTGCGGCGGAGGTTATCAGCGCGATCTGACCTACCGCGAGTTAGACGGGATCGCGCGCCGCTCGACTGAAGAACAGATCAACCGCCCGCCGCCCGATACCTGCCAGATGGCGGCCCATCAGAGCTTGGCTGGAACCGTTGGCGCCGAAATCGATCGTACGGCGTTACCCGCTGGTGCGCGCGTGATTTGCCATGATTGTTCCGTGACCATGGACTACCGCGCCGACCGCCTGAATATCGATCTCGGCGCGGACGGCAAGGTGACTAGGTTGCACTGCGGTTGAGCGCGCGAGGAGTGAAACACATGCGTAAGTTCTTCCTGATTGCGACCTGCGCCGCCGCGCTCGCGGCTTGCGGCGAGACGACAGTTTCGACCCCCGCCGCCCCTGAAACGGAGGTTGCCGAGGCGCCGGCCGCGCCGACCAATGCCGCCGAAGCGACTGCGCAAGACACGTGCGGCGCCGCCGCTCACCTGGCGCTTGTCGGGACGTCAGCGAGTGCGATTGATCTCGCCACGCTTCCGGCCGGCACGCGGATCGTAACGCCTGAGACGATGGTCACGCAGGATTTTGTGCCGGCGCGTCTCAACATCACCACCAGCACCGACGGCGACGTCGCATCGCTCAACTGTTACTGAGGAGGTCCAATCATGCGTGCAGTATTGATGGCCTGCGCCGCCTTCGCGCTCGTTGCCTGCGGCCAAACCACGACGCCAGTCTCGACTGAAGCGCCGGTGACGACTGCGCAAACGCCAGCTGAGGCGGCGGCACAAGATGCGTGCGGCAGGTCGCAATACAGCGCCCTGGTCGGCACAAATATCGCTGCGGCGACATTCCCTGCCGGCAGCAACATCCGCATCATCCGGCCCGAAACGCCGGTGACGCAGGACTTTAGCGCTGAACGACTCAACGTCCTCACCGACGCGAACGGCGTGATCACCGCGCTTGAATGCTATTGATGACCGGTGCGGCGCAGGAAACTGCGCCGCAAGCGGCTTTGTGAGGGGCTGAGCTCAATAGGCGAACGGCCCACCGTCGCGCGCCAACGAGACATAATCGGGTGCTTCTGACGCACTTGGCGGCTTGCTGCGGTGCAGCTATAGACCCGGCTCGCAATTTTAATCCGGAGCCCATCGAGCCATGGCCGTCGAACGCACACTGTCCATCATTAAGCCAGACGCGACCAAGCGTAACCTGACGGGCGCGGTTAACGCGGTCATCGAGAAGGCCGGCCTCCGCGTTATTGCTCAAAAGCGCATTTGGTTGTCCGAAGGCCAAGCCGAAGGCTTCTACGCGGTCCACAAGGAACGTCCGTTCTTCCGCGATCTCGTGACCTTCATGATTTCAGGTCCGGTCGTCGTTCAGGCGCTTGAAGGCGAAGACGCCGTCGCGAAGTATCGCGACGTGATGGGCGCCACGAACCCGGCCAATGCCGCTGAAGGCACGATCCGCAAGCAATTCGCGGAATCGATCGAGGCCAACACGGTTCACGGCTCGGACAGCCTCGAGAACGCCGCGCGCGAGATCGAGTTCTTCTTCGCCGACCAAGAAATCGTCGGCTGAGCCAAGCTCGAGGCCCAAAATTAAAGCGCGGCGCTTTCGGGCGCCGCGCTTTTGTTTTGCGCTATTTCTTGTTTTTGCCGGTGGCGTTCGGGTTGAGCGGGCGACCGGCCTGACCGACTTGCCCAGGAGGCGCTGCCGTGCCGCCGAGCTTCTTGCCGCCTGCCGCCGGTTTCGCCGGGCCGCTCGTCTTCTTGTCTGCCATCTACGCGCTCCTCTGAGGGTTGCCTCATAGAGCTAGGACGCCTTGTGAGTGTCCGCTAGCTATTTGCGCGCGATAATTTCGAGCACGAGCGGCGTCACCATCAATGTGCCGGGCTGTGCGCTGACGCGGGCGAACTCGTCTCGCATGTCCTTGGCGATTTGCGGGGTGATGCGTTCGAGTTCGAGCAGGCGGTCGATGTGGATATCGAAGAAGCCGATGGGCCAGCGCCAGACATTGTCGTCCTTCGAAACCACGTCGACGTAGGGTTTCAGGCTCTCAACCTTCAGTCCCATTTCGGTAAGCAACGCGGGCAAGTGGCGCGCAATGTCCGGCTCACCGCCGGAAGCGCGCCAGTTGGCTGAGACCTCATCCACGAACTTTTCGAAGTTCGGCGCCGGCGGGGCGAGCTTCCAGGTCTGGTAGTCCAGGTACTCGTGAAACACGAGCGTGCCGCCCGGCTTCAAGGCGTTGACGAGCTTTTGTAGCGCCGCTTTTGGCTTGGGCAGGAACGCAAAGATCCAACGGGCCCAGGCGGCGTCGGCGCCTGTCACCGGAATGTCATCTGTGACGACGTCGATCTCGTGTGTCTTCACTTGCGTGAAGCCGCGCGCCTTCGCTTGTGCTTCCAGCGTGTCGAGAAAGCGCCGCGAGCGTTCGAGTGCGTGCACCTCACCGGTGGGACCCACCATTTCGGCGAGGTCCATCGTCGCGAAGCCGGGGCCTGCGCCGAAATCAATGACTTTGCAGCCATCGCCGATCTTCGCGCGCGCCCAAGCATCAAGGGCGCGGGGGCGCCATACGCGATGTTGGTAGCCGAGCCGGTAGATTTCATCGTCGTGCGTGCCAAGCACGTAATCGCGTTCAGCCATTTTAATCGCTCCTTGGAGAGATATAGGCGCGGGCAGGTCGTCCGTCTTGCCTTGCCGATCACGGCGGCGCGCGCATAATGCCGTGGCGAGCTCAGGAGAGACGCGATGCTGGTGCGCTTCTGGGGAACACGCGGATCGATCGCCACACCAGGTGGCGCAACGCTTCGATACGGCGGCAACACCTCGTGCGTTGAGGTGACGTCCGATTCAGGTGTGACGATCCTGGTTGACGCTGGCACGGGCGCTCATGCGCTTGGTAAAGCGCTGATGGCGCAAGGCCGCGGCGCGCGCGGCCATATTCTGATCTCGCATACGCACTGGGACCATATCCAAGGCCTGCCCTTCTTTGAGCCGCTCTTCGTGGAGGGCAATGAGTGGCACATTTACGGACCTCGGGGCCTCGGCCAATCCTTGCGCGACGTGCTCGCCGCGCAAATGGACTACGCCTATTTTCCCATCGCGCTGAACGCCTTTGCCGCGAATGTGCATTTTCACGAAGTGGTCGAGGGCGCCTTCAACATCGAAGACGTCCGCATCGCGACTCAGTATTTGAACCATCCAGCGCTCACCGTCGGCTATCGCATTGAGGCGGATGGCGCGTGCGCGGTCTATGCGTCGGATCACGAACCTCACGATGCGCACGCGGGCGAAGGCCATCCCGAAGCTGGCGAGGGTGGCGACGCTTCGCATGTCGAGTTTATCCGCGACGCCGACCTCGTGATCCACGACGCGCAATACACGGCTGCGGAGTATCCGGAGAAAATCGGTTGGGGTCACAGCACGATCGAATATGCGGTCGATGTGGCTATCGCCGCCAACGTCAAGACACTCGCTCTCTACCATCACGATCCAAGTCGCGGCGACGACGCCGTGGATCAGTTGCTCGGTGCCGCACGCGCGCGCGTCAGCGCCGCAAACGCTGAGCTTGAAGTGATCGGCGCTGCGGAAGGCGCCGCCGTCGTGCTACGGGGCGCCGCGAATGCCAACAAAGCGAGCCCGTTCCTGCCGTCGAGTTTAGTTGAACCTGCCACGAGCGTTTCCGATGAATTGGTGCTGATTGCGGGCGTGCCGGCCAACGATCGCGCTATTCTCATGGCCGCCGCCCGCGCCGACGGCGTGCCAAGTGTTTCCGAGGTCTTGATCGAGCAATTGAAGGAAGCGGTGCAGGGCGGTCGTCCGTCGCTGGTTTTCCTTGGGCACGCATTGCCCGGCGTTGATCCCGTCGCCCTGTGCGCCGAGTTGCGCGCGCTGCCTGGCGACGATGCCAATGACACGCCAATCATTATCGTCGCCGATCAGGCACAGATGCCGGCGGACAAAGGCGAAGCGGCGGGTGTCACGGATTGGCTGACGCGGCCTTATAGTTTGCAATACGCGCGCTCACGCCTGCGTGCGTGGCTGATGCGGTCGATGCTGCGTTGGCGGAAGGCGCCGTTGCCGATGGATGAGGAAGAGCGCCTCGCCGCGGTGCAGCGCCTTGGCCTGCTGGACACGGGCGCCGAGGAACGCTTCGACAGGCACGCGCGGATCGCTGCGGCCGCGCTCAATGCACCGATTGCGCTGGTTACGCTCGTTGATCGCGATCGGCAGTGGTTCAAATCGCACCAGGGTTTTGAGTTCAGCGAAACGCCGCGCGACATTGGATTTTGCTCGCACGCAATCTTGGGCAGCGAGCCGCTTATTGTGCCAGACGCGCTGCAGGACGATCGGTTCGCCGAGAACCCGGCAGTGATTGGCGATCCGCATGTGCGCTTCTACGCTGGCATCCCGCTGCATTCGGCGGATGGCGCCCGTGTTGGCGCGTTCTGCATCGTCGATCGAAAGCCGCGAACGCTCAGCGCGGCTCAACTGCGCATGTTGAAAGACATCGCGCGCTTGGTTGAGGAAGAGCTTGAGCAGCGCCAAACCGCGCAGACCGGTTAAACGATACCGCGGCATCTGCGCTGGCGGCGTGCAGGCCGCGGCGTTCCGCACTATTTAGGCGGCAGAAGTCGGAGCTAGCCATGACGAACAATTCGCGCGCCTACTCGGAACAAGCCTTCAAGGCGAAGCTGAGCACAATCGCAGGTGTCGATAAGCTGATCGATGCGGCCAAGCAGGTGCATGCGATGCTGCGCGATCCGCAGACGCCGCTTTGGGTGAAGGGGCTGTGCATCGCGGTGCTTGGCTATTTGATCGTGCCGACCGATGCGGTGACGGATTTCATCCCGGTGCTCGGTTATGGCGACGATCTTGCCGCGCTCACAGCTGCCATTGCGGTCATTGCCGCCAACATGCCGAAGCCGAAGAGCGAGGCAGACTAGCCCGGCCGCGACGCCAGCGCCGCGAGGCAGCGCGGGTAGAGTTCGTGTTCGATGGCGAGTAAGCGCGTCGCCAAGGTCTCTGGGGTGTCACCAGCTACGATCAGCATCGACGCTTGGCCGATAATCTCGCCGGCATCAACTTCCTCAACCACGAGATGCACGGTCGCGCCGTGCTCGGTCTCCCCCGCTTCGAGCGCGCGCTCGTGCGTTCTTGTGCCGGGAAATTTGGGTAGCAGAGACGGGTGGATGTTCACGAGCCGGCCAGCCCAGGCGTGGACGAAGAAGGGCGTCAGCACGCGCATGAAGCCGGCGAGGGCGACGATCTCGACATTGCGCTGAATGAGCAGCGCATCGAGGTCACGCTCGAAGGCTTCACGGTTTTTGCCGTAAGGCTTGTGATCAAGTTCGAGCGCTTCAATGCCTGCCCCGCGCGCGCGATCTAAACCGGTGACGCCAGGGACGTTTGAGACGACGAGCACGATGTCATACGCGTCCTGCTCGGCATCGAGCAGAGCCTGCAGGTTCGAGCCTCTGCCGGAGATGAGCACGGCTACACGTTTTTTCACTCGCCGACTCCGCACTCGTCCTCCCCCGCTAGGGGGAGGTGTCGCGTGCGTGAGCACGTGACGGAGGGGCGGGCGCGGGTGTTTGAAAACATTCGCGCCGCCCCCTCAGTCAGCGCTCTGCGCTGCCAGCTCCCCCTATCGGGGGAGCACGAACGTTGGAAAGTCATGCGCACTAAACGGCCTTGAGCACGCCGATCTTGAACGCTTGTTCGCCGGCGCCATTGAGTTTTTCGACGACATCGTCAGCCTTCGCGGGATCAACGATCAGCGCCATGCCGATGCCGAGGTTGAACGTGCGGCGCATGTCTTCTTCAGGCACGCCGCCTGTCGCTTGCAGCCATTCGAACACGGCAGGGCGCGTCCAGGCGGTCCAATCGAAATCAGCTTCGAGGTGGTCGGGCAACGCGCGCGGGGTGTTCTCGACGAGGCCGCCGCCAGTGATGTGCGCGGCTCCCTTGGCGAGCTTCGCGTCGAAGATTGGCTTCAGCGCCTTGGCGTAGATGCGCGTCGGCACCAGCAAAGCTTCGGCGAGCGTCTTGCCGCTCGCAAACGGAGCAGGCGCGTCCCAGGCAAGACCGGAGCGTTCCACGACCTTGCGCACCAGCGAATAGCCGTTCGAATGCGGACCGCTGGAGGCGATGCCGACAATGACGTCGCCTGCCTGCATCTCATCGACGCGCGGCAGCAGCGTGCCGCGTTCAGCCGCGCCGACAGAGAAGCCGGCGAGGTCGTAATCGCCTTTCGCGTACATTCCCGGCATTTCCGCCGTCTCGCCGCCCGCAAGGGCCGCGCCCGCTTGGCGGCAGCCTTCGGCGATGCCGAGCACCACTTTGGCGGCTTCCTCGGCGTTCAGTTTGCCAGTGGCGTAATAGTCCAGAAACATCAGCGGCTCGGCGCCCTGTGCCGAAAGGTCGTTCACGCACATGGCGACGAGGTCGATACCGACGGTCTCGTGACGGCCGCTTTCGATGGCGATTTTCAGCTTGGTGCCGACGCCATCGGTCGTTGCGAGGAAGATAGGGTCCTTGAACCCAGCCGCTTTCGGGTCGAAAGCCGCCGCGAATCCGCCCAAAGCGGCCTCGGCGCCCGGCCGGGCTGTGGATTTCGCGGCAGGCTTGATGAGGTCGACAAGGCGCTCGCCCTCGTCGATGTCGACGCCGGCGTCGCGATAGGTAAGTCCGTTAGTTCCCGAGGTGTTGGTCACGTGATGAGTCCAGAAGCCGCCACATTGATAGGCGATTCCGCGCCGGGTAGGGTCTCCCGACACCGAGGTTCAATAATGAAGTCCACGCCTTTTGCAGCGTTTACCGCTGTGTTCCTTGCCGCCTTGTGCGCGTTCGCGCCCAGCGCGGCAAGCGCCCAGGGGCGCGACAATGTCTACGCTGTTGTTGGCGTTCATGTGGATGAGACAGCGGCGAACGCGGCAGCGGCTCAGCAGGCGGGCCTCGCGGCGGCGCAGCGGGCAGGCTTTGAGCGCCTCGTCCGCCGGCTCACCATCCCCGACGAACTCTCCGCGCGTGGCATCCCGCAGGTCGAAACCGCCACGCTCGATCGCCTGGTTTCGAGCGTCGATGTCGAGGAGGAGCGCCGCTCCGGCACGCGATATATCGGCCGCCTCACCGTACGCTTCGATCCGTCAGGGATGCGCACGCTGCTGCGCCAGTTCAATCTGACCGTCGTAGACACACGCACCGCGCCTATCCTCGTCGCGCCATTGGTGGTGACAGGCACGTCAGAAGAGACGACCGCGCTGTGGCGCGATGTTTGGACGAATGGCGGATTCGGCGACGAACTCGTGCCGTTGGCGACTGCACCGGCGGCGCTTCAAGGCGCGCCGGCATGGGCGACTGCTCAGCCGTTTGCGCAGTCCGCTGCAGCGGCGTCTGCACTCTACGCGACGCTGCGCGTGCAAGGCGGAACGGCGACAGCGACGTTGGTCGAGATTGACGCGAATGCACGCCGCGAGCGCGGTGAGGTCACGGCACGCGTAAACGGCGATGATCCTGCGGCGCTCCGTGCAGCCTTTGCTTCGCTCGCAGATCAAGCCAGCACGCGCATCCAAAACGATTGGAAGTCACGCATTGCTACGGGTGGCGGCCAACGCGGCCGCATCAGCGCGTCCGCACTCTATACGAGCGAGGCGCAGTGGGAGCAGATCAAGGACGCGCACGAAGGCGCGGCCCAGACGCTGATCTCAGAAATCCGCATTGAGGCTGTCGGCCGGCAGGGTGCGCTCATCTCGTTCTCGTTCGTGGGTGATCGCAGCCAGCTTGCAGCCGAATTGCAGCGTCGTGGGATCGCCCTCGCCGACACCGCGCAAGGGCCGACCTTGCGCGTCGCGGCGAGGTAGACCGCCCGGCGATGGAACAGCCCCGCCTGTTTGAATTTCGCATGGGCGATCGATCGCCCGACAAACTGGTGGTGGCCGAGGCAAACCGGGATGCAGCCACACTGCTGACCGATTGGCGCGCGTGGCCGAACGGAGCGCTGGCGCTTTCTGGCCCCTCGGGCTCGGGCAAAACCCATCTCGCTTTGGCTTGGGCGCTGGAGGTCGGCGCACGCCGCATTTCTGCGGAAGCGGCCGCCGAGGATGCTGCCGCGATTTTTCGAGAATCTGCGGGCCGTCTCCTGATTGACGATGCCGATGGCGATCGGGATGAGGCCATGCTCTGGCATGTCCTCGATTTGGCCCGGAGCCAGGGCGGCGCGCTTTTGCTGGTTGGGGCCCGGCCGCCCTCCACCTGGGCCGTTCAGACCCCGGACTTGCGGTCCCGGCTCGCGTCTTTACCGGTCGCTAAGCTTGGCGAGCCCGATGAAGTGCTGATGGACGTCGTTTTGCGGCGCGTTTGTCGCGAACAATTCATCCAATTGAGCGATGATGCCGCCAAATACCTCGTGCGGCGGCTTCCGAGGACCTTCGCTGCGGCCCAAGCCTGGGCGGCGGCGTTGGACGAGGAACTGGTGCGCGGGGCGAAGCCTGTCACGACAGCAATCGCCAAGCGGGCGCTGGAAAAGATGCAGGCGCGCTGGGTTGGTGGAGACGGTTAACAGATGGCGAAGCCGCGCAAGAAGACGCGTGTAACGGCGCAGAATCCGCCGTCGTTCAACGATCCCAAACGGTTCATCAACCGCGAGCTGGCCTGGCTCGCGTTCAACACGCGCGTGTTGGAAGAGGCTGAGAACACCAACCACCCGCTGCTTGAGCAGTTGCGGTTTCTCTCGATCTCCGCGTCGAACCTCGATGAGTTCTACATGGTGCGCGTCGCCGGCCTTCATGAGCAGATGAAGGCGGGCGTCGAGACTCTGAGTCTCGATGGCTTGACGCCAACCGAGCAAATGACGCGAGTTCATGCCGCCGCTTCCAGCCTGATGGAGCGCCAGCAAAATCGGTGGCGTTCGCTGCGCGTGGATATGCGCGGCGCCGGCATCTCGGTGCTGGAGCCCGGCGAGCTAACCGATGAAGAGCGCCGCTATCTGAAGCCGCTGTTCATGGCCGAAGTGTTTCCGCTGCTGACGCCGCTCGCGGTCGATCCGGCGCATCCGTTTCCGTTTATTCCGAACTTGGGCTTTGCCATCGCGCTGAAGCTGACGCGTAAAGCCGACGGACGTGCGCTCAATGCGCTGATCCCAGTGCCGAGCCAAGTCGCGCGCTTCATTGATGTGACGCTCGCCCATCCGCAGACGGATTTTGCGCCGGGCGAACGTTTGCAGCGCCGCTTCCTTACGCTGGAAAACACGATCCCGCTGTTCTTGGAAGAACTCTTCCCGGGCTACAAAGTCGAGGCGCAGGGTGCGTTCCGCGTGGTTCGCGATAGCGATATCGAAATTCAGGAAGAGGCCGAGGACCTCGTTCGCGAGTTCGAGGCGCGTTTGAAAGAGCGCCGCCTTGGCGATATCGTGCGCCTCAAGGTCGAAGCGACGATGCCGGAAGATCTCCGGACGTTTATCACGCGTGAGATCGAGGCTGATGCGCGCGACGTTGTGATCGTCGAAGGCATGCTGGGGCTTTCGGCGCTTTCGGCGCTGGTGAACGAAGATCGTCCGGAGCTGAAGTTTCCGCGCTACGAGCCGCGCTTTCCCGATCGCATCAAGGATTTCGGCGGCGACACCTTCGCCGCCATCCGCGCCAAGGACATCCTCGTCCACCACCCGTTCGAGTCGTTTGACTCGGTTGTGCAGTTTGTTCGGCAGGCTGCGGCGGACCCTGCCGTCGTTGCCATCAAGCAAACGCTCTATCGCACATCGCGTGATTCACCGATCGTGGCCGCGTTGGTTGCTGCCGCGGAGGCGGGCAAGAACGTCACCGCGCTGATCGAATTGAAGGCGCGCTTCGACGAAGAGACCAACCTCCACGTCGCGCGCAAGCTGGAAAGCGCGGGCGCTTCGGTTGTTTATGGGTTTGTTGATTTCAAGACGCACGCAAAGGTGAGCTTGGTCGTTCGCCGTGAGCCCGAGGGCTTGCGCTCCTACACGCACTTCGGCACCGGCAATTATCACCCGATCACCGCGCGCATCTATACCGACCTGTCGCTGTTCACCTGTGATCCCGCGCTTGGGCGCGACGCCAATAGATTGTTCAATTTCGTCACCGGCTACGCGCGACCCGCTGAGCTTGAGAAGATTGCGATGTCGCCGATCAACTCAAAGGCGACGCTGCTTCGGCTTATCGATGATGAGGTCGAGCATGCGCGCGCGGGGCGCGGCGGCTACATTTGGGCCAAGCTCAATGCGCTGGTGCATCCCGAGATCATCGACGCGCTTTATCGCGCCTCGAACGAGGGTGTAAAAATTGAACTCGTGGTGCGTGGCATCTGCTGCCTGCGCCCCGGCGTTCCCGGAATGAGCGAAAACATCCGGGTCAAATCGATCGTCGGCCGGTTCCTCGAACATGCCCGCATCGTCTGTTTCGGGAACGGTTCGAAACTTCCGAATCCGAGCGCTAAAGTGTTCATTTCGTCGGCTGATTGGATGCCTCGGAACCTGGACCGCCGGGTTGAGGTCCTTTGTCCGGTTGAAAACCCCACTGTGCATCAGCAAGTTCTCGACCAGATCATGGTCGCGAACCTCAACGACGAGGCGCAATCCTGGTACATGGACCAGGATGGGGTATTCAAACGCGTCGATGTCACCAAGCTGCCAGACGAGCCATTCAGCGCGCACAATTACTTTATGCGCAACCCGAGTCTTTCGGGGCGCGGACGCGCGGGCAAAGGCGACGCGCCTGCTGCCTTCGATCACATCGGCGCGCGCCGTACTTCATAAGCTGAGGAACGCACAATGACGTCGCGGACGCTTCGCGACGATCAGGAAGCCGCCGTTATCGACGTTGGCTCCAATTCTGTGCGCCTTGTCGTCTATCGCATCGACGGCCGCTCGATGACGCCGATCTTGAATGAAAAGGTTATGGCCGGGCTTGGGCGCGAAGGCGCGCGCACAGGCGAGCTTTCCAAAGACGGCGTTGAGCACGCACTCCGCGCAATTCGCCGTTTCGCGACTTTGATAGATGCTCTGCAGATCAAGGATGTTTTCGCGGTGGGCACAGCCGCTGTGCGCGAAGCCAAGGACGGCAAAGAGTTTGCCGCGCGCATGGAGGCCGAGAGCGGAATCAAGCTCCGCATTCTCAGTGGCGAGGATGAAGCGCGGCTGTCCGCACTCGGCGTTAGCGCCGGGGCGCCCGATGCAAGGGGCCTTGTTGGTGATCTTGGCGGCGCAAGCCTTGAACTTATTGAAATTGGTCCGAAGGGCGTTGGCCGTGGCGAGACGTTTCCTGTTGGCCCTTTTGCGCTGATGGATGGCGAGTTCGACTACGCGAAAGTCAGCAAGCTGGTCACCCAATCTCTCGACCGCACGAAGCTGTTGAATAAGCACGGCGGCGACTTCTACGCGGTCGGCGGGGCATGGCGCGCGCTCGGCCGTATCGATATCGCGCTGAACAATCATCCGCTCGGTGTCTTGCATCATCACCAAATGAGCCGCGCGGCAGTGATGAAAGTCGTCGATGCCGTGCGCAAACAAAGCAGACGGTCTCTAGAAAAGTTGGAGGAGGCCGCTGCAAAGCGGGCAGAAACACTGCCGTATGCGGCGGCGGTGCTTGAGCATGTCATGCAGGTCGGCGAGTTCGATCGTGTCGTGCTCTCGGCGTTTGGCCTGCGCGAGGGCGTGCTTGTGGAGCACTTGAGCGAGCAGGCGCTGGCCATGCACCCGCTTCTCGCGGCCGCTGAGGCGCTTGCTGGACGTTGGTCGCGCACGCGCGCGTTTGGACGGGCGCTCGAAGAGTGGATTGCGCCCATGTTCGAGGGGCAGCAAAACGTCTTTTCGAAGAAGCGCGAAGAGGTTCTGCGCGGGGCTGCGGCGCGCCTCGCCGACATTGGTGGCCCGCTCCATCCCGATCAGCGCGTTGAGGTCATATTCGATCTTGTCTTGCGCGCGCCGCTCGCCGCCATCAGCCACGAAGAACGAGCCTTTCTCGCCGCTTCTATCCACCATCGCTACACCAAGGCGCCGCCCCGGCACGCGGACGCGTACATGCGCCTCCTGAGTGACGAGCGGCAGGCTGCGGCCGCCGCTTTGGGGGCCGTGCTGCGTCTCGGGGCCGATCTTTCGGGGCGCAGCGAGCCGCTTTTGGCCGCAGTGGAGGTCCAGGCGGTTGACGGCAGGCTCCTGCTTCGGGTCAAGAAGAAGGCAGCTCACCTCATTACCGAGACGGTGCAACGGCGATTGGAATTCGCTGCTACTGCGCTGGGCCTGACGCCGGAGACGAAAATTCTATGAGTGATAATACGCCGCCTGATCGCCTTTCAGTCGATCCCGACAGCCCGTTCTACGATGAAGCCTTGCTCGCGCGCGGCATTGGCATGCGCTTCAACGGCAACGAGAAGAAGAATTGCGAGGAATATTGCGTCAGCGAGGGCTGGGTGCGCCTCGCCGTCGGCAAGACGCTGGACCGCAAGGGCAAGCAGCTCACCATCAAATACAGCGGCAAAGTAGAACCCTATTTCGAGGATATTCCCAAAGAGGAGTGATCCGCGAGCGGCGTAAGTGGACTCAACGCGGTTCGCTTTGTGCTATGACCCGCCAGCCATGGCGGAATCCCGGTGACTGAGGAACTCGGACCACGGAAGCTCGCGGCGATCATGTCGATCGACGTCGCGGGCTATTCGGCCATGTCCGAAGTGGATGAGGCCGAAGCTCTCGCCATGGTCGCGCGGGTGCGGGACGTGTTGGACGCAATCGTGCAGGATCACGGTGGGCGCATCTTCAACAGCGCCGGCGACGGTTTCATGCTTGAGTTTGCTTCTGCCGCTGGCGCACTTGGTGCGGCGGAGGTGTTGTGGGGCGCCGTTGAGCGCCATCGCGTGCGTGTCGGCGTGCATGTCGGCGATGTGATGATGACCAAGACGGGCGATTTGCTCGGGCATAGCGTCAATGTCGCCGCACGCTTGCAGCAGCTCGCACGCCCCGGCGCTGTCGTTGTGTCCTTGGATGTGCGCCGCGCGGTGCGTGGCAAGCTCGCACAGCGCCTTCATGCAGCCGGCGCTGTCCACTTGGACAAGATGAGCGAGACGATCGATATTTTCACGCTCGAAGCGATTGCCGCACAACGCGCACGCGTACGAAAATCAGAGCCGGTTTTGGCGGTATTGCCGTTCGACAATGAGAGCTTTGCGGCGGAGATGAACTATTTCTCGGAAGGCGTTGCTGACGAGATTATTTCAACCCTGCTGCGCCAATCGAAGATCAAAGTGATCGGCCGCACGTCGGCCTTTCAGTTTCGCGATGACCGCAAGAGCGAAGCGGCGGCCGAACTCAAAGCCAGTCACGTTCTGGATGGCTCGGTGCGCTTGAACGGTGATGTGATGCGGGTGTCGGTGCAGTTGATTGAGGCTGCGAGCGGCGTGGTGCTTTGGAGCGAGCGCTACGAGGGCGACCGCAACGACGCGTTTGCGCTTGAAGATGAGATATCCGCAAAGGTCGCCGGCTCGCTGCGCCGCTCGCTGGCGCAATCAGATCGCGCCGCCACTCCCGTCGATCCCGCCGCCTACGATCTTTATCTCCGGGCCCGGCAAATCTGGTTGATGATGAGCGATACCGAAGAGGATCAGGCCGCCGTTCTTCTGGAGCGCTGCGTTTCTATCGCCCCAGATTTCGCCGACGCTTGGGCAGTGCTCGCAAGCGTGCGTGCATTGTTGCTGCCGCGAGACCGTGACCTCATCGGAACGCCGGCGCATGACGCCGCGCTCGCTGCCGCGAACCGTGCGCTTGAGCTGAATGCGGATTGTGCTCACGGCATGGTGGCGCTGTCTCTACTCAAGCCCGCATTTGGCGACCACGCCGAGAAGATCTCACTGGTCAATGAAGCGCTGAAGCGCACGCCAAATGACCCCTCGTTGCATGTGGCCCGCGCGGCTTGGCTTTATAGCGTCGGCCGCTTGAAAGACGCCGCGCGCGCTCTTGAAATTGCGAGTCTGCTTGATCCTTTGGGACCTGCTGTCGAAGGCTTGCGCGCCAGCATGCTGAGTGCGCGCGGCGATGTTGAGACGGCGCGTGAAATCGTGAGCGCAGCATGGGCGCGCTGGCCGGATTCGCCGTTCATTTGGTACTTGATGTGGACGACGCTTTGCATTGCGGGCGATCTCGGTGTGGTCGATGCGCTGGCGCTGCCGGAGAATGTGCCGCGCCGCGGCGCCACGAACCGCGATGTGGAGGTGTTGCTGAACTACGCGGCGCTGCTGCGATTGCCTGCCGTAGAGAGAAAAGCCGCGTGCGAACGCATCCTTGATCAGATGGCGGCAAGCGAAGAACCGCTCGCGCTTTCAACGTGTATCTTTGCTGCCGGTCATGGTTGCGCAGATAAGGCGTTTGAGACGATCGACACCGCCTTGGACGCCGGCCGTCAGCTCAAGCCTGACAATCACGAGGCTTTCGGCATGGCGCGGTCGCAAGCCCCGCTGCAATTGTTTGTCGGCGCCACTGGCGAGCCGATCTGGAAGCACGCCCGCTTTCCAGCGTTGTGCGCGCGCCTTGGGCTTGCTCAGTATTGGGTAGAAACCAAGAAGTGGCCCGATTGCGCGAGCGAGACGGCATACGACTTCAAAGCGGCGTGCGCGGCCGCCGTTGCCGCCGCTTAGACCTCATCGACGCTGACTTTTCCGTCTTTGAGTTTCAGCGCCAGCTTGCCGTGCTTCAGCGCGAGTGCGCGCTCGCCGAAGACTTCGCGTCGCCAGCCTTGCAGAGCTGCGACGTCGGCATTGTCATCGGCTGCAATCGCCTCGACCTCCGGCGCCGATGCGATGAGACGCGGCGCAACGTTGTGGCGCTCGGCTTCGTAGCGCAGCAGCACTTTTAGCAACTCGACCGTCGGTCCCAGACCAGGCGGCACTGGCGGTGGGCGTTCGTGCTTGTAGACGGGCCGATCGGGATCGCTGAAGCCGCGGTCCAGGGCTTGAATGAGTTCTTGGGCTGCGCGGGAATTGCCGAAGCCGCGCGGCACGGCGCGCATGCGCTCGAAATCAGCTGCGTTTTTCGGGCGCTGTTCTGCGATTTCGTAGAGAGCCTCGTCTTTTACGACGCGCCCGCGCGGTACGTCGCGCTGCTGCGCTTGGCGTTCGCGCCATGCGGCGGCGACTTGCAGGCCCAACACATAGTCAGCTGTCGTCTTGCGCAGCTTCAGCCGGTTCCAGGAATTTTCCGGAGTCGTATCGTAGATGTTCGGATTGAGCAGATAATCATGCTCTTCATCGAGCCAGGAGAGCCGTCCTTCGCTTTCCAGCTTGTCGTGCATCTTTGGATAAATGTCGCGCAGGTGCGTGACGTCAGCCAGGGCGTACTCAAGCTGGGCGTCCGACAGCGGGCGGCGGCTCCAATCCGTGAAACGCGAGGATTTATCCAAGCGGCGCTTGAGCACTTGCTGGACGAGCGCGTCGTACGCGACCGTATCGCCATAGCCGCAGGCCATCGCGGCAATTTGCGTGTCGAACACCGGATGCGGAAGCTTGCCGCCGATCTTCAGAAAAATCTCCAGATCCTGACGCGCGGCGTGGAAGATCTTCAGCACCTTCTCGTTCGCCATCAGCTCCATGAACGGCGCAAGCTCCAAGCCATCGGCGAGTGGATCGATCACGCCCTCGACGCCCGGCGCAGCGGCCTGGATGAGGCACAGCTTTGGCCAGTACGTGGTTTCGCGCATGAACTCGGTATCGACCGCGACAAACGGTTGCTGCGCCATCTCCTGGCACAGTGCTTCCAAGTCGGCAGTCTTGGTGATGACGCGCATAAGGCTGGTTGCGGCGCGCCGGGCTTGGGGTCAAGCGCGGACGCCGCCTCAGGCGGTATTATTCCGGCGCCACGGCAGGTTGAGGCGTGATGAAACCTTGGCCCAATGCTCCGCTGGCGATCAGGTTGCGGAGGTAGGCGTCATCGTGGGCTGGGACGAGCACTAGGTCAGGATTTGCCGCGGCAACATCATGCAGCGCGCGTAGTTGGCGCAGAACTTCGCCGCGGCCGGGATCAACACCGGGCATGATCCAAGTGATGAAGCGCGGGCGGCCGCGGAGATGTTCGACGCTGCCCATGACCCAGGCGATATCGCCGATGAACAGATATTCGCGCGTCGCGGTCTTTGCGTAAATCAGGATGGTGCCGGGTGAGTGGCCGGGCATTGCAACAGCCACCACGCCCGGCGCGATGCGCTGTGGTTGCGTGAGATCGAGCTGCGTTGCGCCGGCGATTTCAGGCGCGAGTTGCCCGTTGGGTGCGTGTTGCGGAAGGCCCGCGAGCTGCGCGGCGGTGAGGTCGAGATTGCGCGCAATGTCAGCGGGCTGGGGATGGCGGGCGATCGCCATGACGTGATCGAGATGCTCGTGCGTGATCATCACGGTGGGCGAGCGTGTCATTGCAGTGAGCACGCGTTCGTATGCTTGTTCGTCGAAGCTGCCTTTGCCTTGTGACATTTGGTCGAGCGTGTCGCGGTCCACTGCGCCATCGATGATGGTGTCGCCGTTTGGCGCGACGAGTTGAAATGAGTTGTAGGACATCGTCCGTTCGCCGCCGAAGACGCCGGCTTCGGTCGCGAAGCTCGGGGCGTTGCTTTCGCCGACGAACTCAATGTTTACGCTAGTTGGAAGCGTGGCGGCAGCATCGTTGGCGACGAGTTCGCGATACGCCGCAAGATCGACAACGCCGTCCGCCTCAGCCGGAGCGGCAGCGTCCAGCACGGCATACCAAAACAGCGCCGCCAGTGCGGCGAGCACGATCGCAATCCCAGCCAGCCATTTCATGAGTGTCCCCCTGCGGTATCTTCGCGTGGTCCTGATAGCACAATCTTCATCTGATCGGCGGGGAATGGTCTAGCCAGGGCGAGCGCGTCTTCTGTGGAGCCGTCCAGCCACACGTCAACGTCGTCACCTGTGAGCATTACCGGCATGGCTTCGGCGTGGATCGGCCTTGTGAGATCGTTCGCATCGGTCGTGAGGATCGAGAACAGCAGGTGCGTGGCGTCCTCCTTGCCCCGAATGCCGCTCCAGGGCCGCCAGATCCCTGCGAAACAGAAGAGCGGCCGGTCGTCGCTGAGCCCGAACCAGTGCGCCACCTTCGGTGTGGTGTCGGTATATTCAACAAAGCTCGTGGCTGGGACGACGCAGCGATAACGGGGTGAATCCAGCGATCCGCGCCAGTAGCTGGATTTCAGGTTGCGCACATTAGTGACCGGCCGTTTGCCGCCGCCAGCGGGCGGGAAGCCCCAGCGCATCATGACGACCTCGCGCAGGCCGTCCTTTGAGTTGCCGACCACCGGCGCCATTTGGTCCGGGAAAATGGCGGGTAAGGGCGGCTGATTTCCGGTCCTATCGCGCATAGCGCGGGTGTAGGCCACCAGCGCCTCGCGCGATTTGGTCATAGAGTAGAGGTTGCACATCTGTGGAGCTGTTCTGCCGGGGCGCCCCGCGCCTTGACAAGGCGGCTAGCCCCATGCGCTTTCCGCGAAAATTGTGTCCGGCATTCTGACACGGATACATCTGGAGTTTGCTATGCACGCCTACCGATCCCACACCTGCGGCGCTCTGCGACCGGCTGATGCCGGCAAGGATGTCCGCTTGGGCGGCTGGGTGCACCGCAAGCGCGACCTGGGCGGGCTCCTCTTTGTCGATTTGCGCGACCATTATGGGATTACCCAATTGGTGATCAATCCAGGCTCGCCTGCGTTCGGCTTGTTCGAGCGTCTGCGTGCGGAGACCGTGGTCCGGATCGACGGCAAGGTCATCGAGCGCGGCAAGGACACTGTGAACGCCGAGCTTCCCACGGGCGAAATCGAGGTTCGCGTCGAAGATGCTGAAGTGCTCGGCACGGCGGAAGAACTGCCGCTGCCGGTATTCGGCGCGCCGGATTATCCGGAAGAGATTCGTTTGAAGTATCGCTTCCTCGATCTGCGCCGCGACAAGCTGCACAAATCGATCTTATTGCGCAGCCAAGTGATCGCTTCGCTGCGACGTCGCATGATCGATCAGGGCTTTACCGAGTTCCAAACGCCGATCCTGACGGCGTCGTCGCCAGAAGGCGCGCGCGACTTCTTGGTGCCGTCGCGTCTGCATCCGGGCAAGTTCTACGCGCTCCCGCAAGCGCCGCAGCAATTCAAGCAACTGCTGATGGTCGCCGGCTTCGATAAGTACTTTCAAATCGCGCCGTGCTTCCGCGATGAAGATGCGCGCGCCGACCGGTCGCCGGGTGAGTTCTATCAGCTCGATTTCGAGATGAGCTTCGTCACGCAGGAAGACGTGTTCAACGCCATCGGCCCGGTTCTGGCTGGCGTGTTCGAGGAATTCGGAAACGGCAAGCGCGTGACGCCGGCCAACGAATTCCCGCGCATCCCCTATGCGGAAGCGATCTCGAAGTACGGCTCGGACAAGCCGGACTTGCGCAACCCGCTGGTGTTGCAAGATGTGAGCGACCACTTCCGCGGCGGTGGCTTTGGCCTCTTCGCGCGCTTCCTTGAAAAGCCGAACAACGCCGTATGGGCCGTGCCTGCGCCGAGCGGCGGATCGCGTGCGTTCTGCGATAAGATGAACAGCTGGGCGCAAAGCGAAGGCCAGCCTGGCCTTGGCTACATTTTCTGGCGTGAAGGCGAAGAAGGCGGCGCTGGCCCGATCGCGAAGAATATCGGTCCCGAGAAGGCGAACGCCATCCGCGAACAGCTTGGACTGAAGGTCGGTGACGCCGCGTTCTTCGTCGCGGGTGATCCGAGCGTGTTTTACAAGTTCGCGGGTCAGGCTCGTAACAAGGTCGCGGATGAGCTGAACCTTGCGGACAAGGACCAGTTCAAGTTCTGCTGGATCGTCGACTTCCCGATGTACGAGTGGAGCGAGGAAGAGAAGAAGATCGACTTCTCGCACAACCCGTTCTCGATGCCGAACTTCGACCATGAGAAGTTCTTGAAGCTCGACGTCAGCGACCGCGCGACGATCGAGAAGATCACGGCGTTCCAGTACGATATCGTCTGTAACGGCGTGGAATTGAGCTCCGGCGCTATTCGTAACCACAAGCCAGACATCATGATCAAGGCGTTTGAACTCGCGGGTTATCCGCAGAGCGTGGTCGAAGAAAAATTCGGCGGCATGCTGAATGCGTTCCGCTTCGGCGCGCCGCCGCACGGTGGTTCAGCGCCGGGCGTGGACCGCATCGTCATGCTGCTCGCCGGCGTCGACAATATCCGCGAAGTCATCGTCTTCCCGTTCAACCAGCAAGCTCAAGACTTGATGATGAACGCGCCGGGCGAAGTGACGCCAAAGCAGCTGAAAGAGCTGCACATCCGGATTGCGGAAACGCCGAAGAGCTAGTGAGGGTTACGCGTGGGACCAGAATGGATCGCAGCAGCGGCTGGTATCGTAGGCGCTCTCAGCGCCGTTCTCGTGCAGGGCCTTCTGTCTCACTTCGGCGGCGAAACCGAGCGGAAGCGGGAATTGCTTCTCCAGGCATACCAAGCGCTGATAGAGTCGATGGCTTCCTTGTCTATCGAGCGTCCCGGCGCGGGAGCAACGCGCGATCTTATCGCCGCCAAACAGCGAATCCTGCAGTTCGCTCCGACGGAAGTCGTTCACGCGCTAGCCGAATTCTGCCGAACATCGCAAATACTCGCCAACACTGATGCGGTGGCAACGTTCGCGCAGCTTCTAAGAGCGATGCGCGGCTCGTTAGGGATGCCGCCGGTCACGGATGGAGACATGTTGCGCATTCTGGTCAACGCAGATTCCATCGCCGACTATTCGCAACGAGGGACGTGAAGACCGCGGGGCAGTCGGGTGTCTTCATCGCCGCAAGCGGCTGAAAGCTGTTGCTGAGTGAGACCGGCGGAGAAGCGCAAGTCCGCTCCGGCAAAGTTAGCCCGAACAAGTCGAGCACCGTGAAACTGCGCCCGCGTGAGCGACGCCCGCACGAACCGCGTACGTTCTAAGTCCGCGTCGGTGAAATTCGCACCTTCGAAGCGCGAACCCGAAGCGTCAGCGCGTGTGAGCACGGCATTCGAAAAATCGGTGCGGCTGAAGTTCGAGTGCGTCATCCGCGCGCCGGTGAGAATTCGGCCTGAAAGATCGCAATCTTCGCAGACGCCGCCATAAGCGGGTGCAAGATCGAGGCGCGCGTCGGCGCCGAACGGCCAGAACGCGGACGCCTGGCTCGCCGATGCCGCTGCGAGGGCGGCCGCCGCGAAAACGGCGAGGCGGAAATGTGTCAGCACGGCGCCGGGTTAGGCGCGGTCAAGATTCCACGCCAGTGAACATGCAGTAAGCGAGAATTGTTACTGGTTGTTACCGCAGGCAGGGATAGTCATTCCGGCGGGGAGCGTGGTCGTTGCATCGCCGCACGCAGTATTCAGCTGGGTTTGCGTCAGCCCAGTGGAGGTCGCCAGTTCCGCGCCCGAGAGATTGGCGCCGGTCAGGACGGCTCCGGTCAAACGTGCGCCGCCCAAATAAGCGCCGACAAGAGTCGCGCCCTCAAGGTTGGCGTCGCTCAGATCAGCGCCGGAGAGGCGGGCGCCAAAGAAGTTGGTCAGCGACATGTTCGCGCCGTGAAAGCGGGTGCGATCCGCAGTGGCGAGCGAGAGATCGGCTTGGCGGATTCGTGCGCCAGAGAAGTTGCGTCCCGCGACTGATTGATAGGCGAGACTGATCTGGAATAGGTCGCAGTTAGCGCACGAAGCGCCGCCACGAACGCGAGCGGCGATCGCATCACGCTCGGCTTGGTTGGTGATCGGCCCGCCGGTGGCGGACGGCGCCTGCGCGAAAGCAGGCGTCGTTAACGTCAAAAGACAAGCAAATAGCGCGGCGCGTTTCATAATGGCGCAACTCCAAAAGAGGTTGCGCTCGCCGTCGCAGGACGCGGGCCAGACTAGCGTCCCGGGCGCGTGCGCGAGTTCGACGGAATGACGATGTCGCGCGGGCTGCCTGCCGCGACTTGCGCCATGCACATGCGGATCGGGACGGGGCGTAAGCCGCTGCGTGTCTGGATATACGCCGTTGTGGCGCCGTTGCCGTACTGCTCGATAGAGCCACTCAGGCTGCTGCCGTGTTGGTAGAGGCAGGCGGCGTTGTTGTTGCCGTTCTGCGCGATCGCGCCGGTGTTGTTAGCGCCGGCCTGACCGAGGCCGGCACTGTTGCCCTGGCCAGCTTGGATGACTGCCGCCGCATGACCCGTACCGCTCTGACTGACGGTGGCGGTGTTGTAGATGTTGCGCGAGCCCATGCCTTGCGCGTGAGCGCCGCCCGCGAGCAAGGCAGTAAACATCAGCGCGACGAGCGGCATGGTGAGCGATGGATTTTTCATAACGTGACCTCAAAGCCTGAATGTGCGGCGGCACAGTTCGCCGGTTTCGTCGCTAAGCGTGAGCACTGCGCGCACGCGTGATCCGCGCTCGATGCTGATTTCGTTCTCGCCGAGCGTGGCGGCCATACCCGCTTCGAGCATCAGAGGGCCGCCTTGGCTGAGTTCGGCCGAGCCGCCGCCGCCAGATTTGATGATCTGGAGATCGTATTCACCGTCGATATCGCGATCGGCGAAGGCGCGTGCCTGGATCAACACGCCGTTGGCCGTGCGCCGTGAGCGCACTTCGCAGGTGACTGCCGCGTCCTCGTAGCTGGCGCTTATGTCAGCCGCAGGAGCGTCCGAAGCCGGCGCTGCACTCAAGAGAGCAGGTTCAGAAACCTGCTCCACCGAAGCGTAGTTTTGCGCCGATGCGGAGCATGCCGAAAGCAAAGCCGCGAGCGCGATGAGAGAAACTGATTTCTTAGACATTGTTCTGCTCCATCAACTGAAGCGGGAGATGCGGGAAGGGCCGAGTGCGCCTTCCCGCACGATCACCGTCAGTTGTAGCCGCTTTGGACCACCACCGAGATGTTGCCTTCGCCGCGTTGGCGGACTTCGACGTCCTGACCGTTGCCGATCTGGATGATGCCTGACGTGTTGTTCACGCCGTCTTGGTCAGTCACTGCGCGGCTGCCGTTCCCGATCTGCGCGACGCCGGCGACGTTGCCCCGGCCCGTCTGGATCGTATCGGCGCGCAGGTTGCGGCCTTCTTGACCCGTGGCGGAGAAGTTGTCGCGGCCGACTTGCGTCGTGGTGACGTGGTTGCGCGTCCCGTATTGGTCCATGCGCATGAAGTTGTTGTAGCCCTCTTGGACGCCGCGTGCGTAGTGGCGCCCGCCGCGTTGATTGACAACCGCGCCATTGCGATCACCAGTTTGAGCTGCGCCCGCAGCATTGGCGTAACCGGATTGGTTCACAACAGTGCGGTTTTGAGCGTGAGCCGCGCCAACACCCATGCTGGCGAAGAGAGCGGCGGCGGCGACGGCAGTCATAAAGCGTTTCATGGTTCAAGCTCCCAAGTTCAAGTGACAGCGCACCCTCGCCAGCGCTTGAACGAATGAGACGATGCCGTGAACGACCTGAGCGGCGTTTGAACAAGAGCTTCAGCGAGCAGTTTTTGTTGATTGATTTCAGCCGCCTCGCGCGCACGCGCGTGATGCCGATCTCGGGCTGAACCGGCGCTGAATGGTGGAGGCCTTTGCATCCAAGCCGCGCACCACACGCATCTGATCGGCAAGGCCCGCTCGGAGGGCCGGAGGACGAGGATGGCGTCGCTTGAACTGAGGGGCGTAGGCAAAGCCTACGGCCGCAAACGCGTGCTTCAGGATATTTCCCTGACGTTCGAGCCAGGATTGGCGCTGCTCGTAGGGCCGAGCGGGGCGGGCAAATCAACGCTGCTGCGTTTGATCGCGTCTGCTGAGCGCCCAAACAGCGGTGCTATTCTTTGGAACGGACGCGCCGGGAGCGGGGCGTTGCGCAGAGCGCTAGGATATGCGCCGCAGGCTGTCGATCTGCCGGAGGATTTAACTGCGCGCGAATTTGCGATGCACATAGCGGCGCTCAAAGGACTGAATCTCGCACAGGCGGACAAACAGTTCGGCGCGATTACCGATGCCATCGGCCTGCACGCCGATATCAACAATAGGATTGCTAGCTTCTCTGGCGGCATGCGCCGCCGTCTGATTTTTGCGCAAGCGTTGCTCGGCGAACCCGAAGTGCTGGCGCTGGACGAGCCAACCGCAGAACTGGACGGTGAGACCGCGAGAAAGCTCAGCGCCTTGATCGTCGAGCGCTCGAAAAACGCCATTGTGGTGGTGACGACCCACCTGGCAGATGAACTCGCGCCCTCTGCACGCGCTGTGCTGCGGGTGGAGAACGGCAATGTCTTGTCGGCCCCCGGGATGCGGCTGGAGGACGTGGCTTGAGCGCTTCGGTGATCTCCGCCTCGTCGTTCAGCACGTCGATGCTGCGCTACGGCCGCAGCCGCGCTCTGTGGCTCATGTTGCTCGTTGCGCCGATCGGTGCGCGTTACATGCTGCCGTTTGAGGATGGTGGCGGCATCAAGATCGCTGTCGGTGACGCGCTGCCGGTGATGACCTCGCCGTTCCTCGGCGTTTCGCTCGGCATCATCGTCTCGACATTGCTGCTGCCGATCGCGTGGCTTTATTTGCGCTCCAACACAACGCGGCGGCAGCCGTGGCAAGTTGAGGAAGTTACGGCGGGCTCGCGTGTGGCAATCGCGCTCGGGCGCTTTGGGGCAGACGTCGGCGTGCTGCTCGGCATCCTCGCGGCGCTCAATCTTGCGGGGCTCTACCTTTCCACGTTCATGCTTCAGGGCGATGCGCTCAATTTGGCGGAGCTCAGCTTTGCCCTGTGGGTCGTCGCCGCGCCGGCGATGATTGGCTTGGCGGCACTGCGCATTCTTTTTGATACGCGACCGCTGTTGCGCTCAGGCTTTGGTGACTTCGCGTACTTTTGCATTTGGATCGGATCAATCACGGCGCCGATCGTGACCGACAAGGCCGAGCCAAGCTTCGGCGCCAACATGTGGGACTTCGCGGGCTTCGTTACGCCGCTGAAGTATGGCGCGCCCGAGGGCACGGACAGCTTTTCGATTGGCGGCGGGTTTCTTGCCACCGGTACGATTGATCTCGACGTCATGGCTGGGCTGCTGTCGCCTGGTTATCTCGAGTCGCGGCTGGCGTGGATCGCGATTGCTGTGGCGCTCGTCGTTGTCGGCGGCCTGATTTATGTGCCGCACAAAGCCAAGAAGCGAGCTGTGCTGACCGGCCGTCTCGGGGCCTTGCTGAATGCCGGGCGCCCGCCGCGCGCAATTCCGGACGCGCCAGCAGCGAAGCGTGCGTTCACGAGCGCGCTGAATTTGGTGACTGCCGAGTTTCGGTTGATTGGATCGGGCCGCGCGTTTTTGCTGCTGGCCACCGCCGTCGGCGTGATCGCGGCAGTGGCGCCAGATTTCCGGCACGCGTCAAGTCCGGCCGCCCTGTTGCTGCTGTTGTTTGCGTTGAGCGCGCACGCTGGGCGGGCAGAGGCGCATGGCTTAGTGGCGCTGACTAAGGTTGCAGCATTGGCGCCCATGGCTCGGCGCGCAGCATTCGTCGTGTCAGGCGCGTTATGGTCGACGTTGTTGGCGCTACCAGCTCTATTGCGGCACCCGCCGCTTGAGACGCTGGCGCTCGCGTCGGCTACGGGCGCTGGCGCGGCGTTCGTGGCGATCGTGCTTTCAACGCTAACGGGATCATCGTTCGCATCGCGCCTGGTGTTGCTCGTGCTCTGGTACGGATACGCGTCAACGTGAGTTGCAGACGCCGCACTCCGCGCACCTGCTAGCCGCCGCTCGCTTCGCCCTTGGCGCCGCAGGCGGCGCACTTGCCGGTGTGCTCAACCGTGAAGTGGCCACAAGCGCCGCATGGCTCGTTGCGATAGCCGGCGGCGACCGGTTGAGCTGGCGCTGCGTCCTTGCGATCACGCGTGGCGCTTTCGACGACCGAGCGCGGTCGCAACATCACTAAATTGTCCGGCGAGGCGCCGCGAGCGAAGCCGCGGGAGATCAAGCGCGCCGCGCTCTCGGCGTCGGTGGCTCGTTTGGAAAGACCATCACCGCGCGCATCGAACGGATCCACGTGCGCAAGATCGGTGCGGCCAAGATAGCTCACCGCCAACTCGCGGAAGATATAGTCGAGGATCGACGTGGCGTGACGAATGGTTTCGTTGCCCTTCACTTCGCCAGCAGGCTCGAAGCGGGTAAAGAGGAACGCATCGCAATACTCTTCGAGCGGCACGCCGTATTGGAGGCCAATCGAGATGGAGATCGCGAAATTGTTCATCAGCGAGCGGAAGGCGGCGCCTTCCTTGTGGAGGTCGATGAAGATCTCGCCGAGCTCGCCATCATCGTATTCGCCGGTGTGCAAATAGACTTTGTGGCCGCCGACAGTGGATTTCTGGATGTAGCCCTTCCGGCGTTCGGGCAACCGGCGGCGTTCGACGTGAGCAGGCGCTTCTTGAACCTGCGTCGTGACGGGGGCCGAGGTCGGTGCAGTCGCAGCCGCGGCGCGCTGCGTGTCAGCGTCGTCTTCTGAGGGCGCCAGGCTCAGCGCGATAGGCGGCGCTTCGGCGTAGATCGAGATCAGCGCTATACCTGCGCCTTGCGCGGCCTGCAGCAATGTTGCGCGTCGTGTTGCGTTGGCGAGGTCGAGCGTGAGATCGAGCGCCGTGTTTGCAAACGGCGCAATGACGGTCGCCATTGCCAACCGAGCGTCGACGCTCACGTCGCGGGCGAAAATCGCGCTGTGCTCTGCCTTAAGCCCCGGCGCGCCGATGAGATCGATAGCGCCCAGGCAATAGGCCTCCGCGGCGGCGATTTCGCTTTCCGTGAAACCGAGCGTCATCAATAGATCGCCGCGCTTGCCGGCAGCGACGTCCGGCGGAAGCTTCAGGATATCTTCGCAGACCTCCGGCCCGATCACGAGTGGGTGGACAACCGCGCGGATGTTGAATGCGTCTGCGGCGGCGTCTTCGATCGCGTCGAGGGCGGGCTCGGTGAGACCGAGCTTTTCGAGACGATCGAGGCTCACGCCTGGCGCACCGCGCAGGGTGCGTCTGCCTTCGATGTGTTGTGCAATAACGGCGATCTCTTCGCCGTCGTACCCGAGCGCAGAAAGCGCGCCGCGAACATCGTCGCTGAGCAAACGGCCGAAGCCGCCGTCGTCACGCTGACCATAGACCGCGATCGTTTGCGCGGGCGCCAAGCCGGGCGCCGTTGCGCCGATGGCGCGTGCGGTGGAAGCATCGTTGGCGAACGCAATCGAGACAGCGCAACGCAGGCCCGCGTTCTTTGTGCCGGGCAAGGCGCGATAGATCGAGAGCGCATGTTCCGCGATTGGTCCTTTGAGCGCTCCGGTGGCCTCGCGCGCAGCCTTCACTGCCGCTTCTTCCTGCCGCTTTACGCGAGACCATTCGGGGTAGGCGCTCTTAGCGGCGGCCAGCGCCGCACTTTCCGAAATGGCGGCGGCGTGCGCGAGCGCGGTGACGCCGGCGGCGAGGCCGCGGCCTTCATCGCTGTCGTAGGCGACGCCAGCGCGCATCAGTAGTGCGGCAAGCCCCTCAAGCCGGATGAGGATTGAGCGGCGCGGGGCGCCGGCGCCGCCATGGGCCGCGTCAAGCGCACGAACAAGCGTACGGACCGCGGCCTCGAACATTGTGATGTCGAATGAGCGCACGCCCATGAAGCGCGGCAGCGCGATGCTTGCGCCGATGACGCTGCATTCGGCCTCCGAGCGCACCGCGCCAGTCGGATCGATAGCGCCATCCGCGAACGCGGTGAGTGCGTGCGCGCCGGCCTCTGGCGCGGCGATTGAGATGCGGCGATGGGTTGGATCAGCGCCTGCGTCGAGCGCGGCAGTGTAAGCGCCGCGTGCCACTGCGCCCGAAAGTGCAGCGATGATGTCGCCATCGGGAGCGCCGGTGAGACGCGCGTTGGCGGCTTTGATTTGAACGCTGCCGTGCTCTGCGTTGAGCCCGTTGCGCACGGCTTCAATGGCGAGTTCAGCAAGCGCCGCATCAAGTGCACGCGCACCAGCTGCGAGCGCGGCGCCGGCGCGTGCGCGTGCGCCGCTTGCGGCGATGATCTCGCTGGCCGCATCACCGGTTGGGCGAATGAGGATTGCAGGGCCATCGCGGCCGATGGGATCGGCAATGCGTGCGGCTGCGTCCAGCGCGTCTAGCGCAGCTGCGGAAGGCGCGCCAGCGATGCCAAGCTTGGCGCCTGCTGCAAGCAGCGTTTGTGCGCGTGCGATGGCTTCAAGTTCGTCGCTACGTTGCGTTGGCCAATGGAGAAGCGCGGCGGAGATCGCGAGTTCGGCGCCGGCCGAGAGTGATGCGCGCATCAGCGGCGTGTCGAGCGCGACCAGGCCGCGCTCGAGAAGCTTCAGGATGTCTTTGCCGAGCGCGGGATCGTCCGCCCAGGCGCCAATGCGTTCGGCAGCGCGCTTCAGCGCCTTGCTCACGCTGAGGCCGGTCGGCGTTTCGAGGGCGATGCCTGACTCGAGGGCGGTTTGGACCATGGCGTCGGTCCATGCTTCTGGGGCTTCCGCAGCTGCGCGGATGTCTTCGTCTTGATCTTGAGCCATGGCTGGCCTCCGTGAGTCAGTGGCGACTCTACCTTCGATCCGGGCTCGCAATCAATATGTAGTAGGTCGGACCTCTGGATAACTACCGGATATTGTTTCGGGGCTGCACTGGACGGGGAAGGCGACGCTCGTCATATTGCGCGCCGCCGACGGTGCGGGGTCGTAAATCGGCCCACAAAAAGCCCTCTGGGGAGACAAACAAAAGCCCATGCTCAAACGGATTTTCACCTGGTGGAACGGCGCCACCTTGGGCGCGCTGTTCGATATCGGTCGACGCGGGGCTTTCGTGGGCGAGGACGAGCAAGGCAACAAGTATTACGAGGAGAAGCGGCCTTCGATTGAAGGCCGTAAGCGCCGCTATGTGATTTATAACGGGCTCGCCGAGGCTTCGCGCGTGTCGCCCGACTGGCATGGCTGGATGCATCATACTGTGTCGGAGCCTCCGACAATTGCGCCGCTGAAGCGTCAGAGCTGGGAAAAGCCGCACCAACCAAATTTGACCGGCACCGTGAAAGCGTATCGCCCAAAGGGCTCGCTGGCGCGCGGCGGCGTTAGGCAAGCGTCAACCGCGGACTACGAGGCTTGGTCTCCAGATTCGGGGGATCAGCGGTGAAGTTCAATTTCGAACGCTGGGGTGAAACAATTCTCGGCGCCGTAGTCGCGGCGGTGGCGGTTGGCTTTTTTGCGTTTGCAGCGGCGCAAGCCGGACAGAACACCACCGGCGGCGGTTACGACTTGCATGCGAGCTTCCAGCGCGTTGACGGCGTCGGCGTAGGCTCCGACGTGCGCATTTCCGGCGTTAAGGTCGGTGTCGTGCGGTCTGTCTCGCTCGATCCCGCCACATACAATGCCGTGCTTACGTTCTCGGTGAACAACGGCATTGAAGTGCTCGACGAGTCCACCGCGCGGATCGCAACGGACGGCTTGCTTGGCGGTGGTTATGTTTCCATCGAGCCGGCAGGCATGGATGCGCTGCCGGCGGGCGGCGAGATACCAAACACGCAAGGTTCGATTGACCTGCTGACATTGTTTGCCAGTTTTGCTCAGGGATCGGGGAATTCCGGGAGCACGACAGAGGAAGCTGCTCCATGATGCGCTTTTTGACCGCTGCGGCGGTGATTTTCACGCTGAGCGTCAGCCCAGCTTTTGCCCAGCGCGCCGTTGTGCGTGGGCTCGATAAGATTACCGGTCATGCGCGCGATTACACGCTGACGCTTGGACGTCCGGCGCGTGTTGGGTCGCTGGAAGTTATCGCGCGTTCCTGCTCGAAGGCGGCGCCGGAAGAGACGCCGGAAGTGCGCATATTCCTACAAATTTACGATCACCCAGCAGCCCGCGAGGGCGAAGAGAGCGAACGCCGCCAGGTGTTCGAAGGCTGGATGTTTGCGTCGAGCCCTGGTCTCAATGGGCTCGAGCACCCAACGTACGACATTTGGGCGATCGACTGCCGCTCCTGAGCGCCAAGCCTTCAGTGACAGCAGTGGCCGTTTCGCGCTAAGCGAACGCTATGCGTATTCTCTGCACCAATGATGATGGCATCCACGCGACAGGGCTGGCGGTCCTGGAGAAAATCGCGCGTACGTTCAGCGATGATGTTTGGGTGATTGCACCGGAGAGTGAGCAATCTGGCGCCTCGCGCGCGCTGACGCTCTCCGCGCCGATACGTGTGCGTAAGGCGGACGAAAAGCGCTTCGCCGTAACAGGCACGCCCACAGATTGCGTGTTGCTCGGCATAGAGCATTTGATGGATGCGTCGCCGGATCTGGTGCTCTCCGGGGTGAACCGCGGACAGAATATTGCCGAGGACGTGACATTCTCCGGCACCATCGCGGGCGCCATGCAGGGCATGCAACTCGGCATCCCTGCGATCGCGCTTTCGCAGGCGCGCGGTTTTCGCGGCGAGGAAGCAAAAATCCCTTGGGAGACAGCTGAAGCGTTCGGGCCGGGTGTCGTCGGGCAATTGTTGAAACACGGCTGGCCCAAAGATGTTCTGATGAACGTCAACTTTCCGGACGCGCTTCCTGAGGACGTCAAGGAAGTGGAGGTCACCACACAGGGGCGTCGTGACCATCACATCGTCTACGCAGACAAACGCACGGATCCACGCGGCGGCACGTATTATTGGCTTGGATTTCGCGGAAAGCTCTCAAACCCGCCGCAGGGCACCGATATTCGCGCCATCTACGACGGTCGCATTTCGGTGACACCGCTGCACGTCGATCTCACGCACATGGAAACCGTTCACAGACTCAAAGGCGTGCTTGGCGGCGCGCCGCCAAAGGTGGAGTGAACGTGGATCCAGCGCGGCTCATGCGGTTCGTGTTGGAAATGCGCCAAGCAGGCGTCACCGATGCGCGCGCGCTTTCGGCGCTCGAACGTACGCCGCGCACCCACTATGCGCCCGACCATCTGCAAGGTTTGGCGCTCGACGATGTTGGTCTCCCGCTCGCGCGCGCGCAAACGATGACGAAGCCGTCGCTCGTTGGCCGCTTCATTACCGCGCTTGCGCCTCAGCCGGACGACGTGGTGCTGGAAATCGGAACGGGCTCAGGTTTTCAGACCGCCGCTATGTCGACGCTCGCGAGCAAGGTGATCTCTGTCGATCGTTGGAATGAACTTGTGGTTGCGGCGCGCGGCCGCTTCGGCACCGCCCGTTTGATGCGAACGTTTGCGTTTCTTGGCGATGGCTTCGACGGCTGGGCCGATGATGCCCCTTACGACCGTATTGTGATCAATGGGACGATGGCGGACTTTCCGGCGCCTTTGCTTGAACAATTGAAGCCGGGCGGTGTGATTGTTGCGCCGTTGGGCGATGCGCAAGCGCAACGTTTGGTCCGGTGCCGCAACGGTGAACGTGAGGATTTGGGGCTGGTTAAGATGCAGCCGTTGGAGCGCGGACTCGGAGAGGCGCCTCCAGCGGCTTGAGGGCCGCGCTGATTCTGGCGGAAGCTCTGGGCATGAGGCGTGTTGCGCTCTTGTTTGCGTTGCTGACCGGAGCCTGTGCTTCGGCAGACCCTGCGCCGATTTCTTACGGCAGCGGCGGCGCAGGTGCGCCCGGCGAGGTAGCGCCTCCTCAACGCACTGAGCGCCGTGCGCCTGCACCCATCGAAAGGCGCCAGCCAGTTCAGGCTGGTGAGGACGAACCGGCCGCGCCGATTGAGCGGCCGCCTGCGCCGCAAGAGCCATCCAATTGGGCCGACGGCGAGGGCACGCCGCTTTCGACTTACGCGTTGCAGCCGGGTGATGCACAGCCCTTCGACCCTGCGAACATACCGCGCTCGCATCGCGTCACCGGCGATGAATCTCTCTATGACATCGCCACGCGCTACCAAGCGCCGCTGCGGGCGCTGATTGATCAAAATAATCTCGAACCGCCTTATGCGTTGACCCAGGGCCGGGTGCTCGAACTGCCGCCGCCGCGCCATCATTTGGTCCGGCGCGGCGAAGATCTCGAAGACATTGCGCGGCGCTACAACGTCGATCTGCGTTCGCTGGCGCTCTTGAATCGCATGCAGGGCAACGACTCTGTGCGTGCAGGGGAGCGGATATATCTTCCAGCGCTGGCGCGTGAAATTGCGACGGAGCCGGTCTCACTTCCAACGCCCACAATGACTCCATTGCCTTCGGGCTCCGGCCGCTTTGCTTGGCCGCTGCGTGGTGATGTCGTTTCCCGCTTTGGCGCGCAGCCTGACGGCACACGACTAGACGGTATTGAGATTGCCGGGCGTGAAGGCGCGGCCGTTGGAGCAGCGGCGGACGGTGACGTGATCTACGCCGGCGATGACATCGAGGCGCTCGGCGTGCTGGTGCTCGTGCGGCATGCAGAGAACTACGTGACGGCCTATGCCTACAATCGCCGGGCGCTGGTGCGTGAAGGGCAGCGTGTTCGCGCCGGAGAGGCTATTGCTGAGTTGGATGCGCGTCCCGATGGGCATGCGCGACTGCTGTTTCAGGTCCGTCGGGGCAGCGAGGTGCTAGATCCTGCGCCGTTAATGGGTGCGCAGCGCTAAGGCTGCGGCGATACGGCGCAAAGGTTCGGCTACGGCTGATTGAAATGGCGCCGCCTCCCGATATAGTCCCGGCCGACTTCCAAGGGGTCTCCCCCCATCTCTCCCAATCGTCCGAATGGCGACAGGCCGTTCCTAGCGAGGCTTAATGTTCATCTCTTCCGCATACGCGCAAACGGCCGCCGGACCAGACCCGACGACCGGCCTTATCATGCAGATCGCGCCGCTCATTCTGATCTTCGTCGTCTTTTACTTCCTGCTGATCCGTCCCCAACAACAAGCGCGCAAGCGCCACTTGGAAATGGTCGCGGCGCTGAAGAAGAACGACATCGTCGTCACGTCAGGCGGTTTCATCGGCAAGGTGAAGTCGGTCGCGGACGATGAAGTGCGCGTCGAACTGGCGCCCAACGTTGATGTGCGCGTATTGCGTCACGCGATTTCGGAAGTTCGCTCCAAAACGGAGCCGGCCCCGGCTAACGATTCCAAGGCGGACTAACTCACATGCTTCAGGTCGCACGTTGGCGGGTCATACTCGTTCTGGTCGTGACGCTGCTTGGCGTCGTCTTTGCTTTGCCAAACGTGTTGCCGGAAAACGTTCGCAACAGCCTGCCGCCGTTTTTGCCGCGCGGCACCATCAATCTTGGCCTGGACTTGCGTGGAGGTTCTCAGCTCTTGCTGGAAATCGACACTGTGACCCTGCGGCGCCAACAGCTCGACAATATCGCTGACCAAATGGCTCGCGCGCTGCGGGATGCGGAGCCGGCCATTCGATATACCGGGCGGGGTGTTGTGGGCGATGCGGCCCGCGTTCGCCTCGTCGACCCAAGCGACCTGACGCGTGCGAAAGAGGTGCTTCGTCCTCTCGCGAGAGATACCACCAATGGTCAGGACATTCTGACGTTCGTCGATGGAGCGGACGGGGCCATTGAAGCGCGGATGACCGAACAGCAGATGCGTGCGCTCAGCCGTCAGGCAGCGCAGCAATCTATCGAAGTCATTCGTCGCCGGATCGATCCGGACGGCACCGCCGAAGTCTCGATCGCACGCCAGGGCGATGACCGTATCGCGGTGCAGGCCCCGGGCGTTAGCGATCCAGAGCAATTGCGAGAGCGCATCGGCCAGACCGCGTTGATGACATTTCACATGGTTCGCGAGACGGCGCCGGAAGATGCGGCCGCGGGGCGTTTGCCGCCCGGCACGATGGTTGTGCAGCCTTACCCGCAAAGCGGCGGAACGCAGGAAATCGTGGAGCGGCGGCCCCGCTTTACCGGCGAACGTTTGACGCGTGCGAGCCCCTCTACGGACTCGCAAACCGGAGAGTTCGTGCTGAGCTTCGCGCTTGATAGCGAAGGCACGAGCCTGTTCTGCCGCATCACGCGGGACAACACCGGTCAGCGCTTCGCGATCCTGCTCGATAATCAGGTGCTGACAGCGCCGCGGATCAACGAACCGATTTGCGGCGGCTCCGGTCAGATATCGGGGAACTTCACCGCAGAAACTGCAAACAATCTGGCGATCATGCTTCGCGCTGGTGCGCTACCGGCGCCGCTCTCCGTAGTCGAACAGCGAAGCGTGACAGCCGAACTCGGCCAGGACGCGATCAACGACGGTCAAACGTCGACGTTTATCGCATTCGGTCTCGTGCTCGCGTTCATGGTGCTCGCCTACGGTCTGCTGTTTGGCGGCATCTCGGTGGTGGCGTTGGTCGTCAACGGTGTGCTGGTTATGGCGATCATGACGGTCACTGGCGCCGCGCTGACGCTGCCCGGCGTCGCGGGCTTGATCCTGACGCTCGCGGTGGCGCTCGATGCCAACGTGCTGATCTATGAACGCATGCGTGAAGAGGCGAAGGCAGGCAGGCAGCCGGCCATGGCGATCGACGCGGGTTTCAGCCGCGCCATGCTGACCATCTTCGACGCGAACATCACGCACTTGGGCGCGGCCTTCATCATGTTGAACTTGGCGCCGCCGGGGCCAGTGAAAGGCTTCGCCTGGACGCTGCTGATTGGCGTGTTCACGTCAGTGTTCACGGCTGTGCTGATTACGCAGGTGCTGGTTGCGTGGTGGTTTCGCGTCGCCCGCCCGAGAAAACTTCCAATTAGTTAGGCAAAGACGATGTGGCCTCTGATTAAGCTTCTGCCCCAAAAGACAAACTTCAAGTACGTAGCCTTCGCGCCGTTTCTTGGCGTCATATCTCTGCTCGCGTGTCTAGCATCGCTCTACCTTACCGTCGTGCCGTTCACACCGCCTTGCGGTGGCTTGAACTGCGGTGTCGATTTCAAAGGCGGTTCGATGCTGGAGTTCTCCACGTCGCCGCGAAACGTAGATCTCCCGGCACTGCGCTCGTTAGCCGATATCGGATTCGGCGAAGTACAGGTTCAGGGCTTCACCGATCCGACGTCAGCGATGGTGCGCTATGAGACGCCGGAAAATATCTCAAGCACGCAAGCGCAAGAAACAATGCGGGCGGCGATCTCGGAGCGGCTCGGCGAGGGCGTTCATTTCGGCCGCGCAGACGTCGTAGGCGCGAAAGTGTCAGGTGAGCTTTTCCTTTTGGGTGTTGTGGCGCTCGGGGCTGGCATCACTTTGATGCTCGTCTACATCTGGTTCCGATTTGGATTCACGTTTGGCGCCGCTGCGGTTACGGCGCTCGCGCACGATGTGATCCTGACGTTTGGTCTTTTTGCTGTGACGCAGATGGATTTCACACTTACGGCCGTGGGATCGATCCTCACGATCGTGGGCTATTCGATCAACGACAAGATCGTTGTCCTGGACCGTGTGCGAGAAAACCTGCGTAAGTATAAAAAGATGCCGATGAAGGATCTGATCGATCTTTCGGTGAACGAGACTTTGTCTCGAACAATCATCACCGGCGTGACCGGCCTTATGGCCCTGGGCGTCATGGCGTATTATGGCGGCGAAGCGCTGTTCTCGTTCGCCGTGTCGATGTTCTTCGGCATCGTGGTCGGTACATATTCTTCGATCTACATCGCAGCCCCAATGTTGACGGTCCTAGGTGTGGGACGGCGCGACAACTTCCAGTCTGCGGACGATAAAAAGGCGAAGAAGCCGCGTGACGAGGCGTATTCGGCCTCGTGACCCGGGACTGAAGAGGCACTATCGTTCCCTGCAGCGCTTGAGTCCCGAGAGCGCCTTTGAGGGCGAACGGGTGTTTGCGGTTGGAGGGAGCTGATGGCCTGGTTTTTGAGCAATTTGCGTTACGTCGCCTGGACCGCACTCGCGGTGGCGGCGCTGTTTTTGATTTACTTCGCCATGGGCGTTGCCGGTTACGCGTTCGGTGACAGTGCGTTCTGGGAAGCCGCGCTGCGTTGGGGCCACGTGATGGTCGCCATTATGTGGATCGGCCACCTCTACTATTTCAACTTCACGCAAATGCCGAACATGCCGAAAATTCCGGACGAGCAGAAACCAGCCGTCACGAAGGTGATCGCGCCGGCGGCGCTCTACTGGTTTCGCTGGGGCGCTATGCTGACGCTGATCACAGGCGTGCTGCTCGCGTGGAACCAAGGCTATCTCTTGCAAGCGTACACGCTCGGCGCCTTGGATGATCCGGGTTTTGCAGTGCCGAAGCACATCCTGATCGGCATCGGCATGTGGCTGGCGACAATCATGTGGTTCAACGTCTGGTTCATCATCTGGCCGAACCAGCAGAAGGCGCTGAACATCGACAACAAATATCCAAACCTCGATGCAGCGGCGAAGGCGGCGGCGGGCAAGACGGCGATGCTGTTCTCACGCACGAACACCTTCTTGTCGGCGCCGATGCTCGTTGCAATGACTGGCGCGAGCACGTTGTTCTAATTTGGCGCTAGGCAAAGTGTTGAACGCCCGTGCTGTCAAGGCGCGGGCGTTTTGCGTTAGAAGGCGAGCGTGGACGAAGATATCGACACCTTGGTGCGGCGCGTTGATGAGGATCGCTGGTTAGCGAGCCGGTTCGCGCCAGCGCAGGTGCGCGCGCGGCTCACTGCGATTTACGCGGTGAATTATGAAATCGCACGGACGGCCGAAATCGTTCGCGAGGCGGGCATCGGACATATTCGTTTGGCCTGGTGGCGCGAGGCGCTCCAAGAAATTGCGCAGGGCGCCGCGCCGCGTGCGCATCCGGTTCTTGAAGCGTATGCGGCGGCAGCGTCGGGAGTTTCGCTGCCAGCCGCTGCCTGGGATGCGATGATCGAGGCGCGAGAATTGGACCTCGAAGCGGCGCCGTTCGCATCTTGGGCTGACGTCGACGCCTACCTCGACGCCACTGCTGGAAATGTCATGCGGCTGGCGTTGGCTGCTTGTGGTGCGCCCCGTGAGGAGCGAGGCCTAGTCGAGCCTGCGGCAAGGGCATGGGGCTATGTCGGGCTCTTACGCGCGCAGCCAGCATGGAAGGCGCGTGGGCGCGAAATCTTGCCGCTTGAGAACGGTTCAGTCGAAAAAATGATGGCGCGGGCCGATCAAGCGCATCTGGCCGCTCGGGCGATGACGGTGACCAGCGTCGCGTTCCCGGCCTTCGGATATGTCGCACTGGCGCCCGTCTATTTGCGGGGCCTGAGGCGAGGCCAAATATCTGAGCCGCTGTTTTCACGGCAGCTAAGGCTGGTCGCCGCCGCTGCTACAGGCCGAATTTAGCGCGTTGTGCTCCGCCGTTCGCGCGCCTCACGAACCGCTTCGCGTATGCGTGTTTCCAACAAGGGCTGATTGAAGCCAGGGATCAGCTCGCCATTGATCACAAAGCCCGGCGTTCCGGTGATGTTGTAGTCGATCGCGTGAGCACGGTTCTGTTCAAGGATCGCCGTGATTTCGGGATTGTTCATGTCGCGGCGCATCCGCGGCACATCAACGCCCGCCCGGCGCGCGATGGCGTCGATGTCGGCGGACGTCATGTCACGGTCGAGTGGGTGGCTCATCAGCGCTTGGTGGAATTGCAGGTAACGGCCCTGCGGACGTGCTGCGAGAGCTGCGCGTGCAGCCTCCATTGAAGCGTCGCTGAGAATGGGCAGTTCTTTGAACACGAAGCGAATGTCGCGGCGCGTGCGCGACACATCCAGGACCCATTGCAGCGCTGCGTGGCAGTAGGCGCAGCGATAGTCGTAAAATTCCACGATCGTCACCGGCGCGTCGGCGGGGCCAATTGAAAAGTCCCGCGGGTCTGCTTTGATCTGTTGCCAGCGCTCGGCGGAGCTACGATCCGCGAGCGCGTCGAGCGCCTCCCGCAGCACATCTGGATTGCGCACAAGATAGTCGCGCACGATCGCGCGGATTTCGGCCTGTTCCTGGCCGTTGAACGTCTGCGCCGAGGCAACTGGCGCAGCGAATAGGGCAAGGCAGACGAATGCGAACAGGCGCGCGATCACGGCAGACTCCAGTCTAGGTGAGGCTGACATGGCCGCTTTTGTCGGACCCGGCAAGTTAGCCGCGACGGCCGCCGCCACTGGTGCGCTGCATGCGTTCACGAACCTCGTTGCCGGCGAAGTTCACGATGTCGTCGGCCCGGCGATAGTCCACCGTATTGCGTGGCAATGCGCGTCTTGCCCGCTCTGCGAAGTTGAGCGCGCTGGAATAATCGCCAACGGTGAAGCTTGCCTCAGCTGAAGCAAGTTCCGCCAATGGCTCTTCGCCGCGCTCAAAGCGAGCAGACGCCATTTCACGCCAAGCAAAGCCGTTGTCAGGCTCGCGGCGCACAGCGTCTGAAAGCAAGCGAATGGCTTCCTCGGTCCCGGCGCGGCCGTTCGCCGCCACGAGCGCGCGCGCCAAGTTTACCTGTAGCAGCGGCTGGTTCGGTGCGAACTCAAGCGAACGGCGGTGATAGGGGATCGATTCGGCCGCGCGGCCATTCTCGAACAAAATCTGACCCATCAGCTCTTGGAAATAGGGATTACGTGGGTCTTCTGCGATCAAGATATCGAGTTCGCCGCGCGCCTGGTCGAGCTTGGCCTGCCGATAATAGGCGATAGCGCGCGCGTAGCGCGCCGGTTGCGATGTGTCGCGCAGCGGATAGCGCGCCAGCACTTGGCCTTCCGAACGCACAAAGCCAATCAGCTTCGCTTGCATAAAGCGGAAGCGGCGCATGTTGTCTTCGCTATCGACAGCATCGCGATGCGAACCGCGATCAATGCGCTGACGTAAAGATTCGACGCGGTCTGAGGAAAATGGGTGGGTCATCATCCATGGCGGTGCGCGGCGCGTCTGCCACTCGAACGGACGAATCTGGCTGTCGAAGAAAGAGATGAGCCCGCGGCCGGACTGGCCGGATGCCTCGAGAAAGCTCGCGCCGGCTTGGTCAGCAGCGCTTTCTTGCACTTGCGTGAAGCGCACGAAGTTCGCCATCGCAAAGCCTTGCGAGCCCGCGATGAGCGCTGCGCCAGCATCCGGCGCACCAGCGGCAATCGCGAGCACGCCAAGACCGATCGAAATCAGCATCGGGCCCATGGACTGGTTCATGGCTTCACGAGACCGCGAGAGGTGGCCGCCGGAGATGTGACCGGTTTCGTGCGCCAGCACGCCGATAATCTCATTCGGCGTTTCGGCGCGCATGATGAGACCGGTATTGACGAAGATGTTTTGGCCGCCCGCGACGAACGCATTCACGTTGTCTTCGTTGACAATCAGGATGCGGACGTCGTCGCGGCGCAGGCCCGCGGCATCGAGCAATGGGTTGGTGTAGACACGCAGCGTGTCTTCAATTTCCGCATCGCGGATAAGCGCCTGAGCTGAGGCCGTTTCGGCGGCCATCAACGCGAACGCACTAAGGGCCGCAACGGCGCCAACCGCGGTGCGGCCAAGCGTAGAAAGAAGAGACGCGGCCATGCCCGCTCCTTGAGTCCAGTGCCTGCCCCAAACCGGTTGAAGCGCCGGTTTGGGGCGGGAAGAAGGCCTTACACCCTACTAGTTCGTCAGTTCTTTTTGGACCAGCGTGACAGGCGCGAGAAGAACTTGTCACGGCGCTCTTGGTCCGGCTCGTAGGCCGGAGCATCGGGCGCCGCGGCGATCGGCACGGGCGCGGCTTCCATCACCGCCGTTACCGCTTCGCGATAGGTCTCAACGATTGGTTCTGCGGCCGGATGAACGATGATCTCGGCGTCCTGCGGAGCGGGCGCCAGCGGCTCGTTCACGTCCTCGGCAACGGCCTCAACGCGTCGCGCGTCGCCATTGCGGGCAGGGCGCTCGGGTCGTGGCGTCAGGTGCTTTAGGTCGGCGCTGACGAAATCCAGCCATTCGCCGCCATCGACCTCATAGACGCGCCGTCCGCGGCCACGGCCACGACGGCGGCGCCGGTTACGGCCGCCGCGCTCTTCGCGTGCTGCTGCGGGCTTTGGCGTTTCGCTCTTTTCTTCGGTGCTGGCTCCGACCTCGCCGTCCTCTCCTTCGCGGCGGCGCTTGCCACCACGACGGCCACGCCGGCGGCGGCGCTTGCGATCTTCGCTATCGGCGTCGCTGCTCGCGGCGATCCGGGGCGCTGCCTCGGTCTCCGCTTCATCCTCGTCGCCGGTGTCTTCGATTTCCTCGTCGTCGTCCGTTTCCACATCCTCGTGGACGTCAGCCGCCGCTGCAAGCGCATCGGCTTCTTCGGCTTCAATCTCGACGTCGCGGAGCTGTTGTTTGCGGCCGCGTGCCGGGGTTGCTGCGACCGCGGTTTCTTCCTCGTCTTCAAAGCCACCGTCGACGACGATGATCTCAAAGTCGCCAGAGTGCATCGCCGTCGACGCGCCGATGCGGACACGGACGTGATTGTTCTCTTCGATCGTTGCGAGGGCGTCGCGCTTTTCGTTGAGCAGATAGATCGCCGTATCGGAGGCAGTTCGCGCTTCGATCAGGCGGTTCTTTTTCTGGGCGGCGGCCTCGTCCAATGCGCGAAGCAGGGCGAGGGAGGCGCTCTCGACCGAGCGCACGCGGCCTGAGCCCTGGCAGTGTTCGCACACGTGGCTGGTGCCTTCCAACACACCGGTGCGGCGGCGTTGGCGGGAAAGTTCGAGCAGGCCGAACCCGCTGATCTTGCCCATTTGCACGCGGGCGCGATCGAAGCGGAGACTATCCTTCATCCGCTTTTCGACGACGCGATCGTTCTTCGACTCCTCCATGTCGATGAAGTCGATAACGATCAGGCCAGCAAGATCGCGCAGACGCATTTGGCGCGCCGCTTCGTCAGCAGCTTCCAGGTTCGTCTTGAACGCAGTTTGTTCGATGTTGCGTTCGCGCGTGGCGCGGCCGGAGTTCACGTCGATCGCGACGAGCGCTTCGGCCTGGTTGATGACAATGTAGCCGCCGCTCTTCAGATGAACGATCGGCGAGTAGATCGACTCAAGCTGCTTCTCAACGCCGTGCTTGGCGAAGATCGGCGTTGAATCTTTCCACAGATGCACGCGCTTGGCGTGGCTCGGCATGAGCATGCGGACGAAGTCTTTGGCTTCCTTGTACGCAGCTTCGCCGTCGACATGAATTTCATCGACGTCTTTGTCGTAGAGATCGCGGATTGCGCGCTTCACAAGCGAGCTTTCCTCATAAATCAGCGAGGGCGCGACGGACTTCATGGTCCCGTCGCGGATGGTTTCCCAAGCGCGGGAGAGATACTCGTAGTCGCGCTTGATTTCCGTCTTTGTGCGTTTTGCGCCCGCAGTGCGGATGATCAGACCTTGGCCTTGCGGCACTTCGAGATCAGTGGCGATCTTCTTGAGACGCTTGCGATCTGTCGCTTGCGTGATCTTCCGCGAGATGCCGCCGCCACGGCCGGTGTTCGGCATGAGCACGCAGTAGCGTCCGGCGAGTGAGAGGTACGTCGTGAGTGCGGCGCCTTTATTGCCGCGCTCTTCCTTTACCACCTGGATCAGCATGATCTGGCGGCGGCGGATGACTTCTTGAATCTTGTAGCGCCGGGTCAGGATGCGGCGGCGGCGCTCGTCGCGCGCCTCATCATCCTCTTCCTCGTTCTCGCTCTCTTCATCCGCCTTGGCGAGTTCCGCTTTGATTGATTCCTGATCGTCGTGCGGGATCGCGTAATAATCGGGGTGGATTTCCGAGAACGCGAGGAAGCCGTGGCGGTTGCCACCGTACTCCACAAAGGCAGCCTGTAGCGACGGCTCAACGCGCGTCACCTTGGCGAGATAGATATTGCCTCTGAGTTGTCTTCTGCTGGCTACCTCAAAATCGAAATCTTCAACGCGGCTTCCGTCGAGCACCGCAACCCGGGTTTCTTCCGGGTGGGCGGCGTCGATCAACATTTTCTTGGCCATTAAGGGCTCCGTAAGCGTCGCGCGCACGGGCCCCCGGTCTTCCGGGACGTGCCGGGGCAGGGGCGGCGAGGCGACGCAAAGTCATGGTGGGTGATCCTACGCGATCGCGGCCCGGGCCTTGGCGGCCTCCGGCTCTGAGATCGATCGCGGTGCGGATCATAAGTGGGCTCCAGTTGACGCCGTCTAAATAGACGGCGGCTCACGCTCCAGCCTGGGTACGGGCTCTCTAGGTCCAAACGTGGGCGCTAAAACAGCGCGCCACAGGGCCCGATTTCGCCGATCCGCAGGGCGGGAGCGCGCCGGGCGCTCTGGGGATAAATCCCGTCAGCGCACGCGGCGATGGAGTTACATATGCATGATTTGTTCGGGAGTGGAAGCGCTGGACGCTAGTGATTAGTTGTCTGGGTGACGATCTTCCACTGGCGGTGATGGAATAAGCTCCGGGCGGACCACTCCGGCGGTGTCGGGCGAGCCCATGCGGTATCCAGATGCCAGCGAGAGACTCCAGCCAGGTCCGGACAGTCCCCCGTGATTTGGCTGCGATGCGGTGAGGAGCGAAAAATCCGGTGAGATCAGCGCGCCGCCGCTGGATCGAAACTCGCCCCACAAATCTCGGAGCGTGAGGGCCTGATACACCGTGCCGAGGCCCTCAACGGGCGTTACCGCCTCTGGGTTGAACTCGAACTGCATGCGTCCGAGAGGCAATTCGAGGCGAGGACCGCCAAAACGAGCACGAGCGCTGGTGATAAGCTGCCGCTGCGTTTCTGCGCGATTGCGCTCCTCCGCCAGAATTTGCGGCCCGCCATAACGTTCGGCTCGGCGTAGAAGGTTGCGGCCGTTCATTTCGCGCGCACGTAGGGGGCTAACGAGCAAATCCGCCGGCGCCCACTCTGCCAGCCCTGAGCGCCAAGTCGGTGCGTATTCATCAAGCAACAGGCCGTAGGCCGGCCCGCTCGCATAGGCGTAGGAGCGCGCGAGACTTTGGTGCTGGTCGTAGGAGTTGAGCGTTCTGGCGGTGAAGAGGTGACCTTGGTCGCCCGCGCCGAGGCGAACGCCGGTGTAGGAAGCGAGGCCTTCATTGCGGTCCAGGCTCGCTTCAGCCGATGGCGCATCGGGAAATGAAGCTAAGCGCGCCATCCTGAAACCCAATGCGTCTTTGGTTGCTGCGCGCCGGGCGCGGCCATTGGAGAGCATGGCCGTCGCCAACGCCCGTAGTTCGAGGCGCATGAGATAACGGCCGCGCTCGGTTTCCAAATGGACCGCGTTGGCGTTCTGCATCGGAAAGCCGCTGGACGACTGCGCTCGATGCCAAGCCTCGTGCGCAACGAGCACGCGCCGCGCAGTGGCGTCTTCCGGTAACGGCCCGGCAACCATGATCCAACGTACGCCCGCCCAATCCACGGTGGTGTTTGCGATCGGCACGCCCTGCGGCAGCGGCCCAACCCAGCCGCCTCCCGGCGTTAGGTTGAACACGCCTAGGCCGTCGCGTTGCGTGGCCCAGGCCTGACGCGACTGCGGATCCACGACGATGAGCGGGCCGCACAGGCTGGTGTTCCAAAGCTCGCCGGCGTCCGCGGCGCACATTGTCTGCAGTTCGGAAGCTGCGGCAGCCTCCAGGCGATAGTCCTGCGCGAGCGACGGAGAGGCGCAAAGGGCGAAGCAGATCGCAAAGATGAATGTGCGCATGCCGTCGAGTGAACACGGCGTTGAACTTCGCTCAAGCCCGCCGCGACAGTCGGAGGCTGGGGCGCGCTGCAATTCGACTGTGGTTAGTGCCGTATTCACCTAAGTTTTCAACTTGATAGCAAGCCCCTTCAGGTACTTTCCCAATCTTCATGGACGTTACTCGTCGAGCCTTCGCCTTCTTTGGCGCGACTGCCGTGGGCAGTGTTGCGATGGGCGGCCGCGCTTTCGCGGACGTCCCGTCGTCGATCCGTGGCGTCTTGATCCAAGAAGCGGGCGGCGCCTGCCGCGTCACACTGGCGCTCGATCGCCCGGCGCAAGCGCGGACCTTCTTTCTCAGTGATCCGTCGCGGTTCGTCATCGATATCGCCAACGCCCAGCTCGTCATGCCCGGCGGCGCGACCGGCCAGGGTGCAGGCGCAGGCGTCGTGCGCCGCTATCGCTACGCTCAGCAGCCCAATGGCAGCTCACGTGTAGTGCTCGATCTCGAAGCGCCGGCGAGTGTTGTGCGCCAAGAACTAGGTGGCCGGCGCAACGCGGCGATCAGTTTCGATATTGCCGCCGACGCCCCTTTCACACCGGCGCCGCAGCCGATTCAGCGCGCAGGCCGTGATCAACGCCGCCGCACCATTGTGATCGACGCAGGCCACGGCGGCCGCGATCCAGGGGCGATCGGCGTCAACGGTACGCGGGAAAAAGACGTCGTCCTCCATTGCGCGCTGATGGCGCGGGATGCTTTGGAGCAACGCGGCTATCGCGTGGCGCTGACCCGTGACGCCGACAATTTCGTGGAGCTCGAAGATCGCGTGCACTTCGCGCGCGGCCAACACGCAGATCTCTTCATCTCAATCCACGCAGATTCGAGCCCGAATGCGGCCACGACGGGCGCCTCCGTTTATACTCTGTCTGACCGCGGCGCGACGCGCGCGCAGGGGATGATTACGTCTCAGAACTGGGATCTTGAGCTTGGCAGCACGCGCGCGAGCGCCACGCGGGACATTCTAGTGGATCTGACTCAACGCGAAACGACCAACCGTTCGGCTCAATTTGCGCAGGTGGTGATCCCGAAGCTGGGCGAGGTCGCACCTCTGGTGCGCAATACCCACCGCAATGCTGGGCTGTTCGTTCTGCTCGCGCCGGACGTGCCGGCCGTATTGATTGAAACCGGTTTTTTGAGCAACGCCACGGACGAGCGTCGCTTGGGCGATCCCCGCGCCCGCGAACGGATGGCCAACGCGATGGCCGAGGCCGTCGACGCCTATTTTGCGCCGGCTGCACTCTACGCTGCCGCCGACTAACTTTGGCGCGAATCTTAAGCTAATTCCGCTACCTTACGAACGCTGTTCTAGCCTTAATCGCGCCTCATTGCGGGGCGAGGCCGGGCGGCTCATTCACAGGCGCGCAGAAGCGGGGCGCAATGTCGCGAACAAGTTCTTACGACCGTGGTTGGGAAGACGAAGAGTACGACGACGATTATGATCGTCGCGACTATCGTGAGCCTCGCGGCGGCGGTGGCGGTGGCGGCGGCATCCCGTGGCGCAAGATTTTGATCGGCTTCGGCATTGCCGTGGCCGCAGGCGTGCTCGCGGTCATCATCTTCTTGATCGCAGCGCTGCAAGGCCTGCCGAGCCTCGAAGATCTCCAAGACTATCAGCCGCCAGTCACGAGCCGCGTTCACGCCGGCGATGGTGCGCTAGTTGCAGAGTTCGCGCGCGAGCAGCGCGTGTTCGTGCCGATCGAGCAAATTCCCGACCACGTGAAGAACGCTTTCGTCGCGGTTGAAGATGCGCGGTTCTTCGAGCACTCGGGTATCGACTATCAAGGTCTGGCGCGCGCTGTGCTGCGCATTCCGCTCGACGTTGTCCAAGGCCGACGCATCCAAGGCGCTTCCACGATCACGCAGCAGGTGGCGGGCAATATGCTCACCGGCCGTGCAGCGTCTTGTTCCGGTGGCGTCGGCGGCATGTTCTGCGCGATTTGGACAAAGTTGCGCGAAGGCCTTGTGGCGCAACGTATCGAGCGCGTGCTCGATAAGGACCGTGTCCTCGAACTCTATTTGAATCAAATTTATCTCGGCAATCGCGCCTACGGTGTCGCGGCTGCCGCGCTCAATAATTTCGACAAGCCGCTGAGCGAGCTGACAGTTTCAGAGGCGGCGTATTTGTCGATCCTGCCGAAGGGGCCAGCGAACTATCAGCTGCCGCGCAACCGTGAACGCGCCATTGATCGCCGCAACTACGCCATCGGGCGGATGCTTGAGCGTGGCTACATCACCGAAGCTCAAGCGACCGAAGCGCGCGCCGCCGATCTTGAAGTGCACAACCGCTTGGCGGGCGATCAATACATCGCCGCTTCGCATTTCGTCGAAGAAGTGCGCCGCCAAGTGCAAGAGCAATACGGCGAGGATGCCCTCTATGACGGTGGCCTCTCAATCCGTTCGACGATCGACACGCGTCTGCAACTTATAGCCGCTCAATCGCTGCGTCGTGGCCTTGAGGAGTATGATCGCCGCCATGAATGGCGCGGCCCAACTGCGACCGGTGACGCCGGCGGCGACGTGCAAGCGCAGTTGCGCGAATCCGCTGCCGCGCCGCAGCTTTCTGGCTGGCTCCGCGCCATGGTCACGACGACTGGCAACGGTGCGGTGACGCTCACCGACGAAAACGGGCAATCCGGCCGTGTTGGCGACAACGATGCCCAGTGGGCCGCGCAAGGTGCGCGCCGCGAAGGCGCACGTGCGCTGCGCCGTGGCGCAATCGTTTACGCAACGCGTGCATCGAACGGCCGCTACAATCTGAAGCAAGTTCCAGAGGTTCAAGGCGCTCTCGTCGCTATGGATCCGCACACCGGCCGCGTTCTGGCAATGGTGGGCGGTTACTCCTTCAACGATGCGAACGGCCTCAACCGCGCAACGCAAGCACAACGACAGCCCGGCTCGTCGTTCAAGCCGATCGTGTACGCAGCGGCTTTGGATTACGGGTTGACGCCGGCGACGCTCGTCGATGACGCGCCGCTTGCAATCGAGGCAGGCGATGGTTCGAACTGGTCGCCGGAAAACTATACGCGTGAATTCTATGGCCCAACGACATTGCGCCGCGGCTTGGAAATGTCGCGGAACGCAATGACGGCGCGGGTGGCCTACGAAATGGGGCCGGAACGCATTCTCGACTATGGCCGGCGTTTGGGCGTCTATGGCGATCGCACGCAAGCTGTGTTCGCGCTGGCGCTTGGCGCAGGTGAAACAACGCTGCTGCGTATGACGACGGCCTACGGCATGTTCGTGAACGGCGGGCGTCAAATTTCGCCGATCTTCGTCGATCGTATTCAAGATCGAACGGGAGCCTCAGTGTTCCGCCGCGATCAACGCGAATGCGCGCAGTGCAATGCTGAATGGTCAGGTCAGCGTGCGCCAAACTTGGCGGATGGGCGCGCGCAAGTGCTTGATGCCGTGACCGCCTACCAGATCGTCTCAATGGCCGAGGGTGTCGTGCAACGCGGCACTGCGACGACGGTGAACTCGCTTGGCTTCCCGCTGGGCGGCAAAACCGGCACCACGAACGACTACAAGGATGCCTGGTTCATCGGCTTCTCCCCCGATCTCGTGGTCGGCGTGTGGGCGGGCTTCGATACGCCTCGTGACATGGGCGAAGGCGAGACCGGCGGCCGCATCTCGGCGCCGATCTTCCGGGACTTCATGCGCGACGCGTTGCGCAACTCGTCGCCAACGCCGTTCCGTATCCCGGCCGGTGCGCGTCTCGTCCGTGTCGATTATCTGACGGGTGGGCTCCCGAATGCCTCGACCACGCAGACGATTCTCGAGGCGTTTCGCCCGGGTACGGAGCCGACGCGTGATGTGACCTCCTCGCCGTTCATCTTTGGCGGTAGCGAACCGATCGATCCGCGCCTGCTTTCGGGGCTTTCGGGTACCGACACGCCAAATGAGGGCCGGCCGGCGCAGCAACAACAACCGCAACAGCAGCAGGATGAAGATTTGGGCGGACTCTACTAGTCCGCCCACTTCTATCAGCCCGCGCGTTCGCTTATCTAAGTCCTTCAGATTCTTGCAGGACTTGAGAACAATGCGCGCCGAAATCGCCACGCTGGCCGAACAAATCGAATCCGCTGTCGCTTTGCTGCGGAGGCGTCTTTGACTGGGATCATGCCCAAGTCCGATTTGACGAACTAACCGCGCTTTCCGAACGCCAGGATTTCTGGAACGATCCGGGAAAAGCTCAGAAGCTAATGCGCGAGCGCACTAAGCTTGAGAGCGGCATGAACGCCATTCTTTCGCTTGAGCGCGATCTTCGCGATGGTGTTGAACTCGCCGAACTCGCAGAAGCGGAAGGCGATGAGAGTCTGATCAGCGAGGCGCAGGATGGCTTGAAGGCTGCGCAAGCGCGCGCTTCTAAAGCCGAGCTTGAAGCGCTGCTCTCCGGTGAAGCTGACAGCAACGATGCGTACATTGAATTCAACTCCGGCGCAGGCGGCACCGAGAGTCAGGATTGGACCGAGATGCTTATGCGCATGTATTTGCGCTGGGCCGGAGCGCGCGGGTTTAAGGCCGACCTGCTTGAAGAGCAGGGCGGTGATACAGCTGGGATCAAGTCAGCAACCGTTCTGGTGACTGGCGAAAACGCCTATGGCTGGCTGAAGACAGAAGCCGGCGTGCATCGTTTGGTTCGCATCAGCCCGTACGATTCAAACGCGCGCCGCCACACCTCGTTCGCAAGCGTGTGGGTCTATCCCAAGATCGACGACACGATCGAAGTCGAAATCCTGGACAAGGATGTACGTACGGATACGTACCGCGCCTCCGGCGCTGGCGGTCAGCACATCAACAAAACCGATTCCGCAGTCCGGCTCACCCACGCGCCGACCGGCATCGTGGTTGCGTGCCAAGCTGAGCGTTCTCAGCACAAGAACCGCGCCGCGGCGTGGGATATGCTGCGCGCTCGCATTTATGAGGCAGAACTTCAAAAACGCGAGGCGGCCGCTCAGAAGCTCGAGGACAGCAAGACGGAGATTGGCTGGGGTAGGCAGATCCGCTCGTACGTCTTGCAGCCGTATCAGATGGTCAAAGACCTAAGGACGGGTGTTGAAACCTCTGATACGCAAGGCGTGCTCAACGGCGACCTCGATCAGTTCATGGCGGCGTCCTTGGCGGCGCGCGTGAGCGGAGCGAGCGACACACAGGTCGAAGACATCGACTAGAGTTTTGGGCGGGGGCCCATGAGTTTCGAGACAGCAGACATACCAGCGGCAGCGATCGAGCAGGCGGTCCCATGGATCGTGCAGTACCAGCGCGCCCAGTGTTTGGGCGGCTCGCCGCTGAACACGTTTCAAGGCGTGGTGTGTGACGAGATCATCCTGCCACAGAGCGCGGCCGAGAGCGGCGATCCTGCGCAACTGGTGGCTGCCGCGGACGCATGGGTCGAAGCGCTGACCAATCAGGCGCAATACTTGCCGGGTGAGTTCGCTCAGGAGGCGCTCTGGAGCTTGTACGCGCGCGACTACGTCGCGCAGGTAAGCGTCGGCGGCCACGACCAGTATTTCGCGAACCGTGGAAGCGACGAGATTGCGCTGCGCTGCGCAAGCGCGGGCTTGAAAAGCATGCTCGCTGATCCGCACTTGGAATTGCTGACGCTGCTTATCCGGTTGAAGCGCGCGAAGCCGCCCGCGGCACGCAAGATCGCCGCCGATCACGGCTACGGCTCCGCGAACGCCGCGTTCAAAGATTTGGACAAGCGGTTTGCGGATATTGAGGCAAAGGAGCCACTCGCACCCCGCCACAAAACGTGGCTGAAGAGCCTACGCAAAGTGAAGATATCGCCCGATGCGGAGATGACGGCGCATCTGCAGCGTGTAGCGCAGTCCAACCCGCTTTTCTCGCGGCGCGTTATGGAAATGGATCGTGTGCGCGCCGAGACGCTGAGAGCATCGGCGCCATTTCGTGCATCGAAAGCGCTCTGCGACATGGCGGGGCTGGCGATTAGCAACTTCCGCGTCTTGGGTTTCGCGCCGATGCGCACCGCCTGGCCGGATGGGCCGGATGTACGCGCCTATATTTGTCGGATTGAGACTGACAAAGGCGTGCGCGGGGCGTTATTTTATCGTGAAGGCGCGGTGTTCAAGCGCTACCTGAGCGTCCTTGTCGATCAAAGCGGTGGCCTTCCGGTTGGCTCACTGCCGCTCACAGACGAGCAATATACCGAAATCGTGCCGGGCGAACGCTGACCGCTGGAACTGCGCCGCAAACAAAAAGGCCCGGCGTGAGCCGGGCCTTGAAGTCGTTTGCAACGAAGAACTTTAGTTCGAACCGGTGACGATCACGCCCGAGACCATACGGTCATCGTTCGAGGGCTCGCCGAACACTGAGTTGCCGCCGCCGAACGCGTTCGAGCGGTCTTGCGGCGAAAGCACTTGCGGCTGTGCCGGTGCGCCAGGGCCGGACTGCGAGAGCGGGTCCTGCAGATAGCGGCACTGACCTTCGAACACGGCGCCCATCTCAACAGAGAGTGACTGGTGAACGATGTCGCCGAGAACGTGCGCATTGCGGGCCAGCATGACTTTGCGCGCGCGGACCGAACCCTCGACGCGGCCATGAACAGTCACGCTTTCCGAGACGACGTCGCCTTTGACCATGCCCGTGTCGCCGACGGTCAGTGAACCGCCGCGCACATTGCCTTCGATCTCACCGTCGACCTGGAGTTCTGCGCCGTCAGCATCAATCGTGCCCGTGATCTTTACGCCATTGGCGATGATCGAGGCGATGCCAGTGCGAGTCGGAGAGGTGCGACGCTGTTGGGTAGGTTCAGGAAGAGCAGGCAAATTCGAATCCGTGCGAGAGTTACCCTTGTTCGTGAACATGCCGTCCTGCCCTCAAGAAATTTATCGGATCAACCGCCCGACCGCGGAACCACACCTCATAATGGAGATGGGTGCCAGTGCTGCGACCAGTGGAGCCCATTGAGCCGATGCGCTGGCCGATTGCGACTTGTGCGCCGCGTTCGATTTGGATGTCGCGCAAGTGGGCGTAACGGGTCTTGAATCCGTGACCGTGATCAATCTCGACGGTGTACCCATATCCGGAGCGAGTGCCAGCATAAACCACAGTGCCTGGCGAGGTCGCGACCACTGGCGCACGATCGAATGCAGCCATGTCGAGGCCGGAATGGAACGTGGCGCGGCCTGTGAACGGGTCGATGCGTTGGCCAAAGCCTGAGGTTTCGCGGAAATCGACGGCGACAGGCGTCGCGAGCGGCGTCGAGTTCGCAATGCCATCGAGACGACGCGATTCGGTAACGCGCGCGGCGACTTGCGCAACACGCTCTGCAAACGCCGGGTTCAGGCCGCTATCGCGCAGGTAAGCGACGAAGTCCTGAGGCACGAGCGGGCCGCCAACTTGCGGCTCAGCTTCCGGTCCGGTGAGCGAGGCCATCGAGACGCCGGTGAGGCGCAGCACACCGCGAACTTGTTCGCTACGCTCGACAACGCTGTCCTCGAGTTCCGAGAGCGTTTGTTCTTGATCGCCTTCGAGCGCTTCGGTCCGGGCACGGAAGCCAACGGTCGTAACTTGATACGGCTCGGAAGCGACAGCGCGCGATTGGCGCGGCTCGGCCTCATCAATCGACGCGGCCATGATGATACGGGCGCCATCGCGTTCGATCGGACGGTTGGCGGCGACTTGAAGCGTCGCACCGCCGGCATATTCCAGCAGCGAGCGAAGAACTTCGTGGCGGCTTTCGAAATCGGCGGTCGCACGGTCGAACTGGCGCGTCCGCTCTTCGAGCAGGGCCTGCGAGGCTGCAGCTTGCGCGCGGCTTTCGTTCAGCCAACGGTCGTACTTCGCGCGTTCGCGTTCAACTTCAGCGTTGGACGCCGTCGCCTGCGGGCCCTCGAGAATAGTGTTGGTCGTCGCGTAGACGCACCATCCTGCCAAGCCCACGGCGGTCATCGCCAGGAGGGCTTGCTTGCCAGGTGATAGAGAAACGTAACGGACGGTACCGCCGCTACGATGATAAATTTGCCGCTCTGGGAACATGCGATCGAATAACGATCGTGCCCGTGATCCGAACTGGCTCATGGTCCGCCACCGCCCACTAACCTAAATGCAAAACTGTCGTCTTGCCCCACCAGAGTTCATCTCAACCTGAAACCCTCCCGAAATGCAACAGAGACCCACTGTCGTTTACGGAAATTTCAGCTTGTTTAACGCTCTTCTGCCAGAACCACGCCAAAACTGAGCAATTACAGTAAAAGCGACGCCTATTTCGCGTCTTGCACGTTAACCACTTTCAATACGTCTTCCACATGTCCTGGCACGCGCACCTTTCTCCAGCTGTGCACGAGCTTTCCCTTCGTATCGATGAGAAAAGTGGCGCGTTCTATCCCCATAAAAGTGCGGCCGTAGAGCGTCTTCTCACCCCACACGCCGTAGGCCTCTGTGACCTCACCGGTTTCGTCGGCGCCTAATTGCACCTTGAGCCCATGTTTAGCCGCGAATTTATCGTGCTTAGCGACGCTATCGCGCGAGACGCCGAGCACCACTGTGTTCGCGGCTCCAAAACTCTTCGCCTTTTCAGTGAAGTTTAGGGCTTCCAGGGTACAACCGGGTGTGTCGTCCTTTGGGTAGAAGTAAAGGACGACGCGCTTGCCCTTAAGGCTTGCCAAGCTGACGCGTCCGCCCCCGGCCGTTGGAAGATCAAAGGGGGGTGCGGGGTCGCCAAGTTTGAGCACTTTAGCCATCGGGAGCCACCTCCAGGCTCGCGGCCGCCAGGACATTGGGTGGGCCGTTCTGTCCGGCGCCAACTGCGGCCGGGCTGGGGCATTGCTTTGCTTCAAAAACCTAAACCGCGCTAGATACTTGCGAGGGGCGCTGGAGCAGGCCCGATGATACGCCGCTCGACGCTGATTGCAGTCGAGATACTACTCGGACTGGTTGCGGCCCTCGCAATCGGTGTCGGAGTCGCTTGGTGGCGGTTCAGCCAGGGCCCAATCGAACTCAATTCAATGCGCGACCAGATCCAGACCGAACTGAGCGAGGCTCGTTCTGGCCGGCCGGTGGGGATCGAGCGGGTTGAGCTGACTTGGAGCACGCGAGGTCTGGAGCTCCGCGCCGTTGGCGTGACCGTGGAAGATGGGCGCGGCGGCGTGCTGTCGCGTTCTGAAGAGGCGCGGATATCTCTCGACGTCCTTCCGCTCTTCATCGGACGCATTTCCGTATCGCGCGCCGAGTTCATCGGCGGCGCCATTACGTTTACACGCCGGCTAGACGGCGCGATGCATATCGCGTTCGGCCCCGAGGGTGCGCCGGCAGACATCATCATTCCTGCCGCGACGACCAACGAGACGCTCGAAGAACGCGTCGCGCGTGTGCTCGACAGCATGGAAGATGCGTTCAAGCCAGTCGGAGCAGGCGGAAGCTTGCGCGAGATCTCGCTGCGCGGCGCAGCTCTTACGCTGATCGATGAGGCGGGCGGTGGACGCTGGACCGCGGACGCCGCCAGCATCGAACTTGCACGGCGCGGGCGTTCGCTTGCGCTTTCAGCGAGCGCTGAACTGGAGGGCGCCGAGGGCATTGCGCCCGCGACGCTTCGCATCACCACGGACACAAGCTTCCAAAGCGCGCTGATTGAGTTCGGCGCCGAGAATGCGCGGCCACGCGCCTTGTTCTCACAAGCAGCGCTCGGACCATTCGCAGCTCTCGATGCGCCGGTGACTATGAACATCTCCGTCGGCATGGATCGCCAGGCTGGCGTCAATCTCTTTGAAGGCGACGTCATCGTAGGCGAGGGCTCTGCCGACGTTGCTGGTGATCGTCTCAGCCTAAGTGGCGGGCGCCTTCACGGGCGCTACGACGTTGAGAGCGACGAACTGATTATTGATCAGATTTCGCTCGCCGGTGACCGCACGCGCATTGGCGGCGATATCCGAGTTCGTGACGTGTCAGCAATCATGCGCGCAGCGCCGAATGAGCCGGCAGCTTTCAACGTTTCGCTGCCGTCGATGCGCGTCGATATTCCGGGGACCTTTTCCGAGCCCCTAGCAATCACCAACGTGGAAATTGCCGGTTCGATCGTGTCGGCCGAGCGTTCCGTGAGCTTTACGCGGATCACGGCCCGCGCGGGCGAAGGCACGTTCAACGGCACGGGTCGGCTTTACTGGGCCGACGTCGGCGAGCGTTCACATGTTGGCTTGCAACTCGATGGCGCCCTCGATGGCGCGGTCGAGGCGCGTGATGTGATGCACATGTGGCCGGTTGGTCTTGGCGAAAGCGCACGCGAGTACCTGGCGCGTACGCTTACGGGTGGACGCGTGACTGACGCGACCGTGCACATCAACATCACGCCCGGAGATCTCGCCGACGGCGCGCTCGTCGATGATGCGCTGGATATACGCTTCAACGTCGACAATGGCTCGATGACATTCATTTCGACGATGTCGCCGATCACGAACGCGCGCGGGTCTGGCGTACTTCGCGGCAACAGCTTCACCATGACGGTGCCGGAAGCGCGTTTCCATGGAATGCCGGTGACCAACGGGCGCATTGAGGCGCCGCAATTCAAGCCGAATGGCTCGATGATGACGATCTCGGCGCGCGTAGATGGTGAGGCGCGCGCCCTACTCGAAGTGCTAGCCATGGAGCCGATCGCACTGGGCGACCGTCTGCCGATCGAGGCGACGACCGCGACCGGTCGCGGCAGTGTGAACGTGCGCATCCAACGCCCGATGGTGCGCGACGCGCCATTCGAGGCTTGGCGCTTCAACATCGACGGGTCGATCCGTGACTTCGCGGGCAATATGTCGACGCGGCGTGTGGCGTTGAGCAACGGCCAGTTGACGGTGCGCGGCGATCAGCGGGCGGTGACCGTGAGCGGCCCAATTCGCGCAGGCGACTCCGCAATCCAAAATGTCCGTTGGACCGAGCATATCGGGCGGGAGGAGGATGCAGCTTCATCCGAGTATCAAATCTCGGGCGATTTTGATGCGAACGATCTTGAACGGCTTGGATACCCGGTGGCGCAATACGCGCAGGGGCGCATTGGCGTCACGGTTACGGGGCAGGGGCGCGGCTTTGATGTCGACAACGCCCGCATCGATCTCGACCTCCGCAACGCCGCCGTGCAATTGCCGCGTGACTTTTGGACGAAGCGTGCGGGCCAAGCGGCGTCGGCGCGCTTCGTTGTCCAGCGTCAGGGCGACGGCGGCTTGGCGTTCAACGACATTGACGCGCGCGGCGCCGGATTGCTCGCGCAGGGCCGCGCGAGGTTGGCGCGTGACAACACTCTGCTTGAAGTCGATCTGTCGCGTTTAGTTGTCGAAGGCAGCGCCGATGCTCGCCTGACCGCGGCGCGTGCTCAAGATGGTGCGCTGGAAGTGAACATTCGCGGCGCAATGTTTGACGCCGCGCCTTTCATGGGATCAGATTCACCGCCGGAAGCGGCGGCTGCGACCGCGCCGCCAACTGCCGCGCAGAGCGCGCCACGCAATTCCGGTGCGATGCGCGCAAGCGTGATCGTGGATCGTCTGAAGATGCGCGGTGGCGCCACGTTGGCTGACGCGAACGTTCATGTCGCGACGGTGCGTGATGGATTGATGACGCTATCCGCAGAGGGCCGCTCCCCCGGAGGCGAGGCGTTCTCTCTAACGCTGGGTCAGCGCGCTGGCGATGCGCGGAGCCGCGTCCATTTCCGAGCCGGCGATGCAGGCTTTGCCGTGCGCGCGTTGACTGGCGCAGAAAACGTCATTGGCGGCACGGCTTCCGCCGATGGAGATTGGCGCGGCGGCGCGCAGAGCCAAGCCCGTTTCTCGGTTGGGATGCGAGACTTTCAAGTCGTGCGCCTGCCTGCAATGGCGCGCTTGTTGTCCTCGGCAGGCTCGCTGACCGGCTTGACTGAGATGCTGAACGGCGACGGCATTGGCTTTCAGGCGTTCGACGCCGAGATGACGTACGCCACCAACCGCCTTCATTTCGCGGAAGGCCGCATGGCCGGCCCATCGCTCGGGCTCACAGGCGCCGGCAGCTATGACATCACGCGCGACAATCTCGATATCGACGGCGTTGTTGCGCCGTCGCCGATGCTTAATCTCTCGATGCTCGGCAGCATTCCGGTGATTGGTGACCTGCTCGTTTCGCGCCGGGGCGAGGGCGTGTTCGGCATGACCTATTCGATCAACGGCCATGCCGCCGAACCACGCGTCGGTGTGAACCCGGTTTCGGCGCTAACACCCGGTATTTTGCGACGCATCTTCGAGCCTGTGCCGCAGCGCGAGGCGGAGGCGCCCGCTCGTAATCCAGGCGGTGCGCACATGTTCAACCCGTCTGGCTCGACGCCAATCGCGCCGGATCCAACAACGCCTGCCGAGAATGCGGTGGGCGCGGCCGTCGCGGACGCTTTACCCTAACTCACCCGCAGCAGCGCGTGCTTCTTCTTGCCCAGCGAGAGCTTGATTGCGCCATCGACGAGATCGGCGGCGCTCAGCGACGCAGAATCGTCGGCCACCGGATTGTCGTTCACACGTAACGCGCCAGCCGCAATGTGGCGCTTCGCTTCCCCATTTGACGCAACGAGTTCGGCGCGGGTGAACGCGGCGGTTACCCGAAATCCCTGTGAGAGTTCTTCGTTCGTCACGGAGAAGGTCGGCAGATTGTCGCTTCGCGCACCTTGCTCAAATGTCGCGCGCGCGGCTTCCTCGGCTTTGTTGGCTTCGTCGCGGCCGTGTAGCAGCGCTGTCGCTTCAGTTGCCAGCACTTTCTTGGCGTCGTTGATTTCGGCGCCTTCCAGCGCTTCCAGGCGGGCGATTTCCGCGAGCGGCAGATCGGTGAATATTTTCAGGAAGCGGCCAACATCTGCGTCTTCGCTGTTGCGCCAGTATTGCCAATATTCGTAGGGGCTCACCATGTCGGCGTTGAGCCACACTGCGCCTTGGGCGGTCTTGCCCATCTTGGCGCCGCTTGCGGTGGTGATGAGCGGCTGCGTTAGGCCGAAGAGTTCAAAGCTCTCCATGCGGCGGCCGAGTTCAACACCATTGATGATATTGCCCCACTGATCGGAGCCGCCCATTTGTAGCGCACAATTGTAGCGGCGCTTTAGCTCTACGAAATCGTAGGCCTGCAGGATCATGTAGTTGAACTCGATGAAGCTCATCGGCTGCTCGCGCTCGAGGCGGAGTTTCACACTATCCATCGAAAGCATGCGATTGACGCTCATGTGGCGCCCGACCGTGCGCAAGAAGTCGAGATAGTTGAGCTTCAGCAGCCACTCGGAATTGTCGACGAGAATGGCGTCGCTTTTGCCGTCTCCAAAGGTCAGGAATTTCTCAAACGTACCGCGGATCGAGTTGGTGTTTTTGACGATCTGCTCTTCGCTCAAGAGCTGACGCATCTCCTCCTTGCCGGAAGGGTCGCCCACACGCGTTGTGCCGCCGCCGAGCAGCACGATTGGCTTGCCGCCAGCCTGTTGTAGCCGGCGCAGATACATAATCTGGGTGAGGTTGCCGACATGCAGCGACGGCGCCGTCATGTCGAAGCCGATATAGCCGGTGACGCCCGCGACCGCGGCTTTGTCTAAGCCTTCCAAGTCGGTGCACTGATGGAACTGCCCGCGCGCGACGGCGTCGCGGAGGAATTGGGATTGGAGATTGTCGGTCGTCATGATGGGCGCGCGCTTAGCATGGGGGCGCCCCTAAGTCGAAGCTTGAACCCGCCGCGGGCGCCGGTACAGCGCAGTGCGTTCCCCTGCCTGGGTCTTGTTTGCATCATTCTCCCCTGGATACTCGCGCCACTGACTCGAGGGGGCCGCATGCCGTGGGGAAGAGTGATTTTGGCGTTGTTGGCGACGCTGTTCGTCGTCGGTGGCATGGCAAGCATAGTCGCGCTGGGATCGGGCGCATGGCGGCCTGACTTCTCCAATACGCCGGGCCTGAACCAGCAGGACATGGCGACGCTTGCGGCTCCTTTCGATGACATCCGCCTCGAGCGTGATGGGGCAGTGATCGCGCGCCTTGGCGGGCAAAGCGTCAGCGCGCAGGCAGAGATCGACCGCATTCAAACATTGCTGCCGCCTGGCGAGCCACTTTCATCGCGGCTGACGACTATGCGTGCGCAGGTCGGCACGAGCGGCAATCGTCTGTGGGGCGTACGTGAGTACGAGTATCCTGAGCATGTGGTGCGCGCGGAGACGACGCTTTACCGCGACAACGCCGAGCAACCATGGAGCATCGAGGGCTTCAACGTAAATGTGCTGTCGCGCGAGGCGCTGGCGTCCCGCGGGCTGAACTTTGCTGCGGAGCCGCCGAGCGTGCAGGCAGTGATCGTCGCCGCAGTGGCTCTGCCGCTGTTCATGCTGGCAACGTTTCTGGTCGCGCTGTTTCAGCCCGGTCTAAAGCCACGCTGGGTCTGGTTGCTTCTCGTCCCGCTCGGGTTCGGCACGATCTCGGCCAATACCGCCACCGACGCGCTGACGTTCCTGCCCGTTTCCATTCAGCTGTTCGGCGCCGGCGCCACCTGGAGCGGGTCGGTGTTTGACGGTTGGGTGTTCAGCGCGGCGATCCCGTTCGGCGCGCTGTTCTATTGGCTGGCGCGAATGTTCAGTAAGCGGCCGGCCTGAAGTTCATCTCGGCGCCGATATTTGCGGGCCGCGTTACTGCGTTCTTAAGTGCTTCCTGTGCTAGGTCACCGCCGTGGTCCACGAACTGATTTGCCACCCGGACACGCCAAGCGCGGCCGTCGATCAGATCGGCGTCGCGGCAGTGCGTCCGCTGCCCGGCGTTCTGGCGTTACGCTTTACTGTTGCCGGGCGGATCGCGGAGGTTCGTCTTGCGCCGCCATCGGATCCGCTGCGCACCGATGAACTCTGGCAAACGACGTGTTTCGAAGCTTTCGTCGAGACTATGCCGGGCGCTGGCTATTTCGAATTCAACCTTTCGCCGTCGACGAAGTGGGCGGCGTATCATTTCAGCGACTATCGCACCGGCATGGCGCTCGCGGAGTTGTCGCCGCCCGCGATCATCACTGGCGCGAACGCCACGCATGTCGATATTGACGCGCTGATCTATCTGCCAGCCAGTGACGAGCCGTGGCAGGTCGCGCTGACGGCAGTGATTGAAGAGACGGGCGGTAGGAAGTCGTACTGGTCGCTAAAGCACGCGCCCGGCAAGCCGGACTTCCATCATTCCGATGGCTTTATTTTGGAGCTTCCATGAAGTTTGGCATCGATCGTTTGTTGGAGGATGCCTCGCTGCGTGCGCCGCTTCGCGGCAAACGCGTAGCGCTGGTGGCGCACCCGGCTTCGGTAACGCGTGATCTGACGCATTCGCTCGATGCCCTGATGGCGCTCGATGACGTGCGCATCACGGCCGCGTTCGGACCGCAGCACGGCATGCGCGGCGATAAGCAGGACAACATGGTGGAGTCGCGAGACTACACCGATCCTATGCACGGCGTGCCGGTGTTCAGTCTCTATGGAGATCAGCGTCGGCCGACCGGCCAGATGATGTCGACGTTCGATGTCGTGCTTATCGATCTGCAGGACCTTGGTTGCCGCATCTACACGTTCATCACCACGCTGCTCTACATAATCGAAGCGTGCGCGGCCGATGGCAAAGAAGTTTGGGTGCTGGATCGCCCCAATCCGGCGGGCCGGCCGGTCGAGGGGCTGACGTTACGCCGGGGCTGGGAGAGCTTTGTCGGCGCGGGGCCAATGCCGATGCGTCACGGTATGACGCTTGGCGAACTCGGTCACTGGTTCATCGATCATTACAAGCTCAACGTCGCCTACCGCGTGATCGAGATGGAAGGCTATCGGCCTGACGAGGCGCCGGGTTACGGCTGGCCAGTCGCGTCGCGCACATGGGTTAATCCATCGCCGAATGCGCCCAATCTATGGATGGCGCGCGCCTATGCCGGCACGGTGATGGTGGAGGGCGCGACGCTATCTGAAGGGCGTGGCACGACACGGCCGCTCGAACTCTTCGGCGCCGCCGACATTAATGCGCGCGACGTGATGACCGAGATGGAGCGCTTTGCGCCGCAATGGCTGAAGGGCTGCAAACTACGCGAAATCTGGTTCGAGCCGACGTTCCACAAATGGGAAGGTCAGCTCTGCCATGGCGTGCAGATTCACTGCGAGGATCCAGCCTACTACGATCACCAAGCGTTCAAGCCGTGGCGTTTGCAGGCGCTTGCGTTCAAGGCGATCCGCCGTCTCTATCCAGACTACGAATTGTGGCGCGAGTTTTCCTACGAGTACGTGTTCGACAAGCTCGCCATAGATGTGATCAACGGCTCGTCGCTGTTGCGTGAATGGGTCGATGATCCGAACACACAGGCGGATGATCTTGACGCGATCACTGTGCCGGACGAAGAGGCCTGGATCGCTGAGCGCGCGAAGCATCTAATCTATTGAGCGAGGCCCCGTCGCCTCCACCCTCCGCGGGCCGCAATGTCGGGCTCGATGTGGCGCGTGGATTGCTGATGGCGTGGATCATCGTCGTGATCCACGGAATCTTTTGGCTAGGCATTGCCCCACGCGGGCCGGGCTCGTTGTTGCTGTTCGAAATGCCGCCGATCTTCTTGATCACCGGCGCAGCGTATTTTCTCGGGGAAGGCGCAAAGCAGGGACGCCTGCAGCCCGCGAACTATCTCGACTTTCTACTGCGGCGTGGTGTGCGGATATATCTGCCATACGCCGTCTATGTGTTGGCCGCTGCCGCCCTTGTGACGGTGGTTAAATGGGACGGCGCGCTGTCTGTCGAGGAAGCCGGCGCGCGCGTATGGGCGTGGCTCAATCCGGTCACGCGCGGCGCCGGCCACACATGGAAAATGTTGAGCTGGCATCTTTGGTTTGTCGCGCCGTTCCTGATCGTGACGGCGCTGGTGCCGCTCATCACCACAAAGCGTGTGGCTGCGTTCGTAAAGCCGTGGATGCTCGCGCTCGTCGCCGGGTTTCTTGTGCTTGCTTTGGGGCGGGTGTCATTCCCTGCGCCGCTGGACGACCAGCTCATCAAGAACACGGTGTTCTATTCGTTCTGGGCAGCGTTTGGCTTCGTGTTGGCCGCAATGCCCAGGCGTTGGAGCGTTGGCGATTACGCAGTCGTTCTAGCGATGGCGGTGGCGGGGATGTTCGCTGCCGCTTTGTTGCAGCCGGCAAGCGTCACGCTTGACATGCAGCACAACAAGTTTCCGCCGAACGCGATCTTCTTTCTCTTCTCGGCCGCGTGGGTGGCAATCTTGCTGATTGCCTGCCGGCTCATCAGTCCGCAGCAGATCAATGACCTTGCAGCTTCGCCGCTGCTGAAGCCATTTATGAGCGCTGGCTATTCGATCTATCTGTGGCAGGGCATTGGCTATTCGCTCGCCGCCTATGCGGGCGCCGACTTAGGCGTGAGCCGGTACGTGGTCTGGATCGCCGCGATTGCTCTAACGATCGCGCTCGGCCTGTTGTTCGCGCCCCTGGAGCGGATCAGGCTTCCGAAGCGCAAAACCTGACGCAGCTCAGAACCAGCCCTTTTTCTTCTTGGGCTCTTCGGGCGGCGGCGCAGGCTGAGCCCTCGGCGGGGGCGCCGCTTTCGCACGCGACGGCTCAGGTGCGCGCGCAGCAGTTTTGCCCTGCGGCGCAGGTTGCCCCTGTTGCGGGCGAGGGGCAGCGGCTGGCTGCTGCTGCCCAGCTTTCTGCGCGCCGGCGCGCGGATCGGGCCCGAGCTTGTCTGCAAACCAGTTGGACATGTCCCTCAACCTTATGTCGTGCGCCAGCGTGCGCCTTGCGTCGTTATCGCATCGAAACGAGTGCGCCAACGTGCAACCGGCATGGGTGTCGAAGCATTCATGTTGCGCTTGTGGATAACTCTCACGCGCACTCGATCATGTCACGGACCCTTTTGGCGCGGCGCGCCCGATTTCTCAGCGCGGTGCGCGCTTGGCCAGAATCCGCTGCAGCGTGCGTCTGTGCATGTTGAGGCGCCGCGCCGTCTCGGAGACGTTGTGCCCGCAGAGCTCGTAGACGCGCTGAATGTGTTCCCAGCGAATGCGATCAGCGGACATCGGGTTTTCGGGCGGCTCTGGCTTCTCGTCCGGCGATGCAAGCAGTGCTTTGACGATGTCTTCGGGATCAGCCGGCTTTGCCAAATAGTCGATCGCGCCCGCCTTAACGGCCGCGACCGCAGTAGCGATTGCACCATAGCCTGTCAGGATCACGACGCGGCAGTCTGGGCGGCTTTTGTTTAGGGCCTCGACGACTGCGAGCCCAGAGCCGTCTTCGAGCCGAAGATCGAGGACCGCGTAGGCCGGAGGGGTCTTGCTGGTGATCTCGGTCGCTTCGGCAACGCTCGAGGCTGCGAGCACTTCGAAGCCGCGTTGCTCCAGCGCGCGCGCCAACCGCGTGCGGAAGGGTGCATCGTCATCAAGAATTAGGAGAGTTTTTTCGCCTTCGAGGGGCGCTTCAGTCGTCATCAGCCTACGAACTCCAGCTAGCTCCTATTTAGCGACTTTTGCGCAATTTTAAAGCGCAGGCGCTTCAATCGCGGACCGGGGCCAAACAGCCTTCACCAATGCGCCTCTGTTGGGCGGCCGGCGGTTGCGGACTTCGAGTTTGGCGCCAGTCCTCTCCAGCAGCGTCTTGGAAATGAAGAAGCCGAGACCCAGCCCGCCCGCAATGCCCTCTTCGTCACGCTCGGTGAGGTAAGGTTCGCCAAGGCGATTGAGGATGGCGGAGGCAAAACCTGGCCCGTCGTCGCGAACCATGACCTCGACTTGGTCTGCGGTCCACCGCGCCTCGATCTCCACACGCGAGCGAGCGAATCCAACAGCGTTTTCTACGAAGCCGCCGAGTGCGTGCACGATCTCTGGCATGCGCCTGACCTCAAGTGGACCTTCGCCTTCCGCGACGATCACAATCTCCGCGCCTAAGCCTTCGTGAGGCGATGTTACTTCTTCCAGCAACGCACGCATCGGTGCGCGCTGGATCATCACATCGCCGCGCTCGCGATTGGCCGAGAGTTGCGCGAGTATGCCGCGACAGCGCTCGCTTTGAGTGACGAGGAGCTGCAAGTCCTCGTAGCGAGGATCATCGGGGCTCAGTTCGCGCGTCATCTCTTTGGCGACCAGGTGAATTGTAGCGAGCGGTGTGCCCAGCTCATGCGCGGCGGCGGCAGCGAGGCCGCCTAGCGCGGAAAGCGTTTGTTCGCGCGACAGAACGGCCTGCACTGCGGCAAGCGCAATGTTGAGGCGTTCTTCTTCTGCTGCAACGCGCCATGCATAAACACTCGTGAAGCCAAGGCCGACGAGAACCGCGGCGGCGATACCCATCTGATAGAGCGGCGGCATCACGAACAGCTGGTCTTCAGGCCAAGGCAGAGGTAAGCGCCAAACCGAGATCGCGCCGACGCAGAAGAACGTCAGCGCCGCGAGCATCGCCGTCACTGCGGGCCGCAGGACAGTGGCGCTAACCGCAACCGGCGCGACGAAGAGAAACACGAACGGATTTTGCAGGCCGCCGGTCAGCGCCAGCAGCACCGCCAGTTGAACGGCGTCGTAAGCGAGTTGTGCCGCCGCCTCCCACTCGCGCGCGAGTTCTTGGCTGCGGCGCGTGAGGACCAAGTTGACCACCACCGAGACGCCAATGGCCGCCAGCGCCCAGCTGAGTGGGAATTCCACCTCCAGCCCGTAGCGCACGAAAAGCACGGCGACGGTCTGGCCGACGATCGCAAGCCAGCGGAGCAAAACAAGAGTCCGAACCCGAACCCGGCTTGTGGCGCTCCACACGCTGGGAATTGGGGCCGGGGCGCGGGACTCAGAGAAAACCATGTCCACTCATCGCTGTGGCCGCGCCGCCACTCAAGGGTGGCTGCGACTGGATGGCGGCCAAAACCCCAACGAATTTGATATTGATCCTGCGAAGCGTTCGCAATAAGACTCCTCCCGCGGATTTGGGTGGAGTACGTGATGCGGGGACTTTGGGGCACTTCGGCGCTGGCCTTGGCGCTGGGGGCTATGGCGGGCGGCGCCGCGTCGGCACAGGACGCGGATAGGCAATATGCCGAAGCCGACATCACTGTGACGGGCACGCGCACGGCGCAGGATTCGTTCGAGGCGCCGGTCACGGTCTCGGTGATCGATGCCGAAGAGATTGAAAATAACCTCGCGACCGACATCAAGGACTTGGTGCGCTTCGAGCCGGGCGTGACGGTGCCGTCGAGCCCATCGCGTTTCACGGCGGCGCTGGCCTCCACCGGCCGCGATGGCAATAGCGGGTTCAACATTCGTGGCCTCGGCGGTAACCGCGTGCTCTTCCAAGTCGATGGCATTCGCGTGCCGGACGGTTTCGCGTTCGGCCCGGCCTCATTTGGCCGCGGCGACTATGTCGGCCTCGATCTGCTGCAGTCCGTTGAAATTCTGCGCGGTCCGGGCTCGGCGCTGTACGGCAGCGATGGCCTGGCCGGCGTTGTGAGCTTCATCACCAAGGATCCGTCGGACTTCCTCGTCGACGGCGAGAATTTCGGTGCGCGTCTTCGCGGCGCCTATAGCAGCGCGGACGACACTTGGTCGGAAGGTATTTCCGCCGCGGCCCGCTTCGGCGATTGGTCGGCGCTGGTCGCCTACACGCGCACTGACGGTCATGAACAGGAAAACCAAGGCGAGATCGATACGCCCGACACCCGGCGCACGACGGCGAACCCCCAAGACATCGAAGGCAATTCGGCGATGGTTCGCCTCGTGTTCGAGCCGGCCGATCAACACCGTTTCCGTCTCAGCGCCGATTACAGCGATCGCGAAATTCTCACCGAGGCGTTGAGCGCGCGCGCGATTCTGCCGCCGGCTGGTCCCGCCTTGGGCGCCACCAGCGTGCTAGACCTGGATGGCGTCGACCAGAGCGACCGCAACCGCATCTCTCTCGATTATACGTTCTCGAGCGATGGCGGTTTCCTGCGCGAAGCGTTTTTTGCGATCTACACGCAGGAAAGCTCGCTCTATCAATTCAGCGCCGAAGACCGCAACATTTCCGCGGACCGTACGCGTAGCACGTCATTCGACAACTCGGTCTGGGGTGCGTCGGCGCAATTGGAAAGCCGGTTCAGAACCGGCGCGGCTGAACACACGCTCATCTATGGCGGCGACTATTCGGTCACCGAGCAAGAAGGCATTCGCGGCGGCACAGTGCCGCCGGTTGGCGAAACGTTTCCGACGCGCGCGTTCCCGTTGACGGAATACGCGCAAGGGGGCGTGTTCATTCAGGATCAGATAAGCTTCATGGACGGACGCGTCTCGCTCTTCCCGGCGCTGCGCTACGATTACTACGAACTCGATCCAACCGTCGACGCACTCTACCCTCTGGCCGTGCAGGGCCAAGACGACTCACGCGTGACGCCACGTCTCGGAGTTGTGGTTTGGCCCACTGAGAGCTTCGGCGTGTTCTTCAACTTCGCCGAAGGTTTCAAGGCGCCGTCGCCCAGCCAGGTGAACAATGGCTTCGCCAACCCGTTGATTGGCTACGTCTCGATTCCGAACCCGGACCTATCGCCGGAAACCAGCGAGGCGCTCGAACTCGGTGTCCGGTGGCGTAACGTGACGCTGTTCGGCGGCGATTTGCGCGCGAGCGCGAACGTGTTCGGTTCTTGGTACGACGACTTCATTGAGCAAATCCAAGTCAGCGGCAGCTTCACGCCGATGGACCCCGCCGTATACCAATACGTCAACCTGACCGCAGCCTCGATCTGGGGCGCGGAGGGCCGCGCCGACATCGCGTGGCACAACGGGTTCGGCGTATCGACCGCAATCTCGTTTGCGGACGGCGACTACGTTACCGGCGGCGCGACTTTGCCGCTGGAAAGCGTTGAGCCTTGGAGAATCGTCGCGGGCGTTTCGTACAACGCGCCAAGCGGCCGTTGGGGCGGCCAGGCGATTGTCACGCACTCGAGCAAGAAGGACGAGAGCGAGACCAGCGTCGGCTATATTCCGGACGGCTTCACCATCCTCGACATCACCGCTTACGTGAACATCACCGACGCCGCGAGCGTGCGTGTGGGTCTGTTCAACGTCACCGACGAGACCTACGCATGGTGGAATGACGTTCGGGGCGTGGGTGCGGCGACGGCGGATGCCTACACGCAACCTGGTGCGAATTTCTCCGCATCGATCGCTTATCGTTTCTGAGGAGACCCCGATGACTATATCACATACGCGCCGTGGTTCCGTGTTGGCGTTGGCCGGTGCGGGCATGGCGTTTGTCGCGCCGGCGTTGGCGCAGACTGCACGTGTTTCGGCTGTGGAGCGCGATCGTCAGTCCATTCGTGCGATGGCGGGCGACTATCGCGTGCGCTTCGATTTCAACGAAACAACACCGTTCGTGAGCGATTACACGCCGCTTGAGCCAAAAACCAGCGGTGGCTTCGAAAGTGTCCGCGTCATCGCCGATACGGGCGATTTCATCCAACTTCAGCATCTGCTCGTTGCTGAACACGAAGGCCAAACCTTTGTGATCAAGCACTGGCGTCAAGATTGGACGTATCAGCCGCGCACTGTGCTTGTGTACGACCGCCGCAATTATTGGTCGCTCGCAAACGTTTCGAGCGCTAGCCGTCGCGGCGCCTGGTCGCAAACGGTTTGGCAAACGGATGACTCGCCGCGCTACGGCGGTGTTGGCCGTTGGGACTACGCAAACGGCCGCACGATGTGGACGAGCGAAGTGACTGCGCGTCCACTCGCGCGCCGTGATGCAATTCGTAACCCGCCGTACGATCGCTATCGCTCGATCAACCGCCATGCGTTGACCCCGTCGGGCTGGGTGCACGAGCAAGATAACGAAAAGGTCGGCACGCGTGATGGTCAGCCCGTCGCGATCGTGCACGAAGACGTCGTCAACACATACGAGCGCTTCAACGGCTACCAAGTCGCGGCCGCTGACTCATACTGGGCCGATACGGCTGAGTATTGGGGCGGCGTCCGCCAAGCTTGGGACGATGCCATCGTGCGCCGCCGCGGCGTTTGGGTTGAAGAAGAGGCGCAAAACGGCGCAGTCACAGGCCCGACGCTGATGGGCCTAGCCGATCGCATCCACTCAGCTGAGATCCAGACCGCGGCAGCGCTTGTCGAAGCACAGGCCGCCATCACGAACGCGACAGCGCAAAGCGCCTAATTGCGATCAGAGATGACAACCATGGGCCCGAGCTCATGGTTGTCATCGTAGCGCCCGACAGAGGGCGCCCAGATGCTCGACACCGTACCGTCGAGAAAGAGTGCGTCGCGGCAGTGCAGTTCGTCGCGAAAAAATCGCGCGAAGCGGCCGAATGAGACAAAGCCTGAGCTGATCACGAAATATGCCGTGTGTTGATCGGTGACGCCAACGCCGTTGCGGATGAAGCGTGACGGCCCGTCCTCGGCGAAGCGCGGGTGCATCTCGCCGTCGATCACGAGCATCGGACCGGACTGCGTTGCCCAGCGTGGCTCAGGTAGTTCGCGAGCATAGTCTTCCGAGACATCGATGTGGAGCGCGCCGTCCTGGCCCTGCCAGAAAACGCCATTCGGCTTTAAGTGAAAATTGCCGGGACCTTCTGTGAGCGAGATGGATTTCTGTTCGTCGCCATCTTCCACATAGAGACCGATCGGAGCGCCGGATTCGTTGAACATCCCCGCATTCATGGCGAAGCGAATGGCGTGCGATCGTTGTTCGCCCATCTCGCCCTGTAGGGCTTCGAAACTGCGGAGATGTCCTCCTCCGGACGCATGCGAATAGAGGCGCATGTCCTGGCGGCGTGCGTCGTACGTGCAGACGAGGAAGCGCGAATTTTCGAAGTCGTGGATGGCGCAGGGCGCGTCGCGGTTTTGCATGCGTGGCAGCACAAACAGCCCAACCGCCGCGGCGAGGCCAATAAGCGTTGCAATTGCAATGAGGGGCATGCGCGCGAATTTCATCTAGACGCCACATGCGCAAATTTGGCGTGCGGCTCAAGCTTTGCCTGCGGCATTGCGCCCCCTGCGCGGACGCGCCGCGTTGATAAGGCTGCGCCCGGCGTCAAGCTTCGGGGATGGCAGAACCCGTCGAAACGCCGCGTCGCAACCTCACCGGCGCAGTCATCCCGGCTGTTGCGGTTGCTGGCTTGGCAGCTTTGGGCGCCATGTTGCTCGTGGGCACCAATGGCAATGGCGCCAAGCAGGCCGGCGCGCCGCGCGACTGCATTATGCGGAATGCGGACGCCGTCGGCGGGGCAATCGATCTGGTGGATTCAAACGGCGCTCGCGTCACCCAGGCGGATTTCGCGGGTGAGCCGGCTGTCATCTATTTCGGTTTCACAAACTGCCCGGATATCTGTCCCACAAGCATGTATGCGTTGGCAGCGGCGTTGGCGGAGCCGGGCGGCTACGACGCGCAGCCCATCCTGATCACGGTCGACCCCGAGCGAGACACCCCGCAGCGCATGGGCGAATATACGCGCACAGAAGGCTTTCCTCCGGGGCTCGTCGGGCTCAGCGGTACGCTCGCGCAGGTGAATGCCGCCGCGAGCGCCTTCCAAGTCCATCACGGCAAAGTCGAAATCCCAGGCGCGGCGGCGGACGTCTATAACGTCGACCATTCCTCATTGCTCTACGTCCTTGACCGCAACTGGCGCACGGTTTCGATCATCCAGACCATGAACAGGGCCGATGCCATGGACCCCCGCAGTCCACTGGTCCCAGCTTCGCCCGAAACCATCACCGCATGCATTGCGGCTGGTCTGGAGCGCACTGATCTCTCGTGATTATGTGAAGCGCCTTATTGCACCTCCCGCCGGCGCTATTACACTGTTCCTGTGAGCGGTCAGGTCTTCGGAACCTGGCCTTGGGGGAGCCGGTTAAGACCTTCGGCATATCGCCAGCCTGGCGCTGCAATGCGAAAAGCTCGCCTGCTGAGTTGTCTTAGCTTGTTGGAAATAGGGGCGCGCGCACTATCCGGTCGGGTTGCTGCGCCGCAGCAGAAGGGCTTGCATGCTCTATTCGCTTTATGAACTCGGCCATCTCTCGGTGGCGCCTCTGCGCATCGCCGCGCTGATGCAGTCCTCGATGCTGCGCTCGCCGATGAATCCGTTGGCGGACACGGAAGTGGGCCGAACGGCCGCCGCGGCGGCGGACCTCTTCGAGTCGATGACGCGCCGCTATCGCAAGCCAGATTGGAATTTGCCGACGACGACGATCAACAGCGTCGACGTTGCCGTGACCCCGAAGATCGCATGGTCGACGCCATGGTGCAGCATGTTGCATTTCGAGCGCGACACTGAAGGTCTGAAAGCGGCGCGCGGTGAGCGCGTCGATCCGACGGTTCTGATCGTGGCGCCAATGTCCGGTCATTATGCGACGTTGCTGCGCGATACCGTGAATACGTTTCTTCCCGATCACGAAGTCTACGTCACCGATTGGGCCGATGCGCGCATGGTGCCAATGATCGCGGGCCGTTTTGATCTCAACGATTACATCGATCACGTCATGGGCATGCTGCGTTCGCTTGGGCCGCAGACCCACGTGGTCGCCGTGTGCCAACCGGGCCCGCTTGTGCTCGCTGCGGTGGCGGTGATGGCGGACGAAGATGATCCGTGCACGCCTGCGACCATGACCATAATGGGCTCGCCGATCGACGCGCGTAAGTCGCCTACGGCGCCGAACCTGCTCGCCGAGCAGCGTGACATCGATTGGTTCAAGACCAACATGATCCATACGGTGCCGGCGATTTATCCGGGCGCGTTTCGCCGCGTTTATCCGGGCTTCGTGCAGCTCGCGAGCTTCATGGGCATGAACCTCTCGAGCCACGTCGATGCCCACCGAGGTTACTTTGAGAACCTAGTGAAGGGTGATGGAGAGCCCGCCGAGAAGCACCGCAAATTCTACGACGAATATCTCGCGGTCATGGATCTCTCGGAAGAATTCTACATCCAGACGCTCGTCGAGATTTTCCAAGAGTATCGCTTGGCCAACGGGACGATGACGCATCGTGGCCGCGCCGTTGATCCAAGCAAGATCACCAAAACGGCGCTGCTCACGGTCGAAGGCGAGAACGACGATATCTCGGGCATCGGCCAAACGCAGGCTGCGCACGATATTTGCGGCAACATCCCTGAACAGATGCGCCAGGATTACGTCCAACCGGGCGTCGGCCACTATGGCGTGTTCTCAGGCCGCCGCTTCCGCACTGAAATATATCCGCGTGTGCGAGAGTTCATGCGCACGTTTCACTCCAATGCGTCACGCGGCGCGCGGCGTTTGAAGGTAGTGAGCGAGAACTAACTTCGTCCCCAATAAAGCGCGCGGACGGCATCGCCATTATGGAGCGCCGGCGTCTTCGTCGGCATCTTTGGGCCGCTACTGATACTCACCCATTCCCGGATGAACGCGCCGCGTTCAGTCCGGGACCCATAAACACGCTTGTCCGGCTGTCGCGCTCAATGCATGGCGCGCACTTGCAAGCAAACGTGTTTATGGGTCCCGGGCTCTTCGCTTCGCGAAGCTCCGGGAATGAGTGAGATACTTACTCGCGTGGTCCGCTCCAGCCGCCCGCTGGTTTTTTCACCAACGTCATGGTCTTTCCGTCCGCGCGCCGTACGGGACTTGCGCTTGCGTCGAACCCCTCAAGGCAGCGAACATTGATCCCGTAGTGATCCGGCATCGAGCGTTTGCGGTGGAATGGATAAATGCCACAGACGCTGCAGAAATAATGGCGCGCGATCTTTGTGTTCCACTGATAAAGCGAAAGAACATCCTCACCGCTTAGCAGCGTAAACTTGTCCTCAGGCACCGTGGTCATCAGCGCGTTTTTCTTGGCGCAGAGCGAGCAATCGCACGTATAAATATCCGTGATTTCGCTATCGATCTGGAATTGGACCGCGCCGCAGTGACACGCGCCTCGATAGACAGCCATCTTCTCACCTTCTGGCGCATGCTAACGCAGGCGACGGGTCGCGTTAATAACCGCGACGTGGGATTCTTGCGCATGCGCTTCGATTCGCGACAGAAGGTCGAGCCCGGTCAGACCGAGATCGAAACAATCGATGGCCGCCGGGTGCCGGTGAAGTTCATCGTGAACCCGCGCGCGCGCCACGTGTCCGTACGCATCGACCCAACCCGCCGTCAGGCGATCGCGACAGCGCCATCAAAGCGGCATTTGAAACACGCCGCACAATTTGCGACTGAGCGTGCTGGCTGGATCGCGCAGGAATTGTCACGCTTGCCGCGCGGAGTCTCGCTGGCGCCAGGCTCGTTTGTGCCGGTGCGCGGGACTGAACACGAGCTTGTCTACAAGCACGGCCGCAAACCGGCCTTCGTAGAAGAAGATTTGTTGCCGAGGCTCATTGTGCCGGCGCCGGACGTGGCGCTGTTTGAGGCGCGCGTGCTTCGCTATCTAAAGGATCAAGCGCGTACCGACCTGATTGATCGGGTGGCGACCCACGCGATTGCCCTTGGCGTGCGGCCTGAGCGCATTCAGGTGAAAGAACTGCGCTCGCGCTGGGGCTCTTGCTCAGTCGATGGCGTGCTCTCGTTCTCGTGGCGCTTGGTGCTGGCGCCGCCATTCGTGCTCGACTATCTCGCCGCCCACGAAGTCTCGCACTTGCGCGAGATGAACCATTCACGCCGCTTCTGGGCGCTCGTGAAGAAATGCATGCCGGACTACGAGGCCGGCCGTGATTGGCTGCACGAAAATGGCAGCAAGCTCCACGCCGTGGGTATGGCGCGCTAGGTTTTCGTAGGCGCCAACATGCGCTGCAACACACCATCACGATCGATCATGGCGTGCTTCAGTGCGCCGAGCACGTGCAGCGCTAGAGCGCCAACAATTGTCCAGCGGCCGATGGCGTGGATCACTTCGGCAATTTCGTGTGCGCCCTGGTTGCGCTCGGCGAAGGGGCTGGGGATCGAAATCACGTCGAACACATTGACCGCACGTCCGCCCGACCACACTGCCAACACGCCCGAGAGAACTTGAGTCAAAATCGCGATCAGCAAAATCTGATGCGTTGAGCTTGAGAGAAATTTGAGAAGTGGCGCTTGTTCTGGCGGCGTCGGGCGCGGCTGTGCGTAGCTCGCAAAGACGCGCGCCAGCAGAATGAGCGCAAAGGAGGCGCCGAGCGATATGTGCCAGCCCATGAACATGGAGCGCGTAGCGCGATCGCCGGCATCACCTGCGAAGTCGGCGTTGAAGCCCGTGAAGAGCATCGCGAAGACCGCGATGGCCGCAAGCCAATGCAGCGCGATGGACGCCCAACCGTAGCCGGTTTTCGAATTGATCCACTGCATGTCTGTCCCCCGGCCGCCTTCGGTGATCATGCAGCGAAGGCGGCAAAAGAAAAGGCTCCCCGCGCAAACGGGGAGCCTCAAGCTTTGGTTAGTTCGGTTCGCTAAGCCTACGGCTGTGCCGCGCCATTCGGTGGCGGGACACCTGGGCCAATGTTCTGGTTGAAGAACGCTAGCGCCTCCGTGAGCACCGTCCGCCAGGCTTCGCCGGCCCCGCTGCTGAATGCAGACGAGGCCGACGGAGGTTTACTGGCTTCCAGGCTGAACGCCTGGACCAATGTGCTGGTTGAAGAACGCCAGTGACTCCTGGAACGTCAGGCTCCAGCCCGCCGCGTTATCCGGCCGGTAGTAGTGATCCATGTCCTCAAGTTCGATGAGACGTGTAGGCTTGCCCGCGCGTTGCATTGCACGAACCATGATCTGGCTCTGCTCGATCGGCACGGTTTCATCTTCTTCGCCGTGGATGATGAGCAGCGGGATCGTGACGCGTTCTGCGTTGCGCGCCGCCGAGTGGGCGATCAGCATATCGCGGTCGCGATCTGGGTCGCCGATGGCCTGTACCCAATAGCGATACGACATGCTCTGCGAGCCCGCGCCGCCACCGTCCGAGACATCGGCGCGGCGTGAGCCGTCGCGGACCCAACGCTGCATTTCTGGAAGATCAGACACGCCCGCGCCTGCAACGGCGCATTTGAACAGGTCCGTGTTTTGAAACGAGGCCGTGAACGTCACGTACCCGCCGTACGACCAACCCATGATGCAAATTCGATTTGAGTCAGCGATACCCTGTTGAATCAAATAGCGCGTCCCATCGGTGACGTCGTCCTGCATGCGTTGGCCCCACTGGCGATGGCCAGCTTCGACAAAGCTGCGTCCAAAACCGCCACCGCCGCGGAAGTTCGGTTGAAACACCGCGTAGCCTTGGCTGGCGAATGTTGTAGCGAACGGATCAAAGCCCCAGACGTCGCGTCCTTCGGGACCGCCGTGCGGCACGACAATCATCGGCAGGTTGGCGGCGCTGGTGATGCCTGGCGGGAGCCAGAGATAGCCCCAGAGCTGACGACCGTCGCTGGCGGTGTAGTGAACCACGCGCGATGTCGGCAATTGAGCTTCAGGGACGCGGCGCGCGCGGAACAGCACATCGAGCGATCGCGTACTGCTGTCGTAGAGCGAGTAGGTGCCGAGATCTTGCGGTCCGTCTGTACGGATGATCCACCGGCCGCCGCCTTCGCCGCCTCGCGCGACGAGTTGGACGTTGAGTTGGTCGCCCAGGGCCGTGTTTACGGCGTTCCAGTGACGGCCGAAGGCGGCGTCTTTGGCTTCGCAGGTCCAGCGATGGGCCCACCAGCATGCCGCGAGGATGCGGTTGTTGCGCTGATCACGCACGGCGCCGGAAACGTCGAACTCGGCATTGGTTTGGATGGTCTCGACGTATTGGCCAGTCGATGTGTCGAAGAGGTAGAGGCCACTGGTGTCTTGGCCGTCGCGCCGTGCGAGTACGAACACTTGGCCCGGCTGAAGTCCTGGGCCGACGCCCTGGAAAGTTGGGCCAGAGTTTGCGCCTTCCGCACCGCGGAAGCGGACGACCTCGGTCCATTCAGTTTGGCCCGGACCTCTGCGTAGCCATGCATAGCCGCGACCGTTGCCGATGACATCCTGACGCAGCACCGGCGTGCCGGTGCTGTCGACGATCCAGTTGAAGGTGTTGACGTATCCACGCTCAACCAGTTCATGCGCGCCTGTGCGGATGTTCGAGCGGCGAAGCTCGGCGCCGCCGTAGTTCGGCACGATGATGAGAACGTGGTCGGGGTCATTCGGCAACATGTCCACGATGCCGCCGCTCAGTTCGCGCGGAAAGCCTTGCTGCGCTGAGGGATCATAGAGCGCGACCAGATTTCCGCCGTACAGATCGGCGGAGTACATCCGCGCGCTCCACTCGAACGCGTCATCAACCAGTTGAGTGCGGCGTACGCCGCCTGACGCTGGGACGACGTGGATCTTTTGAAGAACGACGAACACCAAGCGGTCGTCGCCTTTGAATTCGACGGAGCCGATTTCCATCTGTGCGTCCGCGCGTGCGGACGAAACGGTCGTGCTTTGGCGCGTTTGGAGGTCGTAGACGAAAACAACGTCGCCTGCCGCCTCGCGCCGGATCGCTGCTACGTATCGGCCGTTAGGTGAGATATCGGCGCCGCGGTAATCGTCGTAGCCGACGAACGCTGAGAGCGGTGCGCGTTGATTTTGTTGTGCTGAAGCGGGAAGCGCGAACGCGCAGACAGCCGCCAATAAAACGAAAAGAATTCGCTGCATGAAGATACCCCCAAACGCCGCTTTGCGGTCGCCCTCTCGCACGGATTTAGCCTGGGAGATCGAGGTTGTCAGCGGGGGAAAACACCCGGCCGAAAGGAAACTCAGCCCTCGGGACCGAAGTCCAGTGAGCGGTCTTCGCTATCTGGCGGGGTGGGTTGGGGCACGCCGATGACTGCGCCGATCGGCGCCCCCACGACGGTCAATTCCGGGGCTTCCGGATCTGTGACGCCGGTATCGTAATCTCCCTCGCGCGGCAGTTCGAGCGCGCGGACCGGGGTATTGCGCAGGGCAGTCGGCATAAAGCGCGCCCAGATTTCGGTCGGCAACGAACCGCCGGTGACGCGGCCAGTCTCGGTGAAGTTGTCGTTGCCGGTCCATACCCCGGCGACCAGTCCCGGCACGTAGCCGATGAACCAGGCGTCACGATAATCGTTGCCGGTGCCGGTTTTGCCGCCGACTTGGCGCCCGGAAATGCGCGCTGCGGTGCCCGTGCCGGCGTCAACCACGCGGCGCAGCATGTAGTTCATGTACCGCAGCGGACGTTCCTCGATGACACGCTGGCGGTTCGCTTGCCGGAATGCCCATACAGTTTCGTTGCTGCTCGCACGCCGGATGCGCGTGATACCATGCGCCTCGATATTGAAACCCTCCGCCGCCATCGCGCCGTAGGCTTGGGTCATCTCCATAAGCGTGATTTCTTGAGCGCCGAGGGCCAGCGAATGATAGTTCGACAACGGTGAGCGCACGCCCAGGCGGCGCGCAACATCGATGACGTTCTGACCGCCAACCTCATTGGCGACGCGGATTGCGACCATGTTGTAGGAGAGCGCGAACGCGCGCGTCAGTTCGGTCGGACCGTGGAACTCGTTCGTGTAATTGCCCGGCGTCCACGGCGGCTGGCCATCAATGTAAATCGTGATCGGCGCGTCTTCGCGCACGCTCCAAGGCGTCAGGCCATTCTCCATCGCGGTGAGATAGATGAAGTATTTGAACGACGAGCCTGGCTGGCGCCGCGCCTGGGTGGCGCGATTAAACTGACTCTGATCGAAGTCGCGGCCGCCGACCAGCGCGCGAACGCCGCCTTCATCATCCATCGCAACAAGCGCGGCTTGGCTGACGCGGCGAGCCTCGCCTTGCTCGGTCAACACGCCGTTGACGGCTTCGTCGCCGGCGCGCTGAGCCGCAATATCGATCGTAGTCTCGACAACGAAGTCATCGCGTTGCTGGCCAATGACGTCGTTCAGGATCGGATCGATCCAGTCGCGATAGTATGAGAGCACGCCGGCCGGATTGCGCCGGCTGATCGTGAGTTCTTGCTGCAACGCCGCCTCGCGTTCGGCGGCGCTAATGTAGCCCATACCGACCATCTCATCGAGCACGACGGTGGCTCGATCACGCGCAGCCGCGATGTCTTGGCGCGCGGGGTTCAGGCGAGATGGCGCTTTGACCAGGCCGGCAATCATCGCTGCTTGCAGCAACGTGAGTTCGCGGGCAGGGCGGTCGAAATAGCGTTCTGCAGCAGCTTCGATGCCGTACGCGCCTGCGCCGAAATAGACGCGCGACAAGTAAAGCGCGAGGATTTCGTCCTTGGTGAAACGGCCCTCCAACCAGATCGCCATCGCGATCTCTTGAAATTTGCGCCGCCACGTCCGGTCGTTGGTGAGGAAGAGATTCTTCGCCAATTGCTGCGTGATCGTTGAGCCGCCTTGAACGACGCGGCCAGCGCGTAAATTTTCGGCGCCGGCGCGCATCATCCCGCCGACATCGACGCCGAAGTGATCATAGAAACGGCGATCTTCAATCGCGACGAACGCTTGCGCCACGTAGGGCGGCAACGATGCGAGATCGACCGGCGGTGCATTCTGCGCGCCCTCGCGCAGGATCACGTGGCCATTGCGATCAAGGAAAGTGATCGATTGGCTGCCTGACGCCTCCCAGACATCATCGGTGGAGGGGAGGTCCCAGGTAATGAAAAAGAAGAACGCGACAATGAGCGCGACGCCGCTTGCGGCCACCCATCCGCTCCACACCGCCGCCTCACGCACGTTGCGTGGGCGTTTGATGCCGCGGATGCGATTCCACATCTCGCCGCCGAAGGCGCGCGCCGCGCCGCAGAACGCGACCCATTTGGGTTCGATCACGCGCCATGCGTCACCTGCAGTGCTGCTGATCCGTTCTTGAATGCGGCCAAACAGCGTGGCGGGCGGCTCGTCCTGAGCGTCCTCGGGATCGCCTGCGGCACGGAAGTATTGAGATGGAAGCTCCGCGCCTGCTTTCGTTGCCGGCTCCTCGCTCAGATCCGGCTCGTGGGGGTGGGGCTCTTCGTGAGCCTCAGTCGCGGCGATCGGCAAATCATCGGGCAGGGGCGGAAGGGTTTCGGGCGGCGGCGGATCGACCGCCTGCGGCTCCTCGAACAATTCCTCGTACGTAAGATCAGGTGGGCCGTCGTCTGGCAGGTCTTGTGGCGGCGACGGCTCGGACAGCTCCTGTGAAGATACCGGCTCTGGCTCTTCTGGGGCCCCGGACTCTGTCAGCTCATGCGGAGGCGCAGCATCGTCAGCCGAACCCTCAACAGCGGGCGCCGCATCGTCGCCCTCGGCGGGCGCACCGGCCTGGGGATCGTCCTCAGGCTCGTTAGGATCGTTCTCGTCAGCCACCCCGGCTCACCCTCCGCGCCTGCTCGTAGCGCGATTCGACCCCGACGCCGCCGGATGGCGGCATATGGTCGTCAGATGTGAAACGCTTAACGGTCCGGAAAAAGTTCCCTCGCCACTTTTCAGGCTAATTCTAGGCCCCTCGTGCAGTGGCGCAACGCCCTGTGGCGCCCGCTTTTTCTTGCCGCACGGGCAGTGCGTCGCCATATTCAACCCAAGCAAGCCGCGGGATTCTTCCGCGGCCAGGAGGTTACTTCAAATGTCCGACTATAACGCCCAGGCGCGATCGATACCGACCGGCCGAGCGGATATGGCCGTCGATGCTGGCCTTCGGGGCTTCATGCTCGGCATCTACAACAAGATGGCCCTTGGTTTGGCGCTGACCGCAGGTCTCGCCTGGATCGTCGGTACGACGCCGGCGCTCATGGCCGCGATCTTCTCTGGCCCGCAAATGTACCTGGTCATGTTTGGTCCGTTAGCCATCCTGTTGATTTCCAGCTTTGCGATGCGCAACCCGTCCCCGACAGGGGCGAACCTAGTTTATTGGAGCGTCGTTGCGCTGATCGGCGTCGGCATGGGCGCGCTTGTGGCTTACTACGCGCGCATTCCAGACGGCATGTTGATCGTGGCGAAGGCATTCCTCACGACTTCGGCAGCGTTCGGCGGCCTCAGTCTCTGGGGTTACACGACTAAGCGCGATCTGACGGGCTTCCGCACGTTCCTAATCATGGGCGTGATCGGCCTCATCATCGCGATGGTCGTGAACATGTTCATTCAGAGCAGCATACTGAGCTTCGCGATCTCCGCGATCGGCGTACTAATTTTTGCTGGTTTGGTGGCGTTCGACACGCAGCGGCTGAAGAACATGTATTATCAGCTGGGCGGCGACCAACGTGCGATGTCGGTTGCGACGACGTACGGCGCACTCAGCCTCTACATCAACTTCATCAACATGTTCCAATTCATCCTGAGCCTTATGTCGCCGCGCAACTAAGCGCCTGCATTCAGGATCGAACGGCATTCGCCCCGGCCTCGGCCGGGGCGTTTTGTTTAGTCGCTGACAACGCGCATGCGTTTGGGCTCCAGCACCGCGAGCACCCGCTCCAATTCATGTCCGCGGCGCAAAATTCGGCCATCCACCGCGCGCACGCTGTAAGCGCCATTCTTGCGCGCTTCGCCGGGACGCTTCTCGATCTGAAAGAGCGGCGCCTCGCTTGTCCTGCGATAGACACTGAACAGCGCGCGATCGGGAAGCGCGTCCATCGCGTAGTCACGCCACTCGCCAGCCGCTACCATGCGGCCATAGAAGCGCAACAAACGGTCGAGTTCAGGACGCTCGAAAAACACAGTGCGTCCGCTCATGCGCAATGCCTCAAGTTGTTCACAACGCTTGGATTTCAGCAGAGCTTATTGTGACCAATATTACAAATGCTGCACATCTGGTTTTCGCCAAATTTTGTGCTTGCCCTCGCCGCATTGCGGCGCGACCCTAACGGTGTGGTCGGTCGGAGAAAGGCTCGTACTCCGGTATCCATCAGCCCCCCCAGCCCCCCGGGGTGCGCGCTTCGACCGACCACACAGTTTCTGACAAAGCCCGCGATCATCGCGGGCTTTGTTGTATCTAGGCTCTCGCAAAGCCTTTTAAACAATGGCTTTTATCATCAACGCGGGGAGTGCGGATCGTAGCGCACGTGTTGTGGATAAGCGCGTCATCTGATGAGCCCGCTCATTCGTCACAAACCGCTTAATGGATGCGAAAGAACCGCGCGGAATCGCGTCGGGTGATTCGCCTCCATTGTGGATAAGAAGCGGTGGCCTTTTCCCCAAATCGCCCCTAAGAGCGGCCCTCAAATTTCGCACGGGGATCCAATCCACATGCTGCTGCAGGTCGATGGTCTGCGCAAAACCTTTGGCCGGCGCGTAGCCGTTGACGGCATTGGTTTCGCGCTCGACGTCGGAGAAATCGTCGGTTTCCTCGGGCCAAACGGCGCGGGCAAGACCACCACAATGCGAATGATCGCCGGGTATCTCGAACCCGACGAAGGCGTCGCCAAAATCTTCAATATCGACGTCGCGCAGGATCGCCGCCGTGCGCAGGAGCGTGTCGGTTACCTGCCCGAAGGCGCGCCGCTCTACGGTGAGATGACGCCTTGGAGCTTCTTGCGCTTCGTGGCCGAAACCCGCGGCATGAGCCGGGAAGCCGCCCGTCACGCTGTGCGCCGTGCGGCTCAGGATGCCCGGCTCGGCGACACCATTGATCGGCCGATCGAGACGCTCTCGAAGGGTTATCGCCGCCGCGTCGGCCTGGCTGCGGCGCTGCTGCACGATCCGATGCTGCTCATCCTGGACGAGCCCACCGATGGCCTCGATCCGAACCAGCGCCATGCCGTGCGCGATCTGATCAAGCGCTTAGGCGAAGAGCGGGGGCTCATCATTTCAACGCATAGCTTGGAAGAAGTGGAAGCAGTCTGCACCCGCGCGATCGTCATCGATCAGGGCCGCATCGTTGCTGACAAGACGCCGGCCGCGCTCAAGGAAGAGCATGGCAGCTTAGAGCGGGCCTTTGCGTCGCTTACACGCGGGGAGGAGCGCGTATGAGAAAGCGCCCCGGTTTCGCAAGCTTGACGGCCGTCTATCGGCGCGAGCTGCTGTCCTACATCACAACGCCGACGGCCTATGTGTTCGTCGCCGTGTTTCTATTCTCGATCGGATTGTTCACCTTCCAGATCGGCGGTTTCTTTGAATCACGCCGCGCGGACTTAGCCCCGTTCTTTGCGTTCCATCCGTGGATTTTCATGGTCTTCCTGCCCGCGGTTGCGATGCGGCTCTGGGCCGAAGAGAGCCGCTCCGGCGCGATCGAACTTTTGATGACGCTTCCCGCGCCAACATGGTCGCTGGTTGTCGGCAAGTTCTTGGCGGCCTGGTCGATCGCAGGTGTGGCGCTTCTATTGACGCTGCCGCTCTGGATAACCGTCAACGTGCTCGGCTCGCCCGACAACGCCGCCATCTTCACCGCGTATCTCGCGAGCTTCCTGATGGCTGGCGCCTACATCGCGATCGGCTCGGTGATGTCGTCCATCACCCAAGCGCAGATCGTTGCCTTCGTGCTCGCGGTGCTGGTGTCATTCCTACTGACAGCCCTCGGTCTGCCGCTAGTGCTCGACTTCTTCTCTGGCTTCGTGAGCGGCGGCGTCGCCGAGAGCATCGCCCGCTTCTCGATCTTGCATCATTTCGACGCTGCCCAGCGCGGCGTCGTGGAGTTCCGCTCGGTGTTCTACTTCGTGTCGCTGATCGCACTCTGTTTGGGCTTCACCGCGTTGGCGGTGGACGCGCGGCGGGGAGGCTAGATCATGAGCGCACGCCGTTACGCACTCTTCGCCGCCTTGGCTTTGTTCATCGCGTTCGTCGCGTCGAACGTGATCGCAAATTCCTGGTTTCGCGCCTGGCGCCTGGACCTGACCGAGAACCAGCTCTACTCGATCAGCGAAGGCACCCAGCAAACGCTGAACGAACTCACCGAGCCCGTTCAGCTCACGCTCTATTACTCACGCGACTCCGCGCAGCCCGTGCCGCAACTGCAGGCCTACGCCTCGCGCGTGCGTGAAATGTTGCAAACCTTCGAAGCGCGTTCGAATGGCCGCGTGCGGTTCACGGAAGTGAACGTCGAGCCGTTTACCGAAGCGGAGGATGCAGCGTCGGAAGCCGGCGTGCAGGCCGTTCGCCCCTATGAAGGCGCCGATCCAATCTATTTCGGCCTCGTCGGCGCTAATGCGATCGACGACACCCGCACCGTGCCGCTGTTCGATCCGCAGCGCGAAGCGTTCCTTGAGTACGAACTCACCCGCCTCATCTACGAGCTTGAGAATCCGGAGCGCACGCGCGTTGCGCTGATCACGGCGTTGCCGCTCGATCCCGCCGCCGCGATTGATGCAGGCGCCGGTGGCCAGTCCGTCTTCGCCAGCGAAATGGGCCGTTTGCTCGACGTGACCAAGTTGACGCCGGACTTCACGGAAATCCCGTCGAATACCGATGTGCTCGCGATCATTCATCCGGGCTCGCTATCGGCGCAGCACCTCTACGCAATCGATCAATTCATTCTGCGTCACGGCCGCGCATTCATCGCGCTCGATCCAGCCTCGATGCAGGCGGCGATGAGCTCGACCGGGTTTGATCCGTTCAATCCCGTGCTGCCGCCGCCGACGGCATCATCGCTCGAGCCTCTGCTTGGTGCGTGGGGCGTCTCCATGGCGCCAACGGTCGTGCTCGATCTGGAAGGCGCACTACCAGTGTCGGTGCAAGATCCGGCAACGGGCCAAACCGGCCAGGCGCCGCAGCCGCTCTTCTTCCAAGTTCCGGCGGAGCGTCTCGACAGCGAAGACCTGATGACCGCGTGGCTGCGTCGCGGGATCAATTTCGGTCTGTCCGGTGGCCTCACCCGGCGCACTGAACTTGAGGGCGTTAGCGTCGTGCCGCTTGTGCGCACGAGCGGACACACGATGCGTTTGCCAGCCGAGCAGGCGCTGATGCGTCCGACGCCGATGGACATCATGAACATGTGGCCGCCCAGCGGTGGGCGCGTGGAAAGCATCGCGCTGCGCATCTCGGGTAATCTGACGACAGCGTTTCCAGACGGCGCGCCTGCCGCAGAGCCTGAAGCTGTCGTGGAAATCTTACAAGACGAGGCGCCAGCCGCGCCGGTGCAGCCACCATCGCAAGAGCCGCAAGCTGAGGCGCTTCGTACCTCCGCAACGCCGGCGCAGCTTGTCATCGTCGCCGATACGGATTTTTTGGCGGACGATTTCTATGTTGACCCACAAAGCGGCGGCGCCGCTGCCGACAACGCGTCATTTGCTTTAAACGCCATCGACGTTCTTGGCGGCTCGGACGCGCTCGTATCACTGCGTTCTCGCGCACCCGCTGAGCGTTCGATGAAACTGCTCGCAGACATGGAGCGCGATGCGCAACGCCGCATCGAAAGCCGCCAGAGCGAGTTGGAAGCTGATCTGCAAGAAACGCAGTCTCGCCTGCAAGAACTGCAAGCGCGCGGCCGTGGGTCAGGCTTCTTTGCCGGCGACCTTGGCGCCGAACTGACGCCCGAAGAGCAAGCGGCCGTTGACGAATATCGTCAACGCGAGGGGCAAATTCGCACCGAGCTGCGTGGCCTGGTGCGTGATCTGCGCAGCGATATCGACCGCCTGCAAGCGTTCGTGATCTTCATAAATGTTTGGTTGGCGCCGCTCCTTATCGCGTGCGCTGGAATGTTTTTGTTCTGGCGCCGCCAACGGCGCGGGGGTGCGGGGCGATGACATCTGGCCTTGCTGAGCACCGTAGAGCGCGCTCGCTAACTCTGTTCCTGATCGCAGGCGCGCTTGTCGCGACCGCCGCCGTCACCGTGGCGATCGAGTCTCGCAGCTTGAGTCCGTCAAGCGCGGCCGGCCCGGTGCTCCCAGGCATCGAGGACACCATCGGCGGCGCCCAGCGCATCACCATCACGAGTTCGGAGGCGACGTATCGCATCGAACGCACCGAGCAGGGCTGGGCGATGCGGGATCGCGACGACTACCCCGTTCTGTCCTCACGCTTGGCCCAACTCACTGAAGGCCTCGAAAATCTGCGCTACGTGCGGCGGATGACCAACGATGCCTCCAAGCATGAGCGCCTCGGCGTCACCGATCCGCGCGAAGGCGGTCGCGGCGTTCTTGTCCAGATCGAAGACGGACGCGGCGCGCTCCTCGTGAACCTCATCCTCGGCATTGAGACCAGCGGCGCTTATGTTCGCCGTCCGGACCAAGAGCAGACATGGTCGGTCGATGGCGAACTGCCGCCGCTTCGCGACGTCGCATCGTGGCTGGCTTTGCAGCCCATGAGCCTAACGCCGGATCGCTTGGTGCGTGTCGAAGTCATGCCAGCGGAAGGCCGCGCGTACATTCTCGCGCGCGATGCTGCGGATCAGCCCTGGCGTTTGGCGTCACCGGCCCTGGCTGCACTCGCCCAATCGACGCTCACCGCCACTGCCGAGCGCATCACCCAGCTCTCCCCAATCGATGTGCGTACAGCGCCAGCTATTCAAGGCACGCCGCGCGCCCGCGTTCGCGCAACCACGTTCGACGGCATTGTCATCGATGCGGAGGTGATCGCGAGCGACAACCATTTGTGGGTGAAGCTGGTCGCGCGCGCTGATGCCCCCGAACAAGAAGCAGCGGCCGTCGCTTTGAACACCCCGGCTTCTGATTGGGCTTATGCGTTGAGCGAGATGGAAGCTGAGGCGCTAGCCCCGCCGCTCAATCGGCTCATCCCCGGCGCCGAGTAATTTTGTATCCCTCCCCGCCAGGGGAGGGTGTCGCGAAGCTTGCGTCGCGACGGGCCTACGCCCGCCGAAGCCGTTGTGGCGCCTGTCGCGGAACGGGGCTTCGGCCCGCGTAGGCGGGTGGGGCGGATGCTCCATCGATTTCATAATCCAGCGCTGTTCTTCCCACCCATCATCGCGCTGCGGTGACACCCTCCCTTCCAGGGAGGGGATGAGCAACATTCAATAGCGTGTAGGGCGGTGCGTGTAGGAGGCGGCGAGGATGCGTCCGCCGTTCGGCTCCTGCACGATCACAGCGCATTCCGGCTGGCAGCGCGGACGCTCATGCCAAACACCGGCGCCGTCCCAGGCCCCGACGCGTTCGATCCACTTCACGAGATTGTAGTGCGGGACTGAGCGGTTGCGGTTCACACCGCCGGTAATCACGACCGTGAGCGGCCCAGGATCGTAAGCGATCATCCAGACGTCAGCGTTCGAACCCGCGGGCCCGGACCCCACCGTCGCCCGCGCCCGCCCGTTGCGCAACAGTGTAAGCGACAAGTCCGGCGCCGACGTCGGCCAGCCTGCGCGTTGTTGATCCTCGTAGATCGCGCGCGCCTCATCCCAATCGGAGGCGCTGATCGTGCGCGCGCCGTTGACCACGAGCTGCGGCGTAAACCGCCCGCGCACGCGCAGCGTCTGCGAGTAGGAGCGCTGGCGCTCCGCAAACTCCGGCTGCGCGAAGGTGTCGTGCCAGCCGAGGTAGTCCCAAATGCCAACCGGGAAGGTCAGCGCCAGCACGTTGTCCTCGCGCGAAAACATGCCCAGCAGCCGGTTGGCGCGCGGGCACTGTGTGCAGCCCTGACTTGTATACAGCTCCACGACCGTCGCGGCGCGGCGGCCCTGGGTCTGGGCAAGCGCAGGCATTGCGGTCACGGCCACGGCGATGGCCAGGGCGACGAGGAACCGGCTGATCATGCGCACGACCATGCAGGCCCCGTCGCCCCGGTTCGAATCAAACCGTTGTGACGGGACCGCTTCAGCTTAGCCTCTGGCCAGACCGCGCAGCACAAAATGGAGAATTCCCCCATTACGGAGGTATTCCACCTCGTTTTCCGTGTCGATCCGGCAATGGACCTCCAGGTCCTCTGTCTTACCGTTCGCGCGGGTAATTTTGAGCGTCACCTTCTGGCGGGGACCGAGGCCCGCGACGCCTGAGATCGAGACGGTCTCCTCGCCGGTGAGCCCCAGGGTGGCCCAGCTTTGGCCCTCCAAGAACTGCAGCGGCAGCACGCCCATGCCGATCAGGTTCGAGCGGTGGATGCGCTCGAAGCTCTCAGCCACCACGGCGCGGACGCCAAGCAGCGTCGTGCCCTTCGCCGCCCAGTCGCGTGACGAGCCGGTGCCGTATTCCTTGCCGGCGAAGATCACCAGTTCGCGGCCTTCTTGTTTGTAGCGCATGGCGGCGTCGTAGATGAACATCCGCTCGCCCGACGGGTGATGGATGGTGAAGCCGCCTTCGACGACGGAGCCATCGTCGTGTTTGTCCATCTGGTTCTTGTTGCGGATGTTCGCGAACGTGCCGCGCATCATGACTTCGTGGTTGCCGCGGCGCGCGCCGTACGAGTTGAAGTCGCCTTGCGGCACGCCATTCTCAGTCAGATAGGCGCCAGCCGGGCTGACCTTCTTGATCGAACCAGCCGGGCTGATGTGGTCGGTCGTGATCGAGTCACCGAAGAGCCCCAGCACGCGCGCTTCAACGACATCGCGCGGCGGCGTGGGCGTCATGCTCATGCCTTCGAAATAGGGCGGGTTCTGCACGTACGTGGACTGGCCGTCCCATGCATAGGTCCGGCCCGCCGTGATCTTGATGCCCTGCCAATGCTGATCGCCGGCAAACACGTTGCCATAGCGCGATGCAAACATTTGCGGCGTGACCGCCGTGCGCACCGTCTCTTCGATCTCAGCGTTTGAAGGCCAGATATCGCGCAGATAGACAGGTTGCCCATCCGAGCCCGTACCCAGCGGCTCGTTCTCGAGATTCACATAAATCGAGCCCGCAAGCGCGTAGGCGACGACCAGCGGCGGTGATGCGAGATAGTTCGCGCGCACATCCTGGTTCACCCGGCCTTCGAAATTGCGATTGCCCGAGAGCACCGACGCGACAACCAAGTCCTGCTCCGCCACCGTCGCCGAAATCGGCGCGGGCAGCGGGCCCGAATTGCCGATGCAGGTCGTGCAGCCATAGCCCACGAGATTGAAGCCAAGCGCGTTCAAATCATCGTCCAAGCCGGACTTCGCCAGATAGTCCGTAACCACTTGGCTGCCCGGCGCGAGCGAAGTCTTCACCCACGGCTTCACATTGAGGCCCTTGCGCCGCGCATTCCGCGCGACCAGCCCAGCCGCAAGCATCACGCTCGGGTTCGACGTATTGGTGCACGACGTGATCGCGGCAATCACAACATCGCCGTGACCAATGTCGTGGTTCGCATCGGCGACAGGCGAGCGCTTCTTCAATTCCGTGCTTTTGCGGAATTCGTCGGTCATCACCTTGGTGAAACCTTCAGCGACGCTTCCAAGAAGCACGCGATCTTGCGGACGTTTCGGCCCAGCAAGCGAAGGGCGCACGTCGGCAAGCGAAAGTTCGAGCGTGTCTGTAAATTCCGGTTCTTCCTCGGTGCGCCAGAGGCCTTGCTGCTTGCAATAGGCTTCCACCAACGCAACGCGGCCAGGATCGCGGCCAGTGGCCGTGAGGTAAGCGATGGTCTTGTCATCGACCGGGAAGAAGCCGCAGGTCGCGCCGTATTCCGGCGCCATGTTTGCGATGGTGGCGCGGTCTTCGACGCTCATGGTTGCAAGTCCCGGCCCGTAGAATTCCACGAACTTGCCGACAACGCCCTTCTTACGCAGCATTTGCGTAACCGTGAGCACGAGGTCGGTCGCGGTCGTGCCCTCATGCAGCTTGCCCGTCAGGCGGAAGCCAACAACTTCCGGGATCAGCATCGAGATCGATTGGCCGAGCATCGCCGCTTCCGCTTCGATGCCGCCAACGCCCCAGCCCAAAACGCCAATGCCGTTGATCATCGTGGTGTGAGAGTCGGTCCCAACCACGGTGTCAGGATAGGCGAACGTCTCGCCATCAATGTCGCGCACCCAAACCGATTGGCCGAGATATTCGAGGTTCACCTGGTGGCAGATGCCGGTGCCTGGCGGCACGACGCGGAAATCCTGGAACGCTTGCTGGCCCCAGCGCAGGAATTGGTAGCGCTCGACGTTGCGCTCGTACTCCAGCTCGACGTTCTGCTTGAACGCACCCGCCGCGCCAAAGTGATCGACCATCACGCTGTGGTCGATCACGAGATCGACAGGCACCAGCGGATTGATCTTCTCAGGATTGGCGCCGAGCTTTGCCGCCGCATCGCGCATCGCGGCGAGGTCAACGACCGCCGGCACGCCGGTGAAATCTTGCATCAGCACCCGCGCCGGGCTGAACGCGATTTCGACTTCGTTCTTGCCCTTGTTCACCAGCCACGACGTCATGGCTAGAATGTCGGCGCTCTTCACCGTCACGCCGTCCTCGGTGCGCAGGAGGTTTTCCAGCAGCACTTTCAGCGAGATCGGCAGGCGCGAAATGTCGCCCAACCCGTTGGCGCTCGCGGCCTTCAGATCGAAATAGGTGAAGGTCTTGCCGCCCGCGCTCAGTGTCGTGCGGGCGTTAAATGAGTTTAGAGATGGCATGTTTGTGCATCCGGCTTCTGTAGAGCTTCAGAGATGCAAACGCGTTGGGGAGCGCCCCAAATCCGGAATCAAACCGGTCGCGCGGCAATGGTTTATGTAGCGCCGTTTTATGAAGGCGCAATTGATGGCTGCGCAAAGTTATTGCGATCGTCTCGCAACTGCGCGTCGAAGGCGGGCCGCGAGCTGTTGAAACCGCGCTGGGGCTGAATGGTCGAGAGGTCGTTTTTTGGTTGAGACCTGTCCTTCGCCACCTTAGATTATGGTGCCGGCTGTCGCCTGCTCAGGAGAGTGACCAAGACCGCCGCGAGGACGGCAAAGCCTGCGCCTCCAAGAAACGTCGCCGCCGGTCCAACGCCTTCCCAGAGAAGGCCCGCTATCGCGCCTGCGGCGAGCATCGCCACACCAGTGGCGAGATTGAACAAACCAAACGCGGATCCTCGCAAATCAATCGGCGCGCTCTGTGCCACAAGCTTCGCCAGTAAGCCTTGCGTCAGCGCCAAGTGCGCGCCCCACAATGCGATGCCAACAAATGCGCCGAATACTCCCGGCGCCAAAGCAAGCGCCAAGTCGGCGAAGACCAACGCAGCCAAACCCCAAAGCAACAACGTAGTCGGTGAAGTGCGATCCGACCATGCTCCTGCGGGATAGGCGCCCAGTGAATAGATGACGTTCAAAACAACCAGAACAAGCGGGGCCAGCGCGAGAGGCAAGCCTTCATCATTGGCCTTCAAGACCAAGAACGCCTCACTGAAACGCGCCAGCGTGAAAACAACGCCAATTGCAACGACACCCCAGAAAGCGCCATTGAACCGGCGCAGGTCAGCCGAACGAATTGGCGGGCGAGAGCGCCTCTCCTCCGGGCCTGCGGCGCGATCTTCCACGCCGATCAGCACGAATAAGACCGCCAGCCCAGCTGGTATGACGGCAAACCAGAACACGGTCCTCATGTCGCCAGCAAAGAGGGCCATGAGAGCAATCGCCAGCAACGGCCCGATGAAGGCGCCTGCCGTGTCGAGCGCCTGACGCACACCGTAAGCGCGCCCTCGTATCGACTCCGGCGTGACGTCGGCCACCAAAGCATCGCGAGGCGCGCCGCGAAGGCCTTTTCCGATGCGATCTGCGAAGCGCGCGGCAAACACCATCAGGGGCGCGCCAGCGAGCGCAAACAAGGGTTTCGATAACGCACCGAGGGCGTAGCCGACTAAGATCAGCGGTTTTCGCCTTCCGATGCGGTCGGACAGATAGCCGGAGAACACCTTCGCAATCGACGCCGTGGCCTCTGCGACGCCCTCGATCAAGCCCACCACTACAACGCTAGCGCCGAGGCCTACCGTTAGAAACAAGGGCAACAACGCATGGATCATCTCTGATGAGATATCCATGAACAGACTCACGAAGCCGAGCGCCCAGACCGTTCGCGGAATTTTGGGACGCGGATTGGATGGCGAGGTCATAGGTGATCTGCGCCGCGAAGGCCCTCTTGATCAAGATGCGCGTATAGCTTCCTCCGCTTCGGACCCAAAGGCGGCCATCCGGGGATACGCGCTCCTCAATCCTCCGCATATGGACCGAGCGTCGTAGGTTGGACCGCGGGCCTCCGGCCCCCATCAAGGCGCGCTTTCAAGCCTTTGCTCCAAAGTGGGCCGGAGGGCCGCGCTCCAACTTTGTTGGATAGGCGCCAATCAATCCGACCGCGTTCACGCCGCCATAAACTGGCCGCCCATGAAACTGCATCGCCGCCCCATCAGCAAACACCAGCGCGCCAGGCTGATCGCCTGGACGTTGGCGATGTTGCTGTGGATGGCCTCGGTGCTCATCGGGGCCGCCTTCACGCCGCGCCACCAACGCCAACGCGCCGAACGGATGTCGCTCGAGTTTTTGAAATGGCGCGTCAAAGCGCTGATCATTTCGCGCGCTGTTGATTTCATCAGTGTGCGCTGGCGGTCGCGGCCCACGCAAGGTTGCGGCGGCAAACTCAAACCCGGCCACATCCGCGCCGTCGTCGGCGCCCGCATTTGCCGGCTGCTGAACCATAGCGACGTGCTCGCGTGTATACGCGCGCTGCTGAACGTTCTGCTCAATCTCGATGCGCACGCCCGATCGGTCGCCAAGCGCATGAAACGCGGACTCTCGCGCCGCGCGCCCTACAGGCGCCCGCCCGCGCGCTTTCAAGCGAAGCCTGCGTTCATCACGCACGCCGCGATCTCGTTCGATGGCTCCTAAAATATGGACCGCTGGCGTCCCGCCGGCAGGTGCCGGCGATCCACAAGAACGCACCGCGCGAAGCAAAGCTTCGCCGCGGGCGCCGGTGTGCGCTTAAGCCGGCGGCGCAGTCTCCGGCGCTTCCGTCTTCCGCCCAAAAATCCGCCCACCACGGCTCTTGCGCCAGCGCAGCAGCAGCCAACCGAGCGGCGCCAGCACGATCGCAAACGGAATAAAAGCTGCAATGATCGTGATAATCGCCGCAAAACCACCGACGATGATGCCAATGAAATTCGCAAACGCCTGCCGCAACGGCTCAAACGTATCGCTGCCAACCGGCCGCGGCGCCGACCTATAGCTAAGCGTCAGCTCCGACATCGAAACACGCGTGCGCATCACAACCAGCGCCGATTGCACGGCATCGATGTCACCTTGCACCCGTGCGAGTTCACGCTCGACCTCAAGCAGATCAGCAAGCCGCCCAGGCCGCGAACGCAGCAGGTCCTGCAAGCGATCGCGGAGCGCCGTCTGCGCGCGCAGCCGCGCTTCGGTGTCGACGATTTGGCGCGTCAGATCTTCTGACGTTGTGTTCTCGGAGATGATGCGGCCACCGGCGGCGTCAGCTTCCTGAGCCAAGCCAGCTTTGAAATTGGTGAGCCAATTGGGTTCGCCGCGAAGTGAGACGAAGCCTTCCATGTAGCTTTGTGGGTCGCCGCTGCGGTTTGAGTTGACCAGTTGGCAGAGACGCGCGCCGGCGGCCTGACAGGCTTGAACGTGGCGATCCATGACGCCCGTCAGCCGCTCGCTCGGAATTTCGAGGCCAAGCGCGTAGGTGTAAGCGAGGTACAGCACAGGTGTCGGCCCGCTGGGCTGACTTGGGCCTGCGGGCCTTGGCGAAGACGTTGCGTCGTCGGCGTCCATCGGCGGCGCCGGCGCCGCGGCTGGCGCTTGAGCCTCCTCAGTCGCAACAGCGCGGCTCTGGGCCCCGTCGGCCATGCCGCCATAAGCGGTCTCGCCGCCCGCAGGCGCCTCGGCCATATCCGCTTGGCCGCACGCCGCCAAAGCCGCAGCCAGCACCAGACCTACCCAAAAACGACGCATAGCCGCACCTCCCTCGCGCCCACCAAGCGCGGCTTGGCGGATCGCGCAACCCTTTCTAGAACCGGGGCGGCATGATGAGCGCTCGCGGACCTTTCCAAGACAAACCCCAAAACAAACTTGGGCTCCGCGTCGAAGCGCTCACGCTTTCGCGCGGCGGACGCGTGTTGTTCGACAATCTGAGCTTCGCCGCGGCCCCAGGCGCTTATGTTGAAGTGCAAGGCGCAAACGGCTCGGGCAAGACCAGTTTGCTGCGCGCGCTCGCCGGTTTCCTCCGGCCGCAAAGCGGCGAGATCGTTTTCGAAGGCGTCGATGAGCCGGCGCTTGCATTTCACTACATTGGTCACGCCAACGGATTAAAGCGCGAGGCGACGGCGCGTGAGCATTTGCTCTATTGGGCGGGGTTGTTCAGCGGCTCGCCCAGCGAAGATTTCGTCGCGCAAACGCTCGATCTGCACCGCGTGCTAAACACGCCAGTGCGCGCGCTGAGCCAAGGCCAAGCCAGACGCCTCGCGCTCGCACGATTGATCGTAGCGCCGCGCTCCATCTGGCTGCTCGATGAACCCGCCGCCGCACTCGATGATGCAGGCAAGGCAGTGCTGAACGAATTGATCGCTTCACACCGCGCCAGCGGCGGCATCGTCGTCGCTGCCGTGCACGAGCCCGTCGGCCCGACGCCAACGCAAACGCTCCGCGTGCCACGATGAGTGCATTCGCTGCAACCTTCCGGCGCGAGCTGCAACTCATGTGGTCCGGCGGCGGTGCCCTTGCGCCGATTGGATACTTTCTTGGCGCGACGATGTTGGTGCCATTGGCGATGGGCCCGGACCGCGCGTTGCTCGAAGCGGCTGGCCCGCCGCTGGTTTGGATCGCCGCCGCGCTTTCCATCCTCGCCACACTAGAACGCTTGTTTCAGGCAGATCTGGAAGATGGCTCGCTAGATCAAATGCTGCTCTCACCAGCGCCGCTCGAACTTATCACCTTCGCCAAAGGCGCCGCGCTTTGGGTGGCGATTGGTTTGCCGCTGACTCTCGCCGGCGCACCAGCCGCGATCGCGCTCCAAGCGCCGGTGGATCGGCTACCGTTTATTATGACCAGCCTGGCGCTTGGCACGGCTGCCTTCGTCGGCGTTGGCCTCGTGGGCGCAGCGCTGACTGCAAGCGTGAAACGCGGCGGGGTGTTGCTTGCTTTGATCGTGTTGCCGTTGTTCGCCCCGCCGATCATTTTCGGCGCCGCCGTCGCCTCTGGAGAAGACGTGACCGCAGCGCTTTCCATCCTCGCTGGTTGTGCTCTGGGCGCCGCCGCGCTCGGGCCAATTGCGGCCGCTGCCGCACTCCGGTTGCAGGCCGAATGACCGCATTGCCTTTGCCTCCAAACCGGGATTGGTAGCGCCCGCAATGTTCGCCTTTCTCGCCAATCCCGCGCGCTTCATGGCGTTTTCGGCTTGGGCCGCGCCGGTGCTGTTTGTTGGTGCGCTCGTCCTATTCGCGACGGGCATTCCGTGGGCGTTGTTCTATTCGCCGGCCGACTACCAAATGGGCGACACCGTCCGGATTATGTACGTGCATGTGCCAGCCGCTTGGTGGTCGATGGGCGCATACGCCTTCATGACGGGCGCGAGTTTCATCAGCCTCGTGTGGCGTCACGTGCTTGCAGATGTTGCCGCGCGCGCCGCCGCGCCCATCGGCGCCGCGTTCGCGGCAGTGTGCCTCATCACTGGCTCGCTCTGGGGCGCGCCAACTTGGGGCACGTGGTGGGAATGGGACGGGCGCATGACCTCGATGCTCGTTCTCTTCATCACTTACCTTGGCTACATCGCACTCTGGTCTTCGATTGAAGACGAAGAGAAAGCGGCGCGTCTTGCCGCGATCCTCTGTCTGGTCGGGGCGGTCAATTTGCCGATCGTGAAATTCTCTGTCGATTGGTGGAGCACGTTGCATCAACCCGCCAGCATCCTGCGCTCCGGCGGCTCCGCAATTAGCGGCGAGATGCTCGGGCCCTTGCTGACGATGGGTGGTGCGTACGTCCTCCTGTTCGGCGCGCTGACGCTCATGAATATGCGCGCCGCCATTTTCCGCAGGCGCGTCGAAGCCGCGGAATTGCGAAAGGCCCAGTCATGATCGAGGGCGGATGGGATTTCGTCTGGCCGGCTTATGCTGTGGCCTTGGGCGCGCTGACGGTTCTTGCGATCGTCGTCGTCGTGCGACTGCGCACCTGGGAACGCCGGGCGCGTGAGCTTGGAAGCAAGCCGTGAAGCTCATCGCCTTCGTGCCGCTCGCCGCGTTGCTGGCGCTCGTATGTGTGAGCGTGTTTCTGTTGACGCGTGAAGGTGAGCGCGACCGCTTCACCGAGGGCATGGTGGGCCAACAGGTCCCTGCCTACGCGCTCACACGCCTGAGCGGTGACACGATGCTTACGAGCGAAGAGCGCCACGGCCGCGCCTATGTGATCAATCTCTTCGCGTCGTGGTGCACCCCATGTCGCGTGGAGCACCCGCAATTGATGGCGTTGCGCAATCAAGGCGTGGAGATCGTCGGCATTGCCTACAAAGATCGGCCGGAAGCGTCGGCGGCGTTTTTGAGTGAGCTCGGCAACCCGTTCACGGACGTTGGCCTAGATCCAGTCGGTCGCTTCGGGTTGGAGTTGGGCGTAACCGGCGTCCCCGAGACCATCGTGATCGGTCCGGACGGCACAATCCGCGCTGCGTTCAGAGGGCCGCTCACGGATGAGGCGGTTCAGGACGTGATCTTGCCGGCGCTGAACTAGCTCCGCTCTTTGCGGCCAGCCTTCGTTTTCCCAGCCAGCCGCTCTCGTGCTTTGCGTTTGGCGAGCTTCTTTTGATCGCGCTCGGCCTTCAAGGCGGCAGCGTCCGCGAGTTTGGCGATCTTCGTCAGCGTGCCGATAAAGCTGCGCCCCTTGGTTTTGGTTAGCAGATCCAACACAGCAGCGTCGGCGGCTCGCGCGTGCTGAACTGTCGCCGAGAGCAGGGTGCCTCCGGATTGTCCGAGCAGCAGCGAGTACGCGCGTCCATCCGACGTTGACGGCGTGCGGACCACCCAGCCGCGCGTCTCCATCTTCGCCATCGCGTCCGCAAGCGTTGAGCGATCAACGCCGGTCACGCGTCCGAGATCGCTTTGGCTGAGACCTGGTTGTTCGGAGATCGCGGCGAGTATGATGAACTGGCGAAGCGTAATCGTGTCGCCGACCAATTGTGTGAAGCGCTGGGATGCAAGCTGCTCGGCGCGGTGCAGCAAATGACTGGGCGAGCCCGCCAACTTGAACTGGTCGGACTCGCCAGAGTCCGGTGTCGACCGCGCCATGTTGTGCCGCCCCAAAGCCGGGCGGAGATTAGCTGCGCGATCTGCGCGATCAATCATGCGTTCGAGCATTGTTCGCCATAGAGGCGAAAATCAGCCCGAATTCAGCGCAATCAGGCGCCGGGCGCCTCAGCCGGTTGCTCTTTGTCTTCATCGATCTGATGCTTCAGCACGATTGGCGTGTTGATGACGGCAAAGGCGATGAAGGCGGGATAGGTCAGCAGCGTACGCAGATTGACCCAAACATCGAAATTGCCGTTGGCCTCGTTATAGTAGTAGCGCAGCACCTCATTCACGACAGCGACCAACACGTAGAACGCGGCCCAACGCAGCGCCAAAATCTTCCAGATGTGATCCGGTAGATTGAAAATGTGCTGGAAGAAGAGCTTCCAAATGTTTTGCCCGATCGCCAACGAAAACAGGATCGCCGCCGCGTAGAAGGCAAATGTAAAGGTGAACTTGAGCTGGATGATCGAAGGATCGTGCAGCAGGATCGTGAGACCACCGAAGGCCGTCACGAGCACGCCGGTGACAATCAGGATCGGCGGGATCTTTCCGCGCTTCAGTTTGCACCACGCGATCGCCGCGAGCACCGAGACGATGAACAGCCCGGTCGCAACATAGATCGCGTTCTCTTTGGTCGCTTCGATGCGGTAGAGGACGTTGTAGGTAACAACAAAAACCAGGATCGGGCCGAGATCGACCCAAAGCTGGCCCGCATTGTCGGCCATCGACTTGGGCTTCGCGGGGGCTTTGGCAGTCGGGTCGTCGCTCATGGCGCCTGGATACGCGGAAACCGGGTCCGCGGACTAGCGGCTTGCGCTGAGAGGCGTTCCAGGGCGAAGTCTTCGGCAAATGAGGAGGGGATTATGGGGATCGTTGCACGGCTCTCGGGGGTGATCGGCTTGGGCCTGCTGGCCGCGTGCGCGAGCACGGACGGGCCTGCGGCGCCTGATCAGCCGGTGCGCTCATTGGCGGAAATCCTGGAACAAGCGCCTGCCGCTGATTGGCGGACCGTCGATCAGAATAATCTTCTCTACATGCAGCTCCCCGCCGGCCGCGTGATCATTGAACTCGCCGCCGATTACACGCCGCTCCATACCGCCAACATTCAGGCGCTCGCCCGCGCGCATTATTGGGACGGCGCGGCAATCGTGCGCAGCCAAGAAAACTACGTCGTCCAGTGGGGCCGTGATGAAGCCGATCCGCGGCCGATGGGCGAGGGCCAAGCGACGCTGGCCGCAGAGTTCGACCAACCTCGTGCCGGTGTTGACATTACGCGCTTACCCGATCCGGATTCCTACGCGCGTGAAGTTGGCTTCGCGCATGGCTTTCCCGTCGCGAGCAACGGCAGTCGAACCTGGATGGCGCATTGCTACGGCATGGTCGGCGCTGGGCGCGGCGATACAGCCGAGAGCGGCAGCGGCGCAGAACTCTACGTTGTGATCGGCCACGCGCCACGTCATTTGGACCGCAACATCGCCACCATTGGCCGCGTGTTGCAGGGCATGGAATTTCTTTCGGTGATGCCGCGCGGCACCGGCCCGCTCGGCTTTTACGAAACGCCCGCGGAACGCACGACGATCACTTCAGTCCGCCTCGGCTCCGAACTGCCAGCCAATCAGCGTGTGAATCTCGAAGCGTTGCGTACCGATAGCGAGAGCTTCACCGCTGTCATCGATAGCCGCCGCTTCCGCCGTGAAAGCTGGTTCTTGGATCCGGTCGGCCACATCAACCTCTGCAACGTGCCGCTGCCGGTGCGCGTGCGAAGCTAAGCTTTCCGCACGAACTCCGACTTGAGTTTCATCGCGCCAAAGCCATCAATGCGGCAATCGATGTCGTGATCACCGCCAACGAGGCGGATGTTCTTGACGCGCGTGCCAACCTTTAGCGTTTGCGACGAGCCCTTGACCTTCAGGTCCTTGATGAGCGTCACCGTATCGCCGTCAGCAAGCACGACGCCGTTGGCGTCGCGGATCAAGTTCTCCATCTCGGCGTTCTCAATGGCTGCCGCCGGCGTCCACTCGTGCGCGCACTCTGGACAGATCAGCAGCGGGCCGTCCTCGTAAACGAGAGCCGATGAGCAATTCGGGCAAGCTGGTAACGGAGGCATTAGGGGTCCAAACCGACAAGTGCGCGGGAGAACGCAAGCGCATCGAACGGCTGCAAGTCTTCCGCCTTCTCGCCAACGCCAATGAAATGGATCGGGATTGCGTGGCGCTGCGCAACCGCGACAAGCACGCCGCCTTTGGCTGTGCCATCGAGCTTTGTCATCACCAATCCGGTGATCTCCGTCACTGAGCGAAAGTTCTCAACCTGGCTCAGCGCGTTCTGACCAACGGTCGCGTCAAGCACGAGCAGCGTCTCGTGCGGCGCGTCTTCATCCAGCTTGCGCATCACGCGAATGATCTTCGCGAGTTCGGCCATCAGTTCGGACTTGTTCTGCAGCCGTCCCGCCGTATCGATCAACGCAACGTCGGCGCCGTCTTCCTTGGCGCGCTTTACAGTTTCGAATGCAACGCCCGCTGCGTCCGCGCCTTGTGTAGCCGCGACAAAGCCAGCTCCCGAACGATCCGCCCAGACTTTCAGTTGCTCAATCGCGGCGGCGCGAAATGTATCCGCCGCGCCGATGACGACCTTCGCGCCCGCATCTGCGAGGTTCTTCGACAGCTTGCCGATCGTCGTTGTTTTGCCGGAGCCATTGACGCCGATCACCAGCACGATGCGCGGCTTTGGCCCATCGGTGAGATTCAGCGCCGCTTCGCGCGGCTTCAAGATACGCGCGACCTCGACCGCCAACGCTTCGCGCGCTTCGATCCCGCCGTTCTCTTTGCTAAAGCGCTGATCGGCGAGCGCCGCGCTGATGCGTGCGGCGGCCGCCGCACCCATGTCAGACGCAATAAGCGTTTCTTCAAGCTCCGCCACATCCGCGGCGTCGAGCTTCTCCTTGGTGAATACCGAGGTGAAGCTGTCGACGAGTTTCGCGGACGATTTGCGCAAGCCGTCAAACAAGCCTTTGGCTTGCTCCGGCGTTGCGTCCGCCGGCTGCTTTTTTTTGTCGAACAGGCCCCAACTCATGCGGCCACACCAATCAGATTCTGACCGTCATGGCCGGTGAAGCGGAGGCGGACTCTTGGAGCGCCGGCGCCCCCGCCGGCCTGCACCGGTGCTGCCGGCGCTCCAAGCAGAACCGGTGTAAAATCCGGCAGCCGTGCGATTCCTTCGCGTTCGATCAGTGCGGTCGCTTCGCGGCCCACCCATGTATCGAGGTGCCGCTTCAAAGCGGCGGCTGCGACATCACGTAGCCGAGCAGCGCGCGCTTTCACGACGTGGCGATCGACTTGCGGCATGTGCGCGGCAGGCGTGCCTTCGCGCGGGCTGAACGGGAAGGCGTGCACGTACGCGAGCCCGCATTCATCAACGATAGAGATCAAATTTTCGACGTGCGCTTCCGTCTCAGTTGGAAAGCCCGCGATCAGATCGGCCCCAAGCGCGATCTCCGGCCGCGCCGCTTTAACGCGCTGGCAAAGCTCGACTGCGTCCTTACGTGAATGACGCCGTTTCATACGCTTCAAAATGAGATCATCCCCATGTTGCAGCGAGAGGTGCAGATAGGGCGCGACGCGCTCGTGTTGCGTCACCAATTCGAACAATTGGTCGTCCATCTCGATTGCATCAAGCGACGAGAGCCGCAGCATCGGCAGCTCCGGTACGAGCTTTAGAATACGCGACACCAGCGCGCCGAGTTGCGGTTGGCCTGGCAAGTCTCCTCCCCACGATGTGAGGTCGACGCCACATAGCACCACTTCAGGCACGCCGTTGGCGGCAAGCACGCGTACTTGCTCAACCACATCGCCGGCGGCCGACGAACGAGAGTTTCCGCGACCGTAAGGTATGATGCAAAACGTGCATCGGTGATCGCAGCCGTTTTGCACTTGGATATAGGCGCGCGTGCGTTCGCTAAATCCGTCGATCAAATGTGACGCTGTCTCGCGTACGCTCATAATGTCGGCCACCGAGACGCGCTCTTCAGTGCGCGCGAAGCTCTCGGCGCGCATCTTCTCGGCATTGCCAATGACGCGGCTTACTTCCGGCATCGCCGCAAAACTCTGCGGATCGATCTGCGCCGCGCAGCCGGTGACAATGATTTCCGCATCCGGCCGCTCGCGGCGCGCGCGGCGTATGGCTTGGCGCGCTTGGCGCACAGCTTCGCCAGTGACTGCGCAGGTATTCACGATCACGGCGTTGGAAAGCGCAGCCTCGCCTGCGAGCGCGCGCATTGCCTCGCTCTCGTAAGCGTTGAGGCGGCAGCCGAGTGTCAGGATCTCGACATCCGCGCGCGGTGGCTTTGTCGGCGCATTCATGTGCTGGCGTCAGGTGAGCGCGTGCGTGTGCAACGTCAACACCCATTCCCGGATTGGCGCGCCGCGCCAAGTCCGGGACCCATAAACACAATTGCCAAAAGAAAAGAGCGCCCATCGCTGAGCGCTCTTTGGAAACATCGTCCCGGAATGGGTGTGTCTTATTTCGTCGCTTCGCCGCCGGCGTCGTTAGCTTCGCCGACGAAGTCATCTTCGCGGGCGCCGCCAGTGCGCTCGGTGATGCGGGCCGACTTACCGCGGCGATCGCGCAGGTAGTACAGCTTCGCGCGACGGACTTTGCCGCGGCGCACGACTTCGATCGAGTCGACCGTCGGCGAGAACAGCGGGAACACGCGTTCCACGCCTTCGCCAAAGCTGATTTTGCGAACGGTGAAGTTCGAGTTGAGACCGCCGCCGGCGCGGGCGATGCAAATGCCTTCGTAGGCCTGCACGCGTTCACGATCGCCTTCTTTGATCTTCACGTTCACGCGCAGCGTGTCGCCCGGATCGAAAGAGGGGACGGTCTTGCCCTTTGTGACGCGGGCGATTTCTTCTTTTTCAAGCGTATCGATCAAGTTCATAGGCGCACCAGGGGGCGCGACAGCACGCGCCCTCCTCCAGAAAACCGGAAAGCGGGGCGTATAAGGGAAGCGCGCGCGCCTGTCGAGGGGGTACTGGACTACTCCAAAGGCGCGATCGGCTGGCACCCGGCGAAGGTTACGATTTCACCGCTTGGGCGGCGGATACGAAGCATCGGGCGGGTCCCGGCGCGGCCAACCTGAAAGGCCAATTCCTGGCCGCTGGCGTCGCGGACCCCAATGAAGCCCTCGGCTTCGTTGATCACCGAAAACCCACCCAGGCCGCTGTGAAACCAGGGCATGTTAAGCGGCGGAAAGAAATAGGCGGCGCCCGGCGTGCCCGCGACGGGAACGACGTGGAGGCCCCTCAGGCCGCGCACCCGCGCCGCCGATTCATCGTCCAATTCGGCCGGCATTGCGGCGTCCAGAGCCTGCATCTCTTGCTCAGCGCCAGCGCAGGCGGCGGAGATTGTCTCCGCACTCAGCGCGCCTTCCACTGGACGCCACATCGCGCCGATGGCGGCGGAGGCGCGGGTGAGTTCTGGCGTGGCCGCCGGCGTCTGGGCGGCTGCTGGCCAAGCGGCGAGGCAGAAGAGGGCGAGTATTGCGCGGCGCATCTGACGTTCCTCTCGCTGAATTCTGGCCGTCTTGGGGCAGGCCGCTTGTAGCCGGTGCTTAGCACGGTAGCGCCCGCCACGCATTTGCGGCTAAGGCCGCGCAGGTTTTGAGGAGGCGGGCATGCGTCTGGCGATGCTTGGACTAGTGATTGGGCTGTCGCTGTCAGCGGCGCCTGCTGGCGCGCAAACGACCGAAGTGTTGGCTCCAGCCCGGCAAGGGCAGCTGCAATGCTTCGAGCCCAATGTGACGGCGAAGACCTGCCAAAGCCTCGGCGGTTACACGTTCGCGGCCAACGGCGTGATCGATAATGTAGCGTGGGTTTTGATCATGCCGCAGCCGGTTGTGATCATGCGTGTTAGCTCGCCTGTGGTCGTACGCAACAACGCCATTTGCGGACCACTTTCTGCGGCCGACATTGCCCGCGCGACCTTCACGGTTGAAGGCGCGCCCGCGAGCGAGGCGGACACGCGTGATATCCGCGCTGGTTTGACAGAGCAGCTCGCGCCCATGCTGAACCAGGAAAGCTGCTTGACGCTGACCGCAGAGGGCAACGGCTTTCGCGCCGAAACGACAGTTGGCGGCACGCCGCAGCCGCAACAAACGCAACGTGTTATCTGGATCGGCCCGAACGACGGCTATCGCGTCGCGCCCTAATCCTCGCGGCGCCGCGCGCGCGTGATCCGTTCGCGCTCGGCTTTGCGCCAGGCTTCGACTTTTGCGTGATCGCCGGAGGTGAGCACCTCAGGAATGTTGCGGCCCTCCCATTCGCGCGGGCGCGTGTATTGCGGATGCTCGAGCAGGCCGTCGCTAAAGCTTTCTTCGACGGTCGATGTCTCGTTGCCGAGCACGCCGGGAATGAGACGCACGCACGCTTCGAGCAGCACCATCGCCGCTGCCTCGCCGCCGGCGAGCACAGCCTCACCGACAGCGACTTCCTGCATGCCGCGCGCTTCAATGACGCGTTCGTCCAAGCCTTCGAAGCGGCCGCAAAAGAGAATGACGCCCGGCCCAGCGGCCCATTCCTTCGCCATAGCTTGATTGAATTGCTTGCCGCGCGGCGAGAGGTAGATGAGCGGCGCAATTGGACCGCCGGCGCCCTCGCCGGCGAGGCCCCGGCCGTCCAAGACGCTATCGATCGCCGCCGCCGCCACATCGGCGCGCAGCACCATGCCGGCGCCGCCGCCAGAGGGCGTATCATCGACGTTCTTGTGCGGACCTTGGCCGAAATCGCGCAGCTGCGTTGTTTCAAGCGACCACAAACCATCGCGCAGCGCTTTGCCAATCAGCGAAACGCCGAGCACACCCGGAAAGGCTTCCGGAAAGAGGGTGATAATCGAGGCCTTGAACATCGCCTCGCTTCGTAACTCGAAGCGCTACTTTTCGATAGGCTCAGGCGCGGGCGGATCGAGCACGACGCGCTTGGCGGCGAGATCGACGTGCGGGACAGCCTCGCGCGTGAAGATCACGCGTACGTTCGGCCCACCATTCGGCGGCTTGTACTCGAGAATGTCGCCAGCGCCGAAATTCCAGACCGCGATGATGTCACCGAGCACCGTGCCATCGAGTGCTTCGGCGCGTGAGCCGAGCAGATCGACGACGTAGAACTCGTCTTTCGCGGTGCCTGGTAGGTTGGCGCGCGGCACGAAGACCTTTTGGCCCTTCATGGCGTCGGCTTGCTCCTTGGTTTTGATCTCAGGAGCAATAACGGCCACGCCGTCTTTCAGTTCACGCCAGCTCTTCGGCTTCAGCAGAACTTTGCCGGCTTCGTCATAAAGCGGGCCGTAGGCGATCACGCCGTCCTTCTTCTCAGTGAAGGCGCGCAACCGAATTTCGCCCTTCACACCGAACGCGCCGGCGATGGCGCCGACCATGATCATGCCTTTGTTGACCGTGCTCTTCGGCTTGAAGGCCGGCACGTCCTTCAGATCGCCAACGACTTCCGGCTGCTCAGCGACCGGCTTCGGCGCCACAAGCGGCTTCGGCGCCATGCGAACCGGTGTCGGCAGCGGCGCGCGCGTAATCGGCTGGGCCCGGCCAGCAGCGACGGCCATCGGCTTCGATGGGATCGGCTTGGCGAGCGCTGCAGCGACCGGGGCAAGTTTCGGCGGCTTTGGAGCCTTCGGCGGCTTCTCAGCCTTGGGTGGCTTCGGCGGCTTCGGCGGCTTTTCCGCTTTGACCGGCGCGACCTTTACCGGCTTCGGCTCCGGCGCTGGCTTTGCGGCCTTCGCAGGCTTCTTCGGCTCTGGCTCTGGCTTTGCTGCCTTCGTCGGTTTCGGCGGCGGCGCCGCTTTCGCCTTGGGTTCGGGTTTAACCGCTGCCTTCGGCGCTGGCGCCGCTGGTTTCGCCGCGACCTTCACGTCGGCCTTCTTCTCCGGCTTGGCCGCTGCCTTCGCCGCTGCCTTCGCCGCCGGTTTAGGAGCCGGTGCCGGAGCCGGTTTCGGCGCAGGCGTCGCCTTGGCCGCAGCTTTCGGCGGCGGCGGCGCGGTCTTGG
>JANPCV010000057.1:0-3258 GCA_031431115.1 Caulobacteraceae bacterium
GGCGGCGGGTGAACCACCAGTGTCGCCCGCGCCGCCGCGGGTGAGTCCGATTTCTTCAATCCGCGCTTTGTGTCTTCGGGTAGCATCGTCAAACTGATCCACGGGCTATAAGGGGTGCCATGCGCAGCGGCGGAGACGGCACACATTCTATCCTGGCGCCGCAGTCGCTTGCGATCGCCTTCGCCATTTCGGTCGCGCTGATCTATTCGACGCAGAGCGGCGATCTGATGCGGACGCTTCCCGACATCGAGCCTATAACCGACTTTCCGTACGCACGCGCCGCTTTGGCGTCGATCAGCGACGCGCTAGTCATGCTGGCGCTGGTTTCAATCGCTGCGCTCCGGTCGCCAGCGTTCGTGCTGAGTCTCGCGGGCATTTTTTCGTCGCCGTGGCGTCCATTGCTTTGGGGGCTCATTGTTTTGGCGCCGGCGCTCGTCGCCTGTTTGGCGCTAGCGTCGCCTGCGCCGGACGTGGAAGCGGCCGACATCGTGTGGAAGGCAATCGGCGGTCCGATAACAGAGGAAGTGGTGTATCGCGGTCTGGCCATCGGCGTGCTTGTCCGGTTGTGTGGCTGGTCGATGTGGGCGGCGTGCCTCTGGCCGGCGATCTTCTTTGGCGCGGTGCACGTTTGGCAGGGCGAAGATTTCGGGAGCATCCTCGGGGTTGTCGCCATTACGGCGCTCGGCGGCTTGCTCTTTGGCTGGCTCTTCGTGCGCTGGCGTTTCAATCTCTGGCCGCCGATCCTATTGCACGTGGGGCTCAATGCGTTGTGGCTCATCTTTGACCTCGGCGAAAACGCGATTGGCGGTTGGCTGGGCAATGGCATGCGCCTGAGCGTTGTGGCGATCGCCATCGCCGCTACCTTCTGGCTCGCCCCGCGCGCCGAGCGTGCTGCCGATGGCGCCGCCGCTGCTTAGTGTTTTCGCATGGATGCAGACCTAGACGCACGGTTTCAGCGGCCGGCCACGCTTGTTAGCCACGTCTTCGATCAGGAGCTTGCCGCCCCTGTGGACGCCAGTTTCCAACCGCTCGCGCGATTATAGGCGTGTCGCGCTTGCGGGCATGACCGGCCGGTTTCGGCGAAGTTGCGCCCCAGGGTCAGCAGCCTGTCCAATGGCAGGACTGGAGCGCGTCTGCCACTCGGTGAGATGGGCGGCATAGCGCGGCCACGCTTTGATCGCCGTGGCGGCTCCCGCTAGCCTTCCGGGCACGCAGGAGTGGCCAATGGAAGAGCGCGTCCCTAACATCGTCACATCAGGTCTTTCGCGGCACGTGACCCGGGACGGCATCACGGTTGAGCTCTGCATCTACCGGCTTGAGGAAGAAGTGGAATGGTCCTTGGAGGTCGTGAATGCCGCCGGGACTTCCATTGTGTGGGACGACACATTTCCCTCGGACGATGCGGCCAACGAGGAGTTCCTGAGAACCGTCGCCGAAGAGGGCATGGCCGCATTTCTAGACAGTGCGAAAATTATTCGCTTCCCGCGCGCACCCGATGACGGTGCTGACTAGCATTACCGACGGCAGCCTTCGGCGAGAATCACCCGGTGACCTGCGGCCCGGCCAGAGTCTGCTTTGGAGCGAGGTCGTCACTCGATCTCGATTTAGTGGGCCTCCAGAAGTTCGGGCGGGCCCCGCTTTTGAACTGCAGGCGGCGTTTCCTGAAGTCGGAGAACTAAAGGAACCGCCTCACATCAGGAATTGCGCTGAGTGACGTCCGAGGATGCGTCCCACCGGGCAAGACAATCACGCGCGCGCACTCTGAGGGGCTCAAATCCGTCGGCCCCGCGATGGCCCATACCTACGCGCTCGCAGCCCATAGCGCTCTCTCGTCGCTAAGTTCAAAAGCTCGTCCATTCTTATCGGTTGATGTAATATGTCGTTCGGACGCACATCTAACTCATGTAGAAACGATATGGCCAAAGTTGAGCATAAGGACTTTCGCGAACTGCGTGACGAGCAGGCGGCGATCCGGAATCAGATATTCGAGCACGTGAGCCGGTCGCTTGGCTACGCCTCAACCAGTTCGCTCGAGGCGGAAAGACGGCGTGAGATCGAACACTTGACCCACGTGGCTATCGAGAATTGGGCGGACTTGGACTTTGAACTGCTCACACCCGCGACCAAGGGCGAACTCGAACAGCTGTTGGACCGCCATCTGCGCATTGGCCAACGGATTGTTGACCTAGAAATGGAGGAAAAGTTTGGACGCTAATGAGGACCTCGATCTCCAATGAGGAGCGAGCGACAGACGGCCTCAAGCGCGACAACCGATGCGGCTCGCGACGTGCGGTGAGGGTGGAAGAGGCTTTTCGGGCGGAGTAGGCGTGAACGCCGTACAATTGAGCGCGTGGACGGCAATTCTCGGCGAGATCAGGCCAGTCAGCCGCTGCTGACGCCAGCGTCACGAATTGAGCGACTAGGCCGGTCGTGATTTTGTACGCGGGGCGGCTCGACGTGGCCTCAAGCGGCCGTGCGAGCTCGACCTGGCGCGACACAGGACGTCGCGGAACCACGGACCAACTTGACCGTTTGTCCGCCATGGAAACGCTCACACAATCGCTGATGGGAGCCGCTGCTATAGCAGGCTGGCTCGCCTTCATGGGAACTGTTCTTGTTGCAGCAAGGTGGCTCAAGTGACGGGCTATCGAGGACAAGACGCCAAGCGAGCAAGCTCCGATGTTGAACGCGCTTTGGCGACGGATGGATTTTTCGCCGACGAACTTTCCGTCGAAACGGTGCCTTCGCGTGATGATTCTTATGAAGTCCGCGCAGCGTGGGCCGGCGAAGCCGTCGCACTAGCCGCGGCCCAAAACATCGACGAACGTCGCGCTCGTATTGCGCTGCCCGACGACATACGACCGTCGCACTTTTGGGAAGTAGAGTTCCAAAGCGCGTTGGTCGATCCTGTCGCTTACGCTCGCTCGATGCGCAAAAACCCCCGCGTGCTGAACTAACTGACCACCTTTCGGATAAACACGTCTTACGGTCGCAGAAACCCTGCGGCGAAACGCGGCTGCCAGAACAGCGCGCGCTTCTTCATGTACGCTGGCCCAGTGTGGAAGTCGGACGCGGCAAGGCTTTGTCCACCGCATTGATTTGGTATTGATTGGGCACCTACATGTGACCGCAATCGGCGATGGCGTGCCGTAGCTGCTGCATCGTGACCAATGTCGCGAGTGGAGCGACTTAGCCCGTCGCGAAGTATCTCCATGCGGCGTGCGATGGAAGCGAGCGGACATCGCGTGTCACTTGTGT
>JANPCV010000058.1:0-47245 GCA_031431115.1 Caulobacteraceae bacterium
GCGGCCGATTTCGTGCAGCATCTGACGGCTGGTGCGCACGAGCTTGTTGATCGTCTCGATCATGTGCACCGGGATGCGGATGGTGCGCGCTTGGTCGGCGATCGAGCGGGTGATGGCTTGGCGGATCCACCACGTCGCGTAAGTGCTGAACTTATAGCCGCGGCGATATTCGAACTTATCGACGGCCTTCATCAGACCGATATTGCCTTCCTGGATGAGATCCAGGAATTGCAGGCCGCGGTTCGTGTATTTTTTGGCGATGGAAATGACGAGGCGGAGGTTCGCTTCGACCATTTCCTTCTTGGCTTGGCGCGCTTCGCGTTCGCCCTTTTGCACGGCGTGAACGATGCGGCGGTATTCGTCGATCGGGACGCCGGTTTCGGTGGCGAGCACGCCGATCTCGCCGCGAATGTCGCCGATTTCGTCGATCTCGGCGGTGACGAACTTTGCCCAGCTCTTGTGCTTGTTGGTCGCGACTTTCTCGATCCACTTCGGATCAAGCTCGTGGCCTTGGTAGGCGGTGAGGAATTCGCTGCGCGGCACGCCGTTCGATTCAGCGAGGCGCATCAGCTTGCCCTCAAGCTGAATGAGCTTCCTGTTGATGGCGTAGAGCTGCTCGACGAGGCTCTCGATACGCGCATTGTTGAGCTTCAGTTTCTTCAGCTCTTCGATGATCGTGTTCTGGGCGGTGTCGTAGTTTTCCGCCTGCGCGCCGGGGAGGGCTTTGCCCTTCAGGCGCAAGTCGATGCGCTTTTCTTGCAGCTTGCGGAACTGGCCGAAGGCTTCGGCGATGTTGTCGAGCGTCGACATCACGCCTTCTTTGAGTTCGGCTTCCATCGCCGACATCGAGATGGCTTGTTCGTCGTCGAACTCGCCGTCCTCACCGTCGGAAGCGGCGGACTCGCCGGGCTCTTTTTCTTCGCCGCTGGATTCGCTTGGCGTGTCCGAAAGCGCGGCGCGTTGGGCAGCGACCTTCTCGGCCTTTTTGCGTTCTTGTTCGGCGATTTCGATCTTCGCGGCTTCGGGATCGACGAGGCCGTCAGCGTTCACGCCCGGCGCGGACGGAGGCGTGATGCCCATTTCGGCGCCGTACGTGGCTTCGAGATCGATGATGTCGCGCAGCAGAATCTTTTGCTCACGCAGTTCGTCGCGCCACACCATGATGGCTTCGAAGGTCAGCGGACTTTCGCAGAGACCGCGGATCATCGCGTCACGGCCGGCTTCGATGCGCTTGGCGATGGCGATTTCGCCTTCGCGGGAGAGGAGCTCAACCGAACCCATTTCGCGCAGATACATGCGGACCGGATCGTCGGTGCGGTCGGCGTCTTCGCGGGTGTTGGTGACGGCGACCTTGGTGGTCGTCTCTTCGCGCGTCGTGATGGCTTTGGGGCCGCCGCTGGTCTCTTCCTCAGCGGCTTCGCCTTCTTCCTCGTTGTCGACGACGTTGATGCCCATCTCGTTGAGCTGGGCCATCACGTTCTCGATGGCTTCGGAATCGAACTCGTCGGACGGCAGGACCTTGTTGAGCTCTTCGTGCGTGACGAAGCCGCGCGCTTTGGCGGCTTTGATCATCTTCTTCACGGCAGCATCGGAGAGATCGAGGATCGGGCCTTCTGGCGCGTCCTTTTCTTCCGCTGCTGTGTCGTCAGTTTTGCTCATTGGGGCTTTTGCCATCTATCAATTCCGAAATAGTCATCAAACCTCAGGCGACTAGGCCGCCCGCGTCGTCGTCCTGCACATCGTCCAGTTTGGCCTCGCGCGCGCGCGCTTCGATTTCGCGTGCTTCCCGGCTCAGAGCCTGAAAGCGAGCGAAGGCCGTATCGTCCCCATCGGCTGCCGCTTGACGCAGCTCAGCCAATTCCTCCCTGATCGCCGGCGCCACGACTTCTCGTGTCGCCAGAGCCAGCCATTCCGCGTTGACGTCCGCCCCCTCTGGCGGCGCCGTGGCTTTCGGCCAGCGCGAAACGCGCTCGGCAGCCCGATCCTGACCCGATCGGGTCAAATGGAGGCTCAGCGCCCTCCGGTCAATGGCCCCATGGGTTTCAGGGTCATCTGCGAGCTGTAGGAGCGCATCGCGGATGGCGTCGAGATCGGGATCGGTGATGGCCAGGCGCTCGATCCAGTTGCTGTAACTGTCGAGGATGCCGGGGAGGTCGGTGGCGGCGCGGAGGAAGCTTTCGGCTGCCGGGCGTGCGCGGTGGGAGACGGCGTGAGCCTTCAATTCCTCGCTGGCGCCAGCCAGTTGGCCCTTGCGCAGGAACCCGCCCTTGCCGCCCTGGTTTGGCACGAAAGCCGGGCGCTTGGCGCGGACGAGCGCGTTGGCGCGGCTCATCAGCTCGGAGAAGAAGGCGCGTTGGGTGTCGCGGTCGGCGATTTTGCCGATGGATTCTTTTAGCGAGGCCTGGAATGCGGCTTGCGCTTCCGGCGTATCGACCCCGCCGTGACGGAGCTTTTCGCGTTCAAACAGCGCCTCGGAGGCGGGAACCGCGGCATCGATCAGCGCGGCCAGAGCTTCGGCGCCGGCGCGGCGGTAGATGTCGTCTGGGTCTTCGCCCTTGGGCGCGTAGGCGAGGCGGATGGTGCGGCCGGGGGCGAGGTAGGGCAGCGCCAGATCGAGCGCGCGTTCGGCGGCGCGTTGGCCGGCGCTGTCGCCGTCGAGGCAGAGCACGGGCTCACCGCCGGAGCGCCAAAGCAATTGCAACTGTTCTTCGGTGAGCGCGGTGCCGCAGGGCGCGACAGCTGCGATGCCGGCGCGCTCGAAGGCGATGACGTCGAGATAGCCTTCGCCGACGACGAGGCCTTCGGCTTTGGTTTTCGCCAGCAATTCGCGCGCTTGTTTCAAGCGATAGAGCACGCGGCTCTTCGAATAGAGCGGCGTCTCGGGCGAGTTGATGTATTTGGCTTTGGCGTCTTTCGCGAGCGCGCGGCCGCCAAAGCCGATGATTTTGCCGGCTGTGTCGGTGATCTCGAAGGTGATGCGGCCGCGGAAGGTGTCGATGGCGCGCTTATCGTCTTCGTTTTGGCGCGCGACGCCAGCTTGCACGATCTCTTCGATAGTGAAGCCTTCGGCCTTCAGCTTGTCGATTGCCCAGGTCCATTCGTCGGGCGCAAAACCGATGGAGAAGCGGTCCCACTCTTCCGTGCCGAAACCGCGGCCCTGAAGGTATTTACGCGCCTCGGCGCCGCCGGAGGAGCGCAACGCGGCGGCGAAAAGTTTCGCGGCGGCGGTAGTGACGGCGTAGAGGCGCTTGCGTTGATCGTTCTCGCCGCGATTGTCGTAATCGTCCTTCGGCAATTGCATGCCGCCGATTTCAGCGAACTTCTCGACCGCTTCGGGAAAGCTCAAGCCTTCGAGCTTCATGGCGAGCGTGAAGACATCGCCCTTTTCACCGCAGCCGAAACACTTGAAGAGGCCTTTGTTGTCCAGCACGTGGAAGGAGGGGCTCTTCTCCTGGTGGAAGGGACAACAAGCCCAGTAGTCGCCAGCCGATGGCCGCGACTTCTGTTTGTGCCACGTCAGGCGCTTGCCGGCGTAGTCGGCAATTGAAACCCGGTCGCGCACCTGGCGTAGCAAGGTGTCGGTGAAACGCATCAAAACCTGAAAACGGAGAAGGGCGGCGTGTGACGCTATTATACAGCGATTCGCCGAAACGATTCGGCGACGCTGTTTTTGCTCCCGTTTTTGTAGGTAGGAGCGCGGCCCCGCATGCCCGCCAGAGGCGCGCGCTCCAACTTTCTACCACTAATACTTCGCCGGCGGATCGCTGGCGGGGAAGCTTTCGTCGGAGGCTTGATCGACGTCGGTCCACTTCTTGGGTGGGTTGCTCATGGCGTCGGGGCCAGCGTCGCGGACCTTTTTGATCTTCGGCGGCGGGGTTGTCGGCTTCGTCCCGGGCCGGATTTCCTTATGGGCCATAGGGCAGTCTCCTGTGTCCCTAATTCAACGCTTGGACTGGAACTTTGGTTTCCGCGTCACATTTCACGGAGTGAGGCGGACACATCCTGACCCCGCCGTAATTTGGGCGCCCGGGACCGTAAATCCGGGCGCGAGGGATGACGGAGAACTTCCAGATGCAAGTTATAAAAGCCGCGGCAGCATTCGCCGTTCTGGCCGCTGCGGCCCTACCGCCTGCGGCCCACGCTCAAACACAAGGGCAAGTCGTGCTCGCAGAAGGCACGCTGCTGAGCGTAAGTGCTGAAGGCACGTCCGAAGCGCGCCCGGACTTGGCGACGATCAGCTTGGGCGTCACCACTGAAGGCCAGACGGCGGCAGCGGCGCTCGCCGAGAACGCGCGCCGGATGACGGCGCTGACGCAAGCGCTGCGCCGCGCTGGCGTGGCCGAGCGCGATATTCAGACATCGAACGTCTCGGTTTATCCCCAGCAGCAATATGTCGAAGGCCAACAGCCGCGCATCACCGGCTATCAGGCCAACAACACCGTGAGCGCGAAAGTGCGCAACATCAACAATACCGGGCGCGTGATCGACGCGGCGGTAGCGGCCGGCGGCAACACTGTGAACGGCGTGTCGTTCTCACATGCCGATCCGGACGCGCAGCTCGATGTGGCGCGCCGCGATGCGATCGCCGAAGCGCGCCGCCGTGCGGAGCTTTACGCGAACGCACTGGGTATGCGCGTAAATCGCATCGTTTCAGTGGCCGAAGGTGGTGGCTACGCGCCGCCGATCATGGTGACCGCCGAACGCATGATGGCGCAGGATGGCGCAGCCGCGCCGACGCCAATCGCGCCGGGCGAAATCGAATCGCGAGTGAGCGTCAGTGTGACGTTCGAACTGCGCTAGTTCGCGAAGAAATCGCGTACGAAAGAGGGCGGCGGAGTGATCCGCCGCCCTCTGATTTTGTGTTCGCGCAGTTTAGTTCGCGGGCGCTTGTTCAACCGCCGGCGGCAGCGTCGGCGCTGGCGGCGGCTCCGGAAGATCGATGTCCGGCGGATTGATGTTCACGTCCGGCACGTTGACTTCAAGCTGCGCCGTTTCGCGTTGGCTCAGGCCGCCCGTATAGGCGACGACGCCGAACGCGACGACCGCGACCAAAATGATGCCTGCCAAAAATGCAACCCAAGGCGATGATCCGCCACCTTCACGCTCTGCCATTTTGTGCTCTCCAATTCTCGAAGGGTGAACCTCGAGGGCGCGGTCGTGGTTCCACAACACCCATTCCCGGACTTGCGCTGCGCGCAATCCGGGAATGGGTGTTGTGTGTCAGGCCAGCGGAGTCAGAAGTTCCTCGCCGGCGTGGTGGCGGCGGAGGTTCTCGTGGACGTTTTGCGAGCCTTCGTAGAGGGCCTCGCGGGTGCCGCCGCCGAGATGGGGCGTCAGCGTGCAGTTTGGCACGTCTTTCCAGCGATCTGTCGGCGTGGGCTCTTCGACGAATACATCGAGCCCGGCGCTGCCCAGCGCGCCTGACTTCAGCGCCGCGATCAGCGCCCCTTCATCTACGACGTTGCCGCGAGAGATATTGACCAGCACGCCGTCGCTGCCGAGTGCGTGGATGATATCGGCGCTGATCAGCTTTTCGGTGCTTTTGTCGCCGCGGGCGGAGACGATGAGTACGTCGGCCCATTGTGCGAGCTTCACCAGGTCTGGCTCGTAGGCAAAGCGCACATCCGGCTTGGCGCGCGGGCCGTACCATTTGATGTCGGTGCCGAAGGCTTCGGCTCGGTGCGCGATAGCGGCCCCGATGGCGCCCATGCCGACGATGCCGACTTTGCGCCCGCGCAGGCGGCGTTGCGGCGGCACGGCGAGTGGCGGCGTCCATGTGCCGCCGCGCAAGGTTTTCTCGCCTTCGGTGAACAAGCGATGACGCGCGATCATCAAACCGATGGCGACGTCCGCGACGTCCTCGTGATTGATGTCGCGGCCGTGCGTGATCGCGACGCCGCGCTGCTTGGCGTAGTCGAGATCGATGCCGTCAACACCGACGCCAAAACAGACGATGCATTTGAGCTCCGGCAGCGCCTCGATCATCACGTTCGAGATGCCGACATGGCCGATCGTAAGCGCCGCGCCGACATCCTTGCGATCCGTCGGCCAGTGGACGATTTCGTAATCAACAAGGCGCGCTTCGAAGAAGCCGAGCGGGGGATGCACGAGGAGGACGGGCTTGGTCATCGGGCTTTTATGGACCGCCGGCGTCCCGCCGGCCAGGGTTGCGCATGCCGGCGAGACGCCGGCGATCCATAGGACCTAAGCCGCGCTCTTATTCTTCTTCGCCATCAGCTTCGCAAAGCGCTCGAACAGGTAGTGGCTGTCCTGCGGGCCTGGTGACGCTTCTGGGTGATACTGCACAGAGAAGACTGGCTTGCCTTCGAGTTCGATGCCGCAGTTGGAACCGTCGAACAGCGAGATGTGGGTTTCTTTGACGCCTTTGGGCAGCGTCGATGTGTCGATCGCAAAGCCGTGGTTCATCGAGACGATCTCGACCTTGCCGGTCGATTGATCTTTGACCGGGTGGTTCGCGCCGTGATGGCCCTGCGCCATTTTGTGCGTCTTGGCGCCGAGGGCGAGGCCGAGCATCTGGTGGCCGAGGCAAACGCCCATTACCGGCTTGCCACTGTCGACGAGCTTTTTGATTTCAGGCGCAGCGTACTAGACGGTCGCGGCCGGATCGCCGGGGCCGTTGGAGAGCAGCATGCCGTCCGGATTGTGCGCGAGGGCTTCTTCAGCCGTTGCGGTCGCGGGCAGCACGATCGTGCGCGCGCCGATCTCACCGAGCGCACGGAGGATGTTGCGCTTCACGCCGTAATCCATGACCACGACAGTGAATTTTGGCTTCTTCAATTCGGGAACGCCGATCGACCATTGCCACAGCTTTTCGTCGACGACGTAGCTTTGCGCGGTGGTGACTTCTTTCGCGAGATCGAGGCCGTCTAGGCCGTGCCACGCTTTCGCTTGCGCACGCAATTTATCGAGATCGAATTTTCCGTCCGGCGCGTGCGCGATGACGGCGTTTGGCATGCCGTGTTCGCGAATGCGTTTGGTCAGCGCGCGTGTATCGAGGCCGGAGAGCGCGATGACGTTGCGCTTCTTCATCCAGCTATCGAGGTCGTCGTCGGCCCGCCAGTTCGATGGCATCGTTGGACGCGTGCGGAAGACGGCGCCGCGCGCGCCAGCGGATGCGGCAGGCGAGGATGTTTCGATGTCTTCGTTGTTGGTCCCGACATTGCCGATGTGCGGGAAGGTGAAGGCGACGATCTGCGCAGCGTACGAGGGGTCAGTCAGGATTTCCTGATAGCCCGTCATCGAGGTGTTGAAGCAGACCTCACCTTCGGCGGAGCCTATCGCTCCCAAGCCTTCGCCCAGGAATACGGTACCATCGGCCAGAACAAGCGCGCCGGTGGCGGCGGGGGAATGAGTCGGTTTTACCAAAGCGGCAGTGAGATAGGGTGCGCCGGGCGGGGTGTCAAAACGCCCATGTGCGTCAATTGGTGGGCGTGGGTCACAGCGCCGGTCAAACCCATGCCGTAAAGGTGAACACTCTGTCAGCCATGCGCGTTGGCGGGTAGATGACAGGGTTGTAAGGTTCGGGGTGGTTTCGAGAACGAGCAGATTTTGGGCTGGGGCCTTGGCCCTGGGGCTAGCCGTGGTTCTCGCCGCGTGCGGCGAGCGCGCTCACGCGCCTGTGCCCGTGCCCAGCGCGCCGGTCCTGATCACGCGCGCGGCGCTCTTCGGGGAGCCGGCGCGGCATGGTGGCCAGCTCTCGCCGCGGGGGGATCGCGTTGCGTTTCTGGCGCCGCGCGACGGGGTGACGAACCTTTGGGTGCTTTCGGTCGATGCGATGGACGAGGCGCGGGCGCTGACAGATGAGCGCACACGCGGGGTCAGCACATTCCGTTGGGCGGCGGATGGCTCGACGTTGCTCTACCTCCAAGACACTGACGGCGACGAGAACACGCGGCTCTATGCTGTGGACGTCGCGAGTGGCGCGACGCGGGCGCTGACGCCTGCGGGCGCGCGCGCCGACATCCTTGGCTTGAGCGCCGCCGATCCGGGCGCGGTTGTTGTGGCGCTGAATGAGCGCGATCGATCGTGGCCGGATGTGGTGCGCGTGGATTTGGCGAGCGGCGCGCGCACGGTGTTGCAACGCAATGGCGGGCCGCGCGGCTATGCGAGCTTCTTGCTGGATCAAACCAATGCCGTGCGCCTTGGCGTGCGGAGGCGCGCCGATGGCGGCGCGGATGTGGTGGCGTTCGAGGAACGCGGGCGGACGGTGTTCGAAATTCCGTTTGAAGATGTGATGTCGACGCGTCTGCTCGGGTTCGAAATCGATGGCGTGCATTTCCTGGTGCTTGATTCAGCGCTCGGCCAACCGGACACGGCGGAGCGGGATCGCACGGCTCTGGCGCGTGTGAATATTGCAACCGGCGAAAGGGTCGTGCTCGGTGAAGGCGAGCGCGCCGATGTTGTCGATGTGTGGCTCGATCCGGTGACTGGCGCGGCCGAGGCGTTCGCGACGGAATATTTGCGCCGTGAGTGGCGCGCGCTGAACGCCGATAGCCAGGCCGATATTGAGTTTTTGGATCGCTCGCTGACCGGCGATTTTAATGTTGTGTCGCGCAGTGCGGACGATACGCGCTGGATCGTTGTCGAAGAAAACCCAACGACGCCGCGGCGCTCGTATTTGTTTGATCGCGCGGGGCCGGCCGGGCGGCGGTTGACGTCGCTGTTCTCGCATCGGCCGGAATTGCAGCAGGCGGCGTTGCAACCGATGGCGCCGGTTGAAATCGCGGCGCGCGATGGCTCGACTTTGGTTGCATATCTGACGCTGCCAGGTGGATCGGATGCGAACGGCGATGCACGGCCGGAAACGCCGCTGGCGATGGTGTTGCTGCCGCATGATGGGCCGTGGGCGCGCGACAGCTACGGTTTCGATGCGATGCATCAGTGGCTCGCCAATCGCGGCTATGCGGTGCTCTCAGTGAATTTCCGCGGTTCGGCGGGCTTCGGCAAAGCTTTCCTCAATGCCGGCAACGGCGAGTGGGGCGGGCGTATTCAGGAAGATTTGGCGGACGCCGCCGAATGGGCGGTGACACAAGGCGTGGCTGAGCAGGGCCGTATCGCGATCGTTGGATCGGGCTTTGGTGGTTACGCGGCCTTGTCGGGACTTGCGTTCACGCCGGACCAATATCGTTGCGGTGCAAGCTTTGCCGCTCCCGCGAATTTGTTCGCGATGCTTGATCTCGCGCCGGCGCCGCAGCGCGAGCAATTGTATCGCCGCGTTGCTGACGCACGCACGGAGGCGGGACGCCAGCTGTTGCGTATTCGCTCGCCGGCGTTTCATGCGGGGCGCATTCGCAGTCCGTTATTGTTGGCGTATGGGGCCCGTGATCCCGGTTTGACCCGCGGCGAAACAGATCAGGTGGCGCAAGCGGTGCGGTTGCGCGGCATCCTTACGTATCTGGCGTTTCCGGATGAGGGCCACATATTGGTGCGGCCGCAGAACCGGCTTTCATATCTCGCCGTGCTTGAGCATTTCCTGGGCGATTGCCTTGGCGGGCGTGTTGAGCCGGTCGGCGCCTCGTTCGAGGGCGCGGCGATCAATGTTTATGATGGCGCGGTGAATGTGCCGGGCCTTAGCGCGTTTTCACGCCGCCCGGCGCAGCCGGCCGTGCAGCCGACGTCGCAGGCCGTGGATGACGGTGAAGGCGGCGCGGAAGAGGCGATAGAGCTGGGCGCGGACGCTGCCGAACCGCCGCTGCAATAGGCTCAGAGTGGGTATGTCGAACGCACGCGGCTGCGACGGCCGGTAAAGCTGTCCCACACCAAAGTATCCACGGTGGCGTGGCCGTGATCGAAGTGTACGCCTTCAAACATCGAGCCGTGCGTTACGCCCGATGCTGCGAACACGACGTGGCCTGGGACCATGTCATCGAGTGAAAGCTTGGCGTGAACGTCGCGGCCCATTTTGCGCGCGCGTTCTTCTTCCTGCTCGTTTTCAGGCTTCAGCCGCGCTTGCATCTGGCCGCCGGCGCAGCGGATGGCTGCTGCGGCGAGCACGCCTTCGGGCGCGCCGCCTTGGCCAAAATAGATATCGACACCCGAGCGCGCGGCTTCGACGGTCCAGAATACGCCGGCGACGTCGCCGTCGGGGATGAGACGAATGCCGGCGCCAATGCTGCGCAGTTCATCGACAATGCTCTGGTGGCGGTCGCGGTCGAGCAAGCAGGCGCGGATCTCGCTGATCGGCACATTTTTGTGCTTGGCGAGACGCTTGACGTTTTCGGCGGGAGAGAGATCGAGATCGATGATGCCTGGCGGATAGCCCGGGCCAATCGCGAGCTTGTCCATATACATATCAGGCGCATGCAGTAGGCCGCCTTCGAGCGCGAGGGCGACGACGGTCATCGCGTTCGGCGCATCATTGGCGCAAAGCTTGGTGCCTTCGAGAGGATCGACGGCGATGTCCACGCGCGGCCCGCCGGCGCCGATTTCTTCGCCGATATAGAGCATCGGCGCTTCGTCGATTTCGCCTTCGCCGATGACGACCTTGCCGGAGAAGGGCGCGGTCTGGAATGAGCGGCGCATGGCGTCGACCGCGGCCTGATCAGCGTCGTTCTTGCGGCCGAAGCCGGAGAGGCGCGCGCTGGCGATAGCGGCCACCTCCGTCGCGTGCTGCGCGATTGGACCAAGGATCAAGCCGATTTTTTCGTCGCTCACGTTCGCCCCATGATTTGCCGCCCCATGACTTGCGTGGCGCTTTCTATCGCGCGGGGGCGTCGGGGCAAGGCCGGGTGACGTTTAGCGCTAGTCTAGGGTGAGCAAGTCGCCGCAAATGGCTTCTAATCCGGCTTTATCCACCGTGTCGAAGGTGTCGAACTGGGTTGAGTCGACATCAAGGACGGCGGCGAGTGCGCCAGTGCGGTCAAGCACAGGCGTCACGATTTCGGAATTGGAGCGGCTATCGCAGGCGATGTGGCCGGGGAAAGCGTGGACGTCCGGCACGATGATGGTTTCGCGTGTGGCGGCGGCAGCGCCGCAGACGCCTTTGCCGAAGGGGATGCGAAGGCAACCCAGCGTGCCCTGATAGGGGCCAACAACGAGTTCGCTCTGCTTATCGGGATCAACCACGTAAAAGCCAGTCCAGAAGAAGCGATCCGGGAAGGCTTGCGCGAGGAGCGAGGCGGCGGTCGCGTAACGCGCGGTGACGTTTGGCTCGCCGGTAATCACCGCAGCGATCTCAGCGCGCAACGCTGCATAGCGCTCGGCTTTGTCAGCAGGCAGTTCTGCGCGCGCGGCTTCGGCCATTAGTCGCGGTTCGACTTGCGGTGCCGGAGCGCGCCGGAAGCTTTGAGGCCGGTCATCTGGGCTTGACGATTGGGGGCGGCAACCCCCTTGGGTTTGCTCAGCACTTTGCCGACGAGCACGGAAACGCCAACGATGGCCGCCACCACGATAACGATACCAATCCAGAACCCGGTCATGGTGTCTCCTTGGCGACAACATAGTGCCGCCGCGCCCCGATGGAAGTGGGATGATGCGCGGCGGGACTGGGTTGGCGTTGCGGGTGACGGGAAGTTGGCGGTTTAGAGCCGGACGAACGACCATTCGCGTGAGTAGGGCGTGGCGCTCGTGCGATAGCCGCGGCCTTCGCCGGTGACGACGGTATCGCTCCAGTTGAAGCCGAACCCAGTCTCGGGATCGTAGAGCCCTGGTTCCTGCGACAGCGCTGAGTTCAGCGGCAGCACGGTCTCATCGCCCAGCGCGATGAAGGGCGGGTAGTGGCCCTCGAACGCAAGGCCATGTGATGGCCGATGATAGATGTAGCGGGCGAGGCCCTCATCCACTTGGTATTGATGCACGGCGCGCGCGATTTCGTTTGCCTTCACGCCGGCGCCTTGCAGTTCGACTTGAATGTCGCATGAGCGCAACGACGCTTCCCAAAGCTTGTTGGCGTGTGGATCGAAGCTGGCATCGCGCTTTGCGGTGAGGAAGGTTCGGTAGTTCTCGCCGTCGCAGCCATTGATCTTCACGGTGAGCTGTTGGCGCGGCCAGTGCGGACACGGACGCTGGCGCGTGTTGCTGCGCCGAGATTGACCTCGCCGCCGGAGAGATTGAGGTCGGTGTAGAGTTGATCTGAAAGCCAAAATTGCGCGGCGCTCTCCAGTTCAAGATCGGTGACGTCGCTGCCGTAAGTCAGCAGATAGTCGCGGATGAAGGCTTGAGCGCGATCGTTGTAGATATAGGAGCGCGAATAGAGCGCGAGCTCTTCGGGTGTCTTGACGATGCGCAGATCGCGGATCGCTGGCGAGATGTTGACGATCTCGACATTCGGGAAGATCGCTGCGATCTTGCGTAGTTCCGATGGATAGAGTTCGCCGTCGATGCCGAGCTTTGTGCCTTGCAGGCCTTTGTCGCGCAGGCCTTCGAGCAGGAAGTTGAAGAGATCAATGGCAGGCCCGGCCCGGACGACGCCTTGGTTTGGGAAACCACCATCGGCGTGCGGAAAATCCAAATAACTTTTGGCGCCGTCATGCCAGGCAGTGGAGAGAATTTCGGCGTAGCTCTGCGGATGGAAGAGCCAGGGCGCTTCGTCGTCGCGATTTTTGAACGCGGCCTGCGGGCGTTCACTGGCGAAGACCCAATAGCCGGCGAAGTAAGCGGCGTTGTTGACGTTGCGCAGCAGGACGGCGTCGACGCCTTGCGGCGCGTGGACCAATGGCGGCGGTGAGCGCCGGGAGATCATTTTCAAGTGAGGCATTGAGCGGCACAGGCCGGCCGACGCCGCCAAGCGGCGTGGCGGCGTCGATGAGGGCCGGGCGCCGAATACACGAATTCGCCGCCGTCTTGCCGCGATGTCGCAAGTTGAAGGCCAAGCGGCTCGAGGATTTCGCCGAGAACAACTTGCTCCGGCGCAACGCGCTCAAGTGTAGCGATCGCGTTGGTGAGCCGCGCGACTTCATCGGCATCGACGTAGCGCTCCAGGCGACCGAGATTGTTCTCGATCGCCTGGAGGGCCCCTGGGGAGGGGCCGTAGGCGTTTTCATTGAGCGAGAGGCGCTCGATGGATGTGGCTGCATTCGGGTCGTGGCGCACGCCGCGGCGGAGACGGCCAATGCCGCCCCCCTTGCCGCCAACGAGTCCGCGCCGGCTTAGTCGCCGCATCAGAAGCTCACAGCGAGGCGCGTGTAGTAAAAAGCGCCGCTGAAGCCGAACGGTGAGAATTCGCTGTACGGGAAGACGCCTGAGCTATCTGCGCCGGCGAGCGCCGCGGTGGAGCGGATGTTCTCAGTTGGATAGACGTTGAAGATGTTGTTGGCGCCGAAGGTGAGCGCGACGTTCTGGGTGAGATCGGCGCTGACGCTCAAATCCGTGACCCATTCCGGTTCGAGAATTTGAATGACGTCGAAATTGCCGGCCGTGCCAGCTTGCGTGGGCAGCGCGCGGATGCGTGTGTCGCCGGCTGCGGCGAGTGCGACGTTTGCGGCGCTCTGATTGGCGAGCGCCAATTGTTCGACTTCGCCGTAGCGCGTGCCGTTGAGGTTCACACGGAAGCGGCCGACATTCCAGTTGGCGCCGAGCGCGACCTTGTCCCGCGGCGCGCCGCGTTCGAGGCGCGTGCGCTCGGTGATGTCGAAAAGCGGTGCGGTGATGCCGAGCGCCGTGACTTGCGAGGGCGTGGCGGCGATGCGCGTCACTTCGGTTTCGTTGTAATTGTAAGCCGCAGTGAGGCGCAAATCGCCGTACGCGCCAAAATCTGAGTTGTGCGAAACGGTGAGGTCGAAGCCCTGGGTTTCGGTGTCGATAGCGTTGGTGAAGTAGCGGACGCTGAGCACGCCGGGCTGGCCGATCGAAGTCAGGTAATTCCGCAGCGCCGTTGAGCCCGGGCCGTCGACGAAGTTGCTCGACAGCACAATGCGGTCGTCGATGTTGATGCGGTAGAAATCGAGCGTCGCGCGCCATGGGCCTTGGTCTAGCGTGAGACCAGCGCTGATGTTGAGTGATTGCTAGGGCTCGAATTCGGTGGCGCCCAGCGCGGTGGCGAGCGCCGAGCCTGTTGGCGCCAGCTTCACGAGGAAAAATTCGCTGTCGCCGGTGGTGAGGTTGATAATGCCCTGGCCAACCGATGAGCCGTAGAATTGTTGTGACAGCGACGGCGCGTGGAAGCCATTGCTGACGCTGGCGCGCAGGGCAAAGCCATCGAGAATTTCGTAGCGCGTTGCGAGTTGGCCGTTCCAAGTCTCGCCGAAGTCCGAGTAAGTTTCGAAGCGGCCAGCCGCGGTGATGAGCCAATCCTCGGTGATGTCGGTGCTGGCTTCGACGAAGAGCCCGACATTGTCGCGGTCAACATCGACGACATCGGTCGGCTGAATGCCGACGAAACCTTGGCTGCCGATGACCGGCTGCGCATTGATGTTTGGACCATCGAGCACACACGAAGGGCCGAACTGATAGGAGCCCGGCTCGCCAGCGGTGATTTCATAAGTGTCTTGCCGATAGGCGACGCCGAACGCGAGATTGAGCGGAGCGCTCCAGCCAAGATCGAGCGCGCCGGTGAAGGTGAGATCGGTGACCCACTGCGTGTTTTCGTAGCCGCCATTGTAGAAGGCGGTGGGGCTCGACACGCCAAGCGTGGCGTTCACGGTGTTGTGCGTGCCGTACTCGATCTGGACCCAAGAAAACGCCGCCGCGTCTTGTGTATATTAGCGATGTCCGGAGCGCGCCGCCGCCGGGCTCGTGACGGCGCGACGTCGGCCATGCCGTCGCGCGCGCGCCTGCCGGGGCGGTATGGTTTGCTGTAGATTAATGACCTCATATATGAGGCGCTAACTTGACATTTCGAGCCTAATGCTTCATATATGAGTTCATGCTGAAGACCGCGCCCGAGCTGTTGGCTGACCTCGGGGAGGCCGTCCGCGCCCGCCGCGTGGCGCAGAACTGGTCGCAGATCGAGGCCGCCAAGCGGGCCGGCATGAGCAAAAGCACTTGGCAGCGGCTGGAGGCGACCGGACAGGCGACAACCGGGAACCTCGTCGGCGCCGCCATCGCGCTCCGCTGCGAAGACGGCTTTGCGCAACTCTTCCCCGCGCCGTTGCCGCAAAGCATGAACGAGCTGCTGGAGCAGCAGCGCCAAAACGCACCGGCGCCGAAGCGTCAGCGGCCCTCGCGCAAGGCTGGCAAATCTTGAAGCTGGCCCCTGGCACGCCGCTAGCGATCGAGTTCGCCTTTGCGCCAGACGCGCGCGTCCCGGTGGGACGGCTCGCTTGGGCGCAACAGACCGCGCAGCTCGAATGGTCGCGCGAGATCAGGGAGCGTCCGCTGCGCGTCGATGGCGCCATTCAATATCCGCAAGCACCGGGTCTAATTCCGGCGCGCTCACGCACGTTCGACGGCCTGCATGGATTTCTCGCAGACAGCCTCCCCGAGGGCTGGGGCTATCTCGTGATGCGCAAGCGTCTGGCGCAACTAGATCTCGATATCGGATCGCTGACCCCCGTCGAGCGCTTGGCGCTTGTCGGCGAGAGTGGCCGCGGTGCGCTTGTGTTTCATCCCGCAACAACGCCCGATGCCGATGCAAGCACCGGCATCGATCTCGATGCCTTGGCGGATGAAGCCGCGCAGGTGTTGTCAGGCGAAGATGTAAAGCTTGGCGATCTCCTTGCCAAAGCCGCGGGCGGCTCTGGCGGGGCGCGGCCGAAGGTGCACGTGGGGTTTGGGCCACACGGCGAAGTATCTGTTGGCGGCGGCGAATTGCCAGCCGATCACACCGCTTGGATCGTGAAGTTCAAGGCGAACGAAGACCCAGACGATATCGGCCCGCTTGAAGAAGCTTACGCCGCGATGGCGGAAGCCGCGCTCCTTAAAGTACCCGAACACAAATTGATCGAAGCGAAGAAGGGGCCTGGCTATTTCGCAACGCGCCGCTTCGATCGCCCGGCGCCGGGCGCGCGGCTTCATATGCTCTCACTTGGCGGCGCTGTCGAAGCCCCGATGACGCCGGGATCACTAAGTTACGACCAATTCTTGCGGGCAACCCAGCACATCACGCGTAACGCGGAAGACCTCGCGCGCGCGTTCCGGCGCATGGTCTTCAACGTGCTGGCGCATAATCGCGACGATCACGTGCGTCAGCATGCTTATCTAATGGACGACGCCGGTGAGTGGTCGCTTTCGCCCGCGTACGATCTCACCTACGCGGCAGGACCAGGCGGTGAGCACTATCTCGACATCGACGGCGAAGGCCGCAAACCAACACGCAAGCACATCGAGAATCTCGGCGCGAAGCATGGACTGGGCGCCAAAGAGGTAGAGGTGATGGTGGAGGAGGTGGGCGCGGCGGTGGGCGACTGGCGCAAGTTCGCCAAGGCGGCGGGCGTTACCGCAGCCACCATGAAGCTCGTGGCGGACGCGCACGCGCGCGTCAGGACCACCTTCTGACGACGTCGTCACCGGCACGTCGTTGTTGTCGTCGTTATGGTGTCAGCACGGGCGCCAGCACCAGCGATGACGGGCCGGTGGCGCCGCTGATGCCGGCGACGCCTGCGAAGACGGGCGGCCTGATGTGATCGCATCGGGCGCTGACGCCGTCGGCCGCGCCGCTCAACTAGAAGTCCAAAAACGGCAGGACGAATGCGTCCAAGCCCTTGACCCATCTAGGACTAGGCCACGCTGGCAAAGCGGCAGCCCCTGCAAGACTTGACGACGAGGACCGGCTCAACGCAGATGCGCGCTCGGCAGCTATCGGGGGCCCGTAGCTCAATGGTTAGAGCCGGCCGCTCATAACGGTCTGGTTACAGGTTCGAGTCCTGTCGGGCCTACGCCGCCGCATGCAGAAAACACCGACGCCACACGCCCGTATTTCGTTCCCGACTTGGAGCGAGGAGGTTCTGACCGTCCCCGTGCGCCCCGTCCAGAGCGTGCGCCGCCGGTCTCTGTTGGAAGGCGCAAGACTGCCTGAAGAGACATCCAGAGACGCGAAGTATCATTGTGTCGCCGTGCGTTTCTTCACACCCCTGCCGTTGGCTATTCTGTGCCGCGTGTCGCCATCTACCCCTGACGCTTAGCGGCGGTGGGCGCTGTGTTCAGTTCGCGCCGTTCAACGACCAGTCGTATCCATAGCCCGAGATTGCGACCGAGCCAGAAAGCCGCGCCTGCAGATCGGGTGAGGCGTGGCGCCGCACATGCGCAAGCACGCCAACCGCGTTGGCGCCGAAGTCGGCCGCGAACCATCGATATATAGTCGATGCGCGCACCCGCCCTTGTGCGTCAACCGAAACGCCTCGCGGGTGGTTGACGTAATTGCGCGCGGCCTCGCTGAGATCTGCGTCCATGGTATCGGCCCGCCAAGCGCGCGCCGCGAGATTCGGACAGCCGATTGAGGCGCAATTGATCGCGTAGTGGATGCGGGGTTCGTTGAATTCGGGACGGAGGATCGAATTTTCGATCTGGTCCAATGTGAGGCGCCGGCCTTCGACGGTGACGCGCTGCGTCCTCCACGGCCCGATCAAGCCGCGCGGGTCGAGCGTTTGGCTGCGAATGTCGCGGATTGAGCGCACAGGGTAGTTCTCGAGGATGATCTGCAGCGTAACCGCGTTGTAGAGGTTGATCCAATGAGCCAGGCGCTCGTCACGCGTCATACGGGAGGGGCGGTCCTGTTCAAGTGACGCCACGTAGGCGTTCAGCGCGTCGATGTCGCCTGCGTTTGCCGCCCAGGCGGTGTAGCGCACGCGATTGATCCCATCCGGCGAAGCAACCACATAACGTGTTAGCAGCCGGTCGTAAGCGGCGGTATCTGCGGCCTGTGCGCTCATGGGGGCAGCGATCATCCCCAACGCAATGGTCGCGGCGGCAAGCAATGTGCGGGCAAGCATACGCGGACTCCTGATTTCACCGATACGCGTACGAGCGAGCGAAGCGTTTGGATACATTTTGGCTGAACAAAGCGCACTTGACCCCGTCGCCGGTGGGCGATCTTCTGGCTTGTCTAAACCGGAAAGTGCGATGGAAGCGATCTATTGGGTTTTGACGTGGGCGTGCCACCGGCGGTGCAAGCATTGTTACGATGATCGCTTTCGGCCATATGTGCGCGAGGATTTGAAGCGCGTCGTTGGCGAGGGTCAGCGCGCGTATCGCAACATCATCGCAAACCTGCCGGATGACATGAGTTTTGTCGACGTTAAGGGTGCACGAAAGCGCACGCTTCTAGTGCTGGCCGGCGGTGAAGTGCTGATCGATGGCGTGCGCGAGGAATTGTTCTATCCGGTTCTCGAGGAGATACGACGTCGTTGGGGTGATCAGGGGCCGCACATTTCGGTCCAGACCACTGGCGACATTCTGACGTCCGAGCATATCGAAGGCATGCTGTCGCGTGGCGTGCGCACGATTGCCATCGCGTCGATCGACGACTTCCATGTTGGGCTGGAGGGCGACAAAAAGTTCGCGTTGATGGATGAAGTGCGGGCGATGATGGCGCCGTTCGGTGCGCTTGAAGTCGGCTTGGGCGGCGCGCGCGATCCGCGTCTCAAAGCGCCGGGCCCCAGGCCCGCCGATGACGATCGTGGACCGTTCTTCTTATTCTTCGGCGCGCAGCCTGATTTGTGGATTGGTGAACTGTGGCCGCGCGGCCGCGCGTGGCTGAATGGCCTTTCCGAAGCCACATACGAAACCAATTTTTGCGCCCGTTGGAGCGGCGGGAAAAGCTTCTTGAACTATGGGCAGGCCGGTTCGGAGGTTGCGCTCGAGCCGGATGGCTCTGTCTATCCGTGCTGCCTCAAGACCAGGGCGCCGTTGGGCAGCGTCGCCGAGGAGCGCCTGACTGACATTCTTGACAGCCTGAAAGGCCACCCTGCCTTTGAAGCGATCAATGCCGGCGATCCTGAAGCCATGGGGTTGGGCGCGGGCTGGAGCCGGGAGGCGTATCGCGCGTCTTCAACGGTTGTAGATCCCAAGGGTCAAACCTTTGCCAATGTCTGCATCGGGTGCGATGCGTATTTCGCGGCGCAGCTGGGGGACGAATTGGCGGCGATCCGCACACAGCGTCTCGCCATTGGCAAAGCGAGGGATGGCATTCTCGCGCCTTTGCCGAACGTATGAGGCATATGACAGTCACTGATCCGCCGCGCACGAAGTTTGATGATCCGGACCTCACTGCCCGGGGCGAGCCGCGCGCCCGCGTGGGGTTTACCGGGTTGAAGACGCTGTGGGTCAATACCGGCACGCTGTGCAATATTACGTGCGCGCGCTGCTATATCGAGAGCTCTCCCACCAACGATCGTTTCGAGTATTTCACCTGCGTCGATTTCGCGCCGTTTCTAGAAGAAGTCGCAGCGCTGGCGGATAGTCCGATCGAAATTGGCTTTACCGGCGGCGAGCCATTCCTCAATCCTCAGATTATTGAACTTATGGATATGGCGCTCGCACGCGGCCATCGCGTGTTGACCCTGACCAATGCCATGCGACCCATGATGCGCCCGCGCGTTCGCGATGGATTGCTGGCGTTGAAAGGGGCGCATGGCGATCGGCTCGCGCTCAGGGTGAGCCTCGATCACTATGACGCCTTGCATCACGATGAAGAGCGTGGACCCGGCAGCCATGCTGAAACTGTGCTCGGCATTGACTGGCTGGCGGAAGCGGGTTTCGCCACAAGCTTGGCGGGCCGCACCATGTGGGGCGCTGACGACGCTGAGATGCGCGCTGGGTTCTCTCGCCTCATTGCGGCGCGCGGTTGGGCTATCGACGCGCGCAATCGGGAGCACTTGGTGCTCTTTCCAGAGATGGACGAGACAAGTGAGGTTCCGGAAATCAGTGATGCCTGCTGGGGCATTCTCAAGGTCAACCCGGCGGCCATGATGTGCGCCAGCGCGCGCTTGGTGGGGAGGCGCAAGGGCGCAGTTGCGCCCACGGTGATCGCCTGCACGTTGCTTCCCTACGATCCGCAGTTTGAATTGGCGACACGTCTTGGCGACAGTTTGGCGCCGGTCGCGCTCAACCATCGCCATTGCGCGAAGTTCTGCGTGCTGGGCGGCGGGAGTTGCTCGGCCTAGGCTCTGGCAAAACGCCGGGCGCATATGGCGTCAAGTTTTTGCACCAGATCTTGATCCCACTTCGCCGGATCGGTGATGAGCGCCATATCCAAACATGTATCAATAGGCGATGGCGTACGCGGCGCTTCACTTATCAGCTTGGTCAATTGGGTGAGAACTTGCCTTGCGCGCGCGACATTGGCGCCCATCACCGCGAGAATGTCGCCGACATCGATATCGGCATTGTCTTCGCGCCAGCAATCATAGTCGGTGACCATGCAAAGCGAAGCATAAGGCAGCTCCGCTTCGCGCGCTAAGCGTGCTTCCGGCATCGCCGTCATGCCGATTATATCGCAACCCCAGCTGCGATAGAGGCGGCTCTCGGCCCGCGTCGAGAATTGCGGGCCCTCCATCGCGAGATATGTTGCGGTTTGCTTGATCTCTACGCGGGCGCGGGCGCCGGCGTCGTGCACGAGCGTTGACAGGCGCGGGCAAACCGGATCGGCCATGGAAACGTGGGCGACGAGGCCAGGCCCAAAGAAGCTAGTCGGACGGTTGCGGGTGCGATCAATGTATTGGTCGGCGAGGGCGAAGCCGCCGGGGGGCAAGTCTTCGCGCAATGATCCAACGGCAGAGACCGACAGAATGTCAGTACAGCCGGCGCGTTTCAGCACATCGATATTGGCGCGCGTATTGATAGCGGAAGGCGCCAAGACGTGGCCGCGGCCATGTCTTGGCAAAAAAGCGAGCGGCACGCCGTGCAGCGTTCCAGTCAAGACCTCGTCGGAGGCGTCGCCCCACGGGCTGGCGATACGCGTCCAGCAGCGATCCTCCAACGCGTCGATGTCATAGAGTCCGGAGCCGCCGATTACGCCTAAACGCCAATCCGTCATGCAATCTCTTTCCTAGGGCAGATACGAAAGCAGTCGAACCAGCAGCTTTGTGCGCGGCGAAAATAGGCTCTCGGTGTAGAACTGGCCTGCCGCCCGCTTCAAGATTTCCGCGCGCGTGGGGTAGGCGGGGACAAAGCTTGAGGTAAAGGCGGCGATCTTCAATTTGTTGGCGATCGCCAGGGCGACGGTGGCGATGGTTTCACCCGCATGTGCGCCGACGATGGCGGCGCCGACAATCTCGCCGTTGCTGCGGACGATGATGCGGGCAAAGCCTTCGGTGTCGCGCCCGGTCTGGGCGCGATCGTTGTCGTGCATCGGGACTGAAAGCACGCGTACTTTGTCCCTCCAGCGCTGCCGCGCCTCCGCCTCCGAGAGGCCGACGGCGGCATATTCTGGCTCGGTGTAGATGACGCGGGGAATGGGCGCGGCGTCAGCACGGCCGGGCGAGAGTTTGAAGAGGGCGTTGCGCACGAACAGCGAGCCATGCAGGCCGGCGGCATGGGTGAATTGCTCACGCGAGGCGACATCGCCCAGCGCATAGACGCGCCGATTGGATGTGCGCAGCTGTGCGTCAGTCGTTACGCCACGTTTGTCGTAAACGACGTGGGCGGACTCGAGCCCTAGGTTCTCGACGTTGGGCTTGCGCCCAGCAGCAACCAGAAGGTGGGAGCCTTCTATGCGTTTGGTTGCGCCATCAGTTTCGACGTGGGCGGCGATGGCCCCGTCTGCGCCTTCGATGCGCTGCACCTTCGCCGATTCAAATAGGTGCACGCCTTCGCTGGACAATTTCGCGCGCAGTACGCTGGCGGCTTTCCCATCCTTGCCAGCCAAGAGCGCGCCAGCTTCGATCAACGTGACTTCAGATCCAAGACGGCGAAATGCTTGTCCAAGTTCGAGCCCGATAGCGCCCGCGCCCAGGATTAAGAGATGTGTCGGCAGCGCATCGATGCTGAAGATGGTTTCGTTGGTCAGGTAGGGCACTTCGCTCAGGCCCGGAATGGGCGGAGCGCCTGCGCGGGCGCCGGTGGCGATCACCATAAGGCGCGCCCGGACGCTGAGACTTTCAGAGACGATGGTTCGGGCGTCGGCGAAGCGCGCGCGTTCGCGCACGACGCGGACGCCGAGCCGCTCGAACCGCTCTTGGCTATCGATTGGCGCGATCGTGGCGATCACGCCGTGCACGTGCGCCTTGACCCGGGACCAATCCACGTGCGGCGGCGCAATGTCGAGACCAAGCGGTTCCGCCGTGCGCGCGTTTTGGGCCGCGCGCGCCGCCGTGATCAGCGACTTTGAAGGCACACACCCATAATTCAGGCAGTCGCCTCCCATTTCATCGCTCTCGAACAGCACGACCTTTTGGCCAAGCTGGGCGGCGCCGGAGGCTGCCACCAATCCGGCGGCGCCGCCGCCGATGATGGCGATGTCCGCCTTGATATTTTCCATAGAAGTTGGACCCCTAACTGGCGGCCTTCCGGCGCTTGAAGCGGCGATAGATAGCGGGCGCGATCGCGAGCGCTGCGAGCGCGATGAAGGCAGGCGCCAATTCTCGCGCGAACGCGGCGATGTCGGGCGCTTCTCCGGCATCGAACGCTGCGCCGAGACCAGCACCGATCCATGTATAGGCGATGACGCCGGGAATGATGCCGATGGCGGTCGTCCAAACGAAAGTGCTTAAGCGCGCTCCGAGAAACGCTGGCGCCACATTGGCGATGAAGAACGGCACGACAGGGACCAGCCGGAGCGTCAGAAGATAACTAATCGCGTTGTCTTGGAAGCCGGCCTCCAGCCGCTTCAAGAACGGACCGGCGCGCGCACGCAATGTATCCCCAAGCAGGTACCTCGCGGTCACAAACAAGGCTGTCGCGCCCAAGGTGGCGCCGATCGTGGTGGCGATGGCGGCGCCAATCAGGCCAAACAAATAGCCGCCCAGGATCGTGATCCAGAACGCGCCAGGGAACGCCAGCGCGGTGACCAATACATAGACCGCGACAAAGGCGGCGAAGGCGAGAATTTGATTGGCCGCGACGAATGCGGTGAGCCCCTCGCGCTGCGTGCGCAAGGTCTCGAAGTTGAGATAGTCGAAGACGCCAAAACGCCAGGCCGCAACGAGCGCCAAGGCGAGCACCGCAACCAGCGCAAGCCGGCCCCAAATGCCGCGCCGAGCGGGCGGCGCTTGTTCGACGTCGGCCATGCTTTATCCTCCCGTGCCCACGGGGCATGAGCGCACCCATCTTTGATACGCGCGCGCCGGAGCGCGGTTACATCTTATGCGCAGCGGTTGCAGCATCTGCCGCACTTGCCAAGCCCGAACCCTCACGATCATCTAGTTTCAATGGGTATTGCTGTCATAATCCCGACGCTGAACGCCGAAGCCAGCTTGGCTGCGACGCTTCAGTCCATTGCGGGGGGCGAAGAGATCATCGTCGTCGATGGCGGCTCCCAAGATGAGACAGTTCGCCTCGCACGCTCTGCCGGCGCGCGAGTCCAAGGAACAGCGCGCGGGCGCGGTCAGCAAATGCGTGCTGGCGCCGAAATGGCGACCCAAGACTGGCTGCTCTTTCTGCACGCAGACACCATCCTTGCGCCCGATTGGCGGACCCATGTCGACGCGCACGCTCGTAGCGTGGACGCGGCCGATACCGTCGGTGTATTTCGCTTCAAGCTCGACGACGCAGCGTGGCAAGCACGCGCTTTGGAATGGCTCGTGGCGTTGCGGGTGTTTGTCTTGGCGCTTCCCTATGGGGATCAAGGGCTTCTGATCCATCGAAGTCTCTACACCGCGCTTGGCGGTTTTCGTCCGCTGCCGCTTATGGAGGACGTGGACTTCGTGCGCCGTATCGGCAGGCGCCGGCTGAGGACGCTTGCATGCGCCGCAATTACCTCAGCGCGGCGGTGGCGCGAAGATGGTTGGCTGGCGCGCAGCGCGCGCAATATTGTTTGCCTTGCCATGTTCAGCGCCGGCGCGCCAATCGATCGTATTGCACGCTTCTATGGTCGCTAATCGCACTCTCGTATTGATGGCGCGGAGGCCAATTCTTGGACAGGGCAAGCGCCGACTTGCCGCCGATATCGGCGAGCTTGCTGCACATCGATTTCAGTGCCTCGCACTGGGGCGACTCTTGCGCCGCCTCGGGGCCGACCCGCGTTGGCGGCTTTGCTTGGCGATCACACCCGACGAGCCATTGCAGTTTCGGGGCGTCGATCTCGTGGTCGGTCAGGGAGAGGGCGATCTTGGCGAGCGTATGACGCGCGTCTCCGGGCGATTGGCGCCTGGCCCGCTCGTGTTCATTGGCAGCGATACGCCCGAGATTGTCGCAGATGACATAGCTGGCGCCTTCGAGGCGCTGGAAGGGAGCGACGCTGTGCTCGGCCCGGCGCTCGATGGTGGTTATTGGTTGATTGGTTTCACCCAAGCCCAGCGCCGGCTTTTGCCGTTTGCGCGTGTTCGTTGGTCGACGCCGCATGCGCGCGCCGATACGCTCAACAACTTGGCCGGAGCGCGCGTTATGATGCTGCGTGAACTGGAAGACGTTGATGACGGCGCCAGCTATCGGCGCTGGCGCCAAAGAATGGCGGGGAGGTAGGGCCGATGAGTGGGATTAGAGCTTTTGTTGTGGCGGCGGCGTTCTTTCTATCGCTGGCGCTGCCGGTCTATTTCGCTGCGGCGGCGCTCGCCACGCGCTTTGGTCTGATCGATTGGCGTTTGGGGTTTGGCACGCTCACCCTGGGCTACGGGCCGATGCTGTTAATGGGCGCGGCCGGACTTGCGGTCTTGGCGCTTTTGCTCGCGGTGTTCGTCAAACCACGGACTGGCGTGGGTAGGGCGGCGCTTGCGCTCGTTATACCGGTGCTCGCGCTCGGTTATGCCGGTTACGTGCGCAATGAAGCCGCGTCTATTCCGCCAATCCACGATATCGTTTCCGATCCCGGCGCGCCGTTGATGTTCTCAGAGCGTGTGCTCGAGTTGCGTGCCGCGGTTCCGGGCGGAAACCCAGTCGAAGCTGATCCGCGCGTTCCCGACGATCCCCGCTTCGGCGCCGCCGCGGGCCAGTCTGCACGCGCCTTGCAGCAGAATGCCTATCCAGACATCCAGCCCATCATGCTTGCACAACCGCCGGCTGAGGCCTTCGAAGCGGCGCTGGCCGCAGCGCGCGCTCATGGGTGGAGCATAGAGGCGGCCGATCCAGCGAACGGCCGCATCGAAGCTAGTGTTCGCTCCTTGTGGTTCGGCTTTGTCGATGACGTGGTTGTGCAGGTGTCGCCCGCAGAGGGCGGATCGCGGGTTGATCTACGATCGACGTCGCGCGTCGGCGTCTCCGATCTCGGCGCCAACGCCAGGCGGCTTCGCGCTTTCCAAAGCCGGTTCGAGTGATCGGGCAGGCGGTGAATTTCAGCGAGCCATTTATTCGCTTTGGCGCCTTTGTGGGCGTGTTCTTGGTGATGGCGATTTGGGAGTTGCTGGCCCCGAGGCGGCCACAAGCCGTTCCTAAGCTGCGAAGGTGGCCCGGAAACCTCGGACTCTCCGTCATCAATACATTGATGCTCCGCATACTCTTTCCAGCGGCGGCGGTTGGCGCGGCGATCTTTGCCGAATCCCGCGGCTGGGGTCTTTTTCAAACGATCAACGCGCCGGCAGCGGCCGCGATAATCGGGTCGGTGATTACACTCGATCTTGTGATCTATCTGCAGCATCGGCTGTTTCACGCCGCGCCTCTGCTCTGGCGGCTCCACCGCGTGCATCACGCTGATCTCGAGTTCGACGTTTCCACCGGCGTGCGATTTCATCCGCTGGAAATCTTGCTGTCGATGTTGATTAAGATCGGCGCCGTCATGGCCTTGGGAGCGCCTGCGATCGCTGTCCTGGTGTTCGAAATTTTGCTCAACGCGACGACGATGTTCAATCACGGCAACGTCAAACTGGCCCAACCTCTGGATCGCGTGTTGCGATTGATTGTGGTGACCCCGGACATGCACCGCGTGCACCACTCGGTGCGCCGTGATGAAACGAACAGCAATTTCGGCTTCAATCTGCCGTGGTGGGACCGGGTGTTCCGCACCTATCGCGCTCAACCTGCGGACGGTCATGATGACATGATCATTGGCCTTGAGGAATTCCGCGACCCTGCGGAATTGGCTCTTCCGAGCATGCTGGTTCAGCCTAGTCGTAATTGATGGCGTCCTATTGTTTGCCCGCGATCGGCACGGCGGCGCCCGTCACGGCGCTGGCCTCGCGCGAAAGCAAGAACGCAACAACAGCCGCGATCTCCGCGGGTTGAACCCAAGTTGAAGAATCCGCGTCCGGCATGGCGGAGCGATTTTGCGGCGTGTCTATCGTACCCGGCATAACGCAGTTCGCTGTGACGCCGTTTGCCTTGTGCTCCTCCGAAATCGCCTCGGTGATGCGCATGACAGCGGCCTTGGACGCCGCGTAGACGCTAGCGCCGGCGAAACTTTTGGCGCCTGCGCCGGCAGCGACATGAACGATGCGGCCATAGCCCCGGGCGGTCATGTGCGGCAGCGCCGCCTCCGAGAGCCGCAGCGCGGAGAGTGCGTTCAAATCCATGAGGAGCGTCCAATCGTCTGCCGCGCCATCAGCGACGTTGGCCGTCTTGAACGCGCCAACTGTATTTGCGAGGCCGTCGACGCGGCCAAAGCGCGCGTGGCACTCTTGAGCAATCCGCATCGCGCCATCCTTGGTGCGCACGTCGGCGCCAGCGATGATGAGCGGCGCCCCGCCAAGGCGCGCGGCGACGTGTTTCAACGGATCTTCGCGAACGTCGGCGAGGGCAAGACTAGCGCCAAGGCGCGCCAGCGTCTCGGCGATTGCCGCGCCAAGATTGCCGGCCGCGCCGGTGATAATGATGGTTTGGCCGGTGAAATTGAGCATGCAGGCAAGCTTCCTTAGAGTCGATGAATTGCGTCGAATGGCGCACGTACCTGCAGCACGTCGCCTACCGAGATCAAGCGGCCTCGAACAATCACTGGATCGGCGACCAGCGCCAGGATGGCGCGGCCAAAGGCGCCGCCGTTTTCCGAGACCAGAAGCGGCGCATCCGAGCCATCGCCGCAAGCGCCGATCTGACAAAACGCGAGCGGCAAGCCCCCGCGCGCGCAGAGCGCGGCGCAGGCTTTATGGGTTCTGCCGTAGCCAGGGCGCATTGCGCCGAACCAGCATTTTGCGTCGAGAATTTCGCCGACCAGCATGACTGGCCCGCGATCGACCTTAGCCGGCGCGGCAAGGGTGGCTGCGTCGAAATCAGCCGGCGCGGCTTGAACATCGGCCACAGCCATCATCGCGTGGCGGCCTCGCGTGATCAGCGTGCCGGTGACATCCGCGCCATTGTCAAAGAGACGCGCGTCGATGTCAGGCGCGGTTTTTCCCGACGAGGCGAGAAACACCGTTCGCACGTCGCCATCAGGCCCGCGTGTGCGCAAAATCGGATACGGATCGCGACTCAAAACACCGCGCAGCGTGTGTGGCGCGCCCTGGTCCCAAATCCCGTCGCCGACGGGTGGCCGATCCAAAGCGAGACTTGCGCCCAGCGCACCACCGCCTGCAATGAGCGCCAGGCTCGCGCCAAGCAGGAAGCGGCGGTCGGCGCGCGGCGTCTCGGCGCTCCAGCCCACGAAGAACTCCTGTCTGCTCAAGGCTGCGCTCCTATAATCACAGAGGGCGCGACTTCTTCGCCGCTGGTCACTGGGTCGCTATGAACGAAGACAATGCCGTCTACGATGCGCGTGCGATAAGTTGCGATCTTTTCGGTGAACGGCGACGGCGCTCTTCCGTCTTGCGGGCGATACTGAAAGCCATGCCAAGGGCAGGTGATGCAGCCGTCAATGATGCGGCCTTCGCCAAGTGGTCCGCCTTGGTGGCGGCAGACGTTGCTGATTGCGTAAATGCGCGCTCCGTCCCGGAAGACGGCGATGCGTTCGCCGTGAGGCGGGGTCACGATGCGCGCTAGGCTGTCCGGAATATCACTTGGGCCCCCCACGCGGAGCCATCCGTCAGCCTCAGCCTCGGCGTTTTTCGCATCGCGCCTCGCCTCACGGGCGCCGACGAAGATATGCGTGAGCGCAACTAAGGTTGCGCCCGCGCCAACGACGATGGCGTAGAGCGGGCTCTTCTCGCCCTGAACGGCCCCCAGCATTACGTGTGCGACGATAAGCGCGTAGGCCCAATAAACCAACATGTGGAGCGCCTTCCACATGTTGGGGCCGAGGACGTTGTTCCAAAAATCGTGGCTGGTTGCGGCCAAGATGAAGAGAATGAAAAGCGCTATGACGCCCAGGCTTTCGAACGGAAATCCTTGGATGGAATCGTAGCGTGGATTGGAGGCAAGCAACGACACGAACGGATTAAGGTCGGAAAAGCCGTGGTACCAAGCCACGACGAGCGCGCCGTGTGCGAGCGCCAAGAGAAAGCACGTCACGCCGAGATGGCGGCGGTTGTAGAGCAGCGGCAAAAAACGCGGCGATAAACGTGCGAGCGGCCCGATCAGGAGAATGAGCGTCAAAAGCGCAAAGGCGCAGGCGCCGAGCGCGCGTAGCGCGACTTGTATAGGCAGTGCGCTTTGCCCCGCCGGCGCCAACGCGAGCGCGGCGATAAGATATGCGCCGACAAATACGAGGACGCCAAACAGCAGTGCCGTGTCATAGCTCTTTTTGAATGGTGTCCATTGGATGATCTTGTAGCCGTGCGCCATCGTCACTCGCCCTCGGCTTGGATGGCGGCCGCTTCTATCGCAGCGTTGTTGACGCGCGCTTTTGCGACGAGTGCCGCTGCAGAGGCGGCGAGCAGCGCCAGGGTCAAAAGCGGCCACAGACGAGCATGGGCGCGGCGCTGAGCGCGGTTCATTCTTGATCCTCCGCGGCGCGAAGGCCGAAGATGCGTGCAGCGACGAGCGGCCATAGCGCGATCAGTCCGGGTGCGATGAGGAGCCGCACGCGTAGCGGCATCGCGGCGGCGCCGCGTTCTAGCCTGCGCAAGCCGAACAGCAGCGTGGAAAACGCTATGCACAGTCCAACGCTGAAATAGACGGCGAGCGCAAGCCAGACGATTTCAGCGGTTTGTTCTGTCATGCTCCCTCCAATGCTTACTTCCGGCCAACATCGTTGTGCTGTCAATTCGCGCATTGGCCGGGCGACCATTCTGGAAACCGTCACCGGTTCTCATCAAGGCCAACGTAACGAACCGCCCAAGCCGCGATGATGCCTGCGGCGTAGTCAGCGTCTGCGGCGCGCGTCAGCAAATGATCGGCGCCGTCAAGCGAGACGAAACTTTTGGGGTGCTTTGCCGCCTGAAAGATTTGCGCAGCATTGTCGATGCTGACGACGTTATCCGTCGGCGCATGCGTTCTGCTTGATTTTGCACCTGGAGGTCATCGATGAACTGCCGCTTCACGGTGAAGCTCCGACCAGCCAGCGACACGTCGGCCTGACCCTCTGCTTCAATTTCGTCCGCATGGACCGCAAAGTGATCGGCGACGTGGGAGGCGTCGCTAGGCGCGCCGATGAATCTTTGCCGCAGGTAAAGCAGTGCGCGAACAACGCAAAAGCTGCCGGCGCCAATCCTGGCATTTCGAGCCGCGCCGCTAACGGCGCGCCATCGGCGCCGTCGAACGTGACCTTGAGGCTGTCCATGCTCAAGCCTCCTGCTTTACGTGCGTTGCGATCCAACGCGCGTCGGCGCGGCGAATGTGATTGGCCATGTCGCGCTCCCACTGCGCATGGATGCGTGCGTCGAGATTGAAGAAACGCCGCCCGTCTTCGACGCGATAAATGCGGGGATCGCCCTTCACGTCTGAACCATGCGCCATAGCGTAGGCGCAGCGCCCGCCATATTGCGAAGCGAAACGCTCGGCGTCGGCCACAAAGGTGTCGCGATTGGCGGCGTTGGCGAAGAGATACATCTTGCCTTCATGTTTGCCTGTGAACTCCGGCGAGCCCATGACCGGGGCTTGGCCATCGGCGAAATAGCTGACCACGTCATAGCCGCCCACCGCGGGCGGCCCGATCATCATCGCGGCGTGATCGTGTTCGAGGTCCGCGGGCGAGGTGGAGTGCGAGAGCCCGCCGGCATCGAGCCATGCACGGGTTTGAAGCGAAGCGCGCTCAATCAGGGCCGCAGACTGATCGAAGTTGAACGGCGACACATCCAGCGGGCAAAGATGCGGCGCGACATGCACATCGACCTTGCCGCCAAGCAGTTGCAAGTCGCGCTCCATCTGGTTGGCGATGAGCAGCGTCAACGCATGCATGCCGCGCGCCACCGCGCCGGTGGGCGGGCCATCGATCGAGCACGCATAGCCGGTTTGCAGCACGATAATGCGCGTGGCGCCGAGCTCAGCTGCGGTTAGGATTGGCGTGTTGCCGGCAATGGCGCCGTCCATCAGATGATCGTCGCCGATGCGTACGGACGGGAAAGCGATCGGAATTGCCGCGCTCGCGAGCACTGCATCGACGGCTGGCCCACGCGAGAGACACACTGTCGCGCCGTTCAAACTGGTTGCGACCACATGAACGGGCAGGGCAGCGTCTTCCAGATTGCGCAGCGGCAGATGGCGTTCGATTAAGCCGCGCAGTGCCGTCGACTGAAACAAACTACCGGCGCCGCGCAACCAGCCCATCGCGCTGCGCAACGTAAACGGGAAAATATCATTGCGCTTCAGGCCACGCCATATTTCCTCGAGCGCCTCGACGCCCACAGTGTCGGGCCGTGCGGCGAAGAAGCATGCATTGAGCGCCCCCACCGAGGCGCCGACGACAAAATCTGGACGCTCTCCTGCGCGCACGAGTTCCCGGAGAGCGCCCACTTGAATCGCGCCAAGACTTCCGCCGCCTGCGAAGACGAACGCAGTTACCATCACTTGGCCCCAACGCGCCCGTCACACCCGAGGCGGATGCTGGTTGCGGGGAAAGTCAGCCGGCGATCAATCGCGGCATCTCTGGTCCAATAGCGCATCTCAGCTCCGAGCGAGCTTAGTTCGACTTGTGTGACGCTCTTGGTCTCAGATTGAGGGCGCTGCATCATGGGCGCCCAGGCATCGTGCGCATTGACGCGCTGGGCATGGAAGGTCGCGACATTGCCGGCTGCGTCGCCGCCGTTGGACCATATCTCCTGGAATAACGCTTCGCGTTGGGCTTTTACTTTGTCGAACTGCCAAGACGACGAGGTGACCATGATGTTGTTGTCGGTCGCGGGGAGATCGCCATGCTCTAGGCGGCCCCCCGTCCAGTCCAGGCGCATGGCGCTACTCTGACCAATGACGAGACATGTAAACGGTGAGAATGCACCGTGATCGAGCCCCGCCAACGCATTGCGGGCGGCTTCGATCGTCGAGCCGCGCATGGCTTCTATGACGATGCTCCCGCGGCTCATACGGCCCACCGGCGCCGCATCGTAACGGTTCAGCAGGCAAGCCACGACGCCGTGGCCGTTAACGCCGATCCATGTGCCGCCCGCTTGCAGGTCCCGAGGTGCAACAAAGGCGGGTTGGGCGTTTGGCCAGTGCGCTGGCGGCGCCTCTTGGCGCTCAGCAATGTCATCTCGGTTCATGGTGACGAGCAGGCGATTGCTTTCACGAAGGATCGTTAGTGTGCACATGCTTAGACGCCTCCAGCCGCAGCGCTCGTCGGCTCAACGGGTGAGGCGAAGTGGACGTCAAGGAAATCAAGCGCACGCTCCCAATCGGACGATCTGACGCCGTGGCCGCCGGGGCGCACATAGAAGGCGATGTCGGCGGCAAGATCCGGAAAGCGCATATTCCCTTGTGTGAGGCCATCGCTGCCAAAAAGGGCATAGGCATCGCTGGCTGAGCGCGCTGCCGCGAACGACGCGGCAGGATCGGACCAGCGGTCCAGCCCGGCGTTGCCCAGCAAAACGGGGCGTGGGGCGAGCAGGGCCAAGAGCAAATGTTGATCGAGCGCGTCATGGCTTCGACCGCGGTCCGGCGCTGCACTTCGGGTCGGAAACCAATGCGGGAAACGTCCGACAAGCAGCGCCTCCGACTCGCCGCGTGTCGCGCTGGACAGCGTTGCGCCCAACGTCCCTGATTGATTGGCGATGACTGCGCCGATCCGCGGGTCGAGTGCGGCGGCAAGTAGAGCTGCCTTGCCGTATCGCGAATGTCCCCAAAGCGCGATGCGTGAGGAAGATATGCGTGGATCGGCGCGCAACGCTTCAAAGGCGCTAAGATAGAGCGCCGCCCAGGCCGCGATGGCGCCGCTCTGTTGACCGCCGGGAAGCTGACCGATCTGCGCTTGGCGAAATAGAACGGGATCGTCTGGCGCAACTTCGCCGGCGTAAAGGACCGCGACGGCGTAACCGCGCGCGACGATCGCTTGCAACGGAGGATGCAGAATCGCATCGCCGTGGGAAAGCTCGGTGAGGGCGCGTCCAAGGTCGGAGCGGCAGCGCGATGGTCGCCAGGATGGACTAGGCAAGCGCGGATCAATGTCGCTGTCGAGCCCGCAGAAAACAGAGACTATGAGAAGTGGGAAGGGGCCTCGGGCGTTCGGCGTGAGCAACGCCGCGTGGAGGGGTGTGGTTCTCGCTTCAAACCGCAGCGTCAAAAGTTCAAGGCGAGCGGCCTGGTTCAGCGCCGAGGTGTCGACCGTATTGTATTCAACGGTCTCCGGTGTGACTGGCGGCAATGCCCCATAGATTCTGGTAAGGAAAGCCCGCCGCAGCAGCGGCGCGCGTCTCGACATCCATTCGCCGCCATTGGTGATTGGCGCGTCGCCTTCGAAGGCGGCTAAAGGTGAGGTTGGCGCACGTGGTACTGATCCGGGCGATGCGCGTGCGGTGAACTGAACGCACCACGCCGCGGCGACAAGCACCGCTGCTACCCACACCAGAGTGTACGAGCGCTGTCGTTTCCCGCCTAGCATCGGCGCCCCCAATCTCAAGCAAAGGCGTGCATGTGTCGTTTTTTATCGACGCTCGCCAGGATAGCTACGAACCAACCCCCGCTCTGGTTTCACCGCGAGCTATATTCAGAAGGCCTTTGCACGCGCGACGGCGGATGAGCGGATAATTACTCTCGGCGAACGTGCGTCATTGTGGGCTAATCCTGGTAGGCGTTCCGATCAGCGAGGCGTATCGTTGACCGCGCTCGTGACCCGATGCCGGAGGCTACCAAGATGCCGCTTGTCACGCCTTTGCCCTTGGGCGCCGATGCTGAAGTCGCCGAACTGGCCAAGTTCTTTAATACAACCTTGGGCTTCCCGCCCAATAGCGTGCTGACCATGCAGCGGAGGCCAGAGATCGCGCGTGCGTTCGTCGCTCTGAACAAAGCGGTGATGGCCAATCACGGGAGACTGACCAGTGAGCAAAAGCGGCTCGTGGCGCTGATCGCCTCGCACGCTGCCGGGTGCCTTTATTGTCAGGCCCACACAGCTTTGGCGGCTGAGCGCTTTGGCGCCAGTGAAGCGCGACTGGCGGCGCTCTGGACGTACCAGACGAGCGATCTCTTTACCGATGCGGAGAAGGCGGCGTTTGATCTGGCGCTTGCCGGAGCGATGCAGCCCAGCGCCATTGATCAGTCGCTCGTGGAGCGCGTGCGCTCGCACTGGGATGACGGCGAGATCGTCGAGCTGATGGGCGTGATCGCGCTCTTTGGCTTTCTCAATCGATGGAATGATGGCATGGCTACGACGTTAGAGTCGCCCGCGCACGATGCGGGTCAGCGCCACTTGTCCAATGCTGGGTGGAGTGGGGGCAAGCACGCGGAATAGCAAACAACAAGAGCGCCTGAAGGCGCCGGCCGATCGCATTGAGGCGATCCAGGCGCGCGGGCTGCCAGCGGAGGCGCTGGACATCGTCCCGGACGAGGAAGCCCTTCAATATGCGGGCGGCTATTTGAAGTGACGGGCGATCAGGCTCCCAGCAAGTCAATGCCGAACGCCTCCAAATTCTGCGCGCCGTGCCTATGCGCCAGCCAGCCGGCGAGGACGCCAGCGGCGATGGCAGGCGACCAGCGGCCGAGGCTGATGGCCATCCAATAGCCGATGTCGATCAGAAGCGCGCCCAGCGCCGCGACGGCGACAATTACTGCCTCCATGATGGCGCTCCTGGCTGCTGATGCGGCCGAATGAAAGGACGGCCGCGCAATTGTAGGCCGTAGCGGCGGCGGCGTTCGTATTGCGAAAGCGCTGCGCCATTGAGGCGCTTCACTTTCCAGATCGCTTTGATGTCGCGGAGGGTTTTGACCTTGTGGCACGCAGCGCACATGAGTTGATCAGGTTTGGCTTTGCGCCACGCGTTCGGGGTCGAATGTTCGCCGATCAAATCTTCGGTCGCTTCGCAGTCATCGACGCAACAGGCGCCGTTCTGCTTCTTCAACAGCTTTTCGTATTCGCGCGCAGTCAAAGAGAGCCGCCGCATGGCATCCTCCATCGCAAAGCGAGAGGGGCGCTACGGCGTCGAACAAGAATGACTCAGACGTTGAGCCAAACGGTCCCCAGAAATCGTGAGAACAAAAGAAGCGCAAATGTATTCGGTGTGTCAACACTCGATGATGGCTTACTGGACACCGCCTTTGCCGAAGCGTTTCGGGCAAGTGCCGTTCGGGCATGGGCTAGTGTTCACGTGCGTGCATTGCGGGCGCCATCAAGGGGTGTCGCGTGCCGGCGCGCTCGTGCGAAAGATCGAAGCGCTCAAACCAAAGCGGACAGTGGAATGACCCCTGTCATGTGGGGCGAACCCGCGCTGGCGCGCGGCACGCGCTCCCGTGAACCGAGCCGCGCGTGTTGCGAGAGGAGGCGCGTCTCGGCCCCTCGGACTTCGATCGCTTTCGCACGAAACGGAAGACGACAGTGATCCCAGGTACGTCATATAGCCTGAGGACGGTGCTGTAGGACTGTTAGAACGTGCTCTAAGGATGCTGCCGCCATGCGTTTGCTCGCAACATTGTCTTTGCTGGTCTTGCTGCTGAACGCTTGCCAAGCTGCGCCGCTAGCTGAGGGCATGTTTATGGGAGCGTGGGGCGGGCGCCACATTGGCCTGCAACTCACTGCCAGGGGCGGTGCGCTCGAGTATGATTGCGCCGCAGGCACGATCGATGAGCTCGTGCGTGTCGATGCGTCCGGCCGCTTTACCGCGCGCGGGACCCACACGCCTGGCATTGGTGGGCCTGAGCGCGTCGATGTCCCGCATCCGCACCTGCCGGCCCAGTATTCCGGCCGTATCCAGGGCGAGCGCATGACGCTTTCGGTGCGCGCACCGGACGAATTGGGCCCGTTCGCGCTAGCCCAAGGTGCAGAGCCGATATTGATGCGCTGCCTCTAGCCGATCGAAGCGTCAGAAGCATGCAAAGCACGACCGCGCGCTTCAGGCGCGTGGACGCGTTCCCGTGATCCCAAGTGGAGGATCGCGCGCGTCTCGGCCCTTCAGGCTTCGATCGCTTTCGCTTGGCCTTCGACAGATAGGGCGGAAGGCTAAGCTTGTCGTCGCTGATTGGATTGAGCCAAGAGCATCAAGGCTGCGAGGAGAGCAAAGGCTGCGCCGGCGAGAAATGTCGCCTGCGATCCGACAATGTCCCACAGGAGGCCCGCGACGACGCTGGCGATCAGCAACGTAACGCCCGTTGCGAGATTGAAGAAACCGAACGCCGAACCGCGCAAATCGTCGGGTGCGTGATCGGCGACAAGCTTTGTGAGCAGCCCTTGCGTCAGCGCCATGTGGACGCCCCACAAGGCGATCCCGCAAAAGGCGCCCCACAGACCTTCTGCGAATGCAAGCGCCATGTCGGCGGCGATCAACGCCATCAAACCCCAGAGCAGCAGTCCTCGCGCGGAGACGCGGTCGGACAGCGCGCCGGCGGGGGCCGCGCCGAGCGCATAGACAACGTTCATCACGACGAGGACGAGTGGCGCGAACGCGAGCGGCAGTCCCTCGGCGCTGGCCTTGAGCACCAGAAAGGCTTCGCTGAAGCGCGCCAAAGTAAACACGATACCTAGGGCCGCGATGTTCCAAAACCCTGCGCTGAGGCGCTTAAGGTCGCGGAGCTGGATGGGCGGGCGCGTCGTGGTTTCTGTGGCGGAGCGGTCCTCGACGCCGACGACCACAAGCGCGACCGCAATCAAGGCGGGGATTAGAGCCAGCCAGAACACCATACGCATGTCGTTGGCGAGGAGCATCATGAGCGCAATGGCGATGAGCGGTCCAACGAAGGCGCCGACGGTGTCTAGCGCTTGTCGCACGCCGTAGGCTCGCCCGCGTATCTCCGGCGGCGTGACGTCGGCCACCAGCGCATCGCGCGGTGCGCCGCGCAAGCCCTTGCCGATGCGATCGGCGAAGCGTGCGCCCAACACCAGCATCGGCGTGCCAGCGATCGCGAACAACGGCTTGGAGATGGCGCCCAAACCATAGCCCAGTAAGATGAGCGGTTTTCGGCGACCGAGCTTGTCGGAGATAAACCCGGAGAACACTTTTGAAATCGACGCCGTCGATTCCGCCACGCCGTCGATTATGCCGACTAGAATGACGCTGGCGCCGAGCGTGGTGGTCAAAAAGAGGGGCAGCAGCGCGTGGATCATCTCCGAGGAAATGTCCATGAACAGACTGACAAACCCGAGCGCCCATACAGTGCGAGGGACACGAGGACGTTCAGACGAGGCGCTCGATACCTTCAAGGCGCTATTCCAAGAGGCGTTGACAGGGTTATGTCATGACCTTCCCAACGTATCATGCGCGCGAGAGTAAGGGTCGCCTCGAATGAGCACGGGCGCCGCGAGCAAATTACTCGGCGAAGGCTAGGCCTGCCACCCCATCACGTTGCCACACCACGCGTGCTCGGGATTTTATGCGCAGCGTCGGTTCGACGAGAACAACGAATTCAGGCAACTCACGGCGCGTAAAAAACTCCACGCGCGCTCCGGTGACGCTGATGTCCTTGAGCGCAACCGAGAGCTTTTCGCCGTCCGCAAGAATGAGCGCGCCCTGTCGGAACACGGCTTGGCGCAAGGCGCGCTCAATCTGGCGGGCGAAGGAATAAGCGGACGGTGGCGCCGCGGTCGGCCGGTCGACCGCGCGGCGTATGCGTTCGGTCAGAAGATCATTGCCTGGAGATGGCTTGGCCTTGCCGAACATTGTCTCACCGAATCGCTTGCGTGTGGCCGGGACGTTAGCACCTGCCGGGGCAAGCAAAGCAAGGCACGCTCCGTTGGGTCTTGGACCATCCCCTGATCATCCCCAGTCGGGCGACGTGCTGGTGCGTCGCCGATTGGTGATCCAAGCGTCAAGGTCTTGAGGGTCGTATCGGACAGCTCTGTCGGTTGACTTGATGAAGCGCGGCCCTTTGCCGGCGCCGCGCATTTTATCAAGCGTTGATTTCGACAGACCAAGCCGAGCGGCCGCTTGACGAACGGTGAGAAGCGCGTCCGGCGTGATCAGTTGGACGCTTTGAATGGTGCGCGGTGGTGGACCGGGCGTGCACATTGGTTTCGCTACGCGCGCTTTCTTCGCCGCCCGCGGCGGTGCGCCCCCAAATAGATCCGCCTGGCTCTCCTGAAGCGTTGGTTTGATACCAGAGCGTTTCGTCATCGCCGATAGGGTCTCAGCACAATATCTTGACTGACGAGCACGCGAACCTGCGCGCCGGCACGGATCCGTAGCGTGGGGCGCACACTGAGTTCGCGGTCGATGATGCGGCCGCCCGCACGCGCGGCCTCTTGCGCGGCGGCGTTGCCGACGCTTTCGGTGAGGCGATTGGTGTCATCGCCCTCCGCTTCATTCGCAGCCACAGAAAGCACGCCCGACAAAAGCGACGCGACGGCGATGCGGCCCAGATGCGCATCCACAGAGTCGCGAACGCCCGAGGCCCCAGCAGCATCCGTGCCCGGCATGCCGCGTAGCGCGATCGACCAGCCGTTCGGCATGACGAGACGATTCCAAATTATGAGAAGGCGCTGGTCGCCGTGGCTGGTGGCGGCGTCATACGTGCCGAGAAGCCGCGCGCCCTGTGGCACCAGCAGATGCTCGCCGCTGACGCTGTCGTACACGTCCTCCGTCACTTGCGCCACGACACGGCCCGGCTGATCAGAGTTGAGCGCGGTCACCAGCGCAGCCGAGATCGTCGACCCTGCTTGAATGGCGTAAGGCGAACGCGCAGGACGATAGGCTGCATCCAAGACGCCCTCGTCGCGGCCGCGCTGACTGGCGACGAATGCAGAGCCGGGGCCAGGTGGAGAAGCTACGCCTTCGGCTTGCGGCGCCGCGGGCCGGCGCGGGTTCGCGCCGAAGCGAATGGCCGAGATGCGCGCCGCGTCCGCTTCGACTTGAAGCGGTGAAGGCCCTGGCGATGCGGCCGCAGTGATTGGCGCCGTGTCCAGCGTTTCGGCTTCGTCCTCGGGGCGATTGTCGCCCCAGAAATGGTCGCGGCCTTCTTCTTCGAGCGGCGGGCGCAGATCGTCGGCGCTGTACTCGGCTTGCGCAATGCGCACGCTTTCAGGCGGCGAGGCGGGCTGCACCGGTTGTGAGTCTTGGTTGGCCGACCCGGTCCGGTCGCGATCCGACAATCCAGTCACGAGAGCAAAGGCGACAACCGTGCTCAGCAGCAGCGAAGCCGCCATGAGCGTTTTGCGCGAGAGCCGTTTCGGCTTAGGCGGCGCCGCGCGTATGGCCGTGGCAGGCGGCACATACGCTTTCGGCTGCACGCGCCGTTCTGGCTCACCACCACCGTCTGCGGTTGGTGTTTCGCCATCAGCGCTCATCTTGGGCCTCCCCGCGTGCGCGGCCGTTCGCGGCTGATGCGCACGATGGTTTGGCGTTGCCCGCCAAGGCGGAGTTCAGCGACATCGAACAGCCGGTCGATCACGTAGCGATTGCCTGCCACGCGATAGTTTACCAGCGCGACATCGGCCCCGTCGCGAAGGAAGAGCGGCGGCGCTTCGCTGGTCGCGATGTCGAGCGGAAACTCGACATAAGTTTGCTGTCCGTCATCGAATACACGGACCGGCCGCCAATGCGGCGCGCGCCCGCGCACGGTTTCGATGCGATAGCGGAAATTCAATTCCTCCAGCGCAATTCCGCCAATACTTCCCGCATTGCTTCGGGTTGCTTCGCCGGGGTAGCGCCACGCCGTTTGTGCGGAATATGCGCTGGCCTGGACCGCGACCGCTTCGATGAGGTAGGTGCGCCGATCCGTGGCCAAGACGATGTTCGTGCGGATGCCGGCGCGCGTGGGTTTCACCAATAGCATCGTGCGTGGGTTGGCAAGATCGCCGGAGGTGGTCTCTTCCACCATCCAGCGCGTCGTGTCGCCGGCGGCGACAGTGACGATGGCCTCGCCAGGCTCCAGGAGAATGGTCGAGAGAAAGCCGGGCGCGGCATAGATTTCATAGAGTGCGCCTGGCGCATAATCATAGACCTGCGTTGCGTCGACGAAGGCGTCGGGATCGGGACGCCGGCGCGCATCGGCATTTGCAATCGTCAACGCGCTGATCGGCCCCGCCGTGCGGCGAGCGCGCTGCGGCGGCGGCGGTTCAGCTTGCGGCGGGAGAAGATCGTCGGCAGCAGCAGCGACGCTCGGAGCAGGAAGATAGCCCGACGTTGCCTGCGTCGTGTCGAGTGCCGCGTGCTGACCTTCGAGGTCCGTGGTCGCGCATGCGCTCAAGATCACGAGCGCCGGTAGCGAAATCAGAAGGGCACGTCTCATTGTTGACCTCCGCGGAGCGGGGTGGCGGGCGCTTCGGGTGAAAAGGAAAACTCGGTGATGAAGAGACCGAGCGGATTACGCGCCAGCGCATCTGAGGTTCGCGGACGATCGAACCGGATTGTGAAGAGACCTGTATAGGCGCTGCGCGCCCCGCCGTTTGCGCCATGGGTCGCTTCGATCCAGCTCACCTGCCAGGTCTCGCTGGAGCGCTGCACGATCGAGGTGATGATTGCGCTTCGTGCGGTCGTGCCCAGAAGCGAGAACGGATCTTCTTCGCGCGCGATTTCATTCAGCCGCTGGGCGGCTTGCGGCGTCAGGAAACGGTAGGCCTCGAGCCAGTTTTCGCGAAGGACGACGCCGTCCGTCGGCACGCCGCGGACAAGTTTCACGAAATGGCCGAGGAAGTAGCTGACCTGTGCATCGGTCGGTGTGTACTCAGCCCCGGCCGGGCGCACGGAGAGTACAGCGCCTTGTGGGCTTACCTCGACAACGTGGACGAAGGTGCGCCTTTGCAAGGCGACCATCGTCATGCCCAATGCCAACACTATTGTGAGCGCGCCAAGACTGAGCGCCGCCCAGCGCCACGTCACCGCGCCTTGCACGGCTGTGCCCATGCGCCGGTCCCATGCTTGCTGCGCGCGCATGTGCGCCGTGTCGGCGCCCTCGGGCGCGTAACTTTTCGGGGGCTGTCGAAAGGCGAACATTGGGTCTCCTAACTCCGTCAGGGTCTACGTTGAGGTCGGGGTTGCATCGCTGCGTAATTCGGCTGCGCGCGTGCGCCGCCGGGCGCGCCGCGAGAGGGCGGCGCACGCCCACCGCCGCGTCCGGCGCGCGCGCCGCCGCGTCCGGCGCCGGACATGAGCATCTTGGTCGTGACCGCAGCGCCCACGCCCATGCCGACAGCGGCGACGCCGCCTTGGATCGGTTGCGCCGCCGAGAGGCTGGGATTGCCTTGCATCACTTCGCTTGCAAGGGCCGGCGCCAAGAACGAAAGTGCGAGAATGGTCAGCCCGAACAGCAGCACATCGAGCGCGCCGCCATCCTCCAGCGACATTGTCTGGGGCATCGTCGCGACGAAAGTGATGGCGACACTGGCGACAAAGGCGAGGAGGAAGAGGCGAACGGCAGAACTTGCGACCCAACCCAGCGGGCGCTCAGCGACCCAGGCCGTGCCTGAGAAGACGCCCCACGGAAGCGCTATGAACGCGGCCAGCGATCCAAGCTTGAAGGCGATGAGTTGCACGAAGATCTGCAGCGCTAAGACGAAGAAGGCGATGAGGATGATGACGCCCGCAAGAAGTATGGTGGCGAGCGTCAGGAAGTCGGCAAATATGTTCATGCCGTCGCCCATCTCCATGGTGCGGCCAAATAATTCCTTGCCGTGCGCTGCGACGCTTGCAGGATCGTGCAATTGGGCGAGGCTCATGCCGGAGCCGCCCGCTTTCAAACCCAAAAGCGCGCCCGATTGATTGATGGCGCCGGCGATCGCGTTCCAGTTATTCACGAGGAAGGCGAAGAACCCGACGAACAAGACCTTGCGGAAGAAGGGCGCGATCGGGGCTTCGCCCTTCAAGGCCCACATGGCGCCCGCGAGCGTCACGGATATGACGATGAGCGCGTTCAGCACAAAGGCTACATCGCCCTGGATCAAGCCGAAGCCGGCGTCGGCTAAGCCTAAAAACCGTTCCAGAAACCCGTTGACGCTGTCGCCTTGCATGATTGCGGTGTCCGATCAAAAGCGCGGGGTGACGGGTTGTGCGGGTTGGTCGACATTCGTCGGGAACGCACGCCGGCGGATTTCGCGCGAGCGTTCCTCGCGTGCGATGCGCTCAAGCCGCTCAGTGGCGAGCGCTCGGGCTTGTGCTGCTTGCAGCGCCTGCAATTGTGCGATCTGAGAGGAGAGAACGCCGATGGCCTGCGTGGTGGCCTGCGCGGCCGAGGTCTGACCTTGCGCACTTGCACTTGCCTGAAGCGCTCGTGACATTGCCCCTTCTGCGTCTTCCAGCCCGTCGCTGCTCGCGGCGGCGCCCATCGTCATTAAAGCTTCCATGCTGTCGCGGCTCTCTTCAAGCCAGCGATCTGACTGTCCGAGCAACCGGTCCAAGTCGAACCCGGACACGTCTTCAGGATAAAGCTCGCGCATATCGCCGGCGATAGACTGGGCGTTTTGCTGCAGGCCCTCGGCCTGCCTCAGCACGTCGCGCGCATTGCCAATCGAGGCGGAGAGCTCCGGCGACATTTCAAGACCCAGGCCCTCAAGCATCTGCGCCTGTTGGCGGATCTGTTCGATCTGATTGTTGATCTGCGAGATCATGTGCGTGACCTGCGTGATGCTCTGCGACAAGTTTGCAGGGTCGATCACGGTCAGTTGCGCCCTGGCCGGCGCGTCAGTGAGCGCAAGGGCGAGCGTGCACGCGGCGATGAACAGATTTGGTTTGCGTCTCATGTGGGCCTCCCATTCTGGGCTTGTGCGAACTCAGTTTGCCGGCGCGCCTGCGCCTCTGGCGCCGATGCCGCGGTGTCGAAGCGCGCAATGGCTTCGGCGGCGTGGTTCAATCCGCGCGCCGCAAGCCAGGCTCGCGCGAAGGCGCTGGCGCCATGCTCTGCCATGATGCGATCGATCGCGGATTGGTCTTGCGGTGTCGATGCGCCGAGGAAGGCGAGCGCCGCAGGCCCCAGCGCTAAATCGACAAGACGCGCGCCGGCGCGGGTCTGGACGTAATAGTCGCGCCTCGGCGCAGCTTCGGTGATGATGGTGATCTGACGTTGATTGAGCCCAAGGCTCTCATAGAAGGCGCGCGTTCTGGGTTCTCGTGCGCGATCATTTGGAAGATAGATGCGGGTCGGGCAGGCTTCGAAGATGGTCGCGGCTATGGCGCTTTGCTCGACGTCGGCCAATTCTTGTGTCGCGAACACCACGGCGACGTTCTTCTTTCGCAAGGTCTTCAGCCAAGCTTGGATTTGTCCGGCAAACGCGGGGTCGCGGAGATAGGCCCAGGCTTCGTCGAGCACGAGCAGCGTTGGCCGCCCGTCAAAGCGGGCCTCGAGCGCATGCACCAGACAGGGCAGGACGGCGGCCAAAGCTTCAGGGCGCGACAAGAGTTCGCCCATCTCGAAGGCTTGCACATCCTGATCTGCGAGGCGCGCCGCGTCGGCGTCGAGCAGACGGCCCCAAGGGCCGGCGTGCGTAAACGGTTCAAGCGCTAGGCGGATTTCGGCGTCCTGCACTAGCCCTGAAAAGACAGAGAGCGTGCGCTCTGCTGGTGGGCGCGCCGCTAGTACGCCGAGCGCACGCCAGACTTCCTCTTTCCGAGAAGGATCGAGCTTGACCTGCGCGCGCGAAAGAAGCGCTACGAGCCAGTCGCGCGCCCAAGCGCGCTCAGACTCATCGTCGATCGTTGCAAGCGGCTGCAGCGCCAGAGCGGCTTCGTGGTCTCTATCGCCAAGCAGGTCGATGAAGGCGCCGCCCAGCCCGAGCGTCAGCGCGCGGCTGGATCGCCCGGCGTCGAAGATGAAGACTTGCGCGCGCGCGTAACGCCGCCACTGCGCAGCGAGAAGCCCAAGCAAGACCGATTTACCGGCGCCAGTGGGGCCTACGATCAAGGTGTGGCCTACATCGCCGTGATGGAGGTTGAGCCGGAAAGGCGTTGCGCCATCAGTCGCCGCAACAAGCAGAGGCGGGGCGTTCAAATGACGGTTTGACGCTTCACCCGCCCACACCGCTGACAGCGGCAAGAGGTGAGCCAGGCTCGGGGTTAGAAGGATGGGCCTGCGTAGATCCGCATAAGGCTGGCCGGGCAGAGACCCGAGCCACGCTTCAACGGCGTTGATCGTCTCCAGCACGGTGACAAACCCCAGACCATCGGCGACTTGCCGGATCTGGCGTATACGTTCGAGTGCAACGGCCTCGCTTTGATCGCAAACACTGATCGTCAACGTGACGAAGGCCGCGCCCGCAGCTTCGCCGTTTACGTCCTGCAGCGCCGCATCGGCGTCCTCGGCCTGAGCGGTCGCATCATTGTCGAGAAGAATTGCTTCCTCGCGATAGAGCGCCTCGCGCAGCAATGTCACGATGCCCTTGCGCTTGGAGAACCAGCGCTTGCGGATCTTCTCGATCTCTTTGCGCGCGTCTTCGCGGTCCATCGGAATGACGCGGGTGCTCCAGCGATAGGGTAGGCCCAAGCGATTCAGCGCATCGAGGAGCCCAGGTTCGGTCTCGCTAACATAGGCGCGCACCGAGAGCACCTTGACGAAGAGGTCGCCCAGTTTGGGCGCGACGCCGCCTAGAAGCGGCGCGTCGGCAATGAGTTCGTCGATGTGAAAGGGCGTTGCAGGAACGGCGACGCGGTGGGGGCGATCCGACACGCACGAATGGAGGTAGCTCAGCGTCTCTTCGTCATCGAGAAAATGGGCTTCGACCAGGACGAGGTCCAGAAGCGATTTGAACGCCTGGGTTTCGTCAACGAAGCTCTGCAAACAGGCGCGATAGTCGATACGACCGCGAGCCGCTCCGTCCCCCGCGCCTTCGAACAAGGCGGCTTCGAACTTGCCGCTGGCTTCGCTTGGCGGCAGCCAAGACATCGTGAGGTAGTAGGCGCTTTCATAGCGGCCGCCCGCGGCAGCGAAGTCGTGACGGCGTTCTTCGTCGATCAGCCAAGAGAGCGCCTCCGGCCATTCGCTATCAGGATAGGTCGTGGTTGGAGCGCGGCGCGCTTCTACGTGGAGGCACCAGCCCGAACCGAAACGTTTCAGCGCATTGTCGAGCCGCGCCGAGGCGCCCATCAATTCGGAAGGCGTGGAGGAAGCAAGATCGGGTCCGCGAAAGCTCAAGCTGCGCTGGAACGCGCCGTCCTTGTTGAGCACGACGCCCGGCGCAACGAGACCGGCCCAAGGCAGCCAATCGGCGAGGCGGGCTTCGCGTTGCTTATAGGGGCGGAGATCCATCATCGCGTTTGCGTCTCTAGACGTTGAAGTAGGCAGGCTTGGCCATTGCGCGTGGCCAGGTCTCGAGAAACCAGGGATCGCGCGCGCTCGCATAGGCGCCGGCGCTCTGGATCGCGATCCAAAGCGGCAGGCCGATCAGAGGCTGTTGCAGACCGAAAGCGATTGCGGCCGCGACTGTTGCATTTAGGATTGCGAAGGTGCGCGGCACGCCGCCCAAGAGCAGCGGGCGCGTCAGCGAGGTGCGCAGCGTGATGCAATAGCCTTCTGGTTCGTCGCGCGCGCTCACAGCACCGCTCCGCCAGCGAAACCGAAGAAGTCGAGGAAGAACGAGACCGCCGCGAACATGATGGCGATCCCAAGCCCCACGAACGCGAGCTTGCGGATGCCGCCGCCGCCTTCGCCGAAAATGATGCCAACGCCCGAAATGATGATGGCGATGACGGCCGCGGCGCGCGCGACGGGGCCGGTGATAGAGTCGACTACCTGTTCGAGCGGCCCTTCCCAGGGCATGCCAGAGCCCGATGCATAAGCGGGCGTGGCCGCCGCGACGAGGACCGCCGCGATCGCGGCGATCCGAAATGCTTTCCTTCTCATTGTGCTTTCTCCCCGATTTCTCCTGGTGTCCCGCGCAGCACGGCGATTTCCTCGATGCGCCTGCCAATCGGCGTGCGGGCCATGAACACGACGGCGTCAACCGCCGATTTGATGAGGCGCTGCGGGCCAACGAGGCCGGCTTCGATGCAAAGATCTTCAAGGCGCAGCAGCGCGTCGGCGGCCGAATTGGCGTGAATGGTCAACAGTCCGCCGGGATGGCCCGTATTCCAGGCTTTCAAGACTTCGAGCGCTGCGGCGTCGCGCACTTCGCCGACGACGATGCGATCGGGCCGCAATCGAAGCGTCATCTGCACCAGGTCGCGCATTGCGACTTGCGGCGCGGCGCGCTTGGTCAGGAGCTGGACCACGTCAGCGCCGGCGCACTGCAGCTCGGCTGTGTCCTCCAGGATAATGACGCGGGCTTCAGCGAATGCCGCTTCCGCAAGAAGGGCGTTGAGCAGAGTGGTCTTGCCCGAGCCAGTGCCGCCGGCGACGACGATGTTGCGGCGCGCGGCGATCGCAGCGCGCAACTCACCGGCTTGCGCCAGCGTCGCTATGCCGTCGCGAACGTAGTCGTCGAGGGTGAAGATGACCGAGGGGCGCTTGCGGATCGCCAGGATAGGCGCCCCAACGATGGGCGGGATCATCGCCTGCACCCGGGCGCCGGAACCAGGCAGCGTCGCGGAGAGATATGGCTGATCCTCCGTCACCGTGACGTGGGCTTCAGCCGCTAGGAGGCGCACAGCGGTCTCGCGTTCGGCCGGGGTCAGCCAGACATTGGTCGCCTCAATACCGGCGCCCACGCGGTCGATGCGAAGCCGGCCATCGGCATTGATCAGCACTTCGACGACGGCATCGTCAGCGAGCGCTTCCGCGAGGGCTGGCCCAAGGGCGCGGGCAAGCGAAGCGAGACGCCGTTCGGCGACGCGGCTCTGGGCGGCGACGGGATGGGCCGCGTTCATGGCCGGGCATCCAGTTCGGCATCGGCGCCGTTGGCGTGACCGCTTTGCCGGCCATGGGGCGCAGCGGCGAACAAGGTGCGGCCAGGCTGCAGGCTTGTCGCCAAGAGTTCGAGGAAAGATTGGAAGCGCCGCTCCGCCAGCGCGTGTGTGGCGGCCAGCGTTTCTTCCTCAGGCGCCGGGTTGTGTTCGAGCCAGACCCGAATGAAGAGAAGCAGCGTCTCCTTGACGATGGCGAGCTCGCGAGCGCGGACCACTTCGCGCTTCTCGACGCGGTCGAGCCGCATCTTGACCGTGTCCGCAACAGCGGCGTCTTTCTCGTCGAGATAGATGCGGCGCATGGCGTCGGCCGCCGCGCGGGTCACGGGCAGGCCGCGCAGGCGCGCATCGACATCAAGCGCACGCGCCAAATCGTCTTCAAGATAGATTGTAATTTTCTTTCTGGAACGCGCGCTCATGACGGCGCCTCCGAGCCATCACCGCCGCCGGTTTCGCGTGGTCGCAAATCGAAGCCGACACGCTCGGCCGACGGCGGTGGCGGCTCCGGGGGAGGAGATATTGGTGGCGCGGGAGCGTCTGACGCCGGCGCCGGCGGCGCAGCAGGCCGGTCGATCAAGGTCAGAAGATCGGCTTGCTGTTTGGAGGGACGCGGGCGCGAACGCAAAGGCGCCTGGCGAGCAGCGGCGCGGGCGACGGCGCCCTCTCGGCGAGGCGCCTTCTCCGCAGCGGACGGCGGCGCCGTATTGCGGAGGCCGAGCGAGCGCATCGCCGCCCAGGGGGAGGCAAGCGGCGCGCGCGCTTCAGGCTGCGGCAATGCAAAGAGCCGCGAGGCGAATATTGGTTCTTTGTCGTAGCGCAGCTTCTTGGCTTTGAGTGGGCGCGCGCCGGTCACGAATCGCGCCACAATTTGAAATATTGGAATGGAGCGTTGTATCACGCCTTCGGAATGTCTGCCGCCGGATACAATGGAGCTACGCGCTGGTCGAATATTCGTAACCTCAATCATTACATTGAACGAATTGAAAAATCCGAATCCGTGATCGGAGAAACGACGGAATTGACACTGGAAGATCAGCAGAGCGAAGCAATTTTTTTGCGCCTGCGTTTGAAAGATGGCGTCAATGTAGCGCATTATTCACGGGAGTTTGGTATTGATATTAAAGCGAAATACGAAACTGAAATTGAACGGTTACTAGATGCGGGCGTGCTGGAATTTTCCGGCG
>JANPCV010000059.1:0-14684 GCA_031431115.1 Caulobacteraceae bacterium
CGATGCGGGATATCGTACAGGACGAGAACGAATGGGCAACAAAAAATGAACGCCTTCGCACGGTGCGCGAAGCGATCCACAAACTTACCCCCAGGCGTACGTCGGCGCCATGGAAATCACGGGATTTTAAAAGAAAATTAGTTCTGTCCGACGGCGTTTTGGTCGCCGCCGGGCACGCCGTCCGGGCCACGGAATTCGGGGCCGCTGGGGGCTTGCGCGTAATACGGCATGTCGGGCGCGCGCACCTGCATGAAAGAGACGACCCGGCGCACGCCGCCGACGACGCTGGCGATTTCCGCGGCGCGTTCGAGCTCATGCTGCGTGCGGGCGATGCCCATCAAGTACACGTTGCCGTGGAAGGTCTCGATATTGATGTTGATCGCACGCACGGACGGGCTCGCGGTGAGACGCGTGCGGATCTGCGCGGTGATGAATTCGTCTTGCGCGGTGCGCGCGAATGTCGATGGCTCGCCAATGACGACCTCGTTATAGACGTTGTCGATGGTGCGAATGCTGCGCGCAATCGTTTCAGCAGCCTGACGATGCTCTGCAGTCGGCGCCGTGCCCGAGAGCAAGAGATTGCGATTGGCGACTTCGACATCGACTTCCTGGAACGCCATGCTGTCAGCGGCCATCAAGCGCATCTTCACTTGCTGTGACGCGGACGCATCATCGATGCCCTCGCCGATCGTGCGATCCTGCGCGGCGTAGATACCGACGCTTGCGGCGGTGCCGATAGCCGCGGTGACGCAGCCGCTAGCGGTTGCGGAAGCGGCGAAGACGATGAGGAGGAGAGCAATTTTGCGCATGATCGGCGGATTTTGCGCCGGGATCATTTCGGCACATTTAAGATTAGCCGCGCAAACGCTCATCATACCAAGCGCCGCCTTCATGCCTTGGCAATAGACCTGAACCAACCACTACCAAATCAAAGCGGATCGGTGCGGCCGTGAGCCGCCAGCGGCCCGCAAGCGTCTGCGCGGCGCGCGCTATGCGTTGTTGCGCCATTGGCGTCACCGCATAAGCGCCGGCGTCATAGGTTTTGCGCGCCTTCACTTCGACGATGACGAGAACACCACTTTTCCAGGCCGCGACATCGACTTCGCCATATGGCGTACGCAAGCGATGGCCCAGGATTCGATAGCCTTTGCACATCAGAAACGCCATCGCGAACCATTCGGCCGTGCGTCCACGACGCTCGGCCTTCTGGCGGTTCACGCGCGGTCCTTGAGTTCGAGCGCGCGGGCGTAGGCGCGTTTGCGCGGCACGCCAAGATCGCGTGCAGCCTCGCTCGCGGCCTCTTTTACGCCTCGCGACAACGCCCGCAGCAAGAACGCATCGAGCACCTCTTCGCTCACGTCGCCTTTCGCCTCGGGCGGGCCGACAATGACGACGATCTCGCCTTTCGGCGCGCCAGCTTCGGCATAGTGCGCCGCAAGTTCAGCGAGAGACGCGCGCCGTGCTTCCTCAAACATCTTGGTGAGTTCGCGCGTCACCGCCGCTGGCCGGGCGCCCAGAACCTCGGCCATGTCGGCGAGCGAATCCGCCAAGCGCGGGCCGCTCTCGTAGAAGATGAGAGTCGCGTCCGCGTCGGCGACTTCGCTCAACGCCGTGCGGCGCGCGCCCTGCTTCGGCGGCAAGAAACCCGCGAACATGAAGCGATCGGTCGGCAGGCCGGAGATCACCAAGCCGGCCAGTAAAGCCGAAGCGCCAGGGATCGGAAACACGCGGTGCCCCGCTTCGATGACGGCGCGCGCGAGCTTGAAGCCGGGATCGGAGATGAGCGGCGTGCCGGCGTCGGAGATCAGCGCGATGCTCTCCCCCCGCTCCAACGCCTCGAGGATCGTCTCGCGCATCGCTTCGGCATTGTGCTCATGATAGGCGCCGAGGCGGGGTTTCAGCCCGTAGGCATCCATCAGCTTCATCGCGACGCGCGTATCCTCGGCGTAGACGCGGCTCGCTGTGGCCAAAATGTCGAGCGCCCTCAACGTGATGTCACGCAGGTTCCCGATCGGCGTGGCCACCACATAAAGGCCCGCTTCCAGCGGTGGACTGGATTCGCGGGCGCCGATACGGTCACGCACATTCTTTTCAGGGTTCGACGAAGGGTTATTCATGGCTGTCGCCAAATCATCGGCGCGTCTGCTCGCCGCGCCAAGTCTGAAGACGACGGTTGCCATCAGCTTTGCGGCTTTAATGGCCGCTTGCGCCACTGCGCCGGGGCCCGGACCGTCCGTACCGCCCCCAATCGGCACCACACCGACGACGCCGGACCTGCCGGTCCAAACCGCCGAAGGGGTGACCCCGCCCTTCATGCGTGGGCGCGACATCGTCCGCGTCGGCCTGCTGCTGCCCTTCTCGCTCCGTCCGCAGGACGCGGCGGCGCTCTACAATGCGGCCGAGCTGGCCCTCTTCGAACTAGGCAACGAGAACACGTTGCTGATCCCGCGCGACGCGGGCTCCGACGAAGCCTCCGCCAACGCCGCCGCGCGCGCGCTGATGACGGATGGCGCGGACATCATCATCGGCCCGGTACTGCGCGAAGGCGTCGCCGGCGCGGCTGGTGCGGCCTCGGCTCAGAACATTCCCGTGATCGGCTTCTCGTCAGATCGCACCATTGGCGGCAACGGCGTTTATCTGCTGAGCTTCCAGCTTGAGGACGAAGTCACACGGCTTGTTTCCTATGCGGCCTCGCAGAACATTCGCTCGATTGCGCTGTTGGCGCCTGCGAACGAGTACGGGCGCCGCATTGAAAGCGCGCTGCGTGCTGAAGCACAAACGCGCGGCGTCACCATTACGGCCTCGCAGCTTTACAACCGTACCGACGCCGATGCAGGCGCTGCGGCGCGCGCGATCGCGGCGGGCCCACGTCCGCAAGGCATCATCATTGCCGATAGCGGCGCACCGCTGCGCGCGATCGGCACGGCGTTCGTGCAGGCAGGTCTCGACACGCGCCAGACGCGCCTGATGGGCACAAGCGTTTGGGCCGGCGAAGCTGAGCGCGAGCCATCGCTCGCGGGCGGCTGGTATGTTGCGCCAGATCCTGGTTCGCGGGTTGAGTTCGAAAACCGCTATCGCACAGCGTTCGGTGAATCGCCGACGCGTCTTGCGAGCCTCGGCTATGACGCTGTCGCGCTGGCGACCTTGCTCTCCCGCGAACGCGGCGCCGATGGCATCACGCGCGGCGCCATCGAGAACCGCGAAGGCTTTGCCGGTTCGGACGGCCTCTTCCGCTTCAGCTCAAACGGCGCGATCGAGCGCGGTTTGGCGATCATGGAAGTTCGTCAGAACAGCAACGCCGTGCTGGAAGCCGCCCCGCGCCGCTTCCGCAACAGCGGCACCTAAGAGGCAAGCTCGGCGACAATTCTGTTCGAGAGCAGACGGCCGCTCCGGGTCAAACGGATGCGGCCGTTTTCTTGAGTGACAAGCCCCTGCTCCGTCAGCCAGCCGAGCGCTTGACGATTGATCGTCGCGCCTTGCAACGCCTCGACACGCGCAAGTTCGACGCCTTCTTCGATGCGAAGCCCCATGAGCAGCACTTCGTCTGCGGCTTCTTGCGCGGTGAGCTGCGCCTCCGAAATCCAGCCAACACCACGCTCTTTGACGGCGTCGATGTAATCGGCGGGCCGGCGCTGCGCTTCGAGTGCGATGCGCGCGCCGTCATGGCTGACGCGGCCATGCGCGCCGGGACCGACGCCGATCCAATCATCGCTATGCCAATAAATGGCGTTGTGACGCGACCGCGCGGCGATGGAGTTGGCGTGGTTTGAAATCTCGTAAGCCGGAAAACCCGCAGCGTCGCAAACCTCCTGCGTCAGCTCGTAAAGTTCAGCCGAGAGATCGTCGCCTAGCGTAACAAGCTGACCGCGATCGACGCGGCGGGCGAAGGCGGTGCCGGGCTCAATGGTGAGCTGGTAAAGCGAGAGGTGTTCGATCGGCAGCGTCAATGCTTGCGTGAGCTCTTCGCGCCAAGCTTCGGCGCTCTGACCCTCGCGCGCATAGATAAGATCGAGCGACACGCGCTGGCCTGTCGCCGCCGCCGCTTCGATGGCGCGCAGTGAGGCTGCCGCATCGTGCTTGCGGCCGAGTGCACGCAGCGCATCGTCATCGAACGCCTGTGCGCCGACGGAAAAGCGATTGATGCCTGCGGCGCCTTGCTCAGCAAAAAGCGCCGCGTCCTCAGGATTAGACTCAAGCGTGATCTCGCAATCGCTGCTCACATCGTAATGACGATGCGCGACGGCGATGAGCTGTTCAATCTCGGCGCCGCGCAAAAGCGAGGGCGTGCCGCCGCCGAAGAACAAGCTCACCACCTTGCGGCGGCCAAAGCGTTGCGCGTGGCCTTCGAGATCAGCTGCTATCGCCTCAATGAGCGGCGCGTTATCGGCGCCGCGGGCGCGATAGACGTTGAAATCGCAATAGGGACAGATGGCGGTGCAATACGGCCAGTGAACGTAGATGCCAGTTTCGCTCATTTGAGCGACGCGACGAGCTTCTCAAACGCGCGGGCGCGATGGGTAAGCGGCAGCTTCTCTTCGTGCGTCATCTCACCAAACGTGCGCGAGAGGCCTGCAGGCTCAAAAATGGGATCGTACCCGAAGCCCTTCTCCCCGCGCGGCGGCCAGACAATCAAACCGCGTGCTTCGCCTTCGAAGGTTTCGACACTGCCGTCCGGCTGCGCCAACGCCAGCGCGCAAACGAAGCGCGCGTTGGGAGCCGCGCCTGTGGCGCGGAGTTCGTCCCACACGCGCTTCATCGCGACGCGGAAATCCTTCTCCGGTCCCGCCCAGCGCGCCGAGTAAACCCCGGGATCGCCGTTGATGGCGAACACTTCGAGGCCGGAATCGTCAGCAAGCGCCGGCAGGCCGGACGCCAATGCCGCGGCGCGCGCCTTCAAGGCGGCGTTGCCGGTGAAGGTGATCTCGGTTTCTTCCGGTTCGGGCAGGCCGAGTTCGCCAGCCGACACTGGCTCGAGCCCGAGCGGGCCAAGCAAAGCCGCGATCTCGCGGACTTTTCCGGAATTATGGGAAGCAACGACCAATCGGCCAGTCAGACGGGGCATGGGCGCAACACTTGTTTGACTAGGGGCGACACGGTCTATATCGTTTATCAATAAATTCCGGCTAGGCTCAGCCCGGAAAGAGATTTCTCGCCACCATGAAGGCCCTAGGCAAAGGCTCCATCGCTTCGATTGTCAGGATTGGCCTGATGATCGCTTGGTATGCGCTCTGGGTTGCCGCCATTGGGATTGTCTGCGGCGCAATCAGCTACGGCATCATCCTTACCCTGATCGCGAACGGTTCGGTCGATCCCTCCCTCCTCCAAGGCGGAGCCGGCAATGTCGAGCTAGGCGCAGGTGGTGGCGGCGACTTCCACGTTACTTACGATCAGCCCAGCGGCGGCGCCTGGCCGGTGGTTGTGCCTGCGCTGCTGATTGCGGCTGTCGCAGTCGCAGGTTCGCTCGTCATCGTCTGGCGTTTGCGAAAATTGTTCGACAGCTTTTCGTCAGGCGAGCCTTTCCAGCGCGAAAACGCCACGCACCTGCGCGTGATCTGGATCACGATGCTGGTCATCGAAATCGCGCGTTATGCGCTGCTTGCGCTGACCGGGATCTTGCTCGGACGCTTCGGCGACCCCGATGTTGACGCGAACTACCAACTCGCCATTGATTTCTCGACGTGGGGATCGATCCTCATCTTGATTGTGTTGGCTGAAGTCTTCCGCGAGGGCGCGCGCCTCAAGGAAGAACAGGAGCTGACGATCTAATGGCGATCCGCGTCACTCTCGACCGCATCCTGCTCGACAGGCGTATGTCGCTGACTGATCTCAGCGAAAAGGTTGGCGTGACGCTGGCGAACCTCTCGATTTTGAAAACCGGCAAGGCCAAGGCGATCCGCTTTTCGACGCTCAATTCGCTCTGCCGCGTGCTCGAATGCCAGCCCGGCGAAATTCTGAGCTACGAGCCGAGCGAAGACGATGCGCTCGATGAAGTCGCGGATCAGGCAGCCGAGTAAGGCGCGCCGATTTCGAGGCCGAGGCCTTCGTTGCTTTCATCGCTCAATTCATTCGCGGTGATGTAATCGGCTTCGCCAAAGAGCGCGAAATCGCGGCCGTTGGCGGTGAACACGTAGCCAACATCGATACGGTACGGGTTGGTCATCGCCAGGCGGCGCGGATTGGTGAGCGTCGCGCCAATGAGCCACGGCAGATCGATATCTTCGCTGTCCCAATCGCGCTCGATCGCTTTAAAAGCATCGGGTTCATCGGTGCGAAGGTGACCGTATGCGGTTTCCAACAACGTCCCTTCCCGCACGACGATATCGGTCGCGCCTTCGAAGCCGATATCAATGTTGAAAACGGCGCCGCTTTCGAAACTGATTTCAATCGGATCATCGCCCTCGAACGGCGCGTAACCGACGCGGACGATGCGCGCGATCGCGCCAGCTTTGATCAAATTTTCAATCATGGGAGCACCGCAAGAGCGTAAGGCGCGAACGTGATCGCGCCAAGCAAGGTGGAGGCAACGACGCAGACGAGCACCGCCGCAGCGGCGATGTCCTTTGAGCGTTTGACCGACTGGTGAAAGTCCGGAGAGACGACGTCGCAGAGATGTTCAAAGGCGGTGTTGATCGCTTCGGCGACCCACACCAAAGCCAAGGCCACGATCAGCCAGCGCCATGAATCAGCACTGACGTGCAGCAGGAAGCCAAGCGCCACCACCAACACGGTTGCGGCCAAATGCACCCAGGCATTGTGCTGGGTGCGCATCATGTAGGCGAAACCTTCGAAGGCGAAGGTGAAGCTCTTCAACCGCGCTTTGAGGCTGAACGTCATCGGCGCTCTCTACCTAGCAACGGTCGCAAATTCGACAGCACTTAAGCTTCTTGCGCGCGCTTCGGCGCTCATTCTAGAAAGCGCGGCCGCGACAAATGACTTCTGTGCGTCCGCTGAATCGAACAAGCGTTGCGGCGCAAAGATGCCTTCTCCTTGGACGATAAAGACCCAGTAGCCGTGGCTTCTGAAAAGCTCGCTTATGGCGTGCCAAGCGATGGTGCGCTTCACTCCCGCGACTTGGCTGACCAAAGCAACGTCTTCGATTGCAAGGCTCATCGGTAGATCAAGTGGCTGCCCTGCTAACTTCCAACGCCGCCGATAATCAGCTCTCAGTAGTCGTGCGCCCAAGAAGTTATATGTGAAATCTGCAAGAGCAACGCCGATGACAGCACCGAACAGCCGCGCAATTTCCCAACCGAGGACCGCGGCAATTGCCACCATCGCAGTTAGCGCCAATTGATGGACCCATGTTGCGCCGCCGGTGCGGGACTTCAAATCGGCAAGCACCGCTGAAGCTTCTCCAACGGTCAATGTACCTTTAATCTCGAGTGCCGCGCTCAAACGATCGCCTTCTTCTGAGCTTCGAACAACTGCCCGCAGCCGAGCTTTGCCAAACGCATCAGTTCGGCGAACTCTTCGTCGCTGAACGGACGCTTCTCGCCGGCGGCTTGCAGCTCGATCATGCGGCCATCGCCGGAGAGGATGAAGTTCGCATCGACCTCGGCGCTGGAGTCTTCGGCGTAGTCGATGTCGAGGATCGGCGTGCCGTTGAAGACGCCGCACGAGATCGCCGCGACCTGCCCGGTGATCGGTGTTTCTTTGATCACTTTTTCTTCGACCAAATATTTGCAGGCGCGCGCCAGCGCGACCCAGGCGCCGGTGATGGCCGCGGTACGCGTGCCGCCGTCAGCTTGGATGACGTCGCAATCGAGTGTGATGGTGCGATCGCCAAGCAGCTTCGTATCTACGACCGAGCGGAGCGAGCGGCCGATGAGGCGCTGAATTTCTTGCGTGCGTCCAGATTGCTTGCCTTGCGCGGCCTCGCGGCGCCCACGCGTGTGCGTCGCGCGCGGCAGCATGCCGTATTCGCCCGTCACCCAGCCGCGGCCCTGGCCCTTCAGCCATCCCGGCACGCCCTGCTCGACGCTGGCCGTGCAAAGAACGTGAGTTTGGCCAAAGCGGGCGAGGCAGGAGCCTTCGGCATAGCGGGAGACGCCGATCTCGAGGGTGACATCACGCAATTGGTCGGGCGCACGGCCGGAGGGACGCATAGGGGCTCCTGGATAGGGTTGTTTGGTCAAGTTAGGCCTATGTGGCCTAACTTTCCTATAGATTGCTATTCGCGAACGAATTGGCTGAACCCGGCCCGGAAGTCGATGCCCAGGCGCTGAATACAAAAGTTCGGGTCAGTTCGGGCGACTCGCCCTAACAGGCTCGCTATACCGCATTATAGGATTGTTTGGCCACATAGGCCTAACTAGACCAAAGTTCCGTATGAAGGCCACCTACAATCCCTACAACCCCGGCGCCGGGGTCCCTCCCCGCGAGCTCGCGGGCCGCGATGCGCTGATCGAAAGCGCGCGGGTCGCCATCATCCGCGCCAAGGGCGGACGCGCCGCTAAAAGCGCGATCATGCTGGGTCTGCGCGGCGTCGGCAAAACCGTGCTGCTCAACGCCTTCGAGGCGATCGCTGAAGACGAAGGCTGCCAGACGGCGCTGATCGAAATCGATCCGAACACGCCGCTGGCGCAACAGCTCGCGCCGCAGCTCCAGCACATCCTCCATCGGCTCGACCGGATAAAAAAAGCCGGCGCGGATTTGCAGAAAGCCTTCGGCGCGCTGCGCTCGTTCGCCAGCATGTTCAAAGCAACGGTCGGCGACGTCGACTTCGGCTTTGCCGTCACGCCGGCGACGGGCGATCTCTCGATCGATCTGACGGATCTTTTGGTAGCCATCGCCGATGCCGCCAAGAAGCGCGAAACCGCCGTGATCCTGCTGATCGACGAAATTCAATATCTGCAGAAAGGCGATTTGAGCGCGCTGATCATGGCGATGCACAAAGTCGCGCAACGCCAGCTCCCCCTCCTCCTCTTCGGCGGCGGCTTGCCGCAACTGGCAAAGCTCGCGGGCGATGCAAAGTCCTACGCCGAGCGCCTGTTCGACTATCCGCCAATAGGTCCGCTCGATGAAGCCGGCGCGCGTGCGGCGCTGACCGTGCCCGCCGAACGCGAAGGCGCAAAGTTCACTAAAGATGCGCTCGATTACGTGATCGACCAAACCGGCCGCTATCCGTTCTTCCTGCAAGTGTGGGGCTCGCATTGCTGGGACGCGGCGGCGAAATCACCGATCACGCTCGATGATGCAAAGCGCGCCAGCGAAGCGGCGGTTGCGGCGCTCGATGAAGGCATTTTCAAAGTGCGATTGGCGCGGCTCACGGACCGGCAAAAGACCTATGCCCGCGCCATGGCTGAGTTCGGCGCAGAGCCGGTGAACTCTTCGGATGTGGCGAATGCATTGGGCCTAAGCCTCAGCCAAGCAGCGCCGATCCGCGATGAGCTCATCAAAAAAGGCATGGCGTATTCGCCCGAGCGCGGGCTCATCGGCTTCACCGTGCCGAAGTTCGACGAATATATGCGCCGCGCCGTCCCGACGAATGGCAAAAAGAAAAGCGCGAAAGCCTAAGCCGCGCAGCGCAATGTCAACTGACGTGTGCGGCGATTGACGCTGATCGATGAACATCCCGCCTGCAGCAACGCCTGCCTTCCGAGCGTTAGAGTCGGCGGTGTCTCACTCGCCTCGCCCTCCCCGATGATCGCATCTTCTTCGAGTGCGCCAAGCAATGGCGATATCGTCCGCGCGAACGTTGGGCCAAGCTCGATGCCGTGGACGGTGAGTGTCGTCGTCACAGGCTGCATCAATGTTGAGAGGCCGAGGATCAGCGGCCGTTCAGCAAGTTCGCCGGCCGAGGGGATGGCGCCAGCGCGGTCGAACGCCCGAACGGCGGGACGATTGAGAATGCTGGCTTCGTTGGCGACGTCGAAAATGAGCCGCAGCGATCGGCCGCCCACATCAGCCTGCGCAGACCAGACGTCAGGATTCTCCAGCGGCATCACGATGTCGCGCGGCGTGGCGGCATCAGCGCCGATGCGGATCGTCACGACATCATACGGCAGCGAGCCCGGCCCAATCACGCCGTCAGCACGCGTGCTCACCGGCACCGGAAACAAACCAGCCATATTGCGGGCCGAGCGCTCGCCAAAGCGGATGTTCGGGCGCGCGATGCGGCCGCGCATGCTGCCGCCGCCTTCGATGCCAACCTGGATTTGCGCCAGCGGCAATCGGCGCACGCCAAGCCGCTCCGCCGCCGGCGTCGAAAGCGCCAGCATATCCGGCATGCGCGGATCAACCTCAAACCGCACCGGGCGGCCATTGATCGAAGCGTCCACGATCGCGACCGGCGACGCCTCAAGCGTGATCGATGTTTGCGCCGCCGCTGGCCCTGCGAGCCCCAGCGCGGCGAGAAAAGCTATGAATCCCCAACGCATGGCGCGCTTGGTCGCGGCGGAAGGCGGCATTTTCAAGTCAGCTGCGATGGTTGCACATGCGCCCGCGTTCGCTACCTAGGGCCCCTGATGGTGCTGCCACCCTCCTCCGACCTCACTTCGCTCGACGCACGGGCGCGCGAGATTTTTCGCGAGATCGTCGAGTCGTATCTGACGACGGGCGAGCCGGTCGGCTCACGCACACTCTCAAAGCTCAGGGGTGTCGGGCTCTCGGCCGCCTCGATCCGCAACACCATGGCCGATCTGGCGGGCCTCGGGCTTCTCGAAGCGCCACACGCGATGGCGGGGCGGCTGCCAACGCAACAGGGTCTGCGCTTCTTCGTTGATAGCTTGCTGCAACTCGGCGATGTGCCGCCGGACGAGAAGCGCGAAATCGACGCGCGCATCGCCGCAGCTGGATCGAACCCGCAAGACGTGATGGGCGCCGCCTCTGATTTGCTCTCGGGCCTCGCGGGCGGTGCGGGACTGGTGGTGACGCCGGAGCGCGATGCGCCGGTGCGGCACGCCGAGATCGTCGGCATCGGGCCAGGGCAAGCGCTTCTGGTTTTGGTGTTCGAAGACAACCAGGTCGAGAACCGCATCATCAACGTCCCGGCGGATTTGCCGTCGGGGGCGCTCAGCGAAGCTGCGAACTATCTCAATGCGCGGTTCAAAGGCCGCACCCTGGCCGACGCGCGCGCCGCCGCCAGCGAAGCTCTGACCCACGATCGCGCTGCTTTGGATAAGGCCGCGGCGGGTCTGGTGGAAAAAGGTCTGGTTGAGTGGTCCGGCGAGGATCCGACGTTGGGGCGCTCGCTGATCGTGCGCGGACGCGGGAACTTGCTCCAGGATCAGCAAGCAGTTGCCGATCTCGAACGGGCGCGAAAGCTGTTTGATGACCTGGAAAAGACCCGCGAACTCATCCAAGTGCTCGATTTGGCTAAAGCTGGCGATGCAGTGCGTGTCTACATCGGCTCGGAAAACCCACTATTTTCGCTCTCGGGGTCGAGTCTGATCGTCGCCCCCTATATGAACGCGGAACGGAAGGTCGTCGGAGCTTTGGGCGTGATCGGCCCTACCCGGCTGAACTATGCGCGGGTAATTCCCGTGGTGGATTATACGGCGCGTGTTGTCGGCCGGGTGCTCGACGGACGCGGTGAACGATGAGGATGGAATGACCGACGAAGCGAACCCACAACTGGAAACGCCACCTGAAGCGACCACCGAAGCCGCGCCGGTCGATATCGAAGCCCTTCAAGCCGAAGTGGCGAAGGCGCGTGACGACATGCTCCGCGCTTTGGCCGATGCCGAGAACACCCGCCGCCGCGCCGAGCGCCAGGCGGCGGAAGCTCGCGTCTATGCGATCGACCGGTTTGCCGCGGATCTGCTGCCCATCGCCGACACGCTCCACCGCGCATTGCAAACCGCGCCCCGCGATAGCGCAGACGATGCAATCGCCAATCTGATCACAGGCTTAGAGCTGACAGAGCGGGTGCTCGTCGAAGCGTTCGCACGCCACGGTCTAAAGCGCGTTGGCGCCAGGGGCGAGCCGTTCGATCCCAAATTCCACCAGGCCGTCGCACAAGCGCCGGGCGATCAGCCCGCAGGCTCCGTGCAGGAAGTCATGCAGCACGGCTACGTACTGGGCGACCGCACATTGCGCGCGGCGATGGTGCTGGTCTCGGCTGGACCTCCCGCAACGGCGGCGGCCCACAACGTAGACATCAAGGTCTAGCAACCCCGTTTTCCTCGCCTCCCGGCGCGTTGCCAGCTATGCCAAACGCATCCATCGCTCTGCGGCGATGCACGAAAAGGCTGAATTCCGCCCGAATTCCGCTTTGCGTCTGACATGACGGATCGTTAATCATATCCGTACGCGATTTTGAGGGGAGTACAGACACATGCGAGGGAAACTTTGGTTTAGCGCGGCTGCGGCTGCGCTGATGGCGTTCGGCTTGGCTCCGGCAGCCTCCGCGCAAACCGCCGACCAACCGGGCGACGCAACCACAACGGCAACGCTCACCGGTGACGCCGATGGCGAGGTATCCCCTGCCGGCGATACCGATTGGTATCGTCTGCAAGTCGAAACCGGCCGCCGCTACAATATCGCGCTCGCCGGCATTCCGAATGCCGCGGGCGAGGCCGTCGATCCGATGCTCGCCATCTACGATGAGCAGGGCAACCAACTCGCATTCAACGACGACGCCAACGGCTCACTGAACTCAGCTTTGCGTTACGCACCGCAGACCAGCGGCGTCGTTTACGTTGAAGCGCGCGCGTTCAGCAGCGAAGCGACCGGCGCCTATCGCCTCGGCGTTTCCTCTGACGTTGTGCCGCCGGATGATGCAGGCGGCGACGTCAGCACCCGCGCACGCGCTGCGGCCGGCCGCACCGCGAACGGCAACATCGAATATGAAGGCGATATCGATTGGTATCGCTTCGCCGCACGCACCGGAAACCGCTATCGCATCACCCTCGACGGCGCATCCGGCGAAGGTGGCCTCGGCGATCCAGCTCTCCGCGTCGTTGATCGCGAAGGCACTGAACTCGCCTCCAACGATGACGGCGAAGGCTCGCTGAACTCGGCGCTCGAATTCATCCCGGCGGCAAACGGCGATGTCTTCATCGAAGCGCGCGGCTACGCCGACGCTTATACAGGCCGCTACGCCCTCAACATCGCAGCCGAGCGCCTGCCGCGCGATAGCGTCGGCAACTCGACCTCGACTGGCGGGCGCATCACGGCGGGCCGCACCATCGAAGGCTCGCTCGACTTCCCGAGCGATAGCGATTGGTATCGCATCCGCCTGACCGAAGGTCAGTCGTATCGCTTCGCGCTCGACGCAAGCGGCGAAAGCCCAATCGGCGACCCGTTGATCCGCCTGCGCGATGCAAGCGGTGCAGAGCTCGCGGTCGATGATGACGGCGGTGATGGCCTCAACTCGTATCTCGAGTTCACCGCGCCAACGACCGGCAATTACTACGTCGAAGCCAGCTCGTTCACCGGAGACGCCACCGGCGGCTACACGCTCGCCGCGCGCGCTGGCGACGTGCCCGCTGACACAAGCACCGACGCAAGCCTCAGCGCAGAAGGCGATTATCGCGAGGGCGTTCTTGCCCCCGCCGGTGATCGTGACTGGTACCGCCTGGAACTGGTCGAAGGCCAAGGCGTCCGCATCGGCATGCAAGCAACCGGCACGCCCGATAGCATCGGCGACCCGTTCCTGGCCCTTTACGGTTCAGACGGCGTCGAACTAGCGCGTGACGACGATGGCGGTGACGGCCTTAACGCTTGGCTCGAATTCCAAGCGCCTGCCGCCGGCACATATTACGTCGAAGCGCGCGGCTTCACCGAAGACGCAACCGGCCGTTACGCGCTCAACTTGGTCGGCGGCGAAATCGGCAACAGCTACGACACTGCCGAAGCGTTGCTGCCGAACGGCGATCCGCGCACCAGCTTCATTGGCGCGGCCGGCGATGTAGATTGGTTTGCGATCGAGTTGGTCGAAGGCCGCCCCTATCGCTTCAATCTCGACGGCCTTGATGAAGGCGCGCTCGCCGATCCGATGCTGACGCTCTATGATTCCACCGGCACGCAAGTCGCCGCGGATGACGATGGCGGGCGCGGGTTCAACTCGTATCTCAGCTTCGCCTCACCGACGGGCGGCACGTACTTCGCTGCGGTCTCGTCGTTCGACGGCCAAAGCACCGGCCGTTACACGCTGCGCGCGATCGATACCGACGTTCCAGGCCACGCCTACACCGACGAATACCTCGACGCGACCGACGACAGCCGCATCAGCAGCATCGAAATCCCTTCCGATGTCGACGTCTTCCGCGTCACGCTCGAAGCTGGCGTCACCTATCAGATCGACGTCAGCGGTCACGGCGAAACGCCGCTGGCTGATCCGTTCCTCGCGGTGATTCAAGAAGGCGCCGGCATGGAAGAAGCGTCAGCGGACGCAGCTTTGGTCCGTGACGGCGGCCGCCGTGTCGCTTCGGACGATGACAGCGGCGATGGCATGGACGCGCGCCTGCGCTTCCGTCCGGAAACCGCTGGCGACTACCTCATTCAGGTCACCGGTCTCTCAAACACGACCGGCGGCTACGAGGTGAAGATCGTGCGCCGGTGAGCGGAAACGCTTAAGGGGACGCATGCAGGGGCGGCGGCGCTGGACAAGAGCGCCGCCGCGTTTCGTTGTGTGAACGACCCCGCAAGCGGCGCCCTTCGACAAGCTCACGGTGTCGCGGACCAACGCAATTAAGCATCAGCCTGAGCCTGTCGAAGGCGGCGCGCAGCGCGCGATTTGC
>JANPCV010000060.1:0-1840 GCA_031431115.1 Caulobacteraceae bacterium
TGCGCCAGGCGCTGGCTGATGCCAAGCCCGCAACACTCCCGACCACCATGCCATCAACCCTGCTCGAAAAGCTTTCGGAACAGCGCGATATCATCGCCGAGCGCATCGCCGCCGACCTGGGCCTTCCCGATACTGCCGGCCCGAAGAAAATGCTCGACGAAAACCTGCTCCCCCTCTTGCGCCAGGCGGCGGCGTTCGATCCGCCGGTTTATTACATGGTCAGCACCGAACCTACCGTGCGGCAGTTGATCAAAAGCGGCTGGGAAAATCCGCTTTTCTATCTCAACCGGTCGGCCGACAAAGTGGCCATCAACCTGCGCGTGGATATGACGCTCACCACCGAGATGGATGACACGCTGCTGCCCGCGCTCTACGACCCCGCGCACGACATGGCCACCCGCAGGCGTACCCTGCACGATGCCGTGGCGCAGACCGAACAGCGCATGGGCTATGAACTGGCGATCCAGAGCGAGTACGCGGTGCAGATGGGGTTTGTGGCGTTCATCGGCCAGAACGTGTTCAAGCCGCTCGAACTCAAACGCGACCAGGAATGGCTGGCCATCGGTGTGACGGCGGTGCTGTCGGCAAAATACCTGGCGATGGTCAACGAAATGCAGGAATCCAGCTATCTCACCCGCATGATGACCGACGACCCGCGCAACCCGATCCGCTCGTCCACCGTTGATCTGCTTAATCCCACGCCTGCCGACCAACTGCGCGATCGATACAAACAGGCCTACCTTGATGCTTACCGAAGACGAGCCACCGGGGTCTGCCACACCTGGCTTTCCCGCCTGCCGCCCAACGGGCTGGGCAAGACCCTTGCCGCGATCAAGGCGTCACGCCCCGCCGACGGCGCGGCGCTGGTGAAGCTGATCACCGACGAAACCGGGATCGATCTGGCTTCGGAACTTCAAGTCAAATGACCCCCGCCGAACAACTACAATCGCTTTGCCTGCGCGGCCAGCAGGAACTGATGGCCCTGGATTACCTCGCCGCCGAAGCGACGCTGGTGCAGGCCGAGGCCCTCGCGCTGCAGCAGTTCGATTGGGACACCGTTGCGCGGCTTTACATGCCCCTGCAGGAATCGCGCCGCCAGCGACGGCAACGCTGCGGCGAAGGAACCATCAGGCTCGACCTGATCGCCGCTTCGGCCCATGACACGATTGATGCCGCGGCCGTCGCTCAAAATTATCCGCACGGTCAGTTGCTCATCGCCGGCTGGGGCAGCATCGAACCGGCGCGACAATTCCGGGCGATCGCAACCAGGCAGCGACTCTACGCCGAAACGTTCCTGGCTGCCGTGTACCCCATGGCCGGCGGCGGGCGCGCGGTGGTGATCGTTCCCAATGCCGAGGTGGCGCTGCCGCCGGCGGACGAAATGCCGATCGACCGGCTCATTCCCCGCCTGCCGCCGCACACTCTTGTGCTATCCATGACTGAACTGCCGGCCGGCCAGCGCCCGGGCGATACTGTAACGTTCGCGCACACCATGAGCCTGTGGGAACGCCTGCACCTGCCATTCCTGGCGATGGCCGATTCGACACGCAGCCTCGAACGGCGCATCGCGGCATACCAGAAAACGATCGGTATCGACTACGCGTGTGAACTGGCACATCAGAAGCTAAGCGATGCGGCCCGACAGTTGCTGCGCGGCAGCCGAGCTTAAGGCGTCGCACGAATTCTGCGCAACAAACGCATCATCGGAGGCTTACCATTCCAACGTCGCTGCAAACAATTGAATGGACCGGCACCTCGCTCAGGTTGCTCGACCAGACGCGGCTTCCCAATGAAACGGCGTACGTCGATTGCACCGACGAACGCATGGTGTGGGACGCGA
>JANPCV010000061.1:0-2276 GCA_031431115.1 Caulobacteraceae bacterium
CGCCCTGCGAGCGCGCCGCGACCGCTCGCATAAATCGTAATCGCGATTGACAATCGATGCATCGCGCTCGAGTGACCCCCGTGCACCCACGTATCCTATTGAAAAGCTGGCGATTACTGCCAGCTACTACCCGATCGTGCTGCTGGACGACCCGCGCCAATCCGGGAAAACGACGCTCACCCAGGCCGCTTTCCCCGACAAGACCTATGTGACGCTGGAACCCCTCGACACTCGCGATTTTGCGCGCTCGGATCCGCGCGGCTTCCTCTCGCAGCATCGCGGCGGCGCGATCATCGATGAGGTCCAGCTTGCGCCTGACCTGCTGAGCTACCTGCAGGACGACGCGGATCGCGATCCCACCCCGGGTCGATTCATCCTGACGGGCTCCCAGAACCTCGCGATTTCGCAGGCCGTCTCGCAGTCGCTGGCCGGCCGTGCCGGAATCCTCCATCTGTTGCCGTTCAGTCGCGCAGAGCTCGCCAGCTTCTCGAACGCACCCAAGGACCTGTTCGAACTGCTGTGGAGCGGCGGCTACCCGCGCATCTACGATCGCAGCATTCCCGCGCACCAGTGGCTGGCCGACTACGTCGCGACCTACGTGCAGCGCGACGTCCGCCAGATCCTCAATGTGGGCGACCTCGGGCGCTTCACCACGTTTCTGCGGCTGTGCGCCGCACACACCGCGCAGGAACTGAACCTGTCGGCGTTGGGCGCCGATGCCGGCATTTCACACAACACGGCGAATGCCTGGTTGTCGGTGCTGGAATCGAGCTTCCTGTGCTGCCGTTTGCCGGCCTGGCATCGCAATCTCAGGAAGCAGATCGTCAAGGCACCGAAGCTGCATTTCTTCGACACCGGCCTGGTCTGCCATCCGCTCGGCATCCAGGAGCCCGCGCAGTTGCGGCACCACCCCTTGCGCGGCGCGGTATTCGAAACCTGGGTGTTTTCGGAACTCTACAAACAGAAGGTCCATCGCGGCGAAACGCCGCAGTGGTTCCACTTCAGGGAGTCGCGCGGGATCGAGGTGGATTTCATCGAACCCCAGACAGACCGAATAGTGATGGTGGAGGCCAAGTCGGGCGAAACCATCGCCAGCGATTCGTTTCACGCCATGCAGGCGCTGGAGAAACTGTTAGCGGACAAGAACGCCAACACGAGAATCGAAAAGCAGCTGGTGTATGGCGGCAACGAAGCTGCCGTTCGCAGCGGTGTGCGAGTCGTGCCCTGGCATGAACTTTGAGCGTTTGCTCCAGACAAGGGTTGGTACCCTTCTGAAGGCGGAAAGGTCATCCGTGGCGGTGCGCGCCGACGGCACCCTGCAGCGGGTCTGGCAGCAGCGCACACGACGATCATTTCGGCAAGCCCTTCCCGTCCCACTCCAGCGGATCGACGGCATCAGTGCGCTCGGGCACGCGGTCGAGTTGAGCCAGTAGCGCGGCCATCCGCGCGCCATTTCGACCTCGGACGGAAGCGCCCTGCATTTCTCTGGCGAGCAGATCGATGGCTCGTTCGACGACCGCCGTCTTGGTCAAGCCTGTGGCCCTGGCGAGCCTCTCGACCTTGGCTACGACGACGGGATTCGCAATCTGCAGCGCCATGCCAGCCTCCAGAATGTTGATATGCGCATCATCGATGATGACCGTCGCGATCCGCGCGAATCATCGCCGTAGCCTCCGCGGGCGTGCGCACACCGAGCGCTCTCACGAGGGCCAGCGTTTCCGCCACCGTCCGGCGCGGCGCGGCTTCGGTTGCCGCCGCGGATTCGAGGATCGTGAGGCTCGTTGTTCGCATAACGCCCAAGCTCAGCGACGCGCGGCAAGGATGCCACACAACGAAGGCACTTTATCTTTCCGGCTTGGCCCATCATTGCTCTCCGAATCTACCGCCGCGGGTGCGCTGCAGCTTGTTGTTGGACGGCGCCGGCCTAATGTATTACAATGCATGACATGAAGACATCAGCACTCACCATTCGCCTGGACGCCAAGTTGGACCGACAATTGGCGCAAGTAGCCAAACGCACCGGCCGAACTCGCAGTGCGGTCGTCCGCGACGCCGTGAGGCGCCAGTTGGCTCTCGCGCAGTTCCAGGATTTGCGGCGCCGCATCATGCCGTTGGCGGAAGCGCGCGGGTACTTGACCGATGAGGACGTATTTCGCGACGTGTCGTGAGAGTCGCGCTGGATACAAACGTATTGGTCAGCGCAGTCGCCACGCGCGGTCTTTGTGCGGATGTCTTCAACCTCGTACTGGCTGAGCACGAGCTGATCGTGGGCGAGG
>JANPCV010000062.1:0-3753 GCA_031431115.1 Caulobacteraceae bacterium
CTGACCAAGGGCGCGATGTGATGGCGGCGCCCGGCTCGCCGCTCGACCCACGCGCGCGCGGCTCGAACGCGCTAATCAAACAGGGCGCAACTCTGATCGAAGACGCAAACGACGTTATCGCCGCGCTCGGCGAGGGCGCACCGCCCTTACGTCCACTGTCGGCCGGGCCGCTCTTTGCGGACATCGACGCATCGCCGCCGCCCGCCGGCCTGCCGAAGAAAATCGCCGCGTTGCTTTCGCCGACGCCGATCCATGTCAACGATCTCGCGCGGCTGGTTGAAGCGCCGGCCGGCGCCGTAGCCGCAGCGTTGACGGAGCTGGAACTGGATGGCCGCGCCGCATCGCTCCCTGGCGGCTACGCCGCGTCATCCGGCGCCTCCTTCTCGAACTGAAACCCTCGAATATCGGCCAGCGCCGAAAATTGCGCGCGGATCAGAATTGCGGCCGTGCTGGCAAAACCCGCCCGCTGCGCCATCACCGCCAACTGCCCGGCCATTTCGGCCACATAGTCAGCTACCTCACCCCGTTCAGGAGCGCCGCCATCGTCCGCCATGCTCAACCTATACAACTTTAGGATGTATATAACACGCTTTGGTTGGGGGTCGCGAGATTTCCAAACAGGTCCCTAACGCACGGATCAGCAAAGGAAAATTAGGCTGGGGCTCGCATAAGCTTTGCACCGAGCCCATCTGGGCGCGTTGACAGGGTCCGCCCCGGCCCCCAGTTTCCGCCCCGTTTTTCCGCGAAAGCCCCCCTCCATAATGAATGTCGTCGTCGTTGAGTCCCCGGCTAAGGCCAAGACAATCAACAAGTATTTGGGTTCGGATTACCATGTCCTGGCCTCGTACGGGCACATCCGCGACCTGCCGGCCAAGGACGGCTCGGTAAAGCCGGACGACGATTTCTCCATGGCTTGGGAGATCGACGCCAAGTCCTCCAAGCACGTCAAAGCCATCGCTGACGCGATGAAAAATGCCGACCACCTCATCCTCGCAACCGACCCTGATCGCGAAGGTGAGGCCATTTCCTGGCACGTGCTCGAGGCCCTAAATCAAAGGAAGGCGCTGAAGGGCAAGACCGTCAAACGCGTCACCTTTAACGCCATCACCAAGCCGGCGGTTCTGGCCGCCATGGCCGCGCCACGCGATATCGACATGGAATTGGTCGACGCGTACCTGGCGCGCCGCGCGCTCGATTACCTTGTCGGCTTCACGCTTTCGCCAGTGCTGTGGCGCAAGCTCCCGGGCTCACGCTCGGCCGGCCGCGTGCAATCGGTGGCGCTGCGCATCATCGTCGACCGCGAAGTTGAGATCGAGAAGTTCAAGGCGCAAGAATATTGGTCCGTCGATGCGACGCTCCAGAGCTTGCGCAACGAGAGCTTCACGGCCCGCCTCGCGGCGTTCCAAGGCAAGAAGCTGAAGCGTCTCGACATCGAGAACGAAGCAACAGCCTTCGCCGCGCGTGACGCAGTGAAGAGCGGCAAGTTCACGGTCAGCGCCGTTGAAGCCAAGCCAACAAAGCGCAATCCGCCGCCGCCGTTCACGACTTCGACGTTGCAGCAAGAAGCCGCGCGCAAGCTCGGTTTCAACGCCTCGCGCACAATGCAAACCGCGCAGCGCCTCTACGAAGCTGGCCACATCACCTACATGCGTACTGACGGCGTTAGCATGGACGAAGGCGCGATGCGTGAGCTGCGCACGGCCATCGGCAGCCAGTTCGGCAACCAATACGTCCCCTCCGAACCGCGCAAATACGTGTCGAAGATCAAGAACGCCCAGGAAGCGCACGAAGCGATCCGGCCGACTGATCCGACCAACACGCCGCAACAGCTGCATCTCGATGGCGACCAGGCGAAGCTCTACGACCTCGTCTGGAAGCGCGCCGTCGCATCGCAAATGGAAGCGGCGTCGATCGAACGCACCAGCGTCGATTTCACCGAGCCGACCGGCAAGGTCGAACTCCGCGCGACTGGCCAAGTCATTCTCTTCGACGGCTTCTTGAAGCTCTACCAAGAAGGCCGTGACGATGAGGAAGACGAAGAAAACCGTCGCCTGCCGCAACTGAAGCAAGGCGAGACCGTCAAGGTCGAGGACGTAAAAGCCGACCAGCACTTCACCGAACCGCCACCGCGTTATTCGGAAGCGAGCCTCGTCAAGAAGCTCGAAGAGCTCGGTATCGGCCGGCCGTCCACGTATGCGGCGATCCTCGATAAGCTGCGCGAACGCAATTACGTGAAGATGGACAAGAACCGGTTCTTTCCGGATGACCGCGGCCGTCTTGTCATCGCCTTCCTCGAAAACTTCTTCGGCAAGTACGTCGAATACGATTTCACCGCTGACCTTGAAGGCCAGCTCGACCAAGTGTCGGCCGGCGAACTCTCCTGGAAGAAGCTGATGCGCGACTTCTGGAAAGATTTTAACGGCGCCATCGCCGAGATCGGCGATCTCCGCATCACGCAAGTTCTCGACACGTTGAACGAAGTGCTGGGCTCGCACATCTTCCCGCCGCGCGATGACGGCAAAGATGCGCGCCTCTGCCCGCTCTGCAATATCGGCCAGCTCTCACTGCGCCTCGGCAAGTACGGCGCCTTCGTTGGCTGCTCGAACTATAATGGCGAAGCGCCGTGCAAATTCACGCGGCCGCTCGCTGGTGGTGACGACGCGCAAAGCGCAATTCCGTCGGATGGATTGCTGGTTGGCGAAGGCCCGAACGGACCAATCCTCCTGAAAAGCGGCCGTTTCGGCGCGTATTTCGAAACGCCAAATCCGCACGATCCGGACAAGCCCAAGCGCGCGAGCGTGCCGAAAGGCAAAGCGCCTGCCGACGTCGAACTCGAAACAGCGATCAAGCTGCTCTCACTGCCACGCGAAGTCGGCATACACCCCAGTGAGCACGAACTGATCACCGCAAACATCGGCCGCTTCGGCCCGTACATCAAAATGGGCAGCCTCTACGTGAACCTGCCCGGCGAAGACGACGTGCACGAAATTCAAATGAACCGCGCCGTCGCGCTCATCGAAGAAAAGAAAGCCGGCGGCGCCAAAGGGCGTTTCGGTCGCGCGGCGCCTGCGCCGATCAAAGAACTCGGCGAAAGCCCGGTGACCGGCAAACCCGTCCGCGTCCTCAACGGCCGCTACGGCCCCTACATCACCGACGGCGAAGTCAACGCCAACGTGCCGAAGGATAAAAAGCCGGAAGACATCGAGGCGGACGAAGCGCTCTCACTGTTAGCGGCGCGCTTGGAAGCTGGCGGCGGCAAGAAGAAAAAGAAAGCGCCCGCGAAGAAGGCTGCCGCACCAAAGAAAGCGGCTCCGGTGAAGAAGACAGTCACAAAACCAGCCGCGAAAAAGACTGCCGCTAAAAAGGCGCCAGCCAAGAAAGCTGCGAAGAAGGCGTAACGCTAACGCTGCCCCACTCCATCGACCTCTACGATCAACCCGCTGTGGTCGGAGATGATGCCTTTGAATGCTGGCCATGCCGCAACCACTGACGCTGCTGGGGCCCACTCAAGCGGTAGCGCGATGTGATCAATCGGTGCAATGGGCAACGACCACTCGGGGATGCGCCCAGGCGAGGTCGCGCAAAATAGTCTAGAATCGCCGAGGCCGCGAACTAGAGCCGATTCCGTTCAGTTTGAAGCGTAGCCGGCATGAGCGAAGAAGTTGGCGCACTCTCGTGGGGTAAAGCAGGACAACGCGTGCCTGAGCGCGCGCCGGAGCCGGTTGTTGGTTCGCGCCGCCGCTTTGCGCAGCA
>JANPCV010000063.1:0-23701 GCA_031431115.1 Caulobacteraceae bacterium
GTCCGCCACCGCCACCCCAGCCTCGTGCTCCTTCAAGATCGCGATGATCTGTTCTTCGCTGAACCGCTTCCGCTTCATTTCCGGCTCCCTGAGTGGGCCGGACTCTAGCTTCAGATGGAGGAGTTTGCGGGGGTCACGTCACATGCCGTCAACTCACTGCACGATTCACCGATGCTGTGGCCGCAGAGGATTTTCGTCTTGTCCGAGTTCGGATTGAGAATCGCGGGCGAGCGCCTGCTGAAAATGTGCGCGTTGTTGCTTCCAATTTCGACTACGCAAGAGTTATCTCGCAAGCCAAAGCTCCCGAAGATTTCGTAGAAGACGGTCCGATTACGGTTGGTACAATAGTGCCCGGAGAATCCGTAGAGGTTCAGCTTTGGTCTCAGTTCGAGTGGGGCGTTCCGCTGAGCGACGTTGAGGTGTTCTCCAACTCTGGGAAGGCCGGAAGACGCCCCATCTGGGTTGATATAAGCGACCTTGAGTCCGACTACTTTCCCGAAACCGTCATATTGCTCGTAATCAATAGCGGGTTCGCTTGGTTGCTCGCTGTTCTCGTCCTGTTTGGCGCCCTGCTGGTCTTTGCCTTCCTGGGTGAATTCTTCAAGCTTTTGGCGGGCAAGCCTAACCAACTCGGTGAGACACCGCCCGCCAGCTAGTCGTCAATCCGCTTGCGCATCCGCTCAATCGCCGAAATGACGACAGCCTTGCGGCTGATATAGACACGGCGAATGCGAGCGCTCTTGCCGGTTTCCCAACCGAGCATTTCGTCAATCTCGCGGGCCTAAGGCCGCCCCGCATGAGCCCCGCGTTGCGAACGTTCCACGTAGGCGCTGAGCGCCCCCGGTGAGTTGCTTACGGCGCGGTCGATGTCACGGTGATCCGCGCGCGGTTGCGCACTGGAACGTCCAGCCCTTCTGCAGTCACCGCGCCACGAGCACCGGTAGCAAGCAGCTCGAAGCGCGAGCGCGGCCAGCCAGCCCGGCCAGCAAGATAATCCGCCAAAACTTCCGCACGACGTACAGAAAGCGCACGCGCAGATTCTTGGTTGCCCTCTTCCTGATCCGACAGACCAATGATGCGTACGCCTTGGATGGTGCAGCCACGAATATCACGGGCTTGCAGATCGATGATGCGACGCGCCTCGTCAGTGAGATCGTTTGAGCCCTCGTCGAAATAGATGACGAAATCTTTGTCGACACACGCTGCAGCATTGAACTCAGGCGCGGGCGCGCCTTCGTCACCGCCGGTGAGCGTCGCACACGCGCCAAGCGCCATGAGCGCCATCGCGCCGATCAATGTTTTGAAGTTCATCCCACCCTCCGAGCGTAAGTGTCGGTGAGTACAACATAGCGTCACGCATAAAAGATCAAGCGCTGGTGCGCGATCAGGTCTTCGCGCGTCCGCGTCCGCCTTTTTCCACAAACTCACGCAGCATTTGCGATGGCCGGAACGTTACCACACGCCGCGGCGTGATCGGCACCTCTTCTCCGGTCTTAGGATTGCGTCCCACGCGTTGCCGCTTGGCGCGCACGTTGAAGTTCCCAAAGCGCGAGAGCTTCACCGTTTCGCCATCGACCATCGAGTCTTGCATCATTTCGAGCATGCGCGTGAGCAGACGGTTCGCGTCGGCACGCTGCATGTTTGCACGTTTCGCCAATGCTTCGACGAGATCGGCGCGTGTAACGGTCTTGCCTGTCACCGGAGCCCCCTCCGCGCGCACACCCTATGCGCCCGGAAAAGCTAGTCGGACCCGAGGGTTAGGTCAATTGTTGCGGGACCGTTCACATTCGAACCAGCGCCGCGCCCCAGGTGAGACCGCCGCCGAGGGCCTCCATCAACACGAGATCGCCCTTTTTGATGCGGCCGTCGCGCGAGGCGACGTCGAGCGCCAGTGGAACTGACGCCGCTGACGTATTGCCGTGCAGAGCGACCGTAGAGACCACTTTGTCCACATCGATACCCAATTTTCGGGCGACGCCATCGAGGATGCGCTGGTTGGCCTGGTGCGGCACGAACCAATCCACATCATCCAAGCCGACGCCCGCGCGCGCGCACGCTTCGACCATCGCTCCGGAGATGTGCTCCACCGCCTGCCGGAAAACCGCGTTTCCGACCATGCGAACTTTGCCAACCGACTGCGTCTGCGACGGACCACCATCGACGTAAAGCAGATCGTGCATGCGCCCATCAGTGCGCAGAAAAGTGGAGATCACACCGCGATCACCCGCCTCTTCGCGCGCTTCGAGAACGACCGCGCCCGCGCCATCACCGAACAGCACACACGTGCCGCGGTCTTCCCAGTCCATAATCCGCGAGAATGTCTCCGCGCCGATCACGAGCGCTGCTTTGGCCTGACCGCGCGCCAGGAAATTGTCGGCCGTGGCCAAAGCAAAGATGAAGCCGGAGCACACAGCTTGAAGATCGAATGCCGCGCCGTTGGTGACGCCGAGCTCGGCCTGCACGCGCGCGGCGGTCGCTGGGAAGGTCAGATCCGGCGTCGTTGTCGCTACGATGATAAGATCGATGTCTTTCGCATCACGGCCGGCGGCCTTAAGCGCGTTCACGCTGGCGCTGCATGCAAGATCGGACGTGCGCTCCCCATCGGCAGCGATATGCCGTTCGCGAATTCCGGTGCGCTCAACGATCCATTCGTCCGTGGTATCGACGCGCTTTGCGAGTTCGGCGTTGGTTAGAATGCGTTGCGGCAGATATGATCCGACGCCCGTTAGAACTGAGCGTAGAGCCATTAGCTCGCAGTCCCCGCAGAAGCGGCCGCGGCGGCGTTAGCGTTTGCAAGCCGCGCGATATTGGACACAATCTCTTCGCGATAATGACTGCGCGCGAGTTTCTCGGCGACGCCGATCGCAGCGGCGTATCCGACCGCGTTGGCGCTGCCGTGGCTTTTCACCACAAGGCCATTGAGGCCCAAGAACAGTGCGCCGTTAAAGGTGCCAGGGTCCATGCGCTTGCGAAGCTTCCTCAGTGCCGGATAGGCGATCAACGCGCCCAGCTGCGCCAGAGGTCCGCTGGTCAACGATTCTCGCAACAGCTGTCCCACCAGCCGCGCCGTTCCTTCGCCGGTTTTCAACGCGATATTCCCGGTAAAACCGTCCGTCACGACGACATCGACCGTTCCCTTTGCGATGTCATCACCTTCGACAAAGCCGTGAAAATTGAGATCGACGCCGGCTTCGCGAATGAGCTTCGCGGCATTGCGAATTTCCTCGTGACCCTTCTGGTCTTCCGAGCCAACATTGAGCAAACCAACTTTCGGCCGCGCCTCACCAGAAACCGCGCGCGAGAACGCTTCGCCCATAATCGCAAATTCAACGAGCTGCTCAGCGTCAGCTTCGACATTGGCGCCAACGTCGAGCATGACCGTGTAGCCGCCCTTCATCGTCGGCCAACGTGTGGCGAGCGCGGGACGATGTACGCCCTGCATCGTCCGCAACCGGAACATCGCAATCGCCATGTAGGCGCCAGTATTGCCCGCAGAGACGACAGCGTGGGCGGCGCCGGTCTCAACCGCCTGCACCGCGTTCCAAAGGCTTGAGCCCTTGCCCTGACGAAGCGCCTGGCTGGCCTTCACGTCCATGCCGATCATCTTTTCGGCAGGCACGATCTCAGATGCGCCCTTCGCGGACGGATGCTTGTCCATGAGCGCGGCAAGACGCGAAGCGTCGCCGTGAACCATGAAGCGAACATCGGGATGCGAGCGCGCGAAAATATCCACGCCTTCGACAACGATGTCTGGCGCGTGATCGCCGCCCATCCCGTCAATGGAAAGAACGACACCGTCCGTCATGTAGCGTGTTTGTCCTGATCTTCCTGCCGACCCTGGCGGAGCGGGCGGACCATAGTCCCGCCCCAGCGGAAAGCCAAACCGCCCTGCTCAAAGCGCAGGCCAGCCCTCCATTGTAAACATGGCCGAAATCGGAGCATCGGCCTGCACGCGCGCCGACTTTGAGACGTACCGCGCGAGTTGAGCGGCGAACGTGTGTGACTCCAGACGCCATACATTGCGGGCGAGGGCCGCTTCGAGTCCCGGCGGATCCGCCACTGCGGCGCCATACGCATCGAGACGCCGGTAAAAATCGCCAGCCAGCTTATGCATCCGTTTGGGGACAGCCGTATCGCTGGCGCCAGCCTCGCGCAGTCCTGCGTCGATCAGGCTGAAGAGCTTGTCAGTGAAGGCCTGCGCTAAGGGGCGGGCTTCCGCTTCCGGCTGCAGGCGCAATATGGCCAAAACGCCATTCAGCGCCATCAGCTCAAAACGGCCCTCCATGGTGTCCGGAATCCGGCCGTCGCCAAAGAACTCTGGTCGCCGGCTTGCCTGGCTAACCGCCAAAAGCAGCGCCTCGGCGTCCTCGTCTGCACGCGACCGGTGAAAAGGCCAGATCGGCATGTCTTGCCCTGTGCTCCCCTCTTGCCCGTCCGCCCGGCACGCCGTACCCCGTTTCCCAAGTGGGCATGATGCCCAGAAGGGTGACGGATGAAGCGCGGACTCTTGCGTCTTTCGGCGATGGCTCTCGTTGCTGCGGCTGCGGCGACTTCGGCGTGCGCGCCGACGCACCAGTACAACGGCTTTTTGCCTGATCGCAACAACCAGGAAATTCCCGACCCGCAAGTCGGCGTTGATACGCGCGACACGGTCGTGCAGCGCTTCGGTTCGCCATCGACCACCGCGGTCTTCGACCAGACGGCGTGGTATTACCTTAGCTCCGTGCAAGAGAGCGTCGCGTTCTACACGCCGCGCATCACCGAACGGCGCGTGATGGTCATACGATTTGATGGCGACACCGTCGCCGGCGTCGAGAAGTACGGCCTCGAGCGTGGCCGCCTGGTCGCCTACGACGATCACGAAACACCGACACGCGGACGCGAGCTGGGGGTTCTCGAGCAATTGCTCGGCAACGTCGGCCGCACGCCCCCGATCCAGCTCGAAGAGCGCGGCGGGCGCCCGAACCAATAAATTTTACGAGCGAGAGACAAAGAAAAACGCCCCGGCATCGCTGCCGGGGCGTTTGCTTTTCAGCTTATCGCTGATCAGCCGTTCCAGTGCGCCAGCACCGCGAGCAGTAGCAGCGCGACGATGTTGGTGATCTTGATCATCGGGTTCACGGCTGGACCCGCCGTATCCTTGTAGGGATCGCCGACAGTGTCGCCCGTGACGGCGGCTTTGTGGGCGTCAGAGCCCTTGCCACCGTAATTGCCTTCTTCGATCAGCTTCTTGGCATTGTCCCAAGCGCCGCCGCCCGACGTCATCGAGATGGCCACGAAAAGCCCCGTCACGATGACACCGACGAGCAGCGCGCCCAGCGAAGCCAGACCTTGGCTTGGGCCGGCAATGGCCCAGATCACGAAGAAGAGCGCGATTGGCGCGAGCACCGGCAGCATCGACGGAATGATCATTTCCTTAATCGCCGCTTGCGTCAGAATGTCGACCGCCTTGCCGTAATCCGGCTTCGCAGTGCGTTCCATGATGCCCGGGATTTCGCGGAACTGGCGGCGAACTTCTTCGACAACTTGTTGCGCTGCACGGCCGACGGCAGTCATGGACCAACCAGCGAACAAGTACGGCAGCAAACCACCGATGAAGAGACCGACGATCACGTACGGGTTGTTGAGCGAGAAGTCCGGCGCAACGCCTTCGAAGAAGCGATACTCAGCAGCGTTGGCTGCGTAGTATTTCAGATCTTCGACATACGCGGCGAACAGCACCAACGCACCGAGACCGGCAGAGCCAATCGCGTAGCCCTTGGTGACGGCCTTGGTCGTGTTGCCAACGGCGTCGAGCGCGTCCGTCGTCACGCGCACTTCCTTCGGCAGTTCCGCCATTTCAGCGATGCCGCCGGCGTTATCCGTCACCGGACCGAAAGCGTCGAGCGCAACGACGATGCCCGCAACCGAAAGCATGGTCGTGACCGCGATGGCGATGCCGAAAAGGCCTGCCAGCGTGAAGGTCGCAATGATGCCCGCCACGATCGCGAGCGCCGGGAGCGCCGTCGATTCCATCGACACTGCGAGACCTTGGATGACGTTCGTGCCGTGACCCGACTTAGAGGCCTCGGCAATGCTCTTCACCGGACGGAAGCCCGTGCCAGTGTAGTATTCCGTGATCCAGACGATGGCGCCGGTGACGAGCAGACCGATAAGGCCGCAGACGATCAGGTCTTGACCAGTGACCCCCGCGAACTCCGACGTCGGGCCCAAGCTTGGAGCAATCGGGCCGAAGCCAACGGTTGCTTGGATTGCAACAATCAAACCGCCGAACGACAGAACGCCCGCAACGAAGAGGCCCTTGTAGAGAGCGCCCATGATGTTGTTGGACGGGCCGAGCTTCACGAAATACGTGCCGATGATCGACGCAAAGATGGCGAGACCACCGATTGCCAGCGGCAACAGCATGATGTCCGCCACTTCCGCTGCTTCGCGGAACAGGATCGAGCCGAGAACCATCGTCGCCACTGCGGTCACCGCATAGGTTTCGAACAAGTCAGCGGCCATGCCGGCGCAATCGCCGACGTTGTCGCCAACGTTGTCAGCGATCGTGGCCGGGTTGCGCGGATCATCTTCCGGAATGCCAGCTTCAACCTTGCCAACCATGTCGCCGCCGACGTCGGCGCCCTTGGTGAAGATACCGCCGCCGAGACGGGCGAAGATCGAGATCAGCGAAGCGCCAAAGCCAAGCGCGATAAGCGAGTCGACCACGAGGCGGCTGGTCGGCTCAAGGCCAAGCCACTGCGTCAGCACCAGATAGTAGAATGCAACGCCGAACAGCGCACCGCCAGCGACGAGCATGCCCGTCACGGCGCCGGCCTTGAACGCCATCTTCAGACCACCCGCGAGCGAGTGGCGCGAAGCCTCCGCCGTACGCACGTTCGCCTGCACCGAGACGTTCATGCCGATGAAGCCAGCCGCGCCAGAGAGCACCGCGCCGATGATGAAGCCTAGCGGGATTTGCCAATTCTGAAACAGGATCGCCAACACGATGACGACGCCGACGCCGACGATCGCGATCGTGCGATATTGGCGGCTCAGGTAGGCGCGCGCGCCTTCTTGAATCGCGGCCGCAATTTCTTTCATGCGGTCATTACCGGCGCTTGCCTTGGTAATGGCCTGTGTTTCGAGGAAGCCGTAAATCGCCGCGACAATACCTGCGGCGACCACCAGCCAAAGGATGAGTTCGTTGCTCATGCTGTGAGGTCCTGGGCGCGCGCCAGAGCGACGGCGCCGGGTTGGGGAATTGGGTTGGCCGCTCCGCGACAGTCCGTCTGCGGAAACGCTTCCCCCTCAGGTGCGCGGGTATCTGCCAAAAGCCGCTAGATTCCGCAATGGCAGGGCAGCTCTGTATTCGATTAAATGCCAGAGCCCTGGCTCGAATAGGTCGCCACAATCGTGATTGGCCCCACCGCGGTCTCGCCTAACGCCTGAATCGCCGCCGCCCGATACACCTCAAGCGCGCGTGGTTCGTTTAAAGCGTTGGAATCATTTGGGTCCACCAGATCATTGGCATGACTGGCGCGGACCAGCGCATCACGCAGGAAATGCGCCCGCTCTCGGGTCCGCCAAAGATCGACACCTTGCGCGACCTCGATGCGGATCGAAACGAAGAGATAATTCACGAGCTGACCATTGCGGACAACCGGCACCGCCAAATACGGCGCGTCCATCGACCGCGACGAGAGCTGCTCGCCCTCCGCCTCACCTTTGGACTCCGACTTCGCCGGCGACCCCGATGCGTTCGCCAACCCCGCCAGGAGGGTCGACGCAATCATCGCTGCGGCTATGGCGCGAGCTACCGCGTGCTGCTTTTTCATAAGGCGGAAGTTCCGCCGCATTGGTTAGCGAGAAGTTACCGGCCCAGCTTGTGGGAATATCCCGGACTCGAAATGGCAAGCGGTTCGCCCTTGCGATCGACGACGGTAACGCCAGATCCCGCCTCCACCACGCCTATACGCGCCAGCCGCAGCGCTTGGCCCACTTCAGCGCCCTCGATCGCGCCACGCAGTTCAGCGGGCGCCGTGAACAGGACGACGTAATCATCCCCGCCCGTGATCAAGTCCCAGACGTGGCCACCCGTAAAAGCCCAGCGCTCAGCCGCGATTGAAAACGGCACCGCGTTGACCTCAATCTTCACCGCAAGGCCCGAGGCTTCGGCGAGCTTTCCCGCGTCGGCCACTAAACCGTCAGACACGTCCATTGATGCGGACGCAAACTTTGAGACGATAATCGCACTCTCAGGCCGAACGAACGGGGCCAGATAAGCCGTCATCAGCCACGCCGCCTCAGCGTCAAAGTCCTCGTCGGGTAACTTCAAATAATCCGGCATGTCGCGTGCCAGCGCGCGCGAATCAATCTGCGCCTGCATTTCGTCACGGCCTTGGCGCAGACGATCCAGCTTCATCACGCCCTTCCGCAATTGAAGCCCCAGCCAAGCCGAACCTATCTCGCCGCCAATCAGCCAAACATCTTCGCCAACTTGCGCATCAGCACGCGCCGGAACACGCGACCCAAGCGGCTCGCCAAACAACGTCACCGAAATCGTCAACGGCCCAGGCGTCGATGTCGTGTCCCCACCCACGAGATCGATTCCAAACATCTTCAGATCGCGTCCGAAGGCATTCGCGAAAGTCGAAATCTCCGAGGACGGGCGCGCATCGCTCCACGTCAGATTCAGCAACGCCTTTGTCGGCCGCGCGCCCTTCGCGACGATGTCAGAGACATTCACGCGCAGCGCCTTCATGGCGATCGTCTCGATCGGATCGCCGGGAAGGAAGTGAACACCTTCAACGATCGTATCCGTGGTCACCACGAGCGTGCCCGCATCAAGCACGGCGACATCGTCACGCAATCCGCGCGCGCCATCGCTCTTGGCGTGCGGCGCGAAAAGATCTCGAATCACAGCAAATTCGTCAGCGGACATGGCGTCCGCTTATGCGCCTTGTTCCGTCGGACGCAAGTCGCGCGCTGCAGCATCCAGTGCTGCATTGATAAAGCCCGGCTCTGGCCCTTCGAAAAAGGCCTTCGCGACTTCAACGTACTCGTCGATGACAACCGCGACTGGGATATCAGTGCGCTGCTCCAATTCTGCGGCGCCAGCGCGAAGAATAGCGCGCGCCACAGCATCGAGGCGTTCAAGCCGCCAGCCCTTGCTCAAGTGCTTCGCGATCGTACGATCATACGTTGCCTGACGATCAACCGCCTTTTCGACAAGTAATTTGAACAATTCGAGTTCGCCCTCAGAGTCTGTGTAAGACGCCTCAGTCTGGCGCGGCAGTTTACCGGCAACAAAATCGGCAATGACATCAGCCGTCGTCGCCCCGGATACTTCCATTTGATAGAGCGCTTGCACCGTCGCCAATCGCGCGATGCTGCGGGACAAATTGGTTTTGGCGTTCATCGCTGGCCGCCCGCAAAGCGCCGCTTGATCGCAACCATGGCCAGCGCCGCCCTTGTCGATTCACCGCCCTTGTCGCCGCGAGCCGGATCGGCGCGCACCTCGGCCTGCTCCAAATTCTCGACCGTCAGAATGCCGTACCCAATCGCGAGCCCATCGAATGTCGATAGGTTCATCAGACCGCGCGCGCTCTCGCCGCAGACATAATCATAGTGGCTAGTCTCGCCGCGCACGACACAACCGAGCGCCACGAACCCGTCATAGATGTTCGCCTTCGACGCGTGCGCGATGGCCGCCGGAATTTCGAACGCCCCCAGCACAAAGATGCGATCCAGCGTGGCCTCAGCTTGCTCCGCCACCGCTTCGGCGCCGCGCTGCATCATGTCGGCTACGCCGCGATAATACGGCGACACAACCAGCAGCAGCTTTGCGCCCGTCACTTTGGGCACGGGTGATTTGTCGGTGACATCTTTCACGACTTGAACTCACGCCAGCCATCGATGGTCAGGCCGTACCCGTCCAAACCCACGAGCTTCTGCGGCGCCCCAAGCACCGTCATCCGCCCAACGCCCAACTCACGCAAAATCTGCGACCCCAATCCAATCACGCGCCGAATATCGTCCGCTTCAAACTCAAGCGGTTCGCCGCTCAGACGCCGTGAAATGACGTCCGGCACCAAATCGCGCAACAGCACAACAACGCCCGCGCCCTCAGCCTCGATCTCGGCAATCGCGCGATCGATCAGGCCAGCGCGGCCACCGTAGCCGCCCATCACATCTGCCGCAAAATCGATCCGGTGAACCCGGACCAGCGTCGGCTTATCAGCGCTGATCTCACCCTTCACCAACGCAGCATGCTCAACGCCGTCGAGCTTGTTGCGGAAAACCACGAGCTTGGTGTTTGTCCCGGTGCGCGTCTCAAACGGCGTCTCGGCCACCTTCTCAACCAAGCGCTCATTGACGCGCCGATACGCGATCAGCTCATCGATCGCGCCGATCTTCAAATTGTGAAACTGCGCGAACGCGATCAGCTCCGGCAAACGCGCCATGGTGCCGTCGTCGTTCATGATCTCACAGATCACCGCCGATGGATTGAGGCCGGCCGCGCGTGAAATATCAACGCTCGCTTCAGTGTGCCCGGCGCGCACCAGCGTGCCGCCATCGCGCGCCGTGAGCGGAAACACGTGTCCTGGCGATACGATGTCGCGCCGGTCCTTAGTCGGATCGATCGCGGTCGCAATTGTCAGCGCGCGATCGTGCGCCGAAATGCCGGTGGAAACACCTTCCCGCGCTTCGATTGAAACAGTGAACGCCGTTCCCATGCGCGTTTGATTGCGCGGCGTCATCGGATCGAGGCCGAGCGCCTCCGTACGATCGGGCGTGAGCGCCAGGCAGATCAGCCCGCGCCCGTAGCGCGCCATGAAGTTCACCTTGTTCGGCGTCGCGAACTGCGCCGGGATCACCAGATCACCTTCGTTCTCGCGATCCTCTTCGTCGACAAGAATGAACATGCGGCCCTGACGCGCTTCTTCGATGATCTCAGCGATCGGCGAGATAGCGCGCTTCAGTTCTTCAAAGGGGGACGGCTTGGCCGTCATTATGCATTTCTCCGCGCTTCAACCAGGCGGGCGGCATAGCGCGCCATCATGTCGGCTTCTAGGTTCACCTTATCGCCCGTCCGCAGTTTGGACAGCGTCGTAACCGCCCAGGTATGCGGAATGATCAAAACGCCGAAGCCTTCGCTATCGACCTCATTTACCGTCAGCGAAACACCGGCGATCGCGATTGAGCCCTTCTGCGCGATTAGATGAGCGATATCTCCCGGCGGCTTCAACCGGATCCGCCACCCTTCCCCATCCTGGCGCACGGACAAAATCTCCCCGAGCCCATCGACGTGTCCCTGCACAATGTGCCCGCCGAGTTCATCGCCGATCCGCAGCGAGCGCTCCAGATTGACATGATCACCTGCTTTGAGGTCGCCCATTGTCGTCAGCGCCAAACTCTCCGCCGCGACTTCCACCACGTAACTCATGCCCGCCTGATGCGTCTCCGTTTCAACCACGGTGAGACACACACCATCGTGCGCGATGCTCGCGCCGATATCGGCGCCCGCATAAGGCGCCGCGATGGTGAGGCGCGTAAGGCCAGGCAGCGTCTCGACCGCCGTCACTTTGCCTAGCGCCGTTACAATACCAGTGAACATCAAGAAACCCGCTCGTAGCTTTCCCAGATGTCGGGGCCCAGTTCGCGCAATGCAACGCGGCGGAATGACGGAGCCGCAGCGAGGCTGTCAAACATCAACGCTGCAACACCCGGCCGCCCTTCAGCGCCCAACACGATTGGCGAGCGAAACCATTCAAGCCTATCCACGACTTCCGCAGCGATAAGAGACGCCGCCAATTGCCCGCCGCCCTCGACGAGAACCGACACAATTTTCCATTCGCGCCAAAGCGCATGAAGAGCCAAAGATACATCCACCGGCCCGTCATTGATGATGTGGCCAATCATTGCACCCGCCCGAGCCACCCGCGCCGACTCTGGCCCCGGCGCCGCGCCGAGAACAATCAACGGCGACTGATCAAGGCCGTCGAATAGGCGGCCATCGATCGGGATGTTGAAGCTCTTTGACAGAACCACGCGCTTTGGCTGCCGGGTGGCTGGCGGCTCAATGCGAGCCAGTAAAGATGGATTGTCGCTTCGCGCCGTGCCCGCACCGATCATCACAACATCATGCGCCGCACGAAGCTTCTGCACTTCAGCCCTCGCCGCTTCACCCGTGATCCAACGGCTCTCGCCCGACGCGGTCGCAATGCGCCCATCGAGTGAAGTCGCAAGCTTAAGCGTGACGTGCGGCCGGTCCATGTCGCGCCCTTAATGCGCGCAGCCCGGCTTGCGGTCCAGAGCGCTCGCCCAGGGCACTCACGAGCGCACGGTTAGTCGCCGCCTTTACTCGCCGGGCTCTTTTCGGCCTCTTCGATGAAATCGGCGAAATCTGAGGCTTCGGTGAAATCTTTATAGACCGACGCGTAGCGGACATAGGCGACTGAATCGAGCCGATGCAGCGCCTCCATCACCATCTCGCCGATCGTCTCAGAGGGCACTTCGCTCTCGCCGGTGCTCTCGAGCTTGCGCACAATGCCGGAGATCATCTGCTCGATCTGGTCCTGCTCGATTGGCCGCTTACGCAACGCAATCGCCAGCGAACGCGCCAGCTTATCGCGATCGAATGGCACACGACGCCCTGAGCGCTTCAGCACCACCAGGTCGCGCAACTGCACGCGCTCGAACGTCGTGAAGCGCGAGCCGCATTTATCGCACTGACGGCGACGGCGGATAGCCGCGCCATCCTCAGTCGGCCGGCTGTCCTTCACCTGGGTGTCTTCGTTCTGACAAAACGGGCAGCGCATTCGGCGAACTCCCTGCGGGACGCCGAATCAGCGCCGCCACACTTTCAATTGTATATCGGGAAGCGCGCCGTGAGGGCCTCGACCTTCGCCGCGACGGCAGCTTCCACGGCGGAATTGTCGCCATTGGACTTCGCAAACCCGTCCAGCGTCTCGCAGATGAGGTCGGCGATCTGGCGGAATTCCGCCGGACCAAAGCCGCGCGTGGTGCACGCCGGCGATCCCAGACGGACGCCAGACGTGATCATCGGCTTTTCAGGATCGAAAGGTATGCCGTTCTTGTTGGTGGTGATCATCGCCCGCTCGAGCGTTTGCTCGCCGGCCTTGCCGGTAACGCGCTTGGGCCTCAAATCCACCAGCATCAAATGGCTATCGGTGCCGCCTGATACGACCGCCAAGCCATTCTCGATCAACCGCGCCGCCAACGCCCGCGCGTTGTCCAAGGTGCGTTGCGCGTAAAGCTTGAATTCAGGCTGCAACGCTTCACCGAAGCTCACCGCCTTCGCAGCGATAACATGCATCAGCGGTCCGCCCTGCAAGCCAGGAAACACAGCCGAGTTGATCTTCTTGCCGAGGTCTTCGTCGTTCGAGAGGATCATGCCGCCGCGCGGTCCGCGCAGCGTCTTGTGCGTCGTCGTCGTCACCACATGCGCATGCGGCAGCGGCGAGGGGTAAACCCCGCCAGCGATAAGGCCCGCATAGTGCGCCATATCCACCATCAGATACGCGCCGACTTCATCGGCGATTTCACGGAAGCGCTTGAAATCGATCTGCCGCGAATAGGCGCTCGCGCCCGCCAAAATCAGCTTTGGCTTTTCGCGCCGCGCGATCTCGGCCACCTGATCCATGTCGATCAGATGATCGTCCTCGCGCACCCCGTACGCGACCGGATGAAACCATTTACCGGAAATGTTCACCGGCGAACCGTGCGTGAGGTGACCACCACACGCGAGGTCCATCCCCAGGAACTTGTCGCCAGGCTGCAACAACGCAAAGAACACGGCTTGGTTGGCATTGGCGCCCGAGTGCGGCTGCACATTGGCGTACTTGCAATCAAACAGACGCTTCGCACGTTCGATCGCGAGCCGCTCAACTTCATCGACAAACTCGCAACCGCCATAATAGCGGCGGCCCGGATAACCCTCTGCGTACTTGTTCGTTAACACCGAGCCCTGCGCCTGCAGCACAGCCCGCGACACGATGTTCTCCGAAGCAATCAGTTCAATCTGCTTCTGCTGGCGGCCAAGCTCCGCGGAGATCGAGGCATAAACGTCATGATCGGCACGATCCAAAGACGCTTCAAAAAAACGGTCACGCTCGGCGGCGTTTCCGGCTGCCTGGGTCATTGGCTCAGTCCACTGGGCTAGGTGTTGGAATCTGCGCTGAACATAGTTCGCTCGCCGCCCGTAAGCAAAATCGGCGGTCTGCTCGCGTAATCAGGCACAAAAGCTGTATAAATTCGCGCTAGGCCAATAGTTATACTTGTCGCCTCTATGATTTGCCGCCTATACGCCAATAAGGCCCTTGTATTCGCTTAGAAAAAGGCTGCTCGATGCGTGATGAAGATGAGCTCGAGGTTACCGGCAAAGGTGACACGATGCGCATGACCACTGACATCGTTGCAGCGTTTGTGGCCAGCAACAAAGTCTCCCCAGAAGAGCTGACTGAGCTTATTCGCTCGGTTCATCGCACATTGGCGGGCCTTTCCAGCGGTGTAGCGCCGCAAATCGCCGAGCGGCCCAAGCCTGCCACCGCGATCAACAAGTCCGTCCAGCATGATTTCATCATCTGCCTGGAAGACGGCAAAAAGCTCAAAATGCTGAAGCGTTACTTGCGCTCAACTTACAACATGTCGCCCGACGATTATCGCAAGCGTTGGGGCCTTCCGCCGGACTATCCGATGGTGGCGCCCGCCTACGCCGCGCGGCGTTCAGAGTTCGCCAAAAAGATCGGCCTCGGCAAAGGCGTGCGCCGCAAAGAGGGCTAGCTGGGACCGCAGGTCTTCAGACCCGCATCCCAAAACTCACACCAGCTTGCCGGGCCGCGTATCTGCGCCGCCGCCGCCTTCACCCTCATCCTCGCCCTTCAACGCCCGCTGCAATTTGCGGAGCGCCAAGCTACGCACATCGACCAGCGCCGCGTTTGCTGGAGCTTGCACCACCACTTCAATACCGGTGGCGACATCAATGGCGGCGACGCGTTGCGCGTCACCAATGCGGGTGATCTCGAAAATGACGTCGCGCTCGTCCGCGCTCACGCGGTCAAATGCACCGGACACATCGCCCAAACTGCTTTGAGCGACGCGACAAGGCGATCCATCAACTCGTCATCATGAAAAGGGCTGGGCGTAATGCGCAGCCGTTCCGTGCCGCGCGGCACGGTGGGATAATTGATCGGCTGCACATAGATACCGTGCTGATCAAGCAGGATATCGGAAATCTTCTTGCAACGCGCCGCGTCGCCCACGAGCACCGGAACAATATGCGTCGTGCTTTCTGACATAACCGGCAAGCCGGCTTCACGCAGCAACGCCTTTAGGCGCTCTGCACGGTCCTGTAGACGATCGCGCAAGTGCGGGCATTCGCGGACAATTCGAACGCTTTCGAGCGCTGCCGCCGCTACCGAGGGCGCCCACCACGTCGGGAAAATGAAGCCTGAAGCAGAAGAGCGAATTGCATCGATAGCAACGGCCGGGCCGGTGACGTAACCGCCCATCGTGCCAAAGGCCTTCGCGAGCGTCCCTTCGATGAAATCGACGCGGTGCATCACCCCATCGCGCTCGGCAACGCCGCCGCCTGTCGGTCCATACAGGCCAACGCCGTGGACCTCATCGAGATAGGTCATCGCGCCGTAGGCTTCCGCGAGTTCGCAGATCGCTTCGATCGGCGCGGTGTCGCCGTCCATCGAATAGACGCTCTCGAACGCGATCAGCTTCGGCGCATCCGCCGGCGCTTCATTCATCAAAGCTTCAAGGTGCTGAATGTCGTTGTGGCGGAAAATCCGCCGCTCGCAGCTCGAACGCTTGATGCCTTCGATCATCGAGGCATGGTTCTGCGCGTCTGAGAAAATCCAAAGGTTTGGAAAGAGCTTCGCCAACGTCGAAAGCGTCGCGTCGTTCGAGACATAGCCCGACGTGAACAGCAGCGCGCCTTCTTTGCCGTGCAGGGATGCCAGCTCGCGCTCAAGATCAACGTGATAGCTGGTGGTCCCAGAGATGTTGCGCGTACCGCCCGCGCCGGCGCCGACCTTGTCCAGCGCCGCATGCGCCGCATCGAGCACTTCTGGGCTCTGGCCCTGACCCAAATAGTCGTTCGAGCACCACACCACGATCTCCGACGTCGTACCGTCGTCGCGTCTAATGGTAGCGTGGGGAAAGCGTCCGCGCTCACGCATGATGTCTGCGAACACGCGGTAGCGCCCTTCATCGCGAATACTCGCGACGGCGCTTTCGAAGACCTTTTTGTCCTCTTCTCTCACGGCTCGATCCTTCGCCACGCCTGCAGCGTGTCCATCAGACTTATAGGATGTTTCGGGCGGACAGGGTAACTGAGGCGCTAACGCGCATGTAAGGCGCCAACTGTTGCGAACGGTTCGCATGAAAACGTATTCTGGACGATATCCCGCGTCACGCCCGCGTCGTTTGCGCCAAAGCAATTGGATCCGCCGCCTCACGCGCGAAACGCAATTGAGCGCAGACGATCTCATCTGGGCCATGGTCATCCACGATGGCTTGGACGATGAAGTGCCGGTCGCCGCGATGCCAGGCACAGCGCGCCTCTCAGTGCGCGCCGCCGCCAACGCCGCCAAACGCGCCGCCGATCTCGGCATCCCTGCCATTGCGATCTTCCCGCACATCGATGCGCGCAAGAAGGATGCAAGCGGCAAGGAAGCGCTCAATCCGAATGGCCTCGTCTGCACTGCCGTGCGCGCGATGAAGGACGCCGCGCCTGACGTCGGCATCATGGTCGACGTTGCGCTCGATCCGTTCACCGATCACGGCCATGACGGCCTCTTGCAGAATGGCGCCATCGCCAACGACGACACCGTCAAAGTGCTGGTCGAACAAGCCATCATCCAAACGCAAGCCGGCGCCGACATCGTCGCGCCGTCCGACATGATGGACGGGCGCGTCGGCGCCATTCGCACCGGGCTCGACGCGGCGGGCTTTCAAAACACGCTGATTATGTCCTACGCGGCGAAATACGCGTCGGCCTTCTACGGCCCTTATCGAGAAGCCATTGGCTCCGGGAAACTTGGCGGCGGCGCCGCCGCCAATCCCGGCGACAAGCGTACATATCAGATGGATTTTGCGAACACTGACGAGGCCCTACGCGAAGTCGCGATGGATATCGCCGAAGGCGCCGACTTGCTGCTGGTGAAACCAGGCATGCCGTATCTCGACATCGTCGCACGCGTGAAAGCTGAGTTCGGCTTGCCGACTTACGCGTTCCAGGTGAGCGGCGAGTACGCGATGATCAAAGCTGCGGGCGCGAACGGTTGGCTTGATGAGAACCGCGCCATTCTGGAAAGCCTCAGCGCATTCAAGCGCGCTGGCGCTGACGGCGTCGTCACCTATTTCGCACCCAAGGCTGCTGAACTGCTCGGCGCTTAGGCCGCGCGCTGCATCGAAGCTTTGCCGACCGCTTGGCGAACGCCCTCGGCGATCTCCTCGCGCCGCGCGCCCTCGTTGGCGCCAAGCGAGACGAGCTTCACCACGCCATTGACGCAAACTTCGAGCGCTGCGCGCACGGCTTCCACGCGCAGTCCCTTCGCCGACGACAATTGCAGCGCGAACGCGGCGCAAGCGCGCATGAGCGGTCCATCACCAGAATTGACCGCGTACGCCTGCACTTGACGTAGCGCATGCTCGCAACCCTCGAGCTTGTTCACATCCACCGCGTAGGCGGCGGCCGCAGCGACGAGGCCATCGACCACCGTTTTCACCGTCTTCGCATCGACAGTCGCAGCTGAATCGTCAGCCGTGCGGCGCTTCTTTGGCGCTCCGGCGGTGACAATACCCGCCCGGCGGCACGGACCGACATAGCCCGGGGCGTCAATGAATTCGCGTGGCTTGCCCAGCACTTTGGTAATCGTCGCCGTGAGCACTTTGGCTGATATCGGCTTGCCGATCAGCGCGTTGGCGCCCGCGTGGCGGCATTCTTCGGCCATAGCCAGCGAGAACGCCGCCGACGTAATGAAAATGGCCTGCTTGCGGCCAGGCAGTTTTTGATTTCGGCGATAGCTGCGCGTCCAACCTGCGCCATCAAGCGGAGTCATTTCAAACGAGGCGATAACAACGTTGGCGTTATAGACCTCAAGGAGATCCAGCGCCGCCGCTTGATCCATGACGACCTTCACCTTCTCGACGCCCGCATTGCGAAGCAGGTCGAGAATGATTTGGCCTTCGAACTTGTTCGGTTCGACGACCAGCACGGTCCAATTCTTCAAAAGCATCAAGCGCTCCGCCCCCGCGAAGCGTGCACCATAACTCAAGGCAATTAAGGGAAATTGAAAAACGCGCCGTAGCGTCAACTACATATCAACTACGTGGGCGTTCGAGCCGTGCGATCAAACTCGACGTGTCCCAGCGCTTGCCGCCCATGGCTTGGACATCCGCATAGTAGGCGTCGATGAGCTTCGTTAACTCAAGCTTACTGCCGTTGCGCTCGGCCTCGTCGAGCACAAGCCCGAGATCCTTACGCATCCAATCGACAGCGAATCCGAAATCAAAGCGGCCCTCGTCCATTGTTCGCCAGCGGTTCTCCATCTGCCAGCTCTGCGCCGCCCCCTTAGAGATCGCGGCGATCACCTTATCGATGTCGAGGTCTGCGCGCTTCGCGAAGTGCAGCCCCTCAGCCAGCCCCTGCAACACACCGGCGATGCAGATTTGATTGACCATCTTCGCCAACTGCCCTGACCCAGCAGGCCCGATCAGCGTCATGTTCGCCGCATATGCGGCCATGATGGGGTGCGCCTCTGCGAACGCTGACGGCTCGCCGCCAGCCATCACGGTAAGCTTGCCAGCTTCCGCACCCGCTTGCCCGCCCGAGACCGGCGCATCAAGGAAGCCAAGCCCGCCCGCTTCCGCCTTCACCGCCAACTCACGGGCGATCTCGGCAGATGCCGTCGTGTGATCCACGAAGATCGCGCCCTTGCGCATCGTTGATGCAGCGGCGTCGAACACCTCACGCAGATCGCGATCGTTGCCGACGCAAGAAAACACGATGTCGGCGCCCTCGGCCGCCTTCGCAACTGACGTGTAAGTCCGCCCCTGATGCCTCTGCGCCCAATCGCGCGCCTTCTCTTCGGTGCGGTTGTAAACCGCGACCTCGTGACCAGCGCGCGCGAGGTGGCCAGCCATCGGTCCGCCCATGACGCCCAGTCCGATGAAAGCGGTCTTCGCCATTAGTCCTTGCTCCCGAGTGTGTCCGCAGGGCCGGCGACCTCGCCGTAGCCGCCGCGGAAGAATGTCAGTGCGGCGCCCGGCCGGACGCGTACATCCAACACCTCGCCGATGATGATCAGATGATCGCCTGCCTGCATCTTATGGTGGGTGCGGCAAGCCAGCTGCGCCAGCCCCTCGCGCAACACACTCACGCCTGCGAGCAGTTCCGCGGCGTCCGCCGGCACGTTTTGCGTCGCTGCGCGCGAATAGCGCCGCGCCGACGCTTCGGAGTCCGCGCGGAGCATTGTCACGCCCCACTCTTCAGCCTCGGCAAATGCGGCAAACCGATCCGAGCGGTCGCCCAGACACCAAAGCAAGAGCCGCGGCGACAAGGACACTGAGGTCAGCGAGTTCACCGTCATACCCGAAAGCACGCCGTCCGCCCCTTGCGCCGTCACCACCGTAACCCCGGTTGCGAAGGCGCTCATGGCGTGCCGGTAAATCTGTTCGGGGTCGGTCGTCACTGTCACTCCGTTTTGAGGTCAACACGATCTTAACGCGGTTCGGCCGATGGTGCGCCCTCTGCGCCGAACGGACGGACCATGGCTGCTGCGACCAATCAACGCCCTATCATTATCAAGAAGATCAAGAAGGTCGTCGGTGGGGGCCACCACGGCGGTGCGTGGAAAGTCGCCTATGCCGACTTCGTAACCGCAATGATGGCCTTCTTCCTGCTGATGTGGCTGATCAATACGACCAGCCCTGAACAGCGAAGGGGTATTGCCGAATTCTTCGCCCCGGCCAGCGTGAGTCGCGTGTCTTCCGGCGCCGGCGGTCTGCTCGAAGGCACGAGCTTCGCTGAAGAAGGCGTACGGCACGGCCACTCCGCACCTGTGGCCGCCGCTGCCGAACCGCAAAACACATCGACTGCCGACGCTCAGAATGAAGGCGAGACCAACACTGGCGCAGGTGGCGAGAACAATCCAAACCAGGACAGCCTCTCTCGCGCCCGCACGCTGCGTGAGACCGCCGAGTTCTCACGCGCTGAGGTCGCGATCCGCCAGGCCATGCAAGATATGCCGGACGTCGCTGAACTGTCGCGCAACGTCATTATCGACCAAACGCCAGAAGGTTTGCGTATCCAGATCGTCGATCAGGAGGGCCGCTCCATGTTCAATGCGGGCGACGCCCAGCCGAACGACCGCGCCCGCCGCCTGCTCGCCGCGGTCTCCACCGCGATCTCGCAGCTCCCCAATCGCATCACCATTGCCGGTCACACTGACGGCACGCCGCCTGGCCGGCGCTACGCCTCGAACTTTGAGCTTTCATCCGCACGCGCCAGCGAAGCGCGCCGCATCCTTCAGGCAGAAGGCATTCCGGCAGATCGCATCTACGAAGTTGCCGGCCGCGCCGACAGCGAGCCCTTGTTCTCGGACGATCCCACCTTGCCGGGCAACCGCCGCATCGCCATCACCCTGCTGCGCGAAGCCCCGCCCCTGCCCATAAATCACGATCTCTAAGAAACTAGGCTCTGAGGACCGCCGGCTTCCAGCCGGCCAATCCTAGAAGCTTGTCTGAACGCATTTCGCGATTCACACTACGCCTATGGAGCACGCAGGCTGGCGTTCACGCGGCTACATTCCGCACTGCGACGCCGCGGACATCATCCAGCACATCACAATCTCCACGATCGGAGCGGAAAGCGGCGTTGAAGCCAACTTCGGACTTAACCTGCTCGCCCGTACAGAAACGGCGGTGATCGTGCAGGATGCACTCCTGCATTTTGACGATGAACGCTATGGCCTCCTGGCCTGGTGCGTGATGTCCAACCACGTCCATATTGTAGCCCAACAGATCGAAGGTTGGCCCTTGGCGACTGTCGTACACAGTTGGAAGTCATTCACCGCAAACAGGATCAACCGCGCACTCAATCGAACCGGCCGTGTCTGGCTACGCGAGTATTTTGACCGCTACATGCGAGACGACAATCACCTTGCCACGACCATTTTCTACGTTGAGCACAACCCTGTTGAAGCAGGCATTGTGGACCAGGCCGCACAGTTTCCGTGGTCATCGGCCGGACATCGTTAAGATGCCGGCTGGAAGCCGGCGGTCCTTACCGCCTATTTCTACGGCAGCTGAGTCGATGACGATCGGTGGCGTGGCGCCGGCGTCTTTCAAACGGCGAGCCCGCTTGCCAACCTAACAGACCTGATAGACTGCCCAACACGGACTCAGCGTCCGGGGCGGCGGGAGCACGATGAACAACGGCAACGGAAACGAAGCCTTCCGAATGTTCGCGATTCGAGCGGCTATTTTGGCTTGCTCGGCCGTCGGCGTGTTCTGGCTATTCTACATCGCCGATTTCACGATCCACGCGATGATCGAGGGCAAGGGCGATGCCGGGGCCAACCCGTTCCTCGGCTTCTTCGCGTTCGACCCGGCGAGCGTAAACAACCCCGCCTCAGCGCTCACCGGCATCAACGCAGCGGTCTTCGGCATCGTCATCACCGTCTGCAGCATCATCGTGCAGCTGACCGCTGAACGTTACACCGGTGTCGCCGGCCTCTTCTTGCGTGACCGCACCAACATGATGGTTGGCGCCTACTACGTCGTGACGTGCGTGCTCAGCCTATGGCTGTCCGCATCACTGCAGCCCGATTATATTCCGCCCATCACGGTGGTGCTCGCGCTCTCGCTCACCACCGGCGGCATCGTGCTGATGGTGCCATACTTCGCCTACGTCTTCTGGTTTCTTGAGCCGCAGAACCTCATCGCCCGCATCCGCAAACAAGCGCTCGAAGTCGCTGGCCGCGGCGCACTACAAACCGACGCGCACCTTTCCTCACAATCACAAGCGCAGATCATCGAAGCTCTCGAAGAGCTGACCGACATCACCAGCAACTCGATTTCGGGCAAAGACAAAATCATCGCTAGCGCCGCCGTCGATGCCCTGCGCGATATGGCCATCGAATATATTCGCGTGAAGCCGGAAGCGGCCGACATTTGGTTCGCGGTGGGTGACGATATCCGCCTCAATCCCGACTTCGTCGCGATGGACCCAGAATCGCTGCGCGATCTAGAAGCGCGCCATACGTGGGTCGAATGGAAGGTGTTGCGGCAGTACCTAAGCATCTACAACGAAGCGCTGGGTACGATGCGCGACATCAATTATTTGATCGCCATCGACACGCGCTACATTGGCGAAGCCGCGGCCAAAGCCCAAGACGACGAGCTCCTTCAACTCGCCCTCCGCTTCATCAATTCCTATATCCGGGCTACCCTTAACGCGCGTGATGTTCGAACGACTTACAATGTCCTGAACCAGTATCGAAAGCTGGGCGAATACATGTTGCTCGACGGGCATCATGCCGCCGCGCTCGATTGCGTGCGCCATATGAAATATTATGGACTGATTGCGTTCGACATGGATCTGCACTTCGTGACGGAAACCGTGGCGCACGATCTTTCAACCCTAGCCCAACTCGCCAACCAAGTCGGTTCATTGGTCGAGAAGGACATCCTGCACGAGTTTCTCGAACTCGATCGCCCGCCCTTCGTGCGTGGCACCGACAAAGCGTTGATGGGCGTGCGCAAGGCGCAGGTGAAGCTCGCCGCCTATTACATCCTGACCGAACAAGAAGAACGCGCCCGCTCAATTGCTGACGACATGCGCGCCGAGCCGCTTGATCGCCTGCAGCTGGTTCGGCGCCAACTCGAGAACGTCGCCAACAAGGACTTCTGGGAAATTACCGATCGCGGCCGCAACTTCGAATACATGCCGCCGAAGCAGCGCGCGTGTCTGGCGACATACTTCTCCTGGCTAGGCATCGAAGGCCCCGCTCCGCAGCCCCTTGCCCCCGAAGAACCGATACCACCTGCGCAGACCTAAGCGCAGCTTCCGCTCAATCCCCAGGATACGCGTCGCTCGTTGCAGGTTGGAGCGCGGGCCTCCGGCCCGAACGCAAACGCGTCGAAGAGGCGGCTGTGTTCATCGGGTTTGAGGATTAGCGCTCGCGGCCGGCGGAGGGACACTTCTGGCCCAATGCGGACATCCCGCAATTCATGGGCATCCGGCTGGAATTCGCCGACACCGGACATCCGCACGCGTCGACACCGCAATGGCCACGCCGTGAGCTAAGGCAGTTTCAAATCAAACTCAGCGGGCGATTGCTCGGCAGTCGTAGTTAGCCGCCGACCGGATCGGTACATGCGTAGCGCCTCCTTACCGAGCCACCAAGATTGCGCCTTTGTGAAGCCTTCCCGCTTCAGACTTCCGAGAAACCATTGCATCAATTTCTGCGCTTCGGGCGTCGCATGTAACGTGGACATAATGCCTGGCAACAACGTACCCGTCTGCCACAAACCGGCCATCGTAAGGATAACAGAACCTTCGTTATCGCCATTGTCGAGTGTCCAGCGGCGCTCCCCCATGCGACCAACGAAAGCGCGCATGTGCAGTTTGGTGTCTCGCAGCGACACTAGGTAGGCCTTGGATAGGAAGCCTGTCTCG
>JANPCV010000064.1:0-81490 GCA_031431115.1 Caulobacteraceae bacterium
CCGCCGTCGCAATCACCCGATCGCGCAAATCCTGATCATAAGCCTTCGCCATTCATCGCCTCCAGCGAGGCGAATCGAATCACTGTTCGGCGCGTTTGTGAATCCCAATTCCGAATCGGAAAATCACGGAAATGCTCTAGCTCAAATTGCTGGTCCGCTCGCCGCCCTGGCGTTCGAGCATCCAGCCTGGATATTCGGGCTTCAGCTTCGACACATCATCCAAGCGCTTCAGGTCATCGCTCGACAATTCAACGCTGGTGGCGGCTAGGTTGTCATTGAGCTGCGCTTCGGTTTTCGCGCCAATAATGACGCTGGTGACGTGCTTTTGATGCAGCAACCACGAGAGCGCGATTTGCGCGACAGAAACGCCGCGCGCATCGCCGATCTCTTTCATCACATCGATGATGTCATAAGCCTTCTCCTTATCGACCGGCGGGAAATCGAAGGCGATGCGGCGTGAGCCATCGGCCGGCGCTGTCGCGCGCGTATATTTGCCAGAGAGGAAGCCGCCAGCGAGCGGGCTCCACGGCAAAATGGCGAGGTTCTGATCCTTTGCCAGCGGCACGACTTCGCGCTCGAGATCGCGCCCGGCGATCGTGTAATACATTTGCACCGATTCAAAGCGCGCGAACGCGTTCTTGTCGGAGACGCCGAGTGATTTGGCGATCTGCCAAGCGGCGAAATTGCAGAGGCCGATATAGCGGACCTTGCCCGATTTCACGAGATCATCGAGCGCAGCCAGCGTCTCTTCCAGCGGCGTTACGTTATCGAAGGCGTGCACCTGGTAGAGATCGATATGGTCGATCTGCAGCCGCTTCAGGCTGGCGTCGATCGAATCCATGATGTGTTTGCGCGAGAGGCCCCAGAGATTAGTGTTGTTGTGGCGGCGCTGGTCCTCGGGTGTTTGCGCACCACCGTAGCCGCCCATCCGGCCGAACACTTTCGTGGCGATCACAAGCTCATCACGCGGCAGGCCCTTGATCGCCTCCCCCGTCACCTGCTCGGACAAGCCGTTTGAATAGACATCTGCGGTATCGATGAAGGTGACGCCCTTGTCGAACGCGCCTTTGACTAGCTTGCTTGCGGCGTCTTGTTCGAGCGCGCCGATGGCTTTCCAGATGCCATCCCCGCCGAACGTCATGGTGCCGAGGCAGATTTCAGAAACGGCGAGGCCGGTGCGGCCAAGTTTGCGATAGCGCATGGGGGTCGTCCTTATGAATAGATCTCCTCCGCGACGGCGTGCGGAGCCAAGATAGAGTGTGCCGTGCTTGCGATTTGCAAGCATGTAAGTCGCGGTGAGCGGCTAGTTCGACACCCATTCCCGGATTGGCGCGAAGCGACAATTCCGGGACCCATAAACACAGCTGCTTGAAGGCTTGGATCATTGCTCCAACAGCTGTGTTTATGGGTCCCGGGCCCCGCGGCGTTGCCGCGTCCCGGGAATGGGTGACGCAGGAGCACGAACGTCAACTCACGCCGTGCTGCCTGAACCACGCAAGCGCGCGCGCCCAGCCGTCAGCGGCGGCTTCCGCATTGTAGCTCTCGCGATAGTCGGCGTGGAAGCCATGCTGCACGCCTGGATAGACGATGATCTCCGAGTGCGTCGGATTGCCGGCCGCCGCGAGCGCTGCACGGAAGCGTTCGACACCCTCAAGCGGAATGCCATTGTCGTTCTGCGCATAAAGACCAAGCACTGGCGCTGCGATACCGGCGGCGACATCGAGCGGCCATGCGCGGTTTTCATCCGAGCCCCAGCCTCCCGGCGCCGGGCGCACGACGCGGCCATACCAAGCAACGCCAGCCTTGATGTGAGTGAGCTGCGCCGCCGCCATCCACACCACCGTGCCGCCCCAGCAAAAGCCGGTGATGCCGATATCGCCATTGGTGAAACGCTGCGCGCGCAGCCAATCGATCGCGCCGCTGGTGTCGCCCATCACCTGCGCATGGTTGGCGGTGGCGACGATTTCGCGGATCTGTGCAAAGTCAGTCATCGGCGCCGGATCGCCAGCGCGATCAAAATAGTCCGGCGCGATCGCGACATAGCCTTCGCGTGCAAAGCGGCGGCAGACATCCTTGATGTAATCATGGATGCCGAAAATCTCATTCACGACGATGACAGCGCCGTGACGCGCGCGCCCACTCGGCCGCGCGACATAAGCCGGCAATGAGTAACCGCCGGCGCCATTGATGTGCGCGTCCTCGGTGATGAGCTCATCACTAGGTGTGGTCACAGGGCTGGCGCATGACGAGACGGCCGCCGTCGCGTACCCTGCGAAGAAGAGCGATGCCGCCATGGTGCGGCGAGTCGGCGGGAAATTGCCTTCGGGCGTGTCGAGCTTCATCCGTTCGTCTCCTCGCTGGTCGCGCCCGGCGCGCGTCCTCTTGCGTGTGATCTGGAGCGGGGGCAGGTTTTCGGCCAGTAAATTATTCGGGGGCGGTTCGATGCGTTTTCTAGGCCTGGCTGCGTTCGCCGCGGCGCTCACAATTGCGGGACCGGCAATGGCCGCCGCCCTGCCCTTCAATCCGGAAGAAGCCACACAGGCTTGGCTGGCGACACTGGGTCCAGAGGCGACGGCACGCTCTAACTCGTACTTCGAGGGCGGTTACACCATCGACTTCGCCAGCACGGCGCTTTCCATCATCGTAGCGGGCTTGATGCTGCTGCTCGGCTGGGCGCGCGGCGTGCGCTCATGGATCGAGAAGACGCTGAAGTGGTTTCCGCTCGTCGCCTTCGGCACGTCGCTCTTTTACATCCTCGTATCCAGCGTGCTGACCTTCCCGTTCTCTTACTATGTCGGCTTCGTACGCCAACATGAGTACAACCTCTCCACGCAAACCTTTCCCGAGTGGTTCAACGAACAACTCATCGGCTTGGCGCTCGGCCTCGCCATTGGCTCGATATTCCTCACCGTGCTCTATGTGATTATTCGCGCCGCACGAAACACGTGGTGGATATGGGGTTCTGTCGTCACCATCGCGTTCGCGGGCGTGATGAGCATGCTCTTCCCGGTCTACATCGCGCCGCTGTTCAACACATCGCACCCAATGGAGCAAAGCGAACTGCGCGATAGTATTATCGCCCTCGCGCAAGCTAACGGCGTGCCGGCGGACAACGTCTACGTCTATGATCGCTCGCGCCAGACGAACTCGATCAGCGCCAATGTCTCAGGCTTTGGCCCGACCACGCGCATTTCACTCGCCGATACATTGCTCGAACGCACCAGTCCAGAAGCCGTGCGCGCCGTGATGGCGCACGAGATCGGCCACTACGTGCTGAGGCACAATGTGTCAGGTATGATCTTCAGTTCGATCTTCATCTTGTTCAGCTTTGCCTTCGTGCATTTCACCTTCCGTTGGGCCGCGAAGAATGAGCGCTGGGGCATCCGCGACATTTCCGATCCGGCTGGATTGCCGCTGGTCATGGTGCTGCTCGCCGCGGTTGGGCTCATCACCTCCCCGCTGCAGCGTAACCTCGTCTATTTCAACGAGCAGCAGGCCGACATGTTTGGCCTTAACGCCGCGCGCGAGCCTGATGGCTTTGCCGAAGCGTCGGTTTTGCTGAGCGAGTATCGCAAAATGGAGCCGAGCGCGTTCGAGGAATGGTTCTTCTACGATCACCCGTCGGGCTGGAATCGCGTGCACAACGCGATGGTGTGGAAGGCCCATGAAATCGCCGCTGGCCGCTTGCCGAACACGCCCGGCGGCCCGCCGTCAGGCTGGGTCCCGGACTTCGTGCGTGAGCGCAACGCGGTTCCGGCCGAAACTACCAACGAACCGGCGCCAGCGGCTGCGGACTCGGCCGCTCAGCCGACGCAATAGGACTTGTTTTGGTATACAAAATATTGTATGAATAGGTCTTGGCCCGAGCGCTGAAGCCGGTCCTATTTCTCGGTTCGTCGCTGGGTGATCTCCGGGCGTTCCCTGCGGGTGTGCGGCGTATGGCTGGTTTTCAGCTAGACCGCGTTCAGCACGGCGATGAGCCCGCTGATTGGAAACCGATGGCGACGATCGGCGCGGGTGTGCAAGAAATCCGCGTTCGGAGCGAGGACGGGGCCTTTAGGGTGATCTACGTCGCCAAGCTTGGAGACGCTGTATACGTGCTGCATTGCTTCCAGAAGAAATCGCAAGGCACGAGCAAGACCGACTTGGCGTTAGCAGTTCGCCGACACAAGAAATTGATCGAGGACCCGAGGTGCGCAAGAGAAAATTTGATAGCGTCTGGGACGCAATTGAGGGACCCGAAGAAGCCGAGAACATGCGGCTGCGCGCCAAGCTCATGCGCGCAATCATCGGTCACATGGAGAAGAGTCAACTTAGCCAAGCCGCAGCCGCCAAGCTCATGGGCGTCACTCAACCCCGGATTTCCGATTTGGTGCGGGGAAAGATTGATCTGTTCAGCATCGATATGTTGATCAACATGGCTTCCAGAGCGGGCCTCACCGTCAATCTGAAGATCGCCCGCGCTGCCTAGTTGAAATTCGAACACACGCGGAGAAGGCCTCGAAATCAGGGCCAAAGGGCATGTGTCAGGCAGTTGGTTGGCTGCCTTCGATCGGAACAGTCACCCGCCGCACCGTCAAATTAAGCCGGCCGCCTTTCGGCAGTAGGCGCGACGTGCCGTTCATGATGCGATCAACGCCATGATACGCGCGTCGCGCCGCGCCGCTCAGCATGCACACATCGCCTGACGCGAGACGCACGCTGCGTGTTGCGTCTGAGCGCAGGCTGCCGCCGATGCGAAACATCGCGGTGTCGCCGAGCGAGATCGAAAGCACCGGCGCGTCCCACGCGTCTTCATCGCTATCGACGTGCAGCCCCATGCGCGCGTCGCCTTCGTACAGATTCACGAGGCACGCTTCCGGCGCCGCATCGTAGCCGCTGAGCTCGCTCCAAAGCTCAAGCACCTTCGGCGGCATATCTGGCCACGGCTTGCCAGTTTCGGGATGCAGCGGCTGATAGCGATAGCCCTGCTCCTTATCGGTCACCCACCCCAGCGACCCGAAATTTGTCATCCGCACCCGCATCAGCGCGCCAGATTTCGGCATGCGCGGAATGTAGAGCGGCCCTCCCCGCATGCGCGCGAACACCTCATCGCGCAGCGCCTCTTGGGCGGCGCGGTCGAGCAGGCCTGGCCAAAGCCGGAAGCCGTCAAAGTCGGAGGCGGGGCGGGTCATCGCCATATGGCCTATCTAGGTATTCGGTTTCTTTTTTGTTCCGCCCGCCCCAAAGGCCCTGAACAGATGGCTCCTATTTCCCTGCGGCGAATGCGGATAGGTCTCCGGAAAGTCTTGCACCACGTAGGCGATACACCACATGAACCCGGAACGAAGCGGCTTGGTGCTTGGGACGGGGCGACAAGTCGTTTAATCGCTTGAACATATGGGCAGGACGCGCGCTTCGGGGACGCCAAGTTTTTGGGTCCACTGTCCGGAACCGCGCCGCTGAAAAAAGGAACGAGGACTAAGCAATGGGCAAAGTGATCGGCATCGATTTGGGCACGACGAATTCGTGCGTCGCCGTCATGGAAGGCGGCCAACCAAAGGTCATCGCCAATTCCGAAGGCTCAAACACCACACCGTCAGTCGTGGCCTTCCGCGATGATGGCGAGCGCCTGATCGGCCTGACCGCACAGCGCCAAGCGGTGATGAATTCCGAACAAACCTATTACGCCGTGAAGCGCCTTATCGGCCGCTCCTTCGATGATCCGATCACGAAGAAAGACGTGGGCCTCGTCCCCTACAAGATCGTGAAGGGCCCGAACGGCGACGCTTGGATTCAGGGCCGCGACAAGCAATACGCGCCATCAGAAATTTCCGCCTTCGTTCTGCAGAAGATGAAGCAGACGGCCGAAGATTATCTTGGTGAGCCGGTGACGCAGGCCGTCATCACGGTTCCCGCATACTTCAACGACGCACAGCGCCAAGCCACGAAGGACGCAGGCAAGATCGCCGGCCTCGAAGTGCTGCGCATCATCAACGAACCGACCGCGGCCGCGCTCGCTTACGGCCTCGATAAGGGCGAAACCAACAAGACCATCGCCGTGTACGACCTCGGCGGCGGCACGTTCGACGTCTCGATCCTCGAGATCGGCGACGGCGTCTTCGAAGTGCGCTCCACCAACGGCGACACGTTCCTGGGCGGCGAAGACTTCGACATCCGCATCGTCAACTACCTCGCGGACGAGTTCAAAAAGCAAACCGGCGTTGATCTGCGTCAACAAAAGGACGCTCTGCAGCGCCTGAAGGAAACCGCAGAACAAGCGAAGAAAGAGCTGTCGTCGCGCAGCGATTACGAAGTGAACATCCCGTTCATTACGCAAGATCCGGCGACCAAGAACCCGCTCCACCTGGTGATGAAAATCACCCGCGCGAAGTACGAAGCTCTGGTCGAAGACCTCGTCCAGCGCACCATCGCGCCGTGCAAAGCCGCGCTGAAAGATGCCGGCCTCTCGCCTTCCGACATCAAGGAAGTGGTGCTCGTCGGCGGCATGACCCGCATGCCGAAGATCCAGCAGGTGGTGAAAGAATTCTTTGGCCGCGAGCCGCACAGAGGCGTCAACCCAGATGAAGTCGTGGCCGTTGGCGCCGCGATCCAAGCCGGCGTTCTGCAAGGCGACGTAAAGAACGTCGTGCTGCTCGACGTCACCCCACTCTCGCTCGGCATTGAAACGCTGGGCGGCGTGTTCACGCGCCTGATCGAACGCAACACCACGATCCCGACCAAGAAGAGCCAAATCTTCTCAACCGCGGAAGACAACCAAAACGCCGTCACCATCCGCGTCTTCCAAGGCGAACGTGAAATGGCGGCGGACAACAAGCTGCAAGGTCAATTCGATCTTGTTGGCATCCCCCCCTCCCCGCGTGGTCTGCCGCAGATTGAGGTTACGTTTGATATCGACGCGAACGGCATCATTTCCGTAGCGGCAAAGGACAAAGGCACCAACAAAGAACAGAGCATGCGCATCCAGGCGTCGGGCGGTCTCTCCGACGACGACATCAAGCGCATGGTCAAGGAAGCCGAAGAGCACGCAGGCGAAGACAAGTCGCGCCGTGAGATGGTCGAGGCGCGCAACCAAGGCGAAGCCTTGATCCACGCCACCGAAAAGTCTCTGCAGGAAAACAGCGAAAAGATCCCCGCGCCAGATAAGGCCAGCATCGAAGCTGCGATCGCGGCGTTGAAGCAGGCGCTCGAAACCGAAGATACGGGCGAGATCGCGGCCAAGACCCAAGCCCTGTTGCAGGCGTCGATGAAAATCGGCGAGGCCCTCTATGGCGGCCAAGGCGGAGGCGGTCCGGACGGCGGCGACGCCGGTGGTCCGGACAAAGAAGGTGTTGTCGACGCCGACTTCGAAGAAGTCGACGGCAACAGCAAAAAGAGCGCTTAAGCCCTGTCACGACACTGAGGTCGATTGATGCTGCGGCGCTATTCGCAAACTGAAATCGGGCGGCTTCCCTCCTTGCGGGGGAGCCGCCTCTTTCTCATCTCGGTGGCGCCATGAGTGCTGACCGCGATTATTACGAAGTGCTCGGCGTCGCCCGCGACGCTGACGCCGCGACGATCAAAACGTCCTTCCGCAAGCTCGCGATGAAGCTGCACCCGGACCAAAACCCGGGCTGCAAAGCTTCAGAAGAGAAGTTCAAAGAGCTCGGCGAAGCCTATTCGGCGCTCTCCGATCCTGAAAAGCGCGCCGCCTACGATCGCTACGGTAAAGCTGCCTTCCAAGGCAGCGGCCCCGGCGGCTTCCAAGGCGCGGGCGCCGCCGATTTCTCCGATCTCTTCAACGAGATCTTCGGCGGCGGCTTCGAGGACATGTTCACGCGCGGCGGCGGACGCGGTGGCGGCGCCCGCAACGGCCCGGCCCGCGGCGCCGATCTCCGCTACGACGTTGAGATCACCCTCGAGCAAGCCTTCCGCGGCAATGAGCGCGAAATCGTCGTGCCGCGCGCGCAAGCGTGCGAGCCGTGCAAGGGCTCAGGCTCGGAAGGCAACGCGCCGCTCGAAACCTGCGCGACCTGCCAAGGCGCCGGCCAAGTCCGTGCGCAACAAGGCATGTTCCGCATGGTGCGCACCTGCCCTGGCTGCCACGGCCGCGGTCAATCGATCAAAACCCCGTGCCGCTCATGCGGCGGGCGCGGCCAGGTTCAAAAAGAGCGCACGCTCTCGGTGAAAATACCCGCTGGCGTCGAAGACGGCACGCGCATCCGGCTTTCCGGCGAAGGCGATGCCGGCGCACGCGGCGGCCCCGCCGGCGATCTCTATCTCTTCCTCTCGGTGAAACCGCACGCCCTCTTCGAGCGCGAAGGTCCCGATCTCTACTGCCGAGCGCCGGCGCCAATGTGCAAAGCCGCGCTCGGCGGCGAGATGGAAATTCCGACCATCGACGGCGACCGCGCCAAGATCACCATCCCCGCAGGCGCGCAAACTGGCCGGCGCTTCCGCGTCAAAGGCAAGGGCATGACGCATCTCCGCGGCAAGGACCGCGGCGATCTGCATGTTGAGCTTCTGGTCGAGACGCCAGTGAACCTCACGGCGAAACAGAAGAAGCTGCTCGAAGAATTCGCCAAGGATTGCAGCGACGAAGCTCACCCGCAGACCCAAGGCTTCTTCGACAGCATGAAAAAGTTCTTCGACGCCAACGCCCCGACGCGCTGAGCGCGGATACGCTGCGTTAGGCGGCGCCGCTATTCGCCGAAGAGCGACACTCGTCAGGAAGGCGGGACATAGTCGAGGTCTGAGAATGTGTGCACGTTTAAAACGAAGCGAGGGGTCACTCCGTTCACGTCCACACCCGGACCAACCACGCCCGCAGCAGTGAGGTGCAAACCGCCGCCCTCCCGACGCATCCGCTGCATCGCAAACCAAAGTTCATCGCTTCCCAATTCAACGTACCGCTCAGGTCCGAATACTAGAAAGGTGGCTGGGCATCGCGGGTCAGTGATACCAGCGATGTGGGTAAAGTCCGTTCTCAGTTCGCCACGCAGCACAACATTTCGACCTTCGTACTGATCGATATTGCCCAACACGACGCACAGATCGTCGATTTCAGACGCAAAACTTGATGAGCTCGCCACAACACATGCCGTTGCCGCGATCAGCAACAATCTCATCGGCAAACCCCTCAACCTCATTATTCAACCCTAGTCTAATGCGAATTTCACGCACCACTTGTATGTCCGCAAGGGGCCGAGGCTGTGCGAAAACTCATCGACGGCGGGCTCGGTGAGCAATGTTCATGCGCAAGACAACGCGATGACGGCTCAACGAGATCAAATCTTCGCACCAGTTGTCGTTGTGTAGATCAAGCTTCTATCCGTTTTCGCAAAGGATGCGTTTTTACACAGCCTCGGCCAATCCCAGCCGACCGTTTAAAACACAAGACGCTTCCCGGCTCTGCGCGGCGTTGCCGCTTGGCCGGGAAGCGTGGTTTGAGCAATCTATCCTCCGCATACACACCGAGCTTTACAGGTTGGAGCGCGGGCCTCCGGCCCGCATTTTTCCAAGCGTATCAAGCAAAAGCGCCAATGCGGGCCGGAGACCCGCGCTCCCAACCTTCATGGATACGCACAAATCTGTCCCACAGCCAAATATCGAGCGTACACTTCTCCCCGTCGCACACGGGAGATTTCGAAGAGCTCCGAAACTTTGGAATGTGCGGCGCGGAATCGGCGCGGTGACGGTCGGTGCGGTGCGCAAGCATCGCATAGCAAGTTCAAGCTCGGGGATGCGAGAGGGCCGAAAGGTACGACGCTCCCTTTGCCCAACGAGCGAAGCGAACGAGCGTTCACATGCCTGCTCAACATGGCAGGGTCCACGATCTCAAGTTCGGGGGATCGATGCGCGCGACACCGGCTCGTGGCTACGGAATTAAGGCGCCAGCTGGGGCACTCGGCTGGAAGGGCCCTCCAACTCCCTTTGCCAATCCGGGACAAGCGATTCTGTAACGGGGCGCGCGAAGCGTGCAGCGTTGATTGGAGACAATCGACGCAACCCTTGAGACTACCTCAGCGCGGATCGCGCGCCCCGGCTCCCTACTTGGAGCGAAACGACAACCAATCCGCAGCGGCGCTTGCCGCTGACGGAGCGAAAGGCCATGAGAGAAACATGACACTTTCCATCGCTATCGCAGGCGCCGGCGGCCGTATGGGCCGAGCGCTAGTGCGCGCCGCATCCGACGATGCGCGCTTTATCGTTTGCGGCGGCACCGAACGCAGCGACGGGCAATTCCTCGGCATCGACCTTGGCGCGCTCGCCGGCATGGCGCCGCTGATGATGAACACGTCAGAAACGCCAAACCTCGCCGCCGACAAAGCCGAAGTCTGGATCGATTTCACAGCGCCAAGCGCGACGATCGAAGCGCTCGATGCGCTGGTCGGCACACCAGTGAAAGGCGCGATCATCGGCACGACGGGACTTTCGGGCGCGCAAGAAGCGCAAGTCGCGGCACACGCCAAACGCATCGCCATCGTCCGCTCCGGCAATTTTAGCTTGGGTGTAAACTTGCTCGCCGCACTCGTAGAGCAAGCGGCCGAACGCCTCGGCGCCGATTGGGACATCGAGATCACCGAGGCGCATCATCGCCGCAAGGTCGATGCGCCATCCGGCACCGCCCTCCTCCTCGGCGAAGCCGCCGCACATGGCCGCCACGTCAAGCTCAGCGACGCGCGCTTGAAGCCACACGACGGCATCACCGGCGAACGCAAACAAGGCGGCATCGGCTTTTCCGCCATTCGCGGCGGCGGCATCGTTGGCGATCACGATGTGCGTTTCATCGCTGAGCGCGAAGTGCTGGCGCTATCGCACCAAGCCTTCGATCGTGCGGTGTTTGCTGACGGCGCGCTCGCGGCAGCGCTTTGGGTCGCGGATAAACCGCCCGGCCTTTATTCGATGCGCGACGTGTTAGGGCTGTAGGGCCGCGCTTCGACTGCCAAGGGACCAAAAACGTGGCCAAGCGTCTAACCAAAGCCAGGGCGGAAGAAGTCTACGCCCGCCTCGCCCACGTGCATCCCGATCCAAAGACGGAGCTGGACTACACCAGCCCCTACACCTTGCTCGTCGCTGTCGTGCTCTCAGCACAAGCGACCGATAAGGGCGTCAACCGCGCCACCGGCCCGCTCTTTCAGATCGCTGATACGCCAGCGAAAATGCTGAAGCTCGGCGAAGAAGGCGTCGCCGGCCACATCAAGACGATCGGCCTCTGGCGCAACAAAGCCAAAAACGTCATCGCGCTCAGCCAAGATTTGATCGATCAACACAAAGGCGAGGTGCCGCGCGAGCGTGAGGCCTTGGAAGCCCTGCCCGGCGTTGGCCGCAAAACCGCAAACGTCGTGCTCATGGAGATTTTTGGCGAAGGCACGATCGCGGTCGACACGCACGTCTTTCGCGTCGCCAACCGCACTGGGCTCGCATCGGGGAAGACGCCCGCGGAAGTCGAAGAACAATTGATGCGGATCACGCCGCAGAAGTATCTGCACGGCGCCCACCATTGGCTGATCCTGCATGGCCGCTACACCTGCATCGCACGCAAGCCGGAATGCCCACGCTGCGTCATCTCCGATCTCTGTGTGTTTCAGCCTAAGACGCGAGCAATTGCGCCAACGAAAACATCGGCGCCCTCGGGCGCAAAGTCGAAGAAGAGATAGGGCTCAATCGCCTCGATCTCGATCACCCGCCACGCGCCGTCATCGCCAAGCACGAGGTCGATACGCACATAGAGCAGATCTTTAGGCGCCCGCGCCCGCGCAGCTTCCGCTGCATCGATCGCAACCTGCGGCGGCGCCTCAGCAACAAAACGCGCGCCGGACACGTTGGCAAGCCAGTCCCCCGCCGCCGGCACCTTGCGCACCGCGTGCGAATAAACGCCGCCAAACCAGAACAGCGAACGCTCCCCTTCCGTCTCAATCGAGCGCAGATAGGGCTGAATCATCGCTGGGCCGATCGGGCCATCCATCAAATCTGCTTCGCTCCACACGTTACGCTTCAAGCGAACCGTACGGACGGAGCCTGCGCCAACTTGCGGCTTCACCACGATTTCAGCCGCATCAAGTGCATCAAACGCCTGCGCTACGATGTGTGCGTTCGGTTTCTCATCGGTCCAGACCGTCTCAATCGCGGAGGGGCCAAGTTCTTTCAGGTACGTCTTGCGCAAATTCCAGCGTACGACTTCAGAGGAATTGAGCACACGCAAACCACCACGCTCATGCGACTCGAGCGCGGCAACGAACTGACCGGCGCGCTCAGTATAGTCCCAGGTCGTGCGAATGACGGCGAGATCGAAGCCGCGTTGCGGCAAATCTATTTCGTCCCAATAGACGATTTCAAACTCGATCCCCCGCGTCTTGCCGGCGGCCAGGATGAGTTCGCGGCTCTTCTCTTCCAGCGGCGGCACAACGCCCGGCCCGAGCGGCGCGCCGCGATACGAGCGCCCGGTAAGGTACGCGACCCGCGCCATTACGACCGGCGCGCCGCCGCTTCCGCCGCGCACTGATCAAGCGAAGGCGCCGCAACACCGGTGCGGCGCGGGCTCGGATGCGCTTCCTGCAATCGCATGGCGTTGCGCGCGTCCGCCGCGAACAACAGCAGCAGCGCGCAATTCTCAAAACGGTAGGTCAGCGCCGTTCCCGCCCCATCGCGGCGCACGATGTCGGCTTGGCCAAAGTAACGTTCGACGTCCTGCAACGACGGCGCATCCGAACCGCCGGCGGCGCGGAGCAGCTGCGCTTGCCGGGACGAGGACACGCTGCCTGTGGACCCGGCGGGAATCGTGCTGGCGGCCGGGGGCGTGGACGGCGCGGCGCTGGCGCAGGCGGAGAGCAGCACCAGGGCCGCCAGTGAAGCTATGAATCTCATGCGCGCGAATGTGCCGCCGCCCGCCCCGCGCCGCAATGCTTGCCACGCCGCTTCCCGCGCGCTTAAACGCCACAACTCCAAGGATTAATTCATGACAAGCTCGACCTACGATGTCGTGGCCGTTGGCAACGCCATTATCGACATCCTGAAACCCGTCTCGGACCAGTTCCTGGCCGAAGAAGGCATCGCCAAGGGCGGGATGACGCTGATCGATGAAGCGCGGGCTGACTATTTGACCTCGCGCCTCGCCGATCCGGTCGTTGCAGCCGGCGGATCAGCCGCAAATACCGTGACGGGCATCGCCAGCTTCGGCGGGACGGCGGGCTATATCGGCAAGGTGGCCGAAGACGAACTCGGCGCCCGCTTCACCAAGGAATTCCGCGCCGCGGGCGTGACCTTCAACACCGCGCCGCGCCCGGGCGCGCCCGGCACCGCACGATCGCTGATCGTCGTCACCTCTGACGGCCAGCGCTCAATGAACACATATCTCGGCGCCTCTACCCTGCTCGGCGCAGACGACCTCGACGAAAAGCTGATCCAATCGGGACAGACCCTCTTCCTCGAAGGCTATCTCTTCGATCGCGACGAAGCGAAAGCCGCGTTCGTGCGCGCCGCTGAAATCGCCCGCGCCGCCGGCCGCAAGGTTTCACTGACGCTTTCCGACACGTTCTGCGTCGATCGTCACCGCGACAGCTTCCGCCATCTCGTCAGCGGCCATGTCGACATTCTATTCTGCAATGAGTCTGAGATTCTTTCCCTGTACGAAAGCAACGATCTCGGCAACGCGGTTGCACAAGCTCGCAAAGCCTGTCCTCTCGTGGCCGTGACGCGCTCGGAGCGCGGCTCATTGATCGTGACGAAAGACGAGACTGTCGAGGCGAAAGCATTTCCCGTTGCGAAGGTCGTCGACACGACTGGCGCCGGCGATCAATACGCGGCCGGATTCCTTTTCGGTTACACGCGCAACAAATCGCTTGCCGAATGCGGCGCGCTCGCCTCGCTCGCGGCGGCGGAAGTGATCTCCCACATGGGGCCACGTCCGGAGACGAGCCTGCGCGAACTCGCGCAAAAGCACGGCCTTAGCGTTTAGAGGATAAAGCGGCTCAAATCCGCGTTCTTCGCCAGCGCGCCGACATTGTTGCGGACGTATTCCGCATCGATACGCACCGTCTCGCCGCCGCGATCCGGCGCCGTGTAGCTGATGTCGTCGAGCAATCGCTCCATCACCGTCTGCAACCGGCGCGCGCCGATGTTTTCGACTGAGCTGTTCACGTCAGCAGCAATGCCGGCAATCGCCTCAACCGCGTCGTCCGTAATGTCGAGCGTGACGCCTTCGGTTTTCAGAAGCGCCTTATATTGCGTGACGAGGCTGGCTTCCGGTTCGGTCAGAATGCGCCGGAAGTCCTCGCGCGTAAGCGCTTGCAGCTCGACGCGGATTGGCAAGCGTCCCTGCAATTCCGGTAACAAATCCGACGGTTTCGAGACGTGAAACGCACCCGACGCGATGAAGAGGATGTGATCGGTCTTCACCTGGCCATGCTTGGTCGTGACGATCGTGCCTTCAATAAGAGGCAGTAGATCGCGCTGCACCCCTTCGCGGCTGACATCGCCGCCGCCTACCCGGTCAGAACGTGAAGCAATTTTGTCGATCTCATCGATAAAGACGATGCCGTCTTCGGCGGTGAGCGTCAGCGCTTCCTTCACCAACGTATCTTGATCTATGAGCTTGTCGCTCTCTTCGCGCACCAATGGCTCGAACGCTTCATCGACCGTCATTTTTACGCGCTTAGTGCGCTTGGCGAAGGCTTTGCCGAATATCTCGCCAAGATTGACCATGCCAACACCAGGCTGGCCTGGAATCTCCAGGCCGCCCATCGGGTTGGCATTGTCATCAACATCGATCTCAACGGCAGAGCCGCCCATCTCACTGTTGCGTAGCTTTTTGCGGAACGACTCGCGTGTGGCGGCGCTTGAGCCCTGCCCCACAAGCGCGTCGAGCACCCGATCTTCGGCGGCAGCCTCGGCGCGCGCGCGCACCTCACGCCGGCGCCGCTCGCGCGCCATATTGAGCGCAACCTCCACGAGATCGCGAATGATTTGTTCAACGTCACGGCCGACGTAGCCGACCTCGGTGAACTTTGTCGCCTCCACCTTCAAAAACGGCGCCGCAGCGAGCTTCGCCAAGCGCCGCGCGATTTCGGTTTTACCGACACCCGTTGGGCCGATCATCAAGATGTTTTTCGGGGTGACTTCTTCGCGAAGATCATCAGGCAGCTGCTTGCGGCGCCAGCGATTGCGCAGTGCAATTGCAACGGCGCGTTTGGCGTCATTTTGGCCGACGATGTAGCGATCGAGCTCGGAGACGATTTCGCGGGGCGAGAACTGGGTCATGTCTGGTTGATCTAGGCACAGCGCCGCGGTGCGTGAAGTGCGGCGTCGTAACTTCGCTACGCAGCGGCGTGCGTTTCCGGCGGGAAAATCCGCGCCCAACCACCATCCGGCTTGACCCAGCCCAACAGCAATCGCCGGGCGCTGTGCCAGCTCGCGCCCAAGATCAGAACGAATGCGCCGAGCACGATGAGCGTCGAGGCGGCCAGCGCCCCTGCTCCCATGCCGACAGCGTTCATCAAAATGCCGATGGCGACGCCAGTGGTGATCAAGGTCGAAACAATCAGAACACGCCGATTGATCAACAGCGAGATGATCCCCAGCAATACCACCACGGCCAACGTAATGGCTGCATGCGCGATAGCGTCGCCGCCGCCTTGCGAGGCCGAAGCGACAAGCGCGCCAGACGAACCAAAGCCGCTCGGCGCGCCGAACGCCTGGCCAATCAAACCAAAGGCGCCATTGAGAATGAGCGGCGCAGCCGCAAAATGCAGCCAAAAGCCATTGTCCGAATAGCGCGTCGTGCGCGCAGGGTCGCGCGCGTCAAACGCAACGCCAGCCAGAAAAAGAAGAAACCCGAGACCAAGCTGAAGCGGTGCAAGAAACTGCATCGTGGCGTCGAAATTGGCCGTTAGCGCTGCAATGATCACAAAGCCGGCCGCGCCGCCGCCCACGAGCCCAAGTGAAAATGGAAGGCGAAACCGCAAGTAGAACGCCAGCGGCGCCAGCACCAAAAATGCCGCGCCAATCAAGATGCCGACACGCAATTCAGGCGGCATCGTGGACAGGTCTATGTCATCAATTCCGCGGCCGAGAAGCACACCCGCATAGAGCAGCGATGCACCCGTCGCCACAAACAGCGTAAGCGAGATCACGATCGCGATTGCAGGCAAAAACAAGCGACGGCGGCGCGCGAACACTTCGCCCAAGCCCCACATAATCGCGCCGCATCCCGCGAACAATGCGCCTGACGTGATGGCGCCGACCTGCGGACTTTCAACGCCGGAGGTCGCCACGTACACGGAAACGGCGATCGCGAGCCCGACAGCAAGCAGCAAGATGCCGATCGCCAAAAACACATCGTGGAAGTTACGGATGAAGCGGAGATCTTCCTCGCCGGTGGGCGCGGCGGATACGCCCGCAGCGCGTGACGCCAGAAAATCATGGAGCGGGCCGACCTGTTCGGCGCGGATCACGCCGGCTGCGGCTGCAGCTTCCAAAGCGCCACGTTCAGCCATCGAGCTTCTCCACGGTCAAATTGCCGTTCGTATATACGCAAATCTGCGCTGCGATCTCCATCGCCTTGCGCGCAATGGCTTCCGGATCATCGACATAATCATAAAGCGCGCGGGCCGCAGCGAAGGCGAAGTTGCCTCCCGAACCCACGGCAATGACTTGATGCTCAGGCTCTAGAACATCGCCCGCGCCGGTCAGCAGCAGCGTTTCGTCCTTGTCCGCCACGATCAGCATCGCATCGAGGCGCCGGAGCGCCCGGTCGGTGCGCCAATCCTTGGCAAGCTCGACGCAGGCGCGTGCGAGCTGCTTTGGGAAACGCTCAAGCTTGGTTTCGAGCCGCTCAAACAGTGCGAAAGCATCGGCGGTGGAGCCGGCGAAGCCGACAATCACCGCGCCATCGGCGAGTGTGCGTACCTTGCGCGCGTTGCCTTTAAGGATGGTCGGACCTGCGGAGACTTGACCGTCTCCCGCAATCACGACCTTACCACCCTTGCGCACACACACGATGGTGGTGCCGTGCCACCCTGGCTGATCTGTCATGGTGGTGATGTGGCGGAGCGAGAGGCGCCGATCAAGCGGCGTCTTCTGCGCTCACATCGTCTCCGGCCTGGCGGCGCAGGAGTTCGGCAAATTCGGGAGCGGAAACTGCAGCGCCAAACAGGAAACCCTGAATCCAGTGGCAACCGCGCGCGGCCATGAATTCCATATCCTCGCGGCGCTCCACGCCTTCGGCGACAATTTCCATGTCGAGCGTGCGCCCGAGCGCCAGGATCATCTCGACAATTGCCGCCGATTGCGCGTCGCCCTTTTCGAGCGCGCGGATAAATTGCTGGTCGATCTTGATGACATCGAACGGGAGCTTTGAAAGCGCCGCCAAGCTGGAATGGCCACAGCCGAAATCGTCGATCGCCAAGCGCACGCCCGCATCGCGTAACGGCTTAATGATGCGCAGCGCACGATCGGGATCTGCCATCACCATGGATTCGGTGATCTCTAGTTCGAGATTGCTCGGCGCGAGGCCAGCGTGCGCAACGACGCGCAAGACGTTGTCGGCGAAGCGATCGCTGCGGAACTGCAGCGCCGAGACATTGACCGCGACTTTCGTTGGCTGCCCTGCCCGCGCCCATGCCGCAGCCTTCCAGCACGCTTCGCGCATGATGGCGTCAGAGAGCGCGCCGATAAGACCGCTCTCCTCAGCCACCGGAATAAAGCGGCCGGGGCTGATGATGGTGCGGTCCGGCCTGATCCAGCGGGCCAGCGCTTCGCACGCTTCGATGCGGCCGGTGGCGAGATTGATCTTCGGTTGGAAGTAGGCGCGAAACTCGTTGCGCTCCAAAGCGCCGCGCATCTCACGCTCCAGCGTCAGCCGCGCGACCGCCTCGCGGTCGAGAGATTGGGTGTAAACCTTTACCCGCGCCGGCGCGGCGTGCGCAGCGGCCATCGCCATGCGCGCGTGACGAATAGCGGTATCCGCATCGCCGCCGTCGCGCGGCGCCAGCGCAACTCCACAACACGCGCCAAGCGTGAATTTGTGTCCGCGCCAGTCGAACGGCTGATCCAAAGCCGCATTCAGATGCTGCGCAAAGCGCGCCGCATCGGGCGCGGAGGCCAAATCTGGCACAAGCACGCCAAATTCCGACGCGCCGAGACGCGCCGGCACAGCTGGGCGATCACCCTGGGCGCGCATGCGCACAACGCGGTCCACCGTTCGCACCGATGAGACGAACCGATCTGCTACCACGCGCAAGAATTCGCACGCGGCGTCTGGATCCAAGGTCTGCAACAGGCGCGGCAGGCGTGTCATCTCGACTACAACCACCGCGGCGGCAGTTTGCGCCGATTGGCTCTGCAGAATGAAAAAATCTACTTCCCGGATGAAACGATCCTGGTTCGGCAAGCGTGTCACCGGATCAACAAACGCGATTTCCTGAATCTGGCGCATCGAAGCATCGAGACGGCCAGTCATATTGTTCAGGGCGTTCGCAAGCGTTTCGAACTCGTCGCCGGTGCGGATCGTAATTGGCGCCGCCTGCCCTTCTTCACCGACTTTCACCGCGTAGCGCGCAAGCTCATCGAGCGGCGCAATGGCGCGGCGTACAGCGTGTGAGGTCAACGGAATCGCGGCCAGCGCCAGGCACGCAACGATTAGCAGAAATGGCGTCAGCGATGGCACCGCATCGAACTTGTAGGCATCCGCTTCCCACATACGCACGGCAACGCCGATGAGGACGCCATCGCGCATGACAGGCGCGGCAACCGTGACCACGCCATCGGCGCCGCGATTAGAAACGGTGACTTCATCGGCAATCACGCGATCCGTGAGGCGCGATATCAGCGCGCTGTCAGCTGCATCGCCGCCAGATTGGGCCAACACCGCGCCCTGCGCATCGCGGATCGAAATGACGCGTACATTGCGCTGCTGCGTCGATCCTTGAATCATCATTTCAAGGATATGCGTATTGCCCCGCGCCATCACCTCGCCGACGCGTGAGGCGAGGTGTTCGGTAAGGTCGTTCGCGATCGAAAGTTGTTGACGTTCGCCCTGCGTTTGCGCGCCGAAGATCAGAATGGCGGCGGACACTGCGGCCGTAACGGCCATCAAAGCGGCCGTGAACATGACCGCGCGCGCTTGCAAACCGCGTGGGCGGTTGAAGCTCGCGAGCTTTGGCAAGCGCAGGATCATCGTCTCTCCGGGCATGCACGGCGCACGCGCGCGACGAGATTTGCGGTGGTTTGGTTAGCGCCACCTAAAAATGTGCGTAATTTCACGTACTTACATGCGCTTTCCGTCAACGCTTTGGTCACACGCCTTAAGCAGAGGTTTCAGTCGGACGCTTGAGGAAGACGTAAAACGCGCCGGAGCCGCCATGAGCGCGGTGCGCGGGCGCGTAGCCGGAGACCAGGGGGCGGATGTCGTGGTCGGCGAGCCATTCGGGCAAACGCCGCTTCAGGATGCCCTCCCCGCCGCGCCCAACACCCGTGATCACGATGACGGTGCGCTCGCCGCGCCGGTGAGCGGCGCGCAAGAAGCGCACGAGCGCCGCGCGGCCGCTATCCTGTGTATGGCCATGCAGATCGAACGTCGCGCCGATCTCAAGCTTGCCGCGGCGCACGCGCTTTTCATTGCCGCGATGTTGAGGCGCCGGTGCGGGCTTCGCGCGTGTAGCTGGTGCTGGCGCGACAGCTTTTGGCGGAGGTGATTGCACGACGCGTTTTGGCGCCGACCTTTCCTCAACATCTTCGACGTCAGCCGGAATTTGACGACGTGTCTTCACGCTCGCGGCGACGCGTCGCCACAACTTCTTTTCGTCGGTAGTGAGGTCGCGCTGCTTTTTGCTCACGCCGCCTGAACGCGCGACAGCAGCCAATTCGGGTCGGGAGAGCGGACGTTACGCTCGAAAGTCCAACGTTCACGCGCATCCCGCACGCCTGTGGCGCCTTCCGCCAACTCGGCTTCAAACTTCACCACAACACGTGCGGTATCGCCGCTAAGCTCGGCATCGGCGATTTCCGCCGCCTTGAGACGAACGATTTCCGGACCCACGCCATTTTGCGCTTCGCGCGCATCGATGGCGGCGATGTATGAATCGTACACGCGCGGGGTCAGCAATCCGCGCAGTGTGTCGCGATCGCCCTTGGCGAAAGCGCCGACAATCATCTCATACGCAGAGCGTGCGCCCTGCACGAAATAGCCGGCTTCAAAGTTTGGATCAGCGCGCTCGATTGCAGCGACACCCTCGCCTGCCGAGCCGATCGACATTGGCGGCGTAACTGGCGCCTGCTCGGGGTCACGCGGAAACTCGCCCTGCGCCGGCGCAGGTTCGGGACGCTCCGCGCCGGTGCGTTTGCCCAGCGTTGTGTAGAGGCGGAACAGCACAAAGCCGGCGATGAACGCCAGTACCAGGATTTCAATCATGCTCTGATCCAACTGACGCCACTCCAAAGGTGCGTGGTGGTATGCGTGGATTTAAGATAATGCCAACAGACAGCTTCTGCCAGCGCGGTTGCTTTGCCCCCATCGCCGCAGCATGTTGGCCCCGGTTTTTCCGGCCTCCAAAACGAGTTTCTGGCGCATGAACACGCAAAACGATGGCGCTCCGCCAGCCGATTCCCCTCATCTGAGGGTTCTGGCTCAATATGTGAGAGAGCTGTCATTCCAGAACATTTTGGCAGCGACCTCCGGCTACGACGTCCAACCGGCCATCGATATGGGTGTTGAGGTGAAGTCTCGGCCCGTTGGCCAAGGCGAAGCCACCGAGGTGGATCTGTGCATCAACGTGCAAGCAAAGCGCGCTGATCAGCCGATGTTCGCGGTGAACCTCGTTTATACCGGTTTGTTCCAATTCGTGAGCGTACGGCCTGAAGACATCGAGCCACTGATTTGGATCGAATGCCCGCGCCTGCTGTTTCCGTTCAGCCGCCAGATCATTGCTGAGATCACGCGCGAGGGCGGCTACCCGCCCCTGCTCATCAACCCAATCGATTTCACGCCGCTCTATTGGCAAGAGCTCCGCGAGCGCGAGGGCCGCGGCGACGTCCCGCTCTCGGCGGTCAGCGGCGGTTAACCGACCTTCAGCCAGATCGCGTTCGGCCCGAGCGTTCCAATAAACGCTTCGTGCGCGGCTTGTTCTTCTGCGGTCACCGGCGATGGCAATGGCATGGCGCGCGGCGTGCGGCGTGCAAGCTCGATCGGTCGCAGCAAAGCTGCATCGGCTGCAGCTGCCGCGCCCGGATCAAACACTAGCGCCTGCTCGCGGCCACCTTTAAGATGCAGATACACTTCCGCGAGAATACGGGAGTCGACGATAGCGCCGTGACCACCCGCGCCTTTGCGCGCCGCTAGATCGAAGCCATAGCGATCAAGCTGAAAGCGCCGCGCCAGCGCATCGAGCGAGTTTGAAGCGCCCGGAAACTTCTTGCGCGCGATCTGCAATGTATCGACGAAGCGCTCGTCGCCAAAGGTCGGCAAGCCGCAACGGCGCAGTTCAGCATTTAGGAAGCCTTGGTCGAACGAGGCGTTGTGCGCGACCAGCGGCGCATCGCCAATGAACTCCAGAAAGTCCTGCACCACTTCGGTGAAGCGCTTGTGCTCGCGCAAAAACTCCAAGCGCAGCCCATGCACGCGCACCACCTCTTCCGGCACATCGCGATCCGGATTGAGGTAGGCGTGGAACTCACGGCCTGTGCGCTCAAGATTGAACACCTCGACGCAACCGATCTCAACGATGCGGTCGCGCTGCCTCTCTTCCTTATGATCCGGAAAGACGCCGGTAGTTTCCGTATCGAAGAGGATTTCGCGCATAAATCCGCGCTAAACCGGTTCGCGCAGAGCGTCCAGCACGGCGCGGACTTGGACGCGGGTATCGTCAAACGAAACGCCCGTATCGATAACGAAATCGGCAAGTGACCGCTTTTCCGCATCGGGCATTTGCCGCGCCAAGATCGCCTCGAACTTTTCCACCGTCATACCCGGCCGCGCCAACACACGCGCGCGTTGCACCTCGGCAGGCGCCGAAACCACCACTGTCTTGTTCACAAGCCTCGCGCCACCGCCTTCGAACAGCAGCGGAATATCAAGCACAACAAACGGCGCGCCCGCGTCGCGATGCTGCTGCAGGAATTCCATCTGCGCGGCGCGCACCAGCGGATGCACAATCTCTTCCAGTCGCTTGATCGCCTCGGCATTGCCAACGACGTAAGCGGATAAAGCCACGCGATCGATAGCGCCATCCTTGGCTACGTCCGGAAACGCAGCTTCGACTGGCGCGACGGCGCCGCCGCCGGACGCGTAGAGCGCGTGGACAACGGCATCGGAGTCAAAGCCCGGCGCGCCCTCTTCCGCAAACATCGCAGCGACCGTGGACTTGCCCATGCCGATAGAGCCGGTGAGTCCGATGATGATCATGCCAGCGCCGCCAGCAAACGATGGCGCGCCTTCGCGACATCCGGCTTGATCTCGAACCAGATCTCAAATGCGCGCGCGCCCTGATGGATGAGCATGCCGAGCCCATCGATCGCCGTCAGCCCACGATCCCGCGCCGCAATTAGCAACGGCGTTTCAAGGGGACGATAGACAATGTCCGCGATGATTGCATTCGGCCGGCAAAATGACACTGGCCACGCCATCTCAGGCTGATCGGCCATGCCGAGCGTCGTCGTCTGGATGATGAGATCAGCGTGGCCAAAGGCGCGCTCAAGGTCGTCCCAACGTGTGGTGCGGCCATTTGGAATAGCGGCGGCGGTTTGTTCGCCGCGCTCAGCTGTGCGGTTGGCGAAGTGAACAGTGTCAACGAACGGCGAGAGCGCCGCGCCAATGCCAAGCGCCGCGCCGCCCGCGCCAACAATCAGCACGCGGCGCACCCGCGAACGCCAATTGGGTGCGCTTTCCGAAAGTGAATCCAAGAAGCCTTGGCCATCGGTGTTGAAGGCCGAGAAGCTGCCATCCTCCTCGCGCCGCAGCACGTTTGCGGCAGCGGTTTCGCTCCGGGCCGCAGCCTTTGCCGCGGCTTCCTTATGTGGAACGGTCACGTTCAATCCGGCAAAACCGGTAAGCGCCCGAATAGCGGCGACCGGATCATCGCTCTTCAGCGGCAGCGCTACATAAACCGCGTCAAGCCCATGATCGGCGATCCAGCCATTGTGCATCACCGGCGACAGCGAATGCATCACTGGATCGCCAATGACCCCATACACTTTAGTGGCGGCAGTAATGCTCATGGCCGCGCCATACCGTGTTCACGCAAGAAGGCTAGCAGCGGCAGCAATTGCAGGCCGAGCACAGCGAAATAGTCGCCGTCGACACGCTCGAAAAGTTGCGCGCCCAAACCCTCGAGCTGATAGGCGCCGACAGAGCGCAATACCTGATCCCCTGCTCGGGCGAGATAATCATCAAGAAACGCGTCGCTGAACGCGCGCATCCTCAGCTTAGGCGTATCGATATGCCGCCAGATAATCGCGCCTTCGCGCGCGACGACCGCGGCGGTAATCAATTCGTGCGTCTGGCCGCGCAGTTGCAACAAGTGTTCACGGGCTTCATTCGCGTCCTTCGGCTTATCGAAAACCTTATCGCCGAGCGCCAACATTTGATCGGCGCCGATGACAAAATCCGGCCGCGAGCGTGAAACACTGAGCGCCTTCAGTTCCGCCAGCGCATCGGCTTGATCACGCGGCCGCAAGCCCTCAGCGCGCAAACTCGCCTTCGCCGCCTCTTCGTCCACGTGCGGAACCTCGACCTCGAACGTCAACCCGGCCGCTTCGAGCAAGCGCCGGCGCGCAGCGCTTCCGGACGCAAGGACCAAGCTCACGTTGCGCGATCCGCTAGAAGATTGAGCACGCCGGCAGCCGTTTCCTCGATCGAACGGCGCGACACATCAATCGTCGGCCAGCCTTCCCGCTCAAATAGCTTTTGCGCATCCATCACTTCGCGGCGCACCGCATCTTCGTCGGTGTAGCTGCCGGCGCGCGTCTCTTTCATCGATGCGAGGCGATTGCGGCGAATGTGGATGAGACGATCAGCCGAGATCAAAAGCCCGACTACTAGAGGCCCATCTTTGTAAAACACCTCAGGCGGCAGTGGCACGCCGGGCACCATGGGTACGTTCGCCGCCTTCACCCCGCGGTGCGCAAGATAAACGCATGTCGGTGTTTTCGAGGTGCGGCTGACGCCAACCAGAATGACGTCCGCGACAGCCAAATCGACATGCTGTTGGCCGTCATCGTGGTACATCGCGAAATCGAGCGCATCGATGCGTTTGAAATACTCGGCGTTGAGTTTGCGCGGATTGCCGACGCGGTGGTTCATCTCCACGCCCAGATACCGGGAGGTCATATCCAGCACCGGATCGAGCACCGCCACGCAAGGCATATCCATCTCGCGGCACGCATCTTCCAGTTGAGCGCGGTGCTCCAGATTCGAGAGCGTGAACATCACCACGCCCGGCGCGGCCGAAATCTCTGAGATCACCCGCTCCAATTGCCGGGCTGAGCGGACCAAAAAGTAGGAGTGTTCGACGGGCATGACATTATCGAACTGAGCGCATGTGGCCCGCAGCACGCCGGCTAGCGTCTCCCCTGTAGAGTCGGAAACAAGGTGAAAGTTTGCAAAGATGCCGAGGCGTTCGTGCGTCATCGCTCACATATCAGGCCAGTTGGGATTGTGGACAAGCTGTTGGGTGCGGCGCCGGAAAAGAGGCAAAGGAGAACGAACAGCCACCATGGCGGGATTCCACTTCTCCTCCTTGGCGATTCCTCCAGCCCTTGCTCACAGAGTGACATTTTGGCCGAAAAGGAATCGGACGTGACTCACCCACCCCTCAACTCGTTCCCGGCAAAGACAATTCCGCCGCAGTGCGCGAAGGACAAGTCAGGGGATAAGATGTGGGCAAAGAAATTGTCCCGCAAACTAAGACACAACAACAACGAGTCCCCATTAATCGGGATTCAAATTTAAGAAGTTGGGAAGAGGCGAATGTCTGGTCGGGAGACGGTTGCGGCATTGCTACGGGTTTTGAGCGGAGAGAGGCTAGATCCTCCTCCGGTTTGGATCATGCGTCAGGCCGGACGCTATTTGCCTGAGTATCGGGAACTCCGGACTCGGGCGAAGAGCTTCATGGACTTCTGCTATTCCCCTGCCCTGGCGATGGAAGCTGTGATGCAACCGCTCAGGCGTTTCCCGTTAGACGCGGCGATCTTGTTCTCAGACATTCTGGTCGTGCCTGATGCGCTTGGTCGAAAGGTCTGGTTCGTTGAAGGCGAAGGTCCGCGACTTAATCCGTTGATCGAGGAAGCGAACTGGCGTTTCGATGATCCCCAGCGTGGGCTGCAACGTTTGGCCCCGGTGTACGAAGCGGTGGAGCGGATCAAGGTTGCGATCCCGAAAGACACAGCGCTGATCGGTTTCTGCGGCGGTCCGTGGACGGTCGCGACTTACATGCTGCAGGGCGAGGGCGGAGACAAAGAGCGCGCACGCCGTGCAATCTATGACCGCCCGGGCGATGTCGATGCGCTGCTCGAAACACTGGTCGAGATGAGCGCGCAGCATTTAGCTGCACAAGTAAAGGCTGGCGCCGACTGCCTGCAGATTTTCGAGAGCTGGGCTGAAGGGCTGACGCCGGCGCAGTTTAAGCAAGTCATCATTGGCCCGACGCGCAAACTCGTGAACCGCCTACGCGAGTTGGACGTTTCCGTGCCGATCATTGGTTTTCCGCGGGGCTCGGGCGCACAGCTTAGCGCCTATGCGCACGAAACCGGCGTGACGGCGCTTGGCATCGATACGCAAACGCCCGCAGCGTTTGCAATCGATGCGGCGCCCAAGAATATGCCGTTGCAGGGCAATCTCGATCCGCAAACTCTGATCGTGGGCGGCGAGGCGCTGGACCGCGCCGCACGCGATGTGCTGGCGGCGTTCAAAGGCACACCGCATATCTTTAATCTCGGTCACGGTATCACGCCGCAGGCGACGCCGGAAAACATGGCGCGATTGATCCAAGTGGTGAAAGGCGGCGTATGAGCGCCGTGTCACTAGAAGTATCGCCCTCCCCTGAATCCGATCAAGGACCAGGCTTACGCGTGATGACCTCGCGCCGTGTCGCCATCATCCTTTTCAATTTGGGCGGCCCGGACAAGCAAGAATCCGTGCGGCCGTTTCTGTTCAATCTCTTCAATGACAGAGCCATTATCGGCCTGCCGCTGCCGCTTCGTTTCTTTATCGCGCAACTCATTTCACGCATGCGTGAAAAGCTGGCGAAGGCAAATTATGCGCTCATGGGCGGCGGCTCACCGATCCTGCCTGAAACGCTGAAGCAGGCGGAAGCGCTTGAACAAGCGATTGCTAAACGCGTCTCGAACGTGACGTTCAAGTGCTTTCCGGCAATGCGCTATTGGAAGCCGTTCACGAAGGAAGCCGCCAAAGCGGCAGAAAAGTGGGGCGCGACGGATGTCATCCTGCTGCCGCTTTATCCGCAATTCTCCAGCACAACGACGGCGTCATCGCTAAGCGCGTGGCGCAAAGCATCGAAGCTCCCAGCATCGACGATCTGTTGCTATCCTGCGGGCGCAAAGTTCGCGCAGGCGCATGCGGACGCCATTTTGAAAACCTGGCGCGAAGCCGGTTCGCCGCCAGCGCCCCGCCTGCTCTTCTCTGCTCACGGCCTTCCGCAACGCGTGATCGAACGCGGCGACCCCTATCAGTGGCAAGTCGAGCAAAGCGTCGCGGCCGTGCGCAAATTGTTGCCGGCCGATTGGGATAGCCGCATCTGTTACCAATCGCGGGTCGGACCCCTGAAATGGATTGGGCCCTCGACCAAGGCGGAAATTCATCAGGCCGGCAAGGATGGCGTCGGTGTCATGCTGGCCCCCATCGCGTTCGTATCGGAGCATGTCGAAACGCTGGTCGAACTCGACATTGAGTACGCTCAAATTGCCCGCAAGCTGGGCCTGCCATATTATCTTCGCGCCCCGGCTCTCGGCGCTGACCCGCGCTTCATCGACGCGTTGGCGGATTTGGCCGAGCGTGCGCTTGGTGCTCCGGGTAAGGTGCAGAGCGAATCCGGCGAAAGACTCTGTCCGGCGGCGCACGGACTATGCGCACACGTGAATTTGAGGGACGCGCTCTGATGGAACACGTGATCGGCTACGATCTCGCCCGAGGTCTGCACATCATCGCGGTGATCGCGTGGGTGTCTGGCTTGCTGATGCTGCCGCGCTTCTACGCCTACATCACGTCCTCGCAGGCCGGCGGCGAGCTTGAGCAGACTATGCTCAAAGCCGCGCGCAACCTGCGCATGATCATCCTCACGCCCAGCCTGATCCTCGCCTGGGCCTTCGGCATCTTCCTGTTCGCCACCTACCTGGTAGCCGACTGGTCGCGGCCATTTTCGGACCTCGTGGCCACCGTCCCGCACTGGTTCTGGGGCAAGCTTATCCTTGTGTTAGGCTTGTCCGGCTACCACGGCTTCCTATCTGCAGAGGGTCGCAAGCTAGCCTCAGGGCAGCGGCGGCATTCAGAACGCTACTGGCGGTTGATGAGCGAGGTCCCGTTCCTCGTGGCGATCGCGGTGGTTCTCTTGGCCACGCTGGAACCTTGACGCTTAAGGCTTTCAGCGGCTTGACGCTCTCCGCGCGGTGTGGTGTGGCTGTCCTTGCGTGCTCCGGCATGCTCGCGACGGCGGCGCAAGCCAAATTCTCCTAACCGCCGGATCCCCTTCCATCTTAAGGCCCTCCCCATGCCCTCAGTGCGCCTGGGGTCCAGGGCCACCCCCGAGAAAATTATGACTGACGAACAAGCAATCGAAGAGCTCACCTCACTCACGCTGCAAGAGCTCAAGCGTAAGGCGCCGGCTGAACTGCTGGCGCTCGCTGAATCCCTCGAGATCGAGGGCGCGAACACGCTGCGTAGCCAAGACATGATGTTTGCGATCCTGAAATCCGTCGCCGAGCGCGGCGTTGAGATCGGTGGCGCAGGCGTCTGCGAAATCCTGTCCGACGGCTTCGGCTTCTTGCGCTCGCCGCAATCGAACTATCTGCCTGGCCCGGACGACATTTACGTTTCGCCCCAGCAGATCCGTAAATTCGGTCTGCGCACCGGCGACACCGTTGAAGGCCAGATCAAAGCGCCGAAGGACGGCGAACGCTATTTCGCGCTGACCAAGGTCAACTCGGTCAACTTCGAAGACCCAGACAAAGTCCGCCACAAGGTCCACTTCGACAACCTGACGCCGCTCTACCCGACCGAGCGCCTGAAGATGGAATTGGATGACCCGACCATCAAAGACAAAACCGGCCGCATCATCGACATCGTTGCGCCGATCGGCAAAGGCCAGCGCTCACTGATCGTGGCGCAACCGCGGACGGGTAAAACCGTCATCATGCAGAACATCGCCAAGGCGATCGAAGCCAACCACCCGGAAGTGTTCCTGATTGTTCTCTTGATCGATGAACGCCCGGAAGAAGTCACCGACATGCAGCGCAGCGTGAAGGGCGAAGTTGTCGCCTCCACGTTCGACGAGCCGGCGACACGCCACGTCGCGGTTGCGGAAATGGTGATAGAGAAGGCCAAGCGCCTGGCCGAACACGGCAAGGACGTTGTGATCCTGCTCGATAGCGTCACGCGCCTCGGCCGCGCCTACAACACCGTCGTGCCCTCTTCGGGCAAGGTGCTGACCGGCGGTGTCGACGCCAACGCATTGCAACGTCCGAAGCGCTTCTTTGGCGCGGCGCGTAATCTCGAAGAAGGTGGCTCCCTCACCATCATCGCGACGGCGCTCATCGATACCGGCTCGCGCATGGACGAAGTCATCTTCGAAGAGTTCAAGGGCACGGGTAACAGCGAACTTCAACTCGACCGCAAGGTCGCGGACCGCCGCATCTTCCCGGCCATCGATGTGCTGAAGTCCGGTACGCGTAAGGACGAACTCATCACGCCGAAGGAGCACCTGCAAAAGATGTACGTGCTCCGCCGCATCCTCTCCCCAATGGGCACGCAGGACGCGATCGAGTTCTTGCTCGATAAGCTGAAGAGCTCGAAGAACAACGACGACTTCTTCCAGTCGATGAACACCTAACGTCACACCCATTCCCGGGGCGGCGCGTAAGCGGCGAGCCCGGGATCCATATACACGATTGCTTGGAGGCGCGGCGTAGGTCGCGCCTCTTTGCTTTTGCCTTCTCACACCGTCATCCTGGGGGGCGCGTAGCGCGAGCCCAGGATCCAGGAGCAACCATCTCGGCGTTGGCCCCTGGGTCCTGGCTCTTTGCCGCTGCGCGGCTCGGCCAGGATGACGACTGCGCGTCGCGGTGATAACCCCTCGATAAAACCGGAGAACCGCTCATGCTCAAAATTTATCACTCGCAAGGCGCGCGCTCGCTGCGCGTGCTGTGGCTCTGCGAAGAGATGGGCGTGCCTTACGAGACCGCCGAAGCCTCGTTCATGAAACCGAGCGAGGAGTTTAAAGCGGTGAACCCGCTGCGCACCGTGCCGGCGCTGGTCGATGGCGACGTCACCATGATCGAGTCCGTCGCGATGATGATCTACATCATGTCGAAGCACGGCCCGACTGATCTTGAAGTGAAGCCGAACGAGCCGGGATACAGCGACTATCTTCAGTATCTGATGTTCGGTGAAGCCGGCCTTGCGGCTTACGGCAATCCCCTCGTCGGCACCCGCTTCATGGCGCCCGCCGATCAGAAGGAAAACTGGACTGCCGGCTATCTGAGGAGCGCGATCCTGAAGCGGCTTGAGTTCGTCGGCCAACGCCTCGGCGGCAAGCCGTACGTCGCCGCCGATCGCTTCACCGCCGCCGATATCTCGATCGCCTACATCGCCACCGGCGCAAAGTTCGCCGGCATCGCCGACGAGATTCCCGCGACGATCAAGGCCTACGTTGACAATCTCTGGCAGCGCCCCGCGTTTCAGCGCGCGGCGGCCGTGAAGTAATTCGGTGACGTCGCCCTTCGACGAGCTCAGGGTGACGAGGTTCAGGGGACGGCGCCGGAATTGGCGTCATGCTGAGCTTGTCGAAGCACGACGCCACGCACAGCTGATTACGGCACAAGCACCAAGCTTCCTGTTGTCTTGCGCGATTCCAGATCGGCGTGCGCGTTCGCGGCGTCGGCGAGCGCGTAGCGAGTAGGCGCAGCAATCTTCACGACGCCCTTCTCAATCACGTCAAACAGATCAGCGGCCGTCTCATCCAATTGCTCAATCGTCGCGACGTAGCTGAACAAAGTCGGCCGCGTGAGAAATAGCGACCCGCGCTGCGCCAACGCCAGCGGATTGATATCCGGCGGCGGGCCCGAGGCATTGCCGAAAGACACCAGCATCCCGAGTGGGCGCAAGCTATCGAGCGAGGCCAAGAATGTGTCTTTGCCAACGCTGTCGTACACGACATGCGCGCCAACGCCGGTGATTTCGCGCACGCGCTTTGCGATGTCTTCGCGCGATGTGACGATCGCATGATCGGCGCCGAGCGAGCGCACAAGCTTAGCTTTCTCATCGCTGCCGACAACGGCGATGACGTTTGCGCCTAGGTGCTTTGCCCATTGCGTCGCGATCTGGCCGACGCCGCCAGCGGCTGCATGGATCACCACGAAATGCCCACGTTCCACGCGAAACGCCTTACGCAAAAGAAAACGCGCGGTCATGCCTTTGAGCAAGGAGGCGGCCGCGATGTCGTGCGGAATTGCGTTCGGCAATCGCACCGCTTGCACTTCTTTGACGACATGCGTTTCCGCGTACGCGCCAATCGGCCCGCTCGCATAGACGATGCGATCTCCCGCCTTGAATCGCGTGACGCCATCGCCCGTTGCATCAACTACGCCTGCCGCTTCGAGACCCAACCCACTCGGCAGCGGGTTCTTGTACAATCCGGTACGGTGATAGAGGTCGATGAAGTTCACGCCGATCGCGTGATTGCGTACGCGCACTTCGCCAGCGCCTGGCTCGCGCGTCTCGACATCGGCGAGGGTGATGACTTCAGGCCCGCCATTAGCGTCGATGCGTACGGCTTTCATGTGACGTCTCCGCTCAAGCGCCTGACTTAGGTACGCATCGCGCCAACGTCATCGGGCGCATTGAGCGGCTGCGTAGCCATCTTGTCCGTCAGCGGCGTTGATGGCGCGATAAGCGGCGACCGGATCATTGACCGATACGCCCTCCGCACCCGCCTCAACTGCTGCGGCGAAGTCGGCGTCGCGCCTGAACAGGCCCCAGCGCCCTTCGACGCCGCGCGCGTTCAACGCCTGCAGCAGATCCTCGTCCAGCTCTTCATCGCCGAGCCACGCCACGATGTGGGCGAGATCGACGCCGCGGCGCTCAAGCGTGTCGAGGTCGCGGACGTTGTTGATAGTTGTGTAGATCATTGCTTCGGGCGCCACGCGCGCCAGCCGGGACGCGCCGTCGACGCTGTAGGTGATGAAAATCACCCGATCCATAGCACCGGCGCCACGCACCTCAGCGGCGACATCCTCGTACGAAACGCCCCGCTTCACATCGAGTTCAAGCACGGTCTTGCCGTCAGCCCACTCCAACGCCCGTCGCAAGGTTGGCGGCGAGGTGGCTAGCACGTTGCCGTCGTAGTCGCGCAAGCGCAGCGACTGAAACTGCGCCGCCGTCATCGACGATACATCCCCCGAGCCGTTGGTTGTGCGATCGACGGTGTCGTCGTGCATGAGCACCAAAACGCCATCACGCGTGCGAGCGATGTCCGTCTCCACGAACGCTGGCGTATGGGTGAGTGTCGCCTCGAAGTTCTCAATCGAGTTCTCCGTCAGTCCGTCGTGGCGACCGCCACGATGCGCTGAGATCACCGTGGCGTCGCGTTCACGCAGGCAGTCGAAGAACGCCGTCAGGTCTGCCGGTGCAAACGTCTGAGGCGCGCCAGGACGACCACCGCCTATGTCGAGGATCGCATCGTCTGGCGCTGGATCGCACGCCGCCAGCGCCAACGCGGCGACGATCAGTAGGCGCTTCATGCGAGGGTCTTGTTCAAGAACGCGATCGTCCGGCCGTCCGCGAGCTGTTTCGCCGCTTCATCGTAGTGCGCGCCGCCTTCGCGCGTGAACGCGTGATCCTGCTCGGCGTACTCGTGCACGGTGACGAGTGGATTGGACGCCAATGTCTCGCGGATCGTGTCGAGCGCTTCGCGCGGGATGAAGCCGTCCTTCATCGGATTATGGAGCATCACTGGCTTCTTGATCGCGCCAGCCTCGCCGAGCGCCGTGTGGATGCCGCCGCCATGATACGCGACGCTCGCATCGGCATCCGTCCGGCACGCCGCCAGGAACGCGACGTAGCCGCCCATGCAATAGCCCAGCACGCCGGCCTTGGAGACACCTTGGCTGCGCGCCCAAGTCAGTGTCGCCTGCACGTCTTTGACGCTCGCGTTCTTGTCGAGCTGGTTCATGTAATCGAGCGCCTGCTTCCACTCGGCTTCGCTCTGGTCGGTCAGATCGATGCCCGGCTTGATCCGCCAGAAGAGATCCGGCGCCACCGCAAGGAAGCCTTCGCTCGCCAGCCAGTCGGCTTTGCCGCGCATGACCGCGTTGACACCGAAGATCTCCTGGATCGCCACGACCGCGCCCTTGGGCGTTCCTGAGGGCCGCGCGACGTACGCCTTGAACGATCCGTCCGGACCCTGGACTTCAACCCATTCACCCATAGCTCGCTCCCAAGTCTGTCTCTGTGGCTTTTGGCGCGTTATAGACCGGGAGTGCGCAAGCCGCGCGAAGGAATTGGACCGATGAAGTTCACCGTCAATGTGGAGTGCTCGCCCGAGGAAGCCCGCCGCTTTATGGGCCTGCCGGATGTCACACCGATCAACGAAGCCCTGGTCTCTGAGATGACCACCCGCATGCAAAAGAACATGTCGATGATGAGCGGCGAGAACATGATGAGCTCGTGGATGAGCGTCGGCACACAAGCCCAAGATGCCTTTGTGAAGCTCATGACCTCCGGCGTTGGAGCCGCGACCTCGGCCGCCGCTTCACGTGAAAAGCCCTAATCGCGATTTAGCTGTTTTCACATGAAACCGGACACGATCGCAGCGCTCGCGACTGGCGCTGGACGCGCTGGCGTCGCGGTGATCCGCCTGTCTGGACCCGCCGCTGGCGTCACTTTGCGCGCGCTGACGGCCCGCGATCTGCCCAAGCCCCGCATGGCGACACGCGAGGCGTTCTGCGATCCACGCACCGGCGTTTCGCTGGATGATGGCCTGGCGCTCTGGTTTCCCAGCCCCCACAGCTTCACCGGCGAGGACGTGGTTGAACTCCATATCCATGGCGGCCCAGCCGTTATCGCGGCGGTCGTTGATGCCTGCCTCAGTCAGCCAGGCGTCCGTGTAGCGGAGCCGGGCGAATACACTCGCCGCGCCTTCGAGAACGGCAAGCTCGACCTGGCTGAGGCCGAAGGCTTGGCGGACCTCGTGGACGCCGAAACCGAGGGTCAACGCCGCCAGGCGCTCCGCCAGCGCCGGGGCGCTCTGAGCGCCGTCTACGAAGGCTGGCGGCCCCGCCTGATCGAGGCGGCGGCATTGATCGAGGCCGAGATCGATTTTCCGGACGAGGATCTGCCCGACGAACTGGCCCGCCGAGCCGGGCCGCTGCTCCAAGCTCTGGCCGACGACATGGGGCAGCACCTCAATGACGCCCACCGCGGCGAGCGCATCCGCGACGGCTTCCGCATCGCCATCATCGGCCCACCCAACGCCGGCAAGTCGAGCTTGCTGAACGCGCTGGCCCAGCGCGAGGCGGCGATCGTGAGCGACATCCCAGGCACGACCCGCGACGTGGTCGAGGTCCGGCTGGTGCTGGCCGGTTTCCCAGTCTGGATCGCCGACACCGCAGGGCTCCGCGAGGCAGCGGATGCGATCGAAGCCGAGGGCGTGCGCAGGGCGCTGGCGCGGGCTGAGGAGGCCGATCTGCGGATAGGCGTGGTGGAAGGCGACGAGACTCCAGTGTCGCTCGTGGCGATGCTTGGACGTGGTGACCTACTGGTTCGATCCAAGCTCGATCTCTATGGACCGCCGGCGTCTCGCCGGCATGCGCCGGAGCCGGCCGGCGGGACGCCGGCGGTCCATGTCAGCGCCACCTCTGGTGAGGGCCTAGCTGAGCTTGAAACACTGCTCGCGCAGCGTGTCGCTGGTGCGCTCGGCCGCGAGGAGGCGCCGGTGCTTACCCGCGTCCGCCATCGCCGCCTGGTGGAAGAGGCGCGCTCAGCGCTGCTGCGCGCGATCCCCGCGCTCGAAGTCGGCCCCGAATTGGCAGCTGAAGACGCGCGTGTCGCCGCCGATCAGATCGGGCGTTTGACGGGTCGCATCGATGTCGAAGATCTGCTCGGTGAGATTTTCTCGAGCTTTTGCATCGGCAAATGAGATCGCTCGAAAACCCGCATTTTATGCGGCGTTTCACGCGAAACTGGTGAATTGAAATTAGCGGGTTGCACGTGAAGCGGTGCGCGCAACCTCACCCATTCCCGGATGCGCGAAGCGCAGTCCGGGACCCATAAACACGCGTGCTTGAAGGCTGCGCTCAAACGCCGAACAAGCGCGATTATGGGTCCCGGGCTCGATGCTACGCATCGCCCGGGAATGGGTGTGAGCGTGTGTCAGTGACGCCGCGCGGCGCGTCCTATATGAAGCCCGCACACATGAGTTCTGAGCGCTCTTTCGACGTCATCGTCATCGGCGGCGGCCACGCTGGCTGCGAGGCGGCCGCGGCTGCCGCGCGCCTGGGTGCCCACACGCTGCTGCTCACCCACAAGCTCGAGACCATCGGTGAGATGAGCTGCAACCCGGCCATCGGCGGCCTCGGGAAGGGCCACCTCGTTCGCGAGATCGATGCGCTGGACGGCGTCATGGGCCGGGTGGCCGACGCCGCCGGCATCCAGTTCCGGCTGCTCAACCGCTCCAAGGGGCCGGCAGTCCGTGGCCCCCGCGCACAGTCCGACCGCAAGCTCTACCGCCAGGCCATGCAGGCGGCGCTGACTGCGCAGGAGGGGCTCACGATCGAGGCTGCCGCGGTTGAAGACCTCATCCTCCAACGCTTCCCGGACGCCGTAGGCGAGCCGGGACCCAGGGGCGACGGCGAGCTGGAGGCCCCTGGGCGCCGGGTCTCGCTCCGCTCGCCCGGGGAACGTGTGGTGGGCGTGGTCACACAGGACGGGCGGGAGTTTCGGGCAGAACGCATCGTCCTCACTACCGGCACGTTCTTGAAGGGCGTCATCCATATCGGCGACAAGCGCATTCCGGCAGGCCGCCACGGCGAGGCGCCGGCGATCGGCCTCTCGGATCGCTTGTACGGCGCGGGTTTCGCGATGGGGCGCCTGAAAACCGGCACCCCGGCGCGGCTCCAATCCAGCACCATCGATTGGGCGCCGCTAGAGAAGCAGCTCGGCGACGAGACGCCGTCGCCATTCTCTTTCCTGACCGAGCGCATCACCAATGAGCAGGTCGCCTGCGGCGTCACCTACACGACGGCCGAAACCCACAAGATCATCGAAGGATCGCTCTCAAAGAGCGCCGTCTATTCCGGCGCGATCAGCGGACGCGGTCCACGTTATTGCCCGTCGATCGAAGACAAGGTCGTGCGCTTCGCCGACAAGTCAGCGCACCAGATATTCCTCGAGCCGGAAGGACTGGACGACGACACCGTCTATCCAAACGGCATCAGCACCTCGCTGCCCGAGGACGTGCAGGAGCTCTTCATCCGCACGATCCCTGGGCTCGAGAATGTGGTCATTAAACGCCATGCCTATGCGATCGAGTACGACTATGTCGATCCGCGCGAGCTGATGCCGACGCTGGAGACAAAGCGCATCAAGGGTCTCTACCTCGCCGGCCAGATTAACGGCACCACTGGTTACGAAGAGGCTGCTGCGCAAGGCTTGATGGCTGGCCTCAACGCGGCGCGCGCAGCGGGCGGGGGAGCCCCGTTCGAAGTGACGCGCGCTGAAGGCTACATCGGCGTGATGATCGATGACCTTGTCACGCGCGGCGTCACCGAGCCCTATCGCATGTTCACGTCGCGCGCTGAGTATCGCTTGAGCCTGCGCGCCGACAACGCCGACCAGCGCTTGACGCCAAAGGGCATTGAGCTTGGCTGTGTGGGCGCCGAACGCACGCGCAAATTTGCAGCTAAAATGCGTGAAATCGAAGCTGCTCGCACGCTGGCGCAGACGCTCAATCTGACGCCGCAGCAGGCCGAGACCCACGGCCTCAAAGTCAATCAGGACGGCGTGCGCCGCGATGCGCTTGCGCTGCTGGCTTACCCGACAATCGGCTTCGATCAGCTCACAACGATCTGGCCGGAGCTTGGCTCACTCAGCGCTCATGCTCGCGAGCAACTTGAGATCGACGCGCTTTATTCGGGTTACCTCGAACGCCAGGCGCTCGATGTGGAGGCCTTCAAGCGCGACGAGGATCTGCGCCTGTCGCCCGATCTCGACTACGCCGCTGTTGGTGGGCTTTCGAACGAAGTGCGCGAGAAACTCTTGCGTGCAAAGCCGGTGACGCTCGGCCAAGCCTCGCGCATTGAAGGCGTCACCCCCGGCGCGCTGACGGCATTGCTGGCGCATGTGAAGCGCGAACAGAGGAAACGTGCATGAGCTTGAGCCGCGATACGCTCTTCATTCTGGCGGCGCCGTTCGAGGACGCGGCGATGGACGGGACATGGTTCTGCACCTCGTGCGCGACCATGAAAGGCGCATTGCTTGCCAATCCGCATTGGGCCAATCGCATGGATGTTCGCCGTAGCGCGTTTCCGCGGCCGCGCCAGGAGATCATCAATCTCATCGGCGAAGAGAACCAATCCATGCCTGTGCTGGTGCTGGCTGACGGCTCAACGCCGCCAGCGGATGCCAAGGAATTTGAGGGCCGCCACTTCCTCGACGACCCCAAATCCATCACCCGCTACCTGGCTGCCGCCTATGGCGGAGCAGGGCCGCATCCGTGAGCGCTGGTAGTTGCAGGTTGGAGCGCGGGCTTCCAGCCCGCAAGCGCGCTCGGAAGCGCGCGTTCCAACCTTCCCACGTGGGTGGTATCCGATGACCTACGGCCCCGAAGAATTCCAGCGGGACCTTGGTTTCACCGTTCCCCGTGAAACAATGGCCCGCCTCGAAGCCCACCATAGGCTTCTGGGCGAGTGGTCGGAGCGGATGAATCTGGTCGGCCCCAAGGAGATCGAGCTCTTTTGGTCCCGCCATGCCCTGGACAGCGCTCAGCTCATTAAATTCGCCTCACAGGCGAAAAGATGGGTGGACCTAGGCTCCGGCGCTGGCTTCCCCGGCCTGGTAATCGCCGCCTTCCTTGCGGATCAACCCGATACCGCCGTGCATTTGGTCGAATCTACCGGAAAGAAAGCCGCTTTTCTCCGCGCCGTCGCCGAGGAGGCTGGCCTGCCGGTGACGGTATTCAATGAGCGCATAGAGGACTTCGGCGCGGGCGCCGGACCGTACGATGTGGTTACCGCGCGTGCGTTGGCTCCCTTGAACCGACTCATCCCCTATGCGAAGCCGATTCTAGATCGCGGCGCTCAAGGTCTCTTTCATAAAGGCGCTGACTTAGACGCCGAGCTGGCCGCCGCGAAACACGTCCTAGATGGTGGGGCGTCGGGTGTTTCTTATCGGGCAGACGTGCTGGAGAGCCTCAGCGATCCGCGCGGCCGCATTGTTCGCATAACAAAGGCCGCGCGCTCCTGAGGCTCCGCAAAGGAGAACGGGGACATGCGTACTTTGGCGATCGCCAACCAGAAGGGTGGCGTGGGCAAGACGACGACCGCGATCAATCTCGGCACCGCTTTGGCGGCCGCCGGCAAGGGCGTCTTGATCTTCGACTCCGATCCGCAGGGTAACGCCTCGACCGGGCTCGATATTCATCCTCACGATCGCAACGTCACCAGCTACGACGTGCTCGTTGGCCAGCTGCCGCTGTCAAAAGCGGTGCTGCCGACGAAGGTCCCCAATTTGTACATCACGCCTGGCGACGCGCGTTTGTCGGGCGTTGAAGGCGAACTGATGGGCGAGCCGCAGCCGCAGTTTTTCCTGCGCAACGCAATCGAGAAATTCCAATCAGAATCCACACTGGGCATCGATTACATTCTCATCGATTGCCCGCCGTCCCTGAACGTTTTGACCGTGAATGCGCTCACGGCAGCGAACGGCGTGCTGGTGCCGTTGCAGACGGAATACTTCGCGCTTGAAGGCCTCGCGCAGCTGGTCGCGACCATCAACGCGGTGAAAGTGAACCTCAACGCGACGCTCGAGATCCAAGGCGTCGTGCTCACCATGTACGACAAGCGCACCACGCTCTCGGAGCAAGTGGCGCAAGAGGTGAGGGCGCACTTCCCGGATAAGGTCTACGAGACCGTGATCCCGCGAAACGTCCGCATCAGCGAGGCGCCGAGCCATGGCCTGCCAGCGATCATCTACGATCAGAACGCCAGCGGCAGCAAAGCCTACATCAAGCTTGCCAAAGAGCTGATCGAACGCGAGCGCCTGCTGGCCGCCGCATAGTAAACACTCGGAAATTTTTACCTACCGGCAACGATTGCCCATCAAGTTGTTAAGCATACCGAATCGGGTCGGGTCAGAGACGAGGGCTACAATGAGCGATTTGAGACCGCGAGGGTTGGGCCGAGGCCTCTCCGCTCTGCTTGGCGAACCGGTGAAGACCGATACGCCGAAGCCCGCCAACAACGTGTTTGGCCAACCTCAGCCGCAAGCTGAACCGCCGCGCGCGCCGATCGCGCCGCCGCGCAATGTGTTCGAGCTGCCGATCACGCAAGCTGCGCCGGCGCCAACTCCAGTGCCGGTCAACGAACCAGTCGCGCCGCCTGTGGCCGCCGCGCCTGCTCCTGCTGCGCGCGTGGAAGCTGCCGGCGATTTCGGCCCGCGCTCGGTGCCGATCGATCTCGTGCAACGCAATCCGCAACAGCCGCGTAAGCATTTCGACGAAGCCGAACTCAACGATCTCTCGTCGTCGATTAAGGCGCACGGCATCCTGCAACCGATCCTCGTGCGTCCAATCGCCGACGGCAAATACGAGATCGTCGCCGGTGAGCGCCGCTGGCGCGCCGCGCAGCGTGCGGGCCTGCACTCAATCCCGGCTGTGATCCGCGAGCTCAACGAAGTTGAAGTGCTTGAGATCGCGATCGTCGAGAACGTTCAGCGTATGGACCTGAACCCGATCGAAGAGGCGCAAGGCTTCCAAGCGCTGATCGATCGCTTCGGCCGCACGCAACAAGAGATCGCCGACTCTGTCGGCAAGTCGCGCCCGCATATTGCGAACATGCTGCGCCTGCTGCAGCTGCCGGACGATCTGCAAGAGATGGTGCGCGATGGCCGCCTCAGCTCGGGTCACGCCCGCGCCATTCTCACTGCGCCGGATCCGCGCGGCCTGGCGCAGCGCGCGATTAGCGAAGGTCTGAACGTCCGCGACATCGAGCGCTTGGCGCAGATCGCCAAGGACGAAAAGCACGGCCCGCGTGTTTCGTCTGGCGGCTCGTCAGCCGACTCGAAGAACGCCGACACGCGTGCTCTGGAGCAATCACTCTCCAACGCGCTCGGCCTCGACGTCGTCATCAACGACAAGGCCGGCGCAGGGGAGGTGAAAATCTCCTACAAGACGCTCGAGCAACTCGATGACGTCATCCGCCGTCTGCGGGGCGGGTTCTAACGTAGAACCCGCGTCGCATCGACGATCTCGATGTCGGTCATCATCGAGAGATATGCGTCAAACCATGGTTTGTGCGCCGCTCCGACGATGACCAGAATACGTCCGCCAGGATAGCGCGCCGAGACTTCGCGAATGTTCGCGGCTTGCCGCAAATTGCGCGTTTCCCAAGCGGCGACACGCGCGCGCCCGACGTTACCGGGGCTGGCGCGATTGATCATGCTGAGCCATTGGCCGTTGGCATCGGTGCGCCCTGAGGACGGACGATTGAGCAACTGGTAAGTCGCGAGCGTTTCATTTGGCGTCGTTAAGTGTTGCCCCGCTTCGCGCAAAGGCGTGAACCCAGGATCGGCCATGAGTTGCGCCATCCATGGCTCTTCCATGAATGCCGTCATGTTGACTTCGAACTCCGGCGCCACATCATCGCTCTGATCATCGGTCAGCCAGACGCGCTCTTGGCCGAGACGCACAGCGAGCCGCGATGCGATCAGATGATTTTCATTACGCCGCGCAACGGTGTCGTATGTCTGAAGCTGTTCAGCGAGCAGGCGCGAGATGCTTTCATCGGCAACGCGCTCGCTTGGCTCGAGCTCCCACCACTGCACTAACGCTGACCACGGATCACCCGAGGCAATGAACAAAGCTGTCAGCCGCCGGCGTTGCGCTGCGGTCGGGGAGGCGGGCCAGCCTGCGAGCGTGCGCCGCATCTCCGCTTCCGCCTGCGGCATATCCATACCGAGCGTGCCGCTGGTCAGGCCCGCTAGCGCAAGCGCGCGGCCGCCGTAGGAGCGCGCTGCGTCAGGATAGCTTTCGCGATAGTCCCACATCTGATCGATGCTACGGCCCGGCAGCGCCTCGATCGCGATCGCATCCGGATGAAACGCTTCGAGACGCTGTAGCAGGGGTTCGAGCACCGCCGGGTCGAAGCTGTCAGGCGCCCCGCTGAGGTGCGGCGTAGCGATCACCAGAATCTGCGTCGGCTCGCCAACATGCCTGGTTTGGTAGTCGCGTGGATCGAACGGCCGGTTTTGAGCCGATGCAGGCGCGATGACGGCGAGCGTCAGCGCCGCCGCGAGAAGTAGTGATTTCATCCGAGGTCCTCCGCACTGGAGGACGCCTTCGGGCGGGCGTTTGGATGCAAGGCGCGTCGCGCTTGCGACGAACGACACCTCCGCGCGCCGTGCTAAGGACAGGCCATGAACAGCGTCTACGCCGCCCTAGGCACGACCATTTTTGAAGTCATGTCGCGCCTCGCGGCTGAGACCGGCGCCGTCAATCTCGGCCAAGGTTTTCCCGAACACGACGGCCCACGCGATATTCTCGAAGCTGCCGCGCGCGCGACGCTCGACGGTCCCAACCAATATCCGCCGATGCGCGGCCTGCCCGAACTCCGCCAAGCCGTCACCGTGCACTATAATGAGCACCACGCGCTCGATCTCGATTGGTCGCGCGAAGTTACCATCACCAGCGGCGCTACCGAAGCGATCGCCGCGGCCTTGCTCGCGTTCATTGAGCCTGGCGACGAGGTTGTACTCTTCGAGCCACTCTATGATGCGTATCTGGCGATGGTGAAAAGGGCAGGCGGCGTCCCGCGCATCGTTCGGCTGCAGCCGGCGCAATGGGCTTACGAACGCGCTGAGGTGAGCGCGGCCTTCGGCGACAAAACCCGAGTTGTGATCGTTAATACTCCGCTCAATCCAAGCGCCAGCGTGATGAGTCGGGCAGAGGCGGAGCTGATCGCTGAACTTTGCCACAAGCACAACGCGATCTGTGTCAGCGACGAAGTGTGGGAGCATTTGCTGTTCGATGGCGCCGAGCATGTTTCGATGCTCAATGTCCTGCGCGATCGCACGCTGAAGATCGGCTCCGCCGGAAAAATGTTTTCGCTGACGGGTTGGAAGGTTGGCTTTGCCTGCGGTGCGCCCGCGTTAACGGAGTTGTTTGCGAAGGCGCATCAATTCCTCACCTTCACAACACCGCCTAACCTGCAGCGCGGCGTCACACACGGACTCGGCAAGCCGCGCTCTTATTACAATGAGATGTGCGCTGGATTTCAGCGCTCACGCGACCGCCTGAAAGCCGCGCTCGAAGGGGAGGGCTATGTGACCCTACCCGCGCGCGGCGCATATTTCATGAGCATCGATCTCGCCGCATCCGGCATCGACACGAGCGACGAGGCATTCGCGCGTCACGCTATCGAGCACGGCGTCGCGACTATTCCTTTCGCAGCGTTCTACGCAAATCCTGGCGCACCTTCATTGGTTCGGCTTTGCTTCGCCAAAAGCGACACCACGCTTGATCGCGGCGCTGAAGCGCTCATCCGCGCGCGGCGTGCTTTGCTCTAAGCCGCCTCAACCGCTTCCGGCACGTGCGGCGCATCGACAGGATCTTTCTCGCCGCGTGAAACAACGGTCGCGATGACGAGATCGCCGGTCACGTTCAGCGTGGTGCGGCACATATCCAGGAAGCGATCGACGCCGAGAATTAGGCCGATGCCTTCCGCGGGCACGCCGACCATGGCGAGGATCATCGCGATCACCGGCAGTGAGCCGGCTGGCACGCCGGCCGTGCCGATGCCGCCCAGGATGCAAACTAGCATCACCACCACTTGCTGCGTGAGGCTGAGTTCGACGCCGAAGAATTGCGCCAGGAAGAGAACCGTGACGCCCTCGAACAGCGCGGTGCCGTTCTGGTTGGCCGTCGCGCCCACCGTCAGCACGAAGCGTGAAATCTTGCGCGGCAGCTTCAATTCCGTTTCCGCTGCACGAAGTGAGATCGGCAGTGTTGCGTTCGAGGAGGCGGTGGAGAACGCAACCACCATCGGGTCACGCACTTGCGCGAAGAAGACGAACGGGTTCTTGCCCGCGAACAGCGCCACCACCAGCGGGTACACAACGAACATATGCAGCGCCATCGCGCCGACGGCGACGCCGACAAAAGCCGCCAGCCGCACCAGCAAATCCCAGCCAAACAGCGCCGCCAGATTGAACATCAGGCACGCGATCGCGATCGGCGCGAGGCTAATCACCACCTGCAACAGCCGCATCATCACTTCGAAAATGCCGGTGATCACGACTTGCAGCTGATCGGTGGCGCGGCTGCGGACCATGACCAGGCCGACGCCGAAGAATACCGAGAACACCATGAACGGCAGAACTTGGTTGTTCGCAGCTGCGCCAAAGACGTTGCGCGGCACGAGATCAAGAAAGAACTGGCCGAGGTTAACTTCTGCAGGCGCGTTCTCAACGATGCCCTGCGCGCCCTCCGCATATTGCGCGAGCAATTGCTGCGCGAGCGCTGGATCGACGCCGTCGCCAGGCCGCAGCGCGTTCACAAGCCCAAGTCCGATCAGCACGGCGATGGTGGAAATGATCACCGTCATGCCGAGTGTCTTCCAGCCAATGCGCCCAAGCGACCCAAGATCGCCCATTTCGGCGACGCCGACGACGATTGCGGAGAACAGAAGCGGCAACACCAACATGAAGAGAAGGCCAAGGAATATCTGGCCGACAGGTCCCGTGATGCTCGACGTCACGGTCTCGACCCACGGCGTCTCCGCGCCAACGGCGAGATTGACCCAAAGCCCGAGCCCCAGACCAATGCCGAACCCCGCCAGCATCAAGAGCCAAAACGGAATGCCGCCGGGCTTAGTCGTTTCCATTGTTCGCGTTCCTTGATGCTTGAGTGCGTGGCTAGCGTTCGCGGGCGCGGGGATCAACCATTCTCGGAATTACGCGATTATAGATGGTCAGGCTTAGGGCGCGACGCTGAGCCCCGCGTCAACATAATAGGCCAAAGTGCTGGCATCGATTTGTTGCGCCGCCGCGTCCATCTCGGCTCGACCGGCATCGACCTGTCCGAGGCGCGCGATGCTCACCCCGTGCGCATATCGAGCGAGATAGTTTTCTGAGTCACCCGCGGCCGCCAACGAAAAAGAGCTGATGGCGGCTCCAAAGTCCTCTTGAGCAAACTGCAGGAAGCCTAATGAGAACAGCGCCTCGGTGCTACGATCGCTCAGCTCAAGCGCCCTATCGCAGGCTGCTTGCGCAGTCTCCATCTCCACCTGAGCGGCGGCGCGCGCCTCGCACCGGCCGGCTTGGTAGGCCGCAAGGTTCGGAGAAGTTTCTGCAGCGCGGTCGAAAGCTTCTCGCGCCTCGTTCCAGTTGCCCGCTTTGAACTGCACTCCGCCGATGCGGGAGTGCAGCCCCGAAATTTGGTTGGTTCGAAGATCGGCAACACCCGAGCGCACCCGTGTTCCGCGGTCTGATCGTGCATTTGTCACGACAGCGAGCGCCTGTTCGTAATCTGCAACCGCTTCTTCATAGCGCCCCAGTCGATAGCGGGCTGCGGCGCGGTTTCTGTAAGCGTCGGTGTGCCGATCCGTGGCGTTAATGGCCGTCGTGAAAAGGCGCTCGGCGTTTATGAAGTCTTCCTGCGCGGCGGCGGTGTCTTGCAGCATCTCGCACATGAGTCCGCGGGAGTAATGGCCGGCGGCAGTGTATTCTGATGAGAAACGTTCTGCGATGACGCGTCCGCAGCTTCGAACCGTGCGCTCAGCGTTCGCGCGATCCCGGTTCATACATCGGGTGAAGTCGTCGTTTGCGTCTGGAACTTCGTTCCTCCAATCAAAAGGGATGGCTTGTGCAAAGGCGCCGGCCGTGAGGTCCGAGCACAGGGCTGCACAAATCACCACAAACGGAATGAGCCTCTTCATAATTGACGCTCCTAGCACAAGCTTGGCGTGCTGGCCGAATCTCCTGTGCAAACGCTCAACTGAACCGGCGCACGTAAGGCGAACCGGAGAGCAAAAGCCGGGTATGGCGTCCATCAATGACGCCGTCGAAGCGGACGCGCTCGGGGCTCCACTCATCTGTTCCCGCGCGCCATGAACCGTCGTCAAGCAATGTGAGGGGCTCGGCATTGTTGAGCCAAAGCTTGCCCGCGCGTGCAATGACCCAGATCGTGCCGGACCACGCGTTGTCGCTGTCATAGATACCGGCGAGGCGCGCGATGTCCGCTGGCGGCGGCGCCTGATACGCATGCGGCGGCGGACCACGCACGAACTCGATCTCATTGGCCCATGCGCGCACCACTTCGCGCTCTTCGACTTCGAAGAGAAGGCCGGTCGTTGCAAAGCGCGGGTCAGCGCACGCAAAGAACGGTCCGGCCAAGCTTTGCATGCGGCTCGTCGCGCCGTTGCGATGCATGGCGATCTGATCGGCGCCGTCCGCGCGAATTTCGAACGCTTCACCCGATTGCGCGGTGTAGACCCCAGTCAGCCGCACCGGATCGTTGACGGTGGAGCGCGTCGGCGCTGCCGCTGCAACCTCACCGCCCTCACGCGCGGCGCGGAAGAGGCGGCACGCCTGCAACGTGATGTCGCGCGGACGATAGCCGAAATCGAAGCTCACATTGCTCGATGCAAACGCCGCGACCCCGGCTTCGGGATCGACATGCATCGATGATGAGAATGAGACCATGCCGCCCGTGTGGTGGAGATAGTGCCGGTCATCGATGGTGAGCCGCGCCAGGCCGTTGCCGTAGAGCGCGGACTCAGACCACCCGGGCGCCGTGGCTGGATCGGCCATGAACGCTGCCGCCGTCGCGTCGGAAAGCACTGGCCCGCCGCGGCCTTGCGCCAGCTCGATGAGGTAGCGCAGGAATTTCGCCATGTCGGCGGATGTGACGCCAACGCAGCCCGCGCCCGTTTCAACATCGACCCAAGGCGCAGGGCCGATAGGGAAGGGCCGGAACGAGGGCCGGTCGGAATAGAGAACCTCATAGCCCTGCGCATAACGCGGCCGGTCGATACTTTGAATGGCGCCGCGCGAGTCGTTCATGCCAAGCGGGCGCAGCACGCGCGCTTCAAGTGACGCGTAGAATTGCTTGTCATCCGCTTGCGCGATCGCGCGCGAGAGCAACTCATAGCCAGTGTTGCTGTAGGCCCAGTGCTCGCCCGGCGTGAAGCCGCTCCATAGGCCGCCATCCGCAACGATCGGCGCGTTGCCAGGCAGCCCCGACGTGTGGTCGAGCAGATGTTGCAGCGTGATCGCTTCGGCCTCACGTATCTCGATATCCGGCAACACCGCGCGCACGTGCGCGGCCGGCGAAAGCTTACCTTCCTGATGCATCGAGTGCAGCGCCAGCGCCGTGAACACTTTGCTGATCGAGCCGACCTGAAAGAGGTGATCCGGCCCCACTGGCGTGCGTGTTTCGGCGTTTGCGTAGCCGCTGGTGATGAAACCGGCATAGCCATCGCGATCGACGACGCAGATCGTCATCCCCGGCAGACCCCAATCGCGCAAATGTTGCCCAGCATAACGCGTCAGCGCCGAAAGCGCCGTGCGATGCGCCCGCCCGCCGCCACTATTCCGCGTCGCCGCCTCTGCTGCGCCGCCTGCCGCAATCGCCGCCGCGCCCGCACCCAACACAAGTCTGCGATTTAGATTCATGCCCCGCCTCCCAGCTCTCAACCTAACTGGGTGAAGCGCTTCTGCAACCAGCTCAGTTGCCGACGAGCTTGGCGACGTTGCGATATGCATCCGCCGCGATGAGTTCTTGCGGCGCGCCGGCGGTCTTGCTGCGCATTTCGGCAGCCCAGAGCACGTCGTAAGCGGCGTTGAGTTTCTTCGACGACCAAAGCCGCGCCTGTGACGCCACGGCGTCGCGTTCTTTCCAGAACACTGGCGGGCGGAGCTTTGCGATCGCGTCCTCGGAACTCATGCCGCTATCGATCAAAATCCGCGCGTCGCGCAATTGATGCAGGCGCCGGAGCAAAGCGCGCAGCGCTGAAACGCCGGACAACGCATCGATCCGCGCCAAAGATTCCACCGCTTTCGCCGCTTTACCTTGCGCGGCCGCCAAGCTCGCAGCATCAAGCGCGCTTTCAGCTTCCGACGCCATCAGCGCTTCAAGATCGCCCACGCTGACATTGCGTCCGAGATTGTGCGCATAGAGCGCCAGCTTCTCGATCTCCTGCCGCGCCAAACCGCGATCCGAGGGCAGGGCGGTGAGGAAATAGTCTTCCGCGTCGCGATCGAACGGAATGCCGAGCTCTTTCGCCAGCGCTTTGGCGTACACGGCGCGCTCGGCGTCGGTTTCCTCGTAAAACGCAATCACCGAAGCGTGCGTCGCCGCGCCGAACTTCTTTACGATCTCGGCCGAACCACCGAGATCGCCGGCTTCAACGATAAGATATCCGTTCGGCTCGCCGCGTTCGATGCTCGCGAGCGCATCGAGGATGGAGTCATCCGCGCTTTTGCCGCTCACTCGCGCCCATACAATCGTCGGCCCACCCAGCAGCGATTGCGCCGCCAAAGCGTCAGCGAGCTTGGCGCCATCGCGCTTGATCTCGTCTTCGCCAAGCTTGGTGATGGCGTAGGGATCATCGGATTTGCCCATCGCCCACGCGGCCAGCTTTTGTGCCGCCTCGTGCGCGAAACTCTCATTCGGGCCGTAAAGAAGAATAGCGCGGACGCTTTTGTCCGGCTTATCGAGGAAGCGCCGGATAGAGACGCCTTTGATTTGCGCCACTGCTTAGCCTTGGCGCGCTTGAGCGATACGCAGCGCCAACTCAGCGCGGAAACGCTGCGCCATGGTCTCGGCTGCGCGCTCGCGCGCATCATCTTGCGCCGCAATTTCACCGAACGCCGCTGTCGGAATGTCGTAGTTCACCACCGTCGACACCGAGCCGCGCATCACGCGACCGCCCGCTTGCGCCGGCGTCAGAATGTAGTTCGCCGTCAGCCGCAGCTCGGAGCGCGTCGCGGATTCGTCGATGCGGATACCAAGCGGCGTGATTACTTCCGCCAGCGTGATTTCGAGGTTGGCTGTCGGTGAGCCGTCATTCTCGACGGCGAGGATGCGCGTCAACTCCGTGCGCAACACGTGGCCAGCGCGGCCCTCGATCTCAGCGACCTGGACCGGGCCGATCGCATGCGCGCCGCTGCCAGGCGCGTACATGGGCTGAAAACCGCATGCCGCGAGCAAAAGGGTAAGACTGGCGAGCAATACGCGCATCTGGGGTTTCTCCCGCCGCTAACTGGCGACGATATTGACGATCCTGTCGGCGACCACAATCACCTTGCGGATGGTAACGCCCTCAAGGAAGGGCTTCACCGCGGCGTGTTGCAGCGCCAACTCACGAATATCGGCTTCCGCCGCGCCTTTCGGCGCTTCGATCTCGGCGCGTTTCTTACCGTTCACCTGGATCGGCAGCGTAACCGTGTTGCGCGCCGCCAAGGCCGGGTCCGCCACCGGCCACGGCGCGGTGGCGACCAAGCCCTCGCCGCCCAGCGTCTCCCAGCATTCTTCCGCGAGGTGCGGCATGAAAGGGGAGATCAGCTGCGCCAGGATGCGCAAGGCTTCACCGCGCGCGAACACCGCGCCCTCGCCGTCGCCCTTCAGCTTGGCGATGGCGTTGACCAGCTCGTAGCCGCGCGCGACCGCGACGTTGAATCGGAAGTTCTCGATGTCGTCGGTGACGCTTTGGATGGCGCGATGCGCAAGCTGACGCAGCGCCAGCGCGTCGCCTTCGCTCGCTGAACTTGGCGCCGCGTCGCCCGGCTTTGGCGCTGGGCGTCCGTGCGCTTCCACAAGTGTCCAAACGCGTTGCACGTAACCCCAAGCGCCTTTGACGCCCGAAGCCGTCCACTCAACATCGCGCTCCGGCGGCGAGTCCGACAGCACAAACCAGCGTGCAACATCAGCGCCAAAATCGGTCACGAACGCGTCGAGATCGACGACGTTCTTCTTGGACTTCGACATCTTCTCGATCGCGCCGACTTCAACCGGCAGCCCGGTTTCGTTCTCAACGATACGATTGCCCTCTCGCGTAACTTCTTCCGGCAAAAGCCAGGTCGCAACAAAGTTCACCTGCGTGATTTCACCATTGAGATAATCGGTGATCCACGACAGGCGTTTATTGCCCTTCTTGTGAACTACGAATCCGTTGTCGAGCAGTTCCCATTCTCCGTCCGGGACGGGCGCACTTCCGCGAAAGTACGTCTCGTGAACGACCATGCCCTGCGTGAACAAGCTCTTGAATGGCTCGCCGTCCGCAGGCCCATCCAGCAATCCACAATCGCGCATGCCGCGTGTGAAGAAGCGCGCGTAGAGCAAGTGCAAAACCGCGTGCTCAACGCCGCCAACATACTGATCCACCGGCAGCCAATAGCCCGCGAGCTTCTTGTCGAACGGCGCGTTCTCGTTGGTTGGATCAGTGAAGCGCGCGAAATACCAGCTCGAATCCACGAATGTATCGAGCGTGTCGGTCTCACGCGTCGCTGCGCCGTTGCATTGCGGGCAGGTCGTGTGCTTCCAGGTCGGATGGCGGTCCAGCGGATTGCCCGGCTTGTCCTTATCGAAGGTCACATCATCCGGCAACGCGATCGGCAAATCCTTTTCCGGCACAGGCACGACGCCGCACGTGGCGCAGTGGATCGCGGGAATAGGGCAGCCCCAATAGCGCTGACGTGAAACACCCCAGTCGCGCAGACGCCACTGCGTCGTTGCTTCGCCAGCTTCGAGCTTCACCAGCTCTGCAATCGCAACTTTGATCGCTTCGCGCGTCGAAAGGCCGTCGAGGAATTTTGAATTGTAGATAATGCCGTCGTCAGTAAACGCGTCCTTGCTGACTTCGTACGTCGCCGCGTCCGCGCCAGGCGGCAGCACAACCGGCTTGAACGGCAGCTTGTACTTGTTCGCGAAATCCAAGTCGCGCTGGTCGCCCGCGGGCGACGCGAAAATCGCGCCAGCGCCATACGTCGAGAGCACGAAATTTGCGCCCCACACCGGCAAAATCCAATCTGGATCGAATGGGTGACGCACGCGCACGCCGAGATCGACGCCGAATTTTGGCGCTTTTTCGATGTCAGCTTCCGAGGTGCCGAGCTGCGCGCATTGCTCGATGAACTTCGCGACGTCAAGATTGTGCTCGGCAATCGCTTTGGTCAGCGGGTGATCCGGCGCCAGCGCCAGAAAGCTCGCGCCAAACAGCGTGTCCGGCCGCGTTGTGTAAACTTCGATCGGATCGCGCGCGTGGTTCGGCTCATGTTTTCCTCCCTCGCTTGCGGGGGAGGTGGCTGAGTGAAGCGAAGCCGGTGGGGGCGCGGCTGCGTTTGCCCCCTCCGTCGCCGTTGGCGACACCTCCCCCGCAAGCGAGGGAGGAAAGGAGGCGATGTCCCACCAGATCTTCGCGCCCTGGCTTTTGCCGATCCAGTTCGTCTGCATCAGCCGGACTTTGTCGGGCCACTTGTCCAGCTTCTCGAGAGCGGCCAGCAGATCCTCGGCATATGCCGTGACCTTGAACATCCACTGCTCAAGCTCGCGCGTCTCAACCGGTGCGCCAGAGCGCCAACCCTTGCCCTCCACCACCTGCTCGTTCGCGAGCACGGTGTTGTCGACCGGGTCCCAATTCACTTTCTGCTTCTTGCGATAGACGAGGCCCTTCTTCCAGAACGCCAGGAACATCGCCTGCTGGTGTTTGTAATAGGCCACATCGCATGTCGCGATCTCGCGCGACCAATCGATAGCGAGGCCGAGCAATTTCAGCTGCTCGCGCATCGCGGCGATATTGTCGTAGGTCCAGCCCTTCGGATGGATGCCGCGTTCCATGGCGGCGTTTTCCGCCGGCAAGCCAAACGCGTCCCAACCCATCGGGTGCAACACGTTGTAGCCGTTCGAGCGGCGGAAGCGGGCGATCACATCGCCCATCGTGTAATTGCGCGAGTGGCCTACATGGATGCGTCCCGACGGATAGGGAAACATCTCAAGCACGTAGGTTTTCTTTTTGCCTTTGGCGTCTTCAGGCGAAAGCGCGCGATCGATGCCGGCGGCGGCCCAACGCGCGCGCCACTTCGGTTCGATATCGCGGTGATTGTACCTGGACGACATGCTTACTCACGCCCCATTCCGTGGAGCGTTTTGGTGACGGCAAACGCTCGTTGTGTCTAGCGGACGTTGCTAAGGCGCAGTTCGCGCGCGCGCTGCAGGATCGCGTTTTCGATCTGGATCTCGGTGTCCGGATCGACCGACGCGTCAGCCCATTGGCCGCCGGTGTTGGTCTGACGGAAGATCGAGACGTTGAGCGCGTCAGCGCGCAAGCGCGTGTCGAGGATATAAACCGTCGCCTTGAAGCGCTCGCTCGGCGTCGTTGGGGCCGAGTACCAATCGGTGATGATCACGCCGCCGAACGGATCGGCCGAAGCCAACGGCATGAAGTTCAGCGTGTCGAGTGACGCGCGCCAGAGGTACGAGTTCACGCCGATGCCATCTTCGCTGGCGCGGTTGCCGCCGCCGCCGAAGAGACCGCCGCCAGCGCTGCCGCGGCCGGCATTATCGTCGGCGCGAGACTGGCCGCTGTCGTCACTGCGGAACATCGAGCAGCCCGAAAGCGCCACGGCCGCGACCATGAAAATCGCGCCCTTCAAAAGTGTGCGCCCAGCCTGCATCATTTCGATTTTCCTCCGCCGTCGTCAGCGCCATCCCCGGCGCTTTGGCCCGCCCGTATATCATGGGCCAGCAACTGAGCCAGGGGTCAGCTGCGAAGCTGGCTATGTTGTGGCGGCGTCTCGCTTTATTGGTTTATCCACACGTCCGTGCCTACCTTTCGCCGCAAATTTCTTCGCGAGCTGTGTCCTAAAGTTCACTGCGGATCAGCCCGCCATGCGTTATGTTGTGTAGCTGAGCGAGTGCTGAGGGGTAGGAATCGTGTCTCGGACGTCTGCAGTTTTGATCGCGGGGGTCGCTATTTTGGCGACGGCCGGCGTCGCGCAGGCGCAAGAACGCGTTGCAGCCCCGGTACCGAGCGTCCAGTCGGCTGAAGGCGCGGTACCATGGTACCAGCGCTTCACCACCTCCAATGGCGTGACAGAATCCATCGCCGGTGACCAGGAAGCTGGTCTGTTGGCGCCGGCCTGGACGTTGAGCCAGCGTTGGGGCGTCACGGTGGACGTCCGTGAAGCGCAGCGTATCGAACGCGCGCCGGATGGCGGCCACGGTGACCAGACATCGGTGGGCGCCTATTACCAGTTCACGCCGAACATTAGCGTCGGCGGCCAGTTCAACTTGGAAACGACACCAGCGCCGGGCGCAGCTCCGGTAGCCCGCGTCAACGAAGACGAGCCTCGCGCTGACGTGCGGATCGAGTCGGCGTTCCGCTTCTAATCTTCAATCAATGCATCGACTGCAGCGATTCCGGCAAAGCCGCGTCCGATAAGCCGCGCCGCGTTGCCCGCGTTGACGCCGCCAAGCGCAATCACCGGAACAGCGCTCGCGCGCGCAATTTGGCTAGCGCGAAAAAGTCCAAGCTCATGGCGCGCCGAGGCGCTGCGGCTCGGAAAGATTGGGCTCAGCATGCAGGCATCGAGCCTGGCCGCGCTCGCGCGCGAGACCGCCGCAACATTGTGCGCAGCGGCCGTCACCAGGCGAAACCCAGCTCCGCGAGCAGTCGGCATCAGTCGCTCGGGCCAATGCACCCCATCGGCGCCGCACGCAGCGGCCAATTCGGCGTCGGCGCCAATCAGCAAATAAAGCCCGCGCGACCGGCAGAGCGCCGCAAGCTCACGCGCCACCCGCGTGCGGTTGGTTGCGCCAAAATGCCGGTAAACAACAGCGGTTTCGCGCGGCAGCCGCTCAGCGGCGCCCACAGGATCAGGCGTCCGCTCCGGGTCGGTGAAAAAATAAAGCGCCGGAATGCCCGTAGCGCCCGCGTTGCGGTTGAGCCGCGCCGCTGTCGCCGCTAGCACATGGACTGCCCGCATGAGCGTTCCTTCCGACATCGCAGCGGCCCGCGCCGCCATTCAGGGCCGCATGGCGAAAGCCGCGGCCGAAGCAGGGCGTACGCCCCAAAGCATCACGCTCATCGCAGTCTCCAAACAACAGCCTGACGATCGTGTCGAGGCCATGCTCGCGACAGGTCAGCGTGTGTTCGGTGAAAACCGTGTGCAGGAAGCGCAAACGCGCTGGGCCGCACGCCGCGCAGAACACAGCGATTTGCAGCTACGCCTCATCGGCCCGCTCCAATCCAACAAGGCCGCAGATGCTGTCGCATTGTTCGATATGATCGAAAGCCTCGATCGCCCCAAGCTCGCCGCCGCGCTCGCTGAAGCAGCTCAAAAGCAGGGCAAGAGCCCCGACATCCTCATCCAGGTGAACACCGGCGAAGAAGAGCAGAAAGCCGGTATCGCGCCCCGCGAAGCCGACGCCTTCATCAAAGCCGCGCGCGAAACCTACGGCCTGCCAATCCGCGGCCTCATGTGCATCCCGCCAGCCGACGAGGAGCCCGCGATGCACTTTGCGCTGCTGGCCAAGATCGCCGCCCGCAACGGTCTCACCCAGCTCAGCATGGGCATGAGCGACGATTTCGAGACCGCGATCCGCTTCGGCGCGACGCACGTAAGAATAGGGTCGGCGTTGTTCGGATTACGGCCTGGACCCGCCCAGTTGACCGAGGAGTGATCGCTCCAGGCGGCCGGAGCGGGCGTCAAAGGTTGCAAATCACTGATCTGCCGTGGTCATTTCCGTTCGGGTAGGCTTTAAGCCTGACACTCGGGGACCAATGTCACGCGAAACAACCATCCTGGTAATCGACGACGACGCTGACCTCCGTCAGGCGCTGGTCGAGCAATTTGAGCTGGAAGACGGCTTTGGCGCCGTCGGCGCCGCCACGGCTGCCGAGGGCTTTGCCGCCGCCGCCGAGCACAAACCGGCCGCCGTCGTGCTCGATGTCAGCTTGCCCGATATGGACGGCTTCGAAGCCTGCAAGCAGCTCCGCGACCAAGGCGTCAAAGCCCCGATCATCATGCTGACCGGCGCCGCCCAGGAAGAAGAGCAGCAAGTCCAAGGTCTCGACGCCGGCGCCAACGATTACGTGCTGAAGCCGTTCAAGTTCTCGGTGCTGCTCGCCCGCATCCGTGCTCACCTGCGCAGCCACGAAGCCAGCGAAGACGCGGTCTACAAAATCGGCCCGTACGAATTCCGCCCAGCGATGCGGCTCCTGATCGATCCGGCGCAGAAGAAGGTCCGCCTCACCGACAAAGAGGCGTCGATCCTGCGCTACCTCTATCGCTCCGGCGAAAAGCCCGTCGGCCGCGAAGAGCTGCTGCGCGAAGTGTGGGGCTACAACGCCAACGTCACCACCCACACGCTGGAGACGCACATCTATCGTCTGCGCCAAAAGATCGAGCCGGACGCACAAAGCCCCAAGCTTTTGATCACCGAAACTGGTGGCTACCGCCTACAGGTGTGAACACGATGAAAAACTGGCTGCTTGGCCTGTGCGCGCTTCTCTGCGCGTGCGCGACGACGAACGACGTTCCCGCGCAATCGGCGCTGCCAATCATCCTCGGCCAATCCCATACATTGCATTCGCAAATCCTCGGCGATGCGCGTGAGATCAATATCTGGACGCCGCCGGATTACGCAACCAGCACCAATCGCTACACCGTGCTCTATGTGCTCGATGGCGGCATCGATCAGGATTTCCCGCACATCGCCGGGCTCGGCCAACTCGGCGCGCTGAGCTGGACCTATGAAAAGCTCATCATCGTCGGCGTCCGCACCAATGCGCGCCGTCACGAACTGACGCCGCCGATCCGGCTCGAACCGCGCCTGCAAGCCGAATTGCCGGAAGCTGGCGGCGCACCGGATTTCCGCCGCTACCTGCAAAGCGAAGTCATCCCCTTCGTCGAGGCCAGTTACCGAGCCGGCCCGCGCCGCGCGGTGATGGGGGAGTCGCTCGCCGGCCTCTTCGTGGTTGACACGTTTTTCGAGCAACCCACGCTCTTCAACGATTACATCGCTATCAGTCCAAGCCTCTGGTGGGACAATAGGGCTCTCGCCATGAGCGCCGCGCAACGCTTGGCCGGACTCCCCGCGAGCGACATCCGCCTCTATCTCACCATCGGCAATGAAGGCGGCGCGACCCAAACCGGCATGGAGTATCTCGTCGCCGCTTTGGGCCGCGCGCGCGAGGACACGGTGAACTTCAACTTCGTTGATCGCCGCGAAACCGAAACCCACGCCACTATCTATCACGGCGCCGCGCTTCACGCTCTGCGCTGGCTCTACGGCGCCCCCGAACCAGAATACGGCCCGACGCCCTGGTGTTTTCTCGATGAAGCCGACCGTCCGCCAGCGTAGCAATAGGGCTTTATAGCCTTGTTCGTGCGGTAAGGCCGAACTCGGCCCAGAAAAAGATGAAGGCCCGGATTGCTCCGGGCCCTCTGTCTTCCGAGTGGGTTCTCGTCGTGCTGGCCGTGCGCGGTAAAGCGGTCAGCGCGGACTTGAACCGGAAGCCCCTATGTTCAGGAGCGGTTCTTTGAGTTCATTCGATCGCCGCTCCCTCATTCCGATAAGAGCTAGGTGGGCGCGCAAGCGCCAAACCAGTGTGCCCGCGGTCACAAGAGTGCGATTTGGACCACAGCCCCCGGGATACCGTTCGCGGCGGCTATCGAGCTGTTTCAGATGCGGCTAGGTAAGTCGCTGGAGCCGGGGGGCTCTACGACGAAAGCGGTCTTCTCCAGCGATGGAGGAGGCCGTTTTCATAAGCGCAGCCTGTTAGCCGATATCGCCCGGCGCTTGCGGTCGCATCACGCGCGCGGCGCAACGCGCTATAGTGCGCGCGCATGAGCGGCGGCGATCCTATTTTCGAGGCGAAGGCGGGGTCGATGCAGACCCACGCCGTCAACGGCGCGCTAGCGATCGGCATTGCCCAATTGCTGAAGCTGCCCGTTTCAGGCGGCGTCCTTGTTGGTGCTGCCGCGACTGCTGCAGCCAATCGACTACGGCATCTACGCCATGATCGATCCGCTGGTTTCGATCGGGGCGCTCATTCTCAATTTCGGCATCAGCCAAGCCGTGATCCAAGCGCCGGCCCTGCGCCGCGACCAAGTCAGCGGCTTGTTCTGGATTACGGTCATCGCCGGCTGCGTGGTCGCGGCGATTATGTTCGCCAGCTCGCCGTTCGTGGCCGATTTCTACAATGACCCACGCGCCGGACTGGTCGCAGCGGTCTCCTCGATTTTTCTCATTCTCACCGGCCTCACCAATATCCACGAAGCCCTGCTCAACCGGCAGATGAAGTTCGGTTGGGTGGCGATGATCAGCGCCGTGGGCATGGCGCTGGGCTTTATCGCCAGTCTGAGCGCGGCGTTCCTTGGCGCTGGCTATTGGTCGCTCGTGCTCGGCTTTGCCGTGCAGCAAGTGGTGAGTTTGCTCGGCTGCTGGCTCGGCGTCGGTTGGAGACCGCGCGAGAAACCGAGCTTCCGCGACCTGCTCGGCTTCTACAAATTCGGCGGCGCAGTGATGCTGGCGGACGGCGCGACCGTTATCGCGCGCGAAGCCGATAGCATCCTCATCGGCCGCTATGTCGGCGGCGTCGCGCTCGGTCACTACGATCGCGGCAACAAACTCGCCATCGTTCCAATCCAGCGCATCAACACGGTGCTGCAACAATTGCTGTTGCCGATCCTCTCGCGCCTGAACGAAGAGGGCGAGCGCTATCGCTTTGCGTATCTACGCGTCATTCGCCAACTCATGCTGTTCTTGACGCCTGGCATTGTCGCTGTCGGCGCAACCGCACCCGTGCTCGTGCCGTTCGTGATCGGCGATCAGTGGGCGCCGGCCGCGCCAATTTTTGCCTGGCTCACGCTCGCGGCGCTGCATCGCCCCGTCAGCATGACCATGGATCTCCTGTTCATCAGCCAAGCACGCATGCGCGATTATCTTGTCTGGAGCGCCTTCAGCAGCATCACCAGCGTCGCGGCGTTTATCTTCGGCCTGCGCTGGGGCGCCGTCGGTGTGGCCGCTGCCTTCGCGCTCACTGACATTTTGCTGCGCATGCCGGCGCTGTGGTGGTGGGTCACGCGCCGTGGTCCCATCCGCATGAGTGATCTTTATTTGAGCGCCGCGCCATTTGCTGCGGGCAGCGCCGCCGCGTTCGCCGTCGTCAGCGCGCTGCAACGGCTGCCGTTCCCGAACGCGTTCGCACAACTCGCAGCCAGCGCCATCGTCGCGTACCTCGTGGCGCTCGGCACAGTCGCGCTCTTCAAACGTGGCCGCGCCACCATGGCCGACACCATCCGGCTCGTGCGCGCCGAACTCCCGCGCCTTATGCGCCGCAAGAGCGCCTAAAGAAAAACGGCCGCCAGCTTTCGCCAGCGGCCGCAACTCAACAGTGTGTTCGCTCAGGACGCTGAAGCGTTGCCGGCGACTTGGCGCGGCGCGTTTGCGGCACGCGCAGCAGCAGCCTTCATCGGCTTACCCGAACGCGCTTCGCCCAGACGCTCGATCAGCGCGGCGTACTCATCCCACAAACGCTGCGGGAGGCGTTCACCGAACGTCTCGTAATGGCCTGGGATGAGATCCGCTTCTTCGGCCCAGACATCGAGGTCGACGTTGGTGAGCAGATCCATTGCTTCGTCGCTGATTTGGAGCCCGCTCACGTCGAGCGCGCCCTTCGCCGGCACCAAGCCAATCGCGGTTTCACGCGCTTCGGCTTTGCCATCGAGGCGATCGCTGATCCACTTCAGAACGCGGCTGTTGTCGCCAAAGCCTGGCCAGATGAACTTGCCGTGCTGGTCTTTGCGGAACCAGTTCACGAAGAAGATCTTCGGCAGCTGCGCGCCCTCGCGCTCGCCGACCTTCAGCCAATGCGAGAAGTAATCTCCCATGTTGTAGCCGCAGAACGGCAGCATCGCGAACGGATCGCGGCGCAGTTCGCCGACCTTGTTCTCAGCCGCAGCGGTGCCTTCGCTCGCGACGTTCGACGCGAGGAAGACGCCATGCGCCCAGTCGAACGCTTCCGTCACCAACGGCACCGCGCTGGCGCGGCGGCCGCCGAACAAGATCGCATCGATCGGCACGCCGGCAGGATCTTCCCACTCGGGCGCGATTACCGGGCATTGGCCGGCAGGAACGGCGAAGCGCGAGTTCGGGTGCGCCGCCGGGAATTTTGAATCCGGCAGCCACTCATTGCCTTGCCAGTCGATGAGGCCGGCCGGCGGAGTCGCGGTCAAACCTTCCCACCACACGTCGCCGTCTTTCGTCAGCGCGACGTTGGTGAACACCGTGTTGGCGTAGAGCGTGTCGAGCGCGCTCTTATTAGTTTTCGAGCCAGTGCCCGGCGCGACGCCGAAGAAGCCAGCTTCCGGATTAATGGCATAGAGGCGGCCATCATCGCCAAAGCGCATCCAGGCGATGTCATCACCGATGGTTTCGGCTTTCCAGCCTGGGATCGTCGGCTGCAACATGGCGAGGTTGGTCTTGCCGCACGCGGATGGGAAGGCGGCCGCGACGTACTTGGAATCGCCCTGCGGGTTGGTCAGCTTCAAGATGAGCATGTGCTCAGCCAGCCAACCCTCATCGCGCGCCATGACCGAAGCGATGCGCAGCGCAAAGCACTTCTTGCCCAGTAGCGCGTTGCCGCCGTAGCCCGAACCATAGCTCCAGATTTCGCGCGCTTCCGGGAAGTGCACGATCCACTTCTCGGCGTTGCACGGCCACGGCACGTCCTTTTGGCCGGCGGCCAGCGGCGCGCCTAGCGTGTGAACCGCCGGTACGAAGAAACCGTCCGCGCCCATCTCGTCCAGCGCGCCTTTGCCCATGCGAGTCATGATGCGCATCGAAGCGGCGACGTAGCCCGAATCCGTGATCTCGACGCCGAGCTGGGAAATTTTCGAGCCAAGCGGCCCCATGCAGAACGGCACCACGTACATCGTGCGCCCGCGCATGCAGCCGTCGAACAAGTCGCCAAGCTTGGCGCGCATTTCGGTCGGCGCCATCCAATTGTTCGTCGGCCCCGCGTCCGCCTCGTTCTCCGGGCAGATGTAGGTCTGCTTCTCGACCCGCGCGACGTCCTTCGGATCGGACGCGGCATAGAACGAGTTCGGACGCGCTTCCGGATTGATCTGCTTCAGCGTGCCGGCGGCGACGAGCTCTTTGGTCAGGCGGTGCCACTCGAGCTCTGAGCCATCGCACCAATAGACGCGATCCGGCTTGGTCAGCGCGGCGATCTCTTCCACCCAGGCGATCAGCTTTTTGTGGTTCGTCGGGGCGGGGTGCAGGCCGGCGATCTCTTGAGTCACGGAATCCCTCCAGGCGCCGCACATCGTGGCGGCGCTCCAGTCGCGTTTCATCCCAAAGTCTTGGCTGCGGGTCTTATGTCAAACGCGTTCTTCGGGCCACTGTGACAGACCCGACAATTCACCCATGACACCGGTAGCAATCGCCTTTGAAGAGCAGCTTTGCGCCTTTGGCGCGCTCGCGCAGAACGCGCCTGAAATGCCAGCGTGCGTTAACCCTGCGCTGCCGCCCAATCGGCCAGCGCGCGCTCAAGCACCGAAAGCGGCACCGCGCCGTTGGCCAGCATCGTGTCGTGGAAAGCTTTGAGATCGAAGCGCGGTCCAAGCGTTGTCGTGGCCTGTTGCCGGATGCGATTGATCGCCTGGCGGCCGATCATATACGCGCACGCTTGGCCAGGGTTCACGCAATAGCGCTCGATCTCTGTCGTCACCGACGATTCCAGATCGCCCGTCGCTTCCATCATCGATTGGATTGCTTGTTCACGCGTCCAGCGTTTGTGGTGGAGACCCGTATCGCAAACCAGACGCGAGGCGCGGAACGTCGCCGATTGCAGGTAGCCCAAGCGGCCGAGACGATTGTTGGAATAAGCGCCCAACTCGTCGGCGAGTTGCTCTGCGTACAACCCCCAGCCTTCGCTAAACGCCGAAAAGCCCAGCATGGCGCTACGAATGAACGGGATCGAGCCTGACTCTTGCTGGATCGAGATTTGCCAGTGATGGCCCGGCACGCCCTCATGATAATTCAGCGTCGGCAGCGTGAAGCGCGGCCATTCGGCGGTGTCGCGCAAGTTGATGAAGTAAGCCCCCGGCCGTGACCCATCGAGCGCAGCGCGCTGATAATAGCCGCCCGGCGCGCCTGCTTCCGTGAACGTGGGCACGCGGCGAATTTCCAGCTGCGCCTGCGCCAACGTGTTGAACGCGCGCGGCATCAGAGCTTCGATCTCGCGCGTCTGTTGGTTGAGGTCGCCAAGGATCTGCTCGCGGCCCGCATCGGTGTTTGGGTAAAGTTGATCCGGCCGGCGCGAGAGAGCCTGCACGCGCTCGGCCACACTGCCGCGCGTCATACCTTCGGCGCGCAGGATCGTATCCATCTCGCTGTTGAATTGCGCGATCAGCTCAAGGCCGACATTGTGAATCTCGTCCGGCGACATGTTGGTCGTCGTCCGCGAGCGCAGTGCGACGGCATACATCTCAGCGCCATGTGGCAGCCTCCAGATGCCGGCATCATGCGCCGCTTGCGGCCGCACGCGCTGCAGCGCCACGATTTGACGTTGCACCGCCGGGATCACCCGGTCGCGCACCGCAGCTTCCGCGCGGCTGATATAGCCAGCGCGCGAGGCTTCAGGGATTGCCTGCATTTCAGGCAGACGGCGCACCAACGATTGCACAAGAATGTTCTGGTTCGGCGCGCCCTCTGCGAGGCGGCCTAGCTGCAACACGGCTTTGTCGATTGCGAAGTCGGGCGGGATGACGCCGGCCGCTGCATCTTCGGCGATGATCGCCGTCTCGGCATCGAGCTGGCCAACGAAGCCGTCGATCCGCGCGAGATAGCCATCTGCCTCATCAATCGTTCTGAGCGGATGCTGCTCGTTCAGAAAGTTCGGCATCGAGCGATACGCGCCGGTAAGCTGCGTCACCGCATAGGGCGAGCCCGCGCCGCCGCCGACCTCGAATGCGCTGCTGTCGAGCGAATTGACCCAGGCCGTTTTGACCACGTCGTACGTCACTCGGTCGCGCGGCGAGAGTGCATCTCGGCTGATCGCGCGGAGTTCATTCAACGAGGCTTGTTGCTGCGCGCGCGCTTCACGCGCCGCCGCTTTGGAAGCATCGCTCACCTTGTCGATGAAGCGGTAGCCGGCCCGCGCTTCAGTCAGGCCCAAGCTGGTGCAGCGCTCGGGCGAGCGGCGCAGCGAATTGGCCACGGACCGATCCAACACAGCGTTCAATGCAACGCCTACATCACCCGGCGCACTCGCCGCAGTCGTGCCGCCAGAGGCGCAGCCAGAAAGGACGGCGGCGCCAGCTGCGCCAGCGCCGAGAACGGCGCGCCGAGAAATGTTCATGATCGATCCCCGTATTGTTGCGCGCACCTTAGCGGGGCAATTGCACGTCTCAATCCGCGCGCGACGAAAGTCTCAAAGTTTTAAGCCCGCTACGACGGGAACATGATCGCTCGGCCGCTCCCAAGACCGCACCGGCACGTGGATGTGAAACGCCGCGGCTTGTGAGGTCACAGCAATATCGCTCGTTGCCCAGATATGATCGAGGCGGCGGCCACGATTGTTCTTGGTCCAATCCGGGCTGCGATAGCTCCACCAGGTGAAGAGCTTTTCTGGGTCGGGTTTGTGCGTGCGCGCCAAATCCACGAAGCCGCCAAGGTCGCGCACCGCGTTCAGGCGATCGGTTTCGCCTGGCGTGTGCGAGACGACATTGAGCAATTGCTTGTGGCTCCAAACGTCGAACTCACCTGGCGCTACATTGAGATCGCCGACGAGCACGGTCGGCACGCCGCCTTTGCGCTTCTTGTAGAGCGTCTTCATCTTGTCGAGCACGTTGAGCTTGTGGACGAACTTCGGATTGGTCAGCTCCGGCAGATCCGCGCCTGCGGGCACATAAAGATTGTGCACTTCGATGCCATCAATCAGCGCCGCCGCGATCCGCGCCTCTTTCTTCGGGCAGATCGCCGGCGCCGCAACAGGCTCCAGCTTGACACGTGAAACAATGGCGACGCCGTGCCATCCCTTTTGGCCAACGACGTGGATGTGCTTGTAGCCCGCCTCCTTGAAGGCCTTCGAAGGAAACTCCCCGTTCCGGCATTTGATCTCTTGCAAGCAGAGAACGTCCGGCTTCGCTTCGGCCAGGAAGCGGCAGACCGTGCCAATGCGCAGGCGCACGGAGTTGATGTTCCAGGTCGCAATTTTCAGCATCGAGTGTGTGTGGCGTCTCAGGGCCGGAGATTCAAAGGGCGAAGACAAAGAAAGAGGCCCGATCGCAGTCCGCGACCGGGCCTCAATTTTTCGCGCCTTTGAGGAGGCGCTCGTTTGCCGGCAGGGGAGTCCGGCTAAGCCGCCGCGCTGGATCCGTCAGCGGGGGGGACGACGCTATCCAGGGGATGAGCGGCGGCTCCTGTTGTATATACGATACAAAGCAGAAAAAATCAAGATTTCATTAGTGAAACTTCTTGCCTTGCTTCGCCTTACTTCGTCAGCGGCGACGCGGGGACAGCATGTCTTCGAGCCTGAAGAGGCTTCGATCGAAGCTCGCGGGCTGCGTGACGTCCGAAAGCGTGATCCGCGTCCGGGCGCCGGTCGCGTCGATGACGTCCCACGAGCGCAAGTCGGCGTTGGGGCCTTGGAATTGAAGCGTGATCTGGCCGTCGGTTTGGCCTGAACGATCGCGCGCGGTGATCATCAGCCAGGGTCCTGCACGCGAAACCCGCAGCACGCGTGCATCGCGCTCAAGATTGATGGTTTCGCCAAGAATGAGGTTCAGCGGCGTTGAGCGAATCGGCGTGCGCTCAGTTGTTCGAAGCTCGGTATCGCGCATGGCTACGACGCTGCCGTCAGCAACAATCAGCAAAGTAGCAGGCGGATCGTACTCAAAGCGCAGCCGCCCTGGTCGCTGCAGGTAAAACATCCCGCTGGCGCGGGCGCCGCCAGGCGAGGTTTGGATGAAGCGGCCTTGCAGGCGCCGAACCGCGTTCAGCGAACGGTTCGCGAGCGCCAATCCTTCGGTGCGCTGGGCGCCTTCGAGCACGACCGGAGTCGCTTGCTGCGCGTATGCGGCGGGAGCAAGCACGAGGGCGGAGAGGCCCAAAAGGGCAAAACGTCTGTTCATGTGGGTCATGTGCCTAAAACGCATGGCGAAAAAAAGGGTTCACCTTGCCCAGAATTGGCCTTTTCGCTTCAGTTTCGGTTCAGGTAGACCGGGAGCCGGGTTGGCATTGGCATCCGCCAAGCGCTTGATCGCACAAACGATTCGCGGGGGCGGCACATAATGTTCGGCGATATGACGCGGGAGCTGCCGTCAGTCGGCTGGGAGGGCTTCCTCGATAACGAAGCGCTGCTTCAGTCGTTCTTGGCGCTGATGCTGGCGATTTTTCTCGGCGCAGTCATCGCTTTCCATCCGACCTCCGCGCGCACGGTCGATACGCGAGAAGAGGCAGAACTCCCGAAAGTCTTGATCATGTACGCGCTCGTTGGCGCGGTGGTTGGCGAAATCGTCCTTCAGTATGGGATGGTCGTCGGCTTCGTGATCTTCGGTTTGGGCGGCCTCATGCGCTTTCGAACCGACGCAGCTTCGACGCGTGACACTGGCCGTTTGATTATGGTGACGCTGATCGGTCTCATCTCCGGGCTCAACCTGCCGCACTTTGCGATTATCGCGACCGCCTTCGCCTGGTTGCTCATTTACGTGTTCGACGGCCATCCGGTTTGTGAACTCGAAGTCAGCGAGATTCCGAAAGGCAAGGTCAAGGACGCCTCGGAGGCCTATCGCGTCGTCCTTGCGCAACTGGGCTGCAAAATCATCAGCGAAGATCGCTCGTTCAACAAAAGTCGCGTCACGTTCGTGTTGCGCGCGCCGCGTAACAAGACGCAATCTCAGCTTACGTCGACGCTCTGTGAAAATGTGCCCGCAGAAGTGCGCGGCGAGATCGACTGGGAAGTCGAGTGATCACGCGTTGAACGCACTGCCCGCTTCCTGCGGCGGAGCGACGGCCTTTTCGCCCACATACCAAACGCCAACCGCAACAAGCGCGGCGACTGCGGCGAGCGTTCGTATCAACCCGGTCGAGCGGCGCTTTACCGGCGTTGGCTCTTGCAGTGCGACGAAGCCACTCCGCACGACGCGCAGTTTTCGGCGTGACGCTGGGAACGGCGTGACCAGTTCGAGAACGGGCTGCGTTTCTGTTGGGCTCTCCGGCGTGCGCATTGCGGGTTGGGCGATCGGCTCTTGGCCGGTGAGCAGGGATGCCAGCGTATCGAGTTGTAGTGCGGCTTTTGAATCGGGCATGACTTCAAAGATCATCTGACCATCGGCTTCGGCGGCGGCGAACAATTCAGGTTCGAAATTGAACGACGCGACCGGCTGCGTTTTCAAAGCTTGCGCGAAATCCTTAAGCGGAATTTCCGGCCGCTTTGGCAGGCCGCACATTGAAAGCACCACCTGAGGCGCGCTTGGTTTGTCACGCTCGGAGCGGAGGAGCTTTAGCATATTATCGGCGTTGCGGAGGCTGGCGAGATCCGGGCCGGCGACGATCACGACTTCATCCGCTTCCCGCAAAGCCGTCCGCACCCATGGCTCCCAGGCGTGCGGCAGATCGAGCACTACGTAACGCGCGGTGCGTTTCAGATTCTCCAGTAAGTCGTCGAACGCTTCATTGGGCACATCGAGTGCGTCGGTTTTGGCAGGCGCCGCGAGCAGTTGCAGGTGTGGCGCAAGGTGCGTGAGCGATTGCGCGAGGGTTTCTTCAAGGTGTTCGGAGTTTAGCACATCGCGGGTGGATGCGGATTGAGCGTGACGGAAATTCGCGGCGGCGGCGCCGAACGAGAAATCGAGATCAACCAGCGTTGTTCGTTGTTGCTGCCGTTCGGCGATCGACCAGGCGAGATTTTGCGCGATGGTTGAAGCGCCGATACCACCTCGCGCGCCGATGACGGCGATGACGCTTGCTGGGTAGCTGTTTGCGAACAGAGCGCAGAGCGAGCTCGCGATGCGATCGGCGCTCGCCGGCGGCACGATGTAATCGCTAACGTTTCTCGCGGCGAGATCGCGCAGCAGGGCGATATCGTTGACGGGACTGACAATCACGATGCGCGCGCTCGGCGAAACCACGCGGAGGCGATCTAGGGCGCCCAACATGGCGGCGCGTTCTAGGGTGGTTTCCAGAACGTAGAGATCGGCGTTGTGATTCAGCGCTGCATCGATACCGCCGCGGGCGATTTGGAATTCGGCGCGAGACAGACGCGGATCGCGCGCGAGATCTTGGAGGAGCGCTTGCGATTCAGGGCGATCGTAGGCGGCGAAGATTGAGATCGCGGGAAGCGGGCGATCGCGATGGGGTGGAGACTCCGGTTTTGGTTCTGGTTTTGGTTCTGGTGCGACAGCAATAATTTGCGGCGGCACCGCTATGAACGTTTCTTCGAACTCTGGCGGATCGAAGGGGGCGTCTTCTTCTTCGAAGACAGCTTCTTCTTCGGCGCATTCTTCGCAGCCGAAAATGTCATCGAGCGGCGGCGGCTCGAACGGCGCTTCTTCGAAATCGGCCGCGATCACATCGCCGGCGGCGAGTTCAAGCGGCGCGTTTGCGCGCTGACGCGCACGAGATTTGGCTTTTTGAGTTGCCGTGAGCAAGACGCACTTCGTTCGTTTCTAAATTGTCCCCGCCGATTAATCTGGCGGCAAAGTCTTGCAAAGGAACTAGCAAGGAAAGTGAACGCTGCATTCGGCATACATTTTCGCCGCCGCATCAACTGGCGCGGACGGTGTTTTGGTTAGCGGCGTCTTTGCCGTTTAGGCTGAACTGAAGTGCGCCCGCCACGCGGTTTCAGCGGACGCGCCCATCAACGCGAAATCATCAACGCGATGGATCGCCTCCGGCGGCGCGCGGAGCGCCTCGACGATGCGATACGGCGTTGCGTGGAGCCGCCGCGCGAGGCGGCGTGCGTAGGCGGAAGGATCGTTGAAGACGCGGATCAGCGCCTCGTAACGCTCGGCCAGCGGCCAGCTGGAGGGGAAGCGCACTGGCTTGAAGTTTTCCGCGCACCAGCGCTCTTCGCGCGAGATGCGCTTGCGCTTTGCCCCCTTCGTCATCGCGCCTTGCGCGCTGACACTTCCCCCGTGAACGGGGGGAGAAAAACACCGGAAACTGACGCGCCACTTTTCTGGCGCTTCCGCGGTGAAGCTCATCAGCTTGCGCGTGCGCACGCGCGCGGGGCGCAGCAATGGGCGCGTGTTCGGTTTTGGGTAGGCGGACGCCTCGATCAACAGGAGCCGCCGCATCAACGCTTCCGCGCAGCGCAGCCACGAGGCGAGCTGCGCGTGTGTGCGGGCGGTGAACTCGTGCTTGAACGCGATCGCCTCCGGCGCGCCGAAGAGCATGTGCAGCGTGTGCAAAAACGCACCCGCCACGCGCCACAGATCGAGCGGCGCAACGCGCGGCGCCGCCGTTTCGTCAACTTGGCCGCTTGTGCGGGGAGAGGATGGAGCGCCGTCGTGCATGGGACGCGGGATGCTACGGCAGGTGGGAGGTCGGTCGGATTGATTTTTTTAAGGAGGGTCCTTGGCAGCAGCCAGCCGCGCTTCCGCTTCGGCGATCATGGCTTGGAAGCGGGGATCGTCGCGGAGGGAGTCAAAGTCGGGATCGATCTTCGTGTAGTTGATTCGGCCGATGGCCGACTGCGCCAGAACCGGGGCAAGCGTGTCGATAGCGGCGCCTGCATCCTTTAGATGAACCGCGAGGCAGCAGGCGAAGTTGTAGCGCATGCCGAGATTTTCGGGATCAATCAGGAGGGCGCGGGCCATCCATTCCTTGGCTCGTTCGCCTTGGCCCAACACAGCAAGCGCGTCGGCGCCGTGGCCGACGGCGGCGCTGTTGTTGCGATCCTGCGCCAAGACCTTCTCGACACGCGCGAGCGTGATTTCAGCGGCGCCGCGCGCCGCGGCGTGATCTCCGAGCGCGGTGTGGCAGGTCACCAGCATACCGGCCGAACTGAAATCCAACTCCACGAGCTCCACGGCCTTGGCATAATGACGGATGGCGCCATCAAGCCGCTGTCGCACGAAGTATAGGCGCGCTGCCGCCTTGTTTACCTCGTGGGATTCAGAGTCCAAGCGAAGCGCGAGCTCCATTTCGACCAGTGCTTCCTCGTGGCGAGCCTGTTCGGAAAAAACTAGAGACTTGACTGCATGGGCCTCGGCCAAATTGGGGTCCAGAGCCAACGCGCGATCGGCCGCCGCGAGTCCGCCGTCGCCCTCGCTGCCATGAGTGTGGCCGGCGCCCACCAGGGCCAACGCAATCAGCGCCCAGGCCCGCGCATAGTTCGGATCTATCTCGGTAGCGCGGGTGCAGAGGCGGACGATGGTTCTGGCGCGCACGAGATCGCCTTCGAGGCCGCCCGCGTATTCCTGCCGCGCCATGAGGAAGAGATTGTACGCCTCGACATTGTCCGTGCCGCGCATCTCGATCGCCTTCTTCTCCTCCGGCAGTAATTTGAGTTTGAGCGCGGCGACGATGGCTTCCGAAATTTCGTCCTGGATGGCGAAGATGTCGTCCAAGTTTCGGTCGTAGCGTTCTGCCCAGACGTGATCGTTTTTGGCCCCATCGATCAGCTGCGCGGTGATGCGTACGCGCCCGCCTGCCTTGCGCACGCTGCCTTCCAGCACATGCGTGACGCCTAGTTGGCGCGCGACCTGCACCACGTCGACATTCTTGCCCTTGAATTGAAAGGCGCTGTTGCGGGCGATCACCGAGAGCGCCGATACCTTGGAGAGATCGGTGATGATATCTTCACTGATGCCGTCGGAAAAATATTCCTGCTCGCTGTCGCCGCTCATGTTCGCAAACGGCAGCACGCAGACCGACACCTTTTGCACGCGTTCTGCTCCTGATGTCGCCGCGGCGGCGCTCTGCGGCCGCACCGCGAACACGTGCACCGGCGCTTCGATGTTCTTGACTGTGTGCGGCCCGAGGTCGTGAAACGCCGCCGCGACCTTGCCCGCCACCTGATCGCGCACGTTGCGTGAGAGCGCGATCCCGCCCACCGGCGCCAGCGCCTGAAGCCGTGCAGCGACATTGACGCCTTCGCCGTAAATGTCGTCGGCTTCGATGATGACGTCGCCCAGATTGATCCCTATCCGATAGCGGAGACGCTCGGCCTCCGGCCGATGTCCCTCGGCGGCGTCCATCGCTTCTTGAATGTCGAGCGCGCAGGCGACTGCGGAGGTCGCGCTGGCGAACTCGATCAGTACGCCATCGCCCATCAGCTTGAAGATGCGCCCGCCTTGGGCGGCGACGCGAGGATCAAACAGCGATTTGCGGTTTTCCTTGAGCCGCGCCAGCGTCCCGGCCTCGTCGCGCTCCATCATGGCGCTGTAGCCAACGACGTCGGCGGAAAAGATCACGGTCAATTTGCGCTGCATGGGTGGTGACGTCGTCCCGGGAGGTGCGCCTCACTATACGAGCTTATGGAGGCCGCTACTACTTTCCCAGCGGCGGAGCGTGAGCGTCGGCTTGGGCGCAGGTGCGGGGGGCGTCGTGGCGCCAGTCTTGACCGGCGGTGTCGCGGTTGGCGGCGCAGATGTGGCCGCCTCCGCGCCACCAGTTTGCGGTCGGCTCGAAATTGAGGCCCGCACAGCCGCCGCATGGCGCGAGCGCCAGAAGGGCCAGTGCCGCAAACGTTTTGTTCATCATCGCCGCCACGCTTTGCTGCTTCCTCTCATGCGTGCCACGCAAACGGTTCAAAACCTGTGAGCGATGGAAAAAACCAGTCCTGCATCGCCGCGATCGTCGTCGAGATCGTTGTCGACGTAAGTCAGGCCGAACTCCGTGCCGGCGATCTCGGTGCTGAGACCCGCCGACCAGTCGAGCTTTGTGCCCGCGCCCATGGCGAACTCAGCCTCTGACCAGCCGATGCTCGCAGCAGCCGTCAACGGCGCGCCGTTGACGCGCCCCAGCGGAGAGCGCGCGCGCAGGTTGACGCCGAGTCCGTGCTCGTCGTTCAGCGCCTCTTGCGGCGGCGCGTAATTGACCGAGAACGTCGCATCGACCGGCCCGAACGGATGAGACACGCTGGCCTGGGCGATGGCGAAGGGATCGGCGTCGCCGCCGAAGAAAGAGACTGTGCTGACGCCGAGGTTGACGTCGGTCTCGCCGAACTCGAAGCGCCGCGAGCCGAAGAGGACGAGTTGCGCGTTCGAGCCGCGCCGACCGTGCATGCTGGTGGCGAACGCGCCGACGCTCCAGCCGGAATCATGGCGAACTTCGAAGCGGCCTTGAAGGGCCGGATCGCCGTGCGATTGGGTGACGCCGTTGCGGCGATAGTCGGAGACGAGCGTGAGTTCGGCGGAGACGTGAAAGGGCGAGGGCTGGCGCGCCGCGGCGTCGTCGTCCTGTTTCAGCCCGGCGGCGACCGCAGTCGCGCCGCTCAGCACAATGGATTCCAACATTGGGCGTCCCCCGACGACCTCGTGGGCAGAGGCTAGCCCAGGTAAGCGCGGGGTGCGAAGGAATTCAGGTTACACGGCGAGGACTTGCAAAGAGTGGTGCGGCGGCGCCCCTCCGTTGCCTTGGGCGCCACCTCCCCCGTGAAACGGGGGAGGAAGGCCAGCGCTCAGTCCTCGTCCGCCACATCGACCAGGATATCGCGTTTTCCGGCGGCGTTGGCTTCTGAGATGATGCCGGCCTTTTCCATCTTTTCGATGAGCGTGGCGGCGCGGTTGTAGCCGATTTGTAGGCGGCGCTGGAGGTAGCTCGTGCTCGCCTTGCGGTCGCGGCGCACGATCTCGATGGCGCGCTCGAACATTTCGTCGCTATCGCCGTCGCCATCGAACAATTCTGGATTGTCCTGGTCGCCGGCGTTCTCGTTCGGCTCTTGGGTGACGTCGGTGCGATATTGCGGCGCGCCTTGTTCTTTGAGCATGGCGACGACGCGCTCGACTTCAGCGTCGGTGACGAACGGTCCGTGCAGACGGCGGATGCGGCCGCCGCCGGCCATGAACAGCAAGTCGCCCTGGCCGAGCAGTTGTTCGGCGCCTTGCTCGCCAAGGATGGTGCGCGAGTCGATCTTGCTGGTGACCTGGTAGGAGATGCGGGTCGGGAAGTTGGCTTTGATCGTGCCGGTGATGACGTCGACGGATGGGCGCTGCGTCGCCATGATGACGTGAATGCCGGCGGCGCGCGCCATTTGCGCGAGACGCTGCACGGCGGCTTCGATTTCCTTGCCGGCCGTGATCATGAGATCGGCCATCTCGTCGATGACGACGACGATGTAGGGCATCGGCTCAAGCGGCAGTTCGCGGGTTTCGTAGATCGGCTCGCCGGAGGTGGGGTCGAAGCCGGCGTGCACAGTGCGCTCGAGGCGCTCGCCGCGCTCCAGTGCGTCGCGGACGCGGTCGTTGTAGCCGGTGATGTTGCGCACGCCGAGCTTGGCCATGCTGCGATAGCGGTTTTCCATCTCGCGCACGGTCCATTTGAGCGCGACGACGGCTTTCTTCGGATCGGTAACGACCGGGTGGAGGAGGTGGGGAATGCCTTCGTAGACGCTGAGCTCCAGCATCTTCGGATCGATCATGATGAAGCGGCACTCGTCAGGCGTGTGCTTGTAGAGCAGCGACAAGATCATGGCGTTGATGCCGACCGACTTGCCCGACCCGGTGGTGCCGGCGATGAGCAGGTGGGGCATCTTGGTGAGGTCGGCGGCGAAGGGGTCGCCTTCGATGGTCTCGCCGAGCGCGAGCGGCAGATCGCCCTGCTGGCCGGCGAAGCTGGTGGAGTTCAGCAGCGAGCGCAGGAAAACGGTTTCGCGCTTGCTGTTCGGAAGCTCGATGCCGATGGCGTTGCGGCCGGGGATGACGGCGACGCGGGCGGCGGTCGCGTTCATGGTGCGGGCGATGTCGTCGCTGAGGCCGATGACGCGCGAGGATTTGACGCCGGCGGCGGGCTCGAACTCGAACAAAGTGACGACGGGGCCGGGACGGGCGGACAGCACTTCGCCTTGCACGCCGAAGTCGGCGAGCACGCCTTCAAGTTGGCGGCTCATGGCGTGCAGCGTTTGCGCGTCGGTTTGGTTGGTGCGCTGGCGCGGTTGCGAGAGCAGCTCGGTGTCCGGCAGATCGAACTCGCGGCCGAAGGCGAAGCTCGCGTGCTGCTTTTCCTTCTTTTGCGAGCGCGGCGCGGTGGGCTGGCGCGCTTGCGTTGGCTCACGCGGCGGCGGCGCAGGGCGCGGCGCGCGGGGTGCACGCGGACGCGTCGCTTCTTCATCGCGCCCAGCAGCGGGTGCGCGGCGGTAGGACGTTTCCCCTGGTTCGGGCTCGCGGCGTGTCTTCTCTGAGACGTAGCCGATGGCGCGTTGTGTTGCTTGTGCGCCGCCTTGTGCGACGCGGCGCGCGGCGCCGGCGGCTTTGCGGACGTCGGATGCGCGCACTTGGAACGACCAGCCGATAGCAAGCACGCCGCAAATGGCGCAGACGATGCCGGTCAGCACGTGCGGGAATGGCAAGCCAGGCATGGAGGCAAGGCCGCTAATCATGCCGGCGATGCCGTCGCCCAACAAACCACCGAAGCCGGTCGCGAGCGGCCAGCCTTCTGGTGTTGGGATGGTGGTGGCGGCGGCGGCGAGCAGCACAACGCCGCCGGATGCCGCGCCGACGCGGCGCTTGTCGATGCGCATCACGAGCTGGCGGCGCATCACGCGCATCACGCCAGCTGCAAGCAACGCGGCCATCATTAACGGCGCAGCTGCGCCAAGAGCTTGGATCGCGAGATCGGCGACCATCGCGCCGGGGCCACCGAACAAATTGTGCGGCGCCACGCCGTTCAACCCCGAGCCGTTGAGGCTCGGATCCTCGGGCGAATAGGTCAGCACCGCGCCCAGGCCATAGGCGCCGATGACGCCTGCCCCGATTACGAGCGTCGCGCGCTTCAATGCCAACCGCGCTGCGGCAGAACTGGTCGCGGCGGGGATTCTTCCCCGTTCGGTGTAGGCGTCGTCAGTCATGTCGTTGAAGCGCTCGCTTTGTGCGGAGAGTTCGAGCGTGGAATGTTCGCCCTCCCGGTAAATGAGCGATGAATTTTCGGGTGCGAACTGAGTTACCGGCGCATTCATCTGCGGCGCGGAAGCTCCGATTAATAAGGGTAAAAACAAAAGAGCGCGGACCGAAACGATCCGCGCTCTGAAGGTGAGGGAGAGGCGCCAGTTAGTTGTGGTAGGCGACTTCACCGTGCTCAGCGTAGTCGACGCCCTCTGCTTCAACTTCTTTGCTGACGCGTCCGCCGGTGAGCAGGCGCGCTATAATCCACACGATGGCGCTGCCGACGCCCGACCACACGATGGTGACGAGGACGCCTTTCGCCTGTGCGATCACTTGCGGAACGAGGCCTGGATAGACGGCAATGCCGCCGGCTGCGTAGTCGACGATGCCCGCGCCGCCGAAGGCTGGGTTGACGACAATGCCGGTGCCGATGGCGCCGACGATGCCGCCAATGCCGTGGATGCCGAAGACATCGAGGCTGTCATCGTACTTGAGCAGGCTTTTGAGGCCCGAGCAGGCGAACAAGCAGATCGGGCCAACGACGAGGCCGAGGATCAGCGCGCCCACAGGTCCGGCAAAGCCAGCGGCCGGTGTGATCGCGACGAGACCCGCAACCGCACCTGACGCCAAACCGAGCAGGCTAGGTTTGCCTTTCGTGAGCCACTCGGTGAGCGTCCACGAAAGTGCGGCGGCGGCTGGAGCGACGAAGGTGTTGATGAGAGCAAGCGCCGCGTAGGCGTTGCTTTCGAGGTTCGAGCCGGCGTTGAAGCCAATCCAACCGACCCAAAGGAGGCCCGCGCCAATCACCGTGAAGGTGAGGTTGTGCGGCGGCATCGGTTCTTTGCGATAGCCGGTGCGTGAGCCGAGGATCAGCGCGCCAACGAGAGCTGCGACGCCGGAATTGATGTGAACGACGGTGCCGCCGGCGAAATCGAGTGCGCCGAAGCTCCAGATGAGGCCAGCGCCTGCAGCGAGCGCTTCAGCGTTGGCAGGATCCGACGCCATGAGCGGCCCGCCCCACCACCAGACCATGTGCGCCATCGGATAGTAGACGATGACCGGCCACAAAATCGCGAACACGACGACGGTCGAGAACTTCACGCGTTCGGCGACGCCGCCGAGGACGAGCGCTGCGGTGATGCACGCGAACGTCATCTGGAAAGCGACGAAAACCAGCTCTGGTATGGAGATTCCGACCGAGAAAGTTTCCACCAAGGTCGTTGTATCGACGCCATTGAGGAAGACTTTGCTCAAGCCGCCGACGAAGCGGTTCAAGCCGCCGCCGTCCGTGAACGAGAGCGAGTAGCCAACCAAGAGCCACATCACCATGCCGATGGCGGTGACCACGAACACTTGGCTCAGGATCGAGACCATGTTCTTTGCGCGCACCAGGCCGCCGTAGAAAAGCGCAAGGCCGGGAATGATCATCAACAGCACGATGACGGTCGAGATGAGCATCCAGGCGGTGTCGCCCTTATCGACGGTCGGCGCTGCTGCTTCCTCGACGACTTCTTCAACCGCTACAGTTTCGGGCGCCGCTTCAACAGCGGCAGTGGTTTCTTGTGCGAATGCTAGTTCCGGCGCCATCGCGCCCAGCGCTACCGCGCCTACCAGAGCCAACGCTGCCAAGCGCAGCGAGCCCCAGAGCCCCTTGTGTTTTGTCATTGCCCGCTCCCTCGAACGATCGAAGGCGGAATTGGTCGAGGCGGAGGGCCATCCGGCAAGCAAACCAGAGCTCGTCTTTGTGCAGTGCAGCAGCTTCGCTTAAAAAAGTGGCGCCCTGCCTCAAGCTTGCGCGTCAGCGCCGCATCGACGCTGTGGTAGGCGCGGCGCTATCGTTGGCCATGAGCAATGGTCGCGGTTTTGACGCCGACGTGATTCTGAGCGGCGGCGGTCTGGTCGGGCAGACGTTGGCGCTGGCGCTGGATCAGGCCGGGCTTTCGGTGGCTGTCATCGATGCGTCCAGGCCCGCGGACACGTTGGCCCCCGCATTTGACGGCCGCGCGTTTGCGATCGCGTTTGCCTCCTACCGGATGTGGCGGACGCTTGGGCTGGGCGATCAGCTCGATGAGGTGGCGCAGCCGATCGAGCAGATCATGGTCACGGACGGCAAGCTCGGGCGTGGGCCGTCATTGCTGCATTTGCATTTCGACCGCGCCGAGATGCGCGACACGGATGAGTCGCTGGGGCTGATGCTCGAAGCGCGGCACGTGCGGCTGGCGCTCGATAGCGCTGTGAAGGCGCGGCCGAGCATCAAGATGATTCAGCCGATGTCGGTCAGTGCGATCGAGCGCGATCCGGCTGGCGCGACAGTGACACTGACGGACGGGCGCAAATTGCGTGCGCCGCTTTTGGTTGGCACCGATGGCCGGCGTTCGTTTGTACGCGGCGCAGTCGGCATTCGCACGATCGGCTGGGATTATCCGGTGACGGCGATCGTCGCGACGGTCCTGCACGAGAAGCCGCATGGCGCCGTGGCGCATGAGTTCTTCTTGCCGAATGGGCCGTTTGCGATTTTGCCGCTGAAGGGCAATCGGGCGAACATCGTGTGGGCCGAGCCGCGCGCGGCGGCGGATGCACTGCTGAAAATGAACGAGGCAGATTTCATCGCCGAGCTGCGCAAGCGCTTCGGTGATTTTTTGGGTGAGCTTTCGCTGGAAGGTCCGCGCTTTGGCTATCCGCTGTCGCTGCAGCTGGCGGAGCGCATGATCGATCAGCGCGTGGCGCTGGCCGGCGATAGCGCCCACGGCATTCACCCGCTTGCCGGGCAGGGTTTGAACCTTGGCTTGAAGGATTGTGCGGCGCTGGCGGAGTGCATTGCTGACGGGGTTTTGCTGGGTCTTGACCCGGGCGATGTGTCGATCCTTGAGCGCTATCAACGCTGGCGGCGCTTCGACAATGTGACCATGGCGCTTGGGATGGAGTTTTTCGACAAGCTCTTCTCCAACGACATCAAGCCGCTGCGCGCGGCTCGCACCTTGGGCTTGGCGGCGGTGAATGCCGTGGGGCCAGCGCGGCGCTTCTTCATGAAATACGCAGGCGGCGGCGCTGGCGACCTGCCGAAGTTGCTGCGCGGCGAAAGTTTGGCGGCTTAGCTTTCGTCGTTTGGCACGGTGTCGGCTGGGATGAAGGCGAGCAAAGCTGCGAGGCCGAGATACGGCGCGAGTGCAAGTAGCGGCGTGTAAAAGTCGATCATGGCGTTCTGCTCCGTCGCGAAGTTCGAACAACCGACGCGGCGGTGATGCGTTCCGGCGGAACCGCAGGTTCCTCGCTCCAGACATGCGAAGAGCGCGAAGGGGGAGCATCCTTCGCGCTCTTCTGTTTCCAAGGCCCGCGCAATCTGGGGCCAGATGTATCGTCGTGCTTGGGAGCTTAAGCGACGATCTGCGCGGCTTGGGTCATCACGCTCAGCGCGACCGGAGCAAACACGGCGCACGCGGCGATGAGGGCGAAAAACTTGGTCATGGTCTGATCTCTGAATTTCGGTTTGGTTTGTGGGTGGCTGTGGCGTTGATCGCTTAGGCGACCATTTGGGCAGCTTGGTTCATCGTGGCGAAGGCCATCGGGGCCAACAACATCGCCGCCAGCATCAGGGAATAAAACTTGGTCATTGCTCTTGCTCCGCTTGGGTGAGGCGTTTGCCTCGTTCCGATGAGGAGAAGGTAGGGACGCGTTAGCAATGACGATGTGACGGCGGTCACGGGGCAACGAAGCTCTTGGGGCGCCCTCCACTGCGGGCGATTGCTTCGGTCGGCCGCTTCTCTCTAGATCGGTCTTTAGGCATAAGTGCGCCAGCTCGTGGGGGGTTCGCATGTTCTTGCTTTCGGCGCTCGGATTCACTTTAGCGTCTGTAGGAATCTGGGGCGCGAGGCATTCCTCGATATTTGATAGATGGGCACATGCGCGTCGGCCATCATTCGACTTCTGGAAGTTTCTTGAGCGCCTATCGGCCATACTCGGGATCGTGGCCTTTGCAGTCCAGGTCTATGTCTGGCTCAAGCCGCAGGGCTGAAGCGCTCCGCTCGCTCGCCGTAAGCCTCATCCCGCAACGCGCGCCGCCGTTCGCCGCGCCGGCTTAGCTCTCTTCCTCCGCCCCCAAATATGTGACGCCGAGCTCGGCCCATTTTTCTTTGTTCGCTTCGGCCTTGGTCTCGGCGATGTCTTTGGTGGGCCAGACGAATTTTGAGGGCGTGCGGCCGGGGCCGCGCTTTTCGCCGGCGATGACCATTTCGCGCTCCAACCAATAGAAGTTGCGCCAGCGTTGCGCGGGCTTGAGGACGCTGCGCTCTTCAAGCTGTGTGGACATCGTAGATCAGGCCTCGTCGCGCAGGCTGCGTTGCGCCAGCGTGTCGCGATAAACGCGGAGCTTTGCCTCTTTGTCGCGGCCGAGCTCGTAGAGCAGATCCCACGAATAGAGGCCGCTATCGTGACCGTCATCGAAGACGATGCGCACAGCATAACGTCCGACAGCTTCGGCGCGGACGACATTGACGTTGGCCTTGCCGGTGACGGGCGGCGGGACGTTGCCGCCGTGGCCTTTGTTCTCGGCGCTGGGGCTTTCGACGCGCAGCAACTCGAACGGCACTTCAAACATCTCGCCGTCATCGAAGGCGATGGTGAGCGCTTTGGTCTCGCGGTCGAAGACGAGATCGGTGGGCCAGGGGCGGGGGGCGATTGCTTCTGCGCTCATACTCAAACACCCATCCCCGGATTGCGCGTAGCGCGAATCCGGGGCCCATTTACACGGACGGCGCAAGACAAGGCGCGAATCGCACCGCGCTTTGGCGACGACGATTTGGGGTTATGGGTCCCGGGTTCTCGGCTCCGCCGAGCCCCGGGAATGGCTGGAAGGGCCATCATTCGTCGGCTCCCAATTCGCGGGCTTCGTCGATGAGCATGATCGGGACGCCGTCGCGGACGGGGTAGGCGAGGCGGGCGCGTTCGCTGATCAGCTCCTGGCGCTCCCGATCGTAGCGCAGCGGTGTGCGCGACGAGGGGCAGACGAGCACTTCAAGGAGCTTTGGATCAACGTCGGTCATTGGATCGGCCGCTCGCCGTCGCCAGCGGCGCGGTCCCACTCGAGCAACGCAAGCAAGGCCTGAGCGCGATCTTCGAGCGTCACGGCCTCGAGCATGGCTTGCTTGGCGGCGGGATCGAACGGGCAGATTTGGGCGGCGACGTTGATGATGGTTTCGGTCGGCGCCTGCTCAACTGAATCCCAATCGACGACAAAGCCGTGCAGCGAGGCGTAGCTCTTCAGCGATTTGATCAGGCCATCGCGATCGATGCGCTCGCCGCGCGCCTGGGCGAAATCGTTCTCGAAGGCGTCGTAACTGACGAGCGCCTGGCGATACGGCGTGCCGGCTTCGAGTTCTTGGTTGAGATCGAAGCGGCAGATGCCGGTCAGCGTGTTGAGATAGCGGCCATCGTCGGTTTCGGAGAAAGCGGTGATGCGGCCGACTGTGCCGACGTCGGAGAGATCGGGCGCCGGCTCATCTTCGTCGCCGATGGCGGGCTGGATCATGCCGATGAGGCGATCGCCGGCGAGGGCGTCGTCGACCATGTTGAGGTAGCGCGGTTCGAACACGTTGAGCGCGAGCACGCCGCGCGGCATCAAAATGGCGCCGACGAGCGGAAAGAGCGGGATGGTCTGCGGCAGGTCCGCAGGCTTGCGATAGCCGTAGGCGCTCATGAGAACAGAATCGCCGAAAGCTTGCGGCGTCCCTGTTTGGTGACGTCCGAAATTGGACCGGCGGCTTCGAAGACCTTCAGCAACTGCGTGCGGGCAGCGCCCTCGTTCCAGTCGCGGTTCTTCTCGATGATGGTGAGCAATTGATCGCTGGCGGCTTCGAGATCGCCGCGCGCGGAAAGCGCTTCAGCGTATTCGAAACGGGCGTCGAGATCGTTGGGGTTGGCGGCGACTTTTGCGCCGAGCTCGTCATTGTCGCCGACATTGGCGGCGTTGCCGGCGAGTTCGATCGCGGCGCGGACGCTGGCGATATCGGGATCGTTGGCCTTTTCTGGTGGGGCCATAGCGAGAATCTCTTGCGCGTTCTCGATATCGCCGCCGCCGAGCGCGATGCGCGCCATACCGGCGATGGCTTTGGTGTTGGCGGGATCGAGTTGCAGCACGAGCGTGTAGGCCTGCGCTGCGCCGCCGACGTCGCCGAGCTGAATGGACTCAGCCGCTTGTTCGAGCAGGGGCTCGATTTCGGCGGTCATGTCGGCGCCGGCGAGACGATCAACGAAGAGCTTGATCTGGCTTTCGGGAATGGCGCCGGTGAAGCCATCGATGGGGCGGCCTTGATCGAAGGCGTAGACGGCCGGGATCGAGCGCACGCCGAGCTGACCCGCGGCGCCGGGGTTCTCGTCGATATTGATCTTCACCAGACGCACCTTGCCGCCCGCGTTGCGCACGGCGCGCTCAAGCGGGGGCCCAAGTGTTTTGCAGGGGCCGCACCATGGCGCCCAGAAATCCACGATGACCGGCGTCGCGCGCGATTGCTCGACCACCTCGGCCATGAAGCCTTGGTCGGTGCCGTCTTTGACAATGTCTGTTTCAGGCGGCGCTGCGCCGTCGATAAAAGTCATGCATTCCCTCGTTGGGCCTAAACATGGGCCGGAGCGGCGTCCGGTTCAATTCTTGTGGGGATGCCTGCGGCATCGAAGGTGAGCCGGATCGGTTCGCGGCCGAGGGAACGCACGAATTTCAGCATGTCCGCGGGGCTGATCGCGGTGGTGGCGTCATTCGTTAGCGGGTGAAAGTTCACGGGGTCGAGGGCGAAGAGCGCTTCGTCGAGCACCAAGGTCACGGTGCGCTCCGGATCATTGAGGATGGCAAAGAGCGTCACCGATCCTGGTTCGACGCCCAGATGCTCCATCAATCGCTCCGGCGAGCCGAAGGAAAAGCGGCCGGAGGCGAGCAGTTTCGAAGTGGCGTTGAGATCGATGGCGGCGCCGGAAATCGCGCAGATCAGAAAAATTGCGCCCTTTTTGTCCTTGAGGAAGAGGTTCTTGGTGTGCCCGCCCGGCATCGCAGCTTTGAGGTCGCGGCCTTCCTCCACCGTGAACACCGGCCGGTGCCGGTGCGTCACGTGCGCGATGCCCAAAGCATCGAAGTGGGCGAAAAGATCAGCTTCGGTCGCGGGCATGTCGTGCATCCCCTTGGCGCAAGCGGCGGCGAGCGTCTAGGAGGGAGGGGATGAAACTCACTTGTTATCAAGTCGATCCGCAGCCGGCCGAGATGGCGCCGGGGTCTCCGGATCGCGAATGGATGGATCGGTTTTCCGATCGCCACCCGTATCGCTGCTTGCCGTTGGTGGTCGCCAACACGACCGGCTGGGCGCTGCTCTCGCCGGTGAGCTTCACCGCGACGTGGAACGGCGGGCCGCGCATCGAAGATATCCGTCTTGATCCCGACGACGGCACGCCGCGCGCGTTGCTGGACCGCTGGGCGGTCTCGCACTTTTCCGGCGGCGTGCTGACGTTTCACACCGGTTGGCTCTTCCGCACGGAAGAGGGCTGGGATTTGTGGGCTGGTGGGCCGCCCAATCACATTAAGGACGGCATTCAGCCGCTTACCGGTGTGGTTGAGACATACTGGCTGCCGTTCCCTTTCACGATGAACTGGCGCTTCACGCGGCCGGGCATGATCTCGTTCAAGAAGGGCGAGCCGTTCTGCTTTGTGTATCCGCTGCCGCACGAGAAGATGGATGAGATCCAGCCGATCGTGAAATCGTTGGACTCCAATCCTGAGTTGAAGCGGCAGTACGAGGCGTGGGGCGCGAGCCGCACCAACTTCCTCGATAAGCTCGCCGACAAGGATGCAGAGGCAGTGAAGAACGGTTGGCAGCGCGACTATTTCCGCGGCCGCACACCGGAGGGGCATCTGGCGCCGGATAGCCACGTCAATCGCCGCCGCATGAAGCCGCCGCGCAAGGCTGAGCCGGGGGAATAGCGATAACAAATCGGGGGAACGGATGACGACTGAAACGATAACGCCAAGGCGCCGCGCTGGCGTGCCGACGCTGTTTATTGTCATCGCAGGAATGATCGCCGGCTTGTTCGTGCTGCCGTTCGGCTGGGGTGTGCGCACGTTTCGCATGCCGTCAGGTTCGATGCAGCCTGCGCTCTATGTGGGCGATTATTTCGTCGTGACCAAGTGGTCGTATGGCTACGGCCGCTATTCGTTTGCGCCGTTTCCGGGCGTGAGCGAAGGGCGCTTACTGGCGAACACGCCCGCGCGCGGCGATCTGGTTGTGTTTCGGCCGACGCCGGAACCGGATCGTGATTTCGTCAAGCGTGTGATCGGTCTGCCCGGCGATCGCGTGCAGATGATCGCCGGCGTGCTGCATCTCAATGGCGCGGCCGTGCCCCGCGAGGACCTGGGCGCAGTTTCGTTTGGCGACGAGGATGGCGACACGATCACTGCGCACGCCTATCGAGAAACGCTGCCGGACGGCGCTGCGTATGTTGTGCTCGATCGCGGGGAGGCTGAACTCGACAACACGCGCGAGTTTGTTGTGCCCGAGGGCCAGCTCTTCCTCATGGGCGACGATCGCGACAATTCGGCTGACAGTCGTGTGCCGTACGTGGTCGGCTACGTGCCGATGGATAATTTGGTTGGCCGCGTCGCTTGGGTGCTTAAGAGCTCACCGGCGGCGCGTCTGGCCACGGATTAGCCTGCGCAAGGCGCATCCGATCGCGCGCAGGGCGGCATCCAGGTTCAGGACACGCGGGGAGAACAGAATGGATCGTCGTGAATTTGCGCTGGGCGCGAGTGCGCTGCTGACTGCGGGGACGTTTGGCGGCTCGGCCATGGCGCAAACGACTGCGATTAGCTCGCGGGCGCGCGCGCTGCATCGGCGCGCAATTGTAGTGGACGCCAATCTCGGGCCGCCGATTACGTCCGATCAGTTGCCATTGCCGCAAGCGACGCTTGATCTTGCGCGCAACGCCGGCGTTTCGGCGATCAAGACCAGCATGGGCGGCTACAACGCGCCGTTCGAAGATACGCTTGGCGAGCTTTCATTTTATCAGCGCTTGATCGAGGCGCATCCGGATTACTTCCGGCAGATACGCACCGTTGCTGACATCGCCGCCGCCAAGCGCGCGCGGCAGCTTGGCATCATCTTTTCGTTCGAAAGCGCGGCGTGCCTCGAGGACAAGATCGACCGCATTGATCTCTTCCGCAATCTTGGCGTGCGCGCCATGCAGCTCAGCTACAACACGCCCTCGCCATTTGGCGCCGGTGTGATGTCGCCGCCAGAGTCGACGCTAACCGATCTTGGCCGTGAAGCGATTGCGCGCATGAATGAGAAGGGCGTGGCGCTGGATTTGAGTCACGCCAATCCCGCCACCACGAACGCCGCGATCGAAGCTTCGACAAAGCCTGTGTTGATCACGCACGCGGGGTGCAGCGCCGTCCACGCCAATCCGCGCAACAAGACCGACGACGTGTTACGCGCCATCGCGGAGAAGGGCGGCGTGTTTGGGATCTATGATCTTTTCTTCCTGGCGCCGAGCCCGCGCCAACCCAACGTTGAGGACTACATCGCGCACATGACGCATGCGCTGAACGTGTGCGGCGAAGATCATGTCGGCATCGGCAGCGATACACTGTTTAACACGATGGAAATGTCGACCGAGGAGCAGGCGGGCTGGGATGCGGAAACCCAGCGCCGCGTCGCGGCTGGCGTGGCGGCGCCGGAGGAAGACGGGCGGTTGCCGTTCACCGAAGGGCTCAACCGCCCGGACCGGGCGCTGGTGATCGCCGACGCGCTGTTGGGTCGCGGTTACCCGCCGCGGGTGGTGGAAAAGGTGCTTGGCGGCAACTTCGTGCGGGCGTTTGGCGAGATCTGGCAACGCCGGCCCGGCGGGTGGATTAACGCCGCCGCGCCCCTTGCTTCCACGTCGCGCCTCTGCGATATGAGCGCCCCTCAGCCTGGGCGCGAGCCCGGGTTACCCACGGATGCGGGCGTAGCTCAGGGGTAGAGCACAACCTTGCCAAGGTTGGGGTCGTGAGTTCGA
>JANPCV010000065.1:0-1905 GCA_031431115.1 Caulobacteraceae bacterium
CTGACCGACAGCGACGGCGGCGGCAACGCCGACCGCGCCGGCAACGGGCGCGGCGCCACGCGCAACAGCGCAACCGGCAGCTCCGACAGCGACAGCGGTTCATACGCCGACCGCGGCAATTACGGGCGCGGCCCACGTCGCAACTGGTAATCGCTAGTGTCACATAGCGAGCCTTGGCTCGACGACCCGCTCGGCCACGTTATCGGCGCCGAGCGGGTCGCGCATTTTTTCGAGCATATCTACGAACGCGAAGCGCTCGTCGCCTTGCACAACGAGCCAGCGCGCTTTGCCGGCTTGCTGTCGATTGACGACGTCGATCGTATCTGTACCAACTTCGATCTGAAGCAAGGCCAGCTGAGCCTCGCCGACGCAACGCAAGAGCTGAGCTCCGGCGATTTCGTCGATGACGCGGGCTACATTGATCGCGGTGCGGTGGCCGATCTCTATCGGCGCGGCGCCACGATCATATTGAATCAAGCACATCAATTCACGCCGTCACTGGCGCGCCTCTGCCGTGGGCTCGAGCACGCCTTCTCGTCGCACGTGCAGACGAACACCTATCTGACGCCGCCGAACGCGCAGGGCTTTCGCACACACTACGACAATCACGACGTGCTCGTGATCCAAGTCGAGGGCGAAAAAGTCTGGCGTCTTTACGAGATGCCGATCGCGATCCCCTTCCGTGGTGAAGGCTTTCAGCTAGGTCAGCACGAACCGGGTGCGCTGCGTCAGGAATTTGTGCTGAAACCGGGCGATTGCGCGTATGTCCCACGCGGGCTGATGCACGATGCGCAAACCTCGGGCGGCAAAGCATCGCTCCACATCACTGTCGGCCTGATCACGCGGACCTGGGCCGACCTCATGCTGGAAGCGGTGTCGGAAGTCGCGCTGCGCTCGCCTGAACTGCGCCGCAGCTTACCGCCCGGATTCGCGCGCCCCGATTTCGACCGCGCTAAGGCACATGAGCATTTGAAGACGCTCGTGCGCGGGCTGGCGGACGAAGTGCAACTTGATCCGGCGCTCGATCTCATGGTGGATACGTTCATCCGCTCACGGCCGGCGCATAATCGCTTTGCCGTGCGCGACGCTATCGCCATTAACGCAAGCGATCGTTTTCAAGCGCAAGCGCGCACGCCCTCGCGCGTTGCCGAAGATGGCGACGATTTGGTCGTTGTCTGCGCTGGCGGTGAGCTGAAATTCGCGCCGGAGCAAAGGCCAGCGTTGGAGCTTGCGTTGGGCGGCACGGCATTCGGCCTCGGCGACCTCAAAGTCGAAAAGGCCGACGGACTGGTTTCGACGCTTCTCGCCTATGGGCTGATCGCGCGCGCCTAAATCCGCCGCGCGTTGACGGCGGCTCGTCTCAAACCCGTTGAGCAAAGTAGCGCCAACCCTCTGATTGCGGCACAACGCGCCGATCTTTCAGGGGACTCCAACCATGTTCACACGCCGCGCCATTACGGCATCCTCCATTGCCCTGCTCGCAGGCTGCGCCTCCAGCGGCGCAAGCTCGGGCGGAGCATCAACCGGACGCGCCGCCATCGGCGCCTTCGGCATCGACATGACCTCGATCGATCCCAACGTGAAGCCGGGCGACGACTTCTTCGAGTACGTGAACGGCACGTGGATACGCAACAACACCATCCCCGAAGACCGCACCTCGTGGGGCACTAACGACATGCTCACCGTGAAGGCCGAGCATGACGTGCGTGCGATTATCGAAGAAGCCGCGGCTGCCGGCGGCGCGCCAGGCTCGAACCGCAAAAAGATCGCGGATTTCTACACCGCCTATTTGGATCACGACGCCATCGACGCGCGCGGCCTCGCGCCCATCCAGCCGGCGCTGACGCAGATTGCATCGTTCCGCACGCATGAAGACGTCGTGCGTTTCGTCGCCACCCCCGGCAA
>JANPCV010000066.1:0-19376 GCA_031431115.1 Caulobacteraceae bacterium
GCGCTAAGCAATCACGGGACGCGAGAGACCCGCGTCGTATCGCGCCGTTCACGCGGCGCAAATTCCAGGCGCGATCGCTCGCGTCCCGCCCTCCATTTTCGCGCGAGCGAAAATGTCCCGCCGACTCGTCCGCCGAAGCTCGCAGAGCGAAGGTGGAAGCCTTGGCGAAGGCGGACTTTCGGCCCACCGGCCAACAAGGATGACGCATGTCCGCATCACAAGGAAAACACCTGATGGCAATTAAACCTTACGACGTTCTGATTGCCGCAATGCACGGCCGCCGCGCCATTCGCCGCGGCGACCTCGCCACTGCGGAGCCTTGGTTCAAGCTCGCGGAGCGCGCTGCGGCCATTGCCCAGCGCCTAGCAGCTCTTGCAGCGCAAGAGACGCGCAATCAGCCCGTCATCAATCCTTGGGTAAGCTAAAACGGGGTTAGGAACACCGCTGACACTTGAGCTGCTTGCGGGGCGAGTTAAGTCACCCCCTTGGATCGCGGAGATTGCTCATGAAACTCTACTACGTCCCCGGCGCTTGTTCGCTCGGACCACACATCATCATCCGCGAAGCCGGCCTCGACGTTGCGTTGGATAAAGTGACCTTTGGCGCACAGCGCACCACCGAAAGCGGCAAGGATTTTTACAGCATCAACCCGCAAGGTGCGGTGCCGGCGCTGGAACTCGACAACGGCGAAGTGCTCACTGAAGCGCAAGTTGTGCTTCAATACCTCGCGGATCAAAATCCGAAGGCCAACCTCGCAATCACCGAAGCTCCGCAACGTTGGCGTTTCCTGGAGGCGCTGAACTTCATCGCAACAGAACTTCATAAAGGCACGTCGCCACTCTTCAGAAACCCGAGCGATGACGCCAAAGCCGCTGCGACAGCGAACTTGGTGAACCGCTATAAACTTCTTGAGCAAAAACTTGGCGACAAGGACTACCTCCTCGGCCAATTCACCGTCGCCGACGCCTACGCCTTCGTCGTGCTGAACTGGGCGCGGAGATTCGAAATTCCTGTATCGGCGAAGCTGACCTCTTATTTCGAACGCATCCGTGCGCGCCCGGCTGTGCAGCAAACACTGAAAGAAGAAGGCTTGCCAACCTCCTAGAGGCGCTGGAAGGGTTGGCGTGCTTAATGCGCGTCAACCAGTTTGCCTCACCGGATATTTATGCAAACCAGCGATAGTGCCCCTTCGCCGCGACGGCTGCTTCTGGTGGCAGCTGCCGCGTTATTGGATTCAACGGGCCGTGTGCTGATCACGCAGCGGCCCGCGCACAAGCAGCTCGGCGGTCTCTGGGAGTTTCCCGGCGGCAAGGTCGAACTGGGAGAAGCGCCCGAGCAAGCGCTCGTTCGCGAGCTGAAGGAGGAGCTGGATTTGAACGTAGAGCCCGACGCCCTCGATCCGTTCGCGTTTGCTTCGCACGCGTATCCGGATTTCCATCTTCTGATGCCGCTTTACGTCGTCACCAAGTTTGGCGGCGTGATAAAGCTCGACCCAAATTCGGCGCAGGCCGCAAAATGGGTTCAACCGGCAGAGTTGCGCGCGCATGACATGCCGCCGGCTGATGTCGTTCTCGTCAACCGCCTCATCGAACGGAACGCCGCATGATTGTGAAATTTCTCCGCGACGAGCGCGGCGTCACGTCGATTGAATACGCCCTCATCGCCTCGTTGATTGGCATGGTGATCATTGGGGCCGTCGGCGTTGTCGGCGACAACCTGACCGGCATCTTTGAGAGTGTGTCGGCCGGCTTCGGCTGAGCCTCCTTCCCGAACATTTCAGCTTTATTTCAGCGCCGACGAACTACCGCAAAGAACCGCGCTCATAAGCCTCGCCATCGGAGCGAGGGATATGAGTATTTCACAAGCATTAGCGATCGCCGCCGCCAGTTTGGTGCTGGCGCTGGATATGCAGCCCGCCGCGTCGTTTCAGCTGGCGCGCGCTGAAGCCGCCGGCGCGTTCACGCGCTATGGCCAGGGATTTGAAGCAACGCCGGATGGCTTATGCGTCGAACGCGCCAGCATGCCGCGCTGATTAAGCGTCCAGGACGACGTCCCAGTAGAGATAATCCATCCAGCTTTCGTGCAAATGGTGCGGCGGAAAGCGGCGGCCGACATGCTGCAATTCGTGCATCGTCGGCCGGCGTGGGCGCCGGTAGGGCCGCATGCCGGAATGATGGACGTACTTGCCGCCCTTCCTCAGATTGCACGGCGCGCAAGCAGTGACGATATTCTCCCACGTCGTCCGCCCGCCCTTTGAACGCGGCACCACGTGATCGAAGGTAAGATCGTCCGGGCTCGCGCAATATTGGCAGGCAAAGCCATCGCGGAGAAACACGTTGAACCGTGTGAACGCGGGCGGACGGTCCTGGTGAACATAATCGCGCAGTGAGATGACGCTCGGCAGCCTCATCTCGAACGACGGCGAATGCACCACTTGGTCGTAATGGGCGACGACATCGACGCGCTCAAGGAACACGGCTTTCACCGCTTCCTGCCAGGGCCAGAGTGATAACGGATAATAGGATAGCGGGCGAAAGTCGGCGTTCAACACCAGCGCCGGAAAGCCCGATAAAGGAGCGCTGGCAACGTTCATTGGCGGCTGCTCCAATGCAGTCGCTCAATCAGCTGGAGGCGGATGATCCGAGATGGACTGAAGACGTCTCTCCTTCTTGGCCCGCATTATAGCACACCGGCCTCCGCCGATGTGAACCAGCTTTATCTGATTTGCGGCGACAGGTTCGTGACACTCCCGCCACGTGGCCAAAAAACCTCAGGCGCCGCTGACCAGGCCCTTTGTTTTCAAGTACATGGCGAGAAATTCGCCAGCGAGCTCCAGACCGTCGGGACCAATCGAATGCGGCACGCCGTAGGAAATGTGCCACTGCGCGCCATGGTCTGCGGCAGCCAGCGCATCCGCCGAATCAAACAGCGCGGGAATCGGTATGGTCGGATCGCGATCGCCGTGAATGAGCAGAACCGGCGGCTTAGAGCGCATCTGTTCCTTCAACGTCTGGCCGCCGACGAGCACGCCCGAGAAGCCGATAATACCGGCGATCTGCTTTTGGCGGCGCAGGCCAACGTGCAACGCCATCATCGTTCCTTGACTGAAGCCAACGAGCGCGACCCGGTCCGGCGTAAGGCTGTAGCGCTCCAACTCGCGATCGATAAACCGATCCACCGATTGGGCCGCAGATTTGACGCCGTGCTCCATCAGGTGCGGATCGAGGTTTGAGATCGGAAACCACTGATACCCACCCGGAGCCATCGGCGCCGGCTCGATCGCGTTCGGCGAAACGAACGCCGCACCGGGCAGCAGATCAGCCCAATACGGCGCGAGCGAAATGAGATCGGCGCCGTTCGAGCCGTAGCCGTGGAGAAAAATGACCAGGGAATCGGGCTTGCCGCCACGCTTAGGCGGCATCCGGGGGCCATCGAGAAAGACTGTCATCACCGGCTAGGTAGCGGCTCGCGGGCGTGAGCGGTAGCCTTGACGGCCATGAGTTTCGTCACACGCTTCGCGCCCTCGCCTACGGGCCAGCTGCATCTGGGACATGCGTTCTCGGCGCTGACGGCGTTCGACGCCGCACAGGCCGCAGGTGGGCGCTTTGTGTTGCGGATCGAGGACATCGATCAAGGGCGCTCACGGCCGGAGTTCGAAACAGCGATCTTTGAAGACCTGGCGTGGCTCGGGATCGTTTGGGAAGAACCAGTGCGGCGCCAGTCCAAGCACATGGGCGACTACGAGCGCGCGCTGCAATCTTTGATCGATCGGCGCCTCGTTTATCGCTGCTTCCGCACGCGCAAGGAAGTCTCCGAGGCGATTGCCTCGGCGCCGCATGGCGAGGCGGAAGAAGCGTTTCGCGGCGAGGCGCTGGCGCCGGAGGAGGAAAGAGCAAAGCTCGATGCGGGCGAAGCGTTCGCTTGGCGGCTTTCGCTGAAGAAAGCGCGCGCGGCGCTTGGCCCCGGCTATTTTACCTTGGTATTCGAAGATGAGAACGGGCCCGTGCGCGCAGAGCCTGAGAAGCACGGCGACGTGGTGCTGGCGCGCAAGGATTTCGGCACGAGCTATCACCTCGCCTCGATCTGGGACGATGCGCTGCAAGGCGTGACCCACGTGATTCGCGGCGAGGACCTGCGCGAGGCGGCGCACCTTCACGTGTTGTTGCAAAAGCTGCTGGAGCTACGCCAGCCTGTGTATCGCCATCACCGTTTGATCCTCGGAGAAGACGGCAAGCGCCTCGCCAAACGGGATCAAGCGGCGACGCTGCGGGCGCTACGCCACAGCGGCAAAACTCCAGCGGACGTGCGCGCCATGGCCGGCCTCCGATGCTGACGGTCTCGCGCGAGCCCATCTTTACGTCCCGCCTAGAGCTGCGGCGCACGCGGCGCGAGGACGCTGCCGCGATGTTCGAAGCGCTGCGCGATCCCCTCATGTATGAATTCATTCCGCGCAGCGCGCCCGCGGACGTGGCCGACGTAGAACTCCGCTTTTTGCGGGTGAAGCACGAGACAGCGCCGGATCGTTTGGAGCAGTGGCTCAACTGGACTGTGTGGTTGTGCGAGAGCGGCGCCGGTATCGGCACGATCGAGGCGACCGTGAAGCCGGGCCGCCGCGTTGAGATTGGCTACCTCTTTGATCCGCGCATGTGGCGGCGCGGCTTTGGCCGCGAAGCGGTCGCGGCGATGATTGAACACCTTCAAGCACAAGGCGCGGCCTCCTTCGAAGCCAGCATCGACATTCGCAACATCGCGTCCAAGGCGTTGGCCGCCGCGCTTGGTTTCACGCACATCGACACGCGCGGTCTCGACGAAACCTGGCGGCGCGCATAGCTAACGCGCATTCATTACGATTGTGAATTTTGCACGTGCGAACACGGTTCTCTAAGCATGTCGCGCTACTATCTCATAGCAGAAGGCGATGGCCGCAAGATGCGGCAGTGTGAATGAAATGTTGTGGGTCGATCACGATAGCTATTTTGGGCCTGACCGCCGGCGGAAGCTTGGCGGCCCGCGTGTGCGCGAGCGCCGTCGTTACGACTATGCCGGCAATGCGCCGCCCCTAAATACGGCCCTCCGCCAACTGCGGATGCGCATTCTGGACGCGCACGGACCCGGCGCGGCAAGCCTCTCCGATCGTGCACGCGGTGTGGCGAACCTTGCCGCCGCACAAGGTGAACACGAAGCAGCACATGAGCTTTCCGCGTTCGCGGCTTCCGCCTTGCACGGTCGCAACGCCGACGTGCGCCCAATGCTCTATAAGGAACTCGACCGGGTTCACGCAGCTCTGCACAACGCCTAAGCGCCGGCTTAGAGCCTAGTCCGGATAGTGCCGGTCGCCCGGCCAGCCTTCGATCGCCTCGATGGTCTCGTGCGCACGCTCAAGCTTGTGATCCGGCACGTTAGAAAGTCGCGCCGCTTCGATCCAAGACTTGATTGCGGTCGGCGCGAGGCGGTCACGGCCGCAGAGCAGGAAGAATGGCTCGTCCTTCGCCAAACCTGAGAGCGAGCCGAACTCCAACTCAGCGGCGAGATATTTGTAGCCAGCTTCCTTCAAGATCTTCGCGCACTGGAGCTTCACGTCGCGGTCATCATCGGACATTGGCGTCTCTCCTTCAGGTCTGCGGGCGATCGCCGAACGCGCCGATCAAGCGCCCTGCCCAATCGCCCAGCGCATCCCATGCTTCGCTGCCGCCGTCAAAGCGGCCGAGCCGGACAAGCACAAGATCTTTCGAGGGTACGACGACGATGATCTGGCCCTCATGGCCCTGCGCGGAAAAGGCGTCGGTGAGATCGGGATTTATGAGCAGCGAGCGCGATGGGCGGCCTGTGCCGCTCGGCGGCGTCAGCCACCACTGGGCGCCGTAAATATCGGTCTCGGTATCCGGACCTGGCGTGCGCGCGAAATCGACCCAGCCCTCGGGCAAAACGCGCTCACCGTTCCAAACACCATCACGCAAATAGAGATACCCGAAGCGCGCATAGTCGCGCGCGTTCGCCCAATAGAGCGAGCTTCCGTAAAATGCGCCCTGCGGATCGAACTCGACGACCGGGCGCATCCCGATGCGGTCAAACAAGGACGTGTTCATCCATGCGCGCATGCGAGTTCGGCGATCCTCCGCGTTGCTTGGCTGAGGCACGACGAGGCGCGTTAACGCGTCGGATGTCAGCATCGTACCGGCGGAGGTGTAATTCCAATACGTGCCGGGATCGTGGATCAAAGGCCGTGACGCTGCCCAACGCGCGACATCGCGGCGGCCTTCGCCGAACAGCATGCGCGCATTTCCCGCTTCGGCGACATTTGCGGCGTTCTCGGTGTAGTCGAGCCCATCGACCATCTGCATCCATTGGCGCCACGTGATCGAGGCGCGGCGATCGCCGGCGCGCCACACCGGGTTGCCCATCGGCGCATCTATGCCGAGGCGCCCTTGCAGTACAGCCGCGCCCACCAGCGCATGCGTGATCGATTTGCCGACCGACCAAGAATTCAGCCGGGTATCGCGCGTGTAGCCATCGCCGTAACGCTCAAACACCACGCGGCCGCCCTGCACGATCAGCACGGCGCGGGTTTCGCCCATCTGCGGATGCACGCCCGCGAACGCTTCTGTGACCGCAAGATCGTAGGCGGCGCGATCGACGTCAGCTGGAAGCGGCGCGGTTTCCCAGTCAGCGCCGGGCCAAGCGACACCCGCTGGCTGCGGCGACAACGGATAAAGCGTCTGAGCCTGCGCTGACGTCGCGAAAACCAAAACTGCAGCCACAAACAATATGCGCAGCATGACGCCACCCCTCGCCTTCGCTATGCTCGCGCGAAGCATAGGAGGAGGCGGCAGTGTCGCGCAAACGCTGGATTTGGGTTGGCGTGTTGGCTGTCGCGGTATTGGCGATCGGCGCGGGCGCCTGGGCCTCGCGTGGGCAAGTGGACTATGCCAACATCGCGACCGGCTACGCCGCCAAGCAAACGTGCTCGTGCCTTCATGTCAGCGAGCGCAAGCTGGACTCCTGCATCGCCGACTTTCCAGAAGACGCGCGCGACAACATCACCATCACGCAAGACGGCAACAGCGTTCACGCAAGCGTACTCTTTGGCGCCATCAGCGCTGAAGCAATCTATGAAGAAGAATACGGCTGCCGGATCGTAAACTAGACGAACCAACCGCGTGGGTTCGGCACCGGCTTGCGCATCACACCCAGCACGAGCGCGACGAGCGCCCGCAACCCCGCCCAGATGGCGATGCCGAGTTGCAGATAGATCGTGATTGTATAAAGCGCGCCATTGATCAGCACGAGCAGACCGGCAACCACCCAAAGTGAATAGCCAATGATGAGCGTGCGTAAAGCATGCTCATGATGCGTGTTCGCCCATGGCATTGCGGCGCCCCGGCTCGAATAGACGATGAGAACGGCGGCGACGCCGATGACGAGCCCGATCAGCGACCAAGGAAACGCGCGCAGCACGAAGTTCGCGACGAACGCCGCGATGGTCAGCAAATGCGCGAGCACCACCTTGCCCCGATGCGTCTTGATCCCCAGGCCACCCTGCGATTGCGGGCGCACCGGCTTCGGGCGGCGGAACGGCGTGACGTTATCGGACGGCATGGCCTAATTTACGTCGCTGCGCACGGCGAGAGCAAGGCGTCACGGTGGACCTTACCAACAAAGCGTGCCCTATTCCGCCGATGAGCACAGGCCGAGAGCTATTTCCGGTTACGCAGGAAACGGTCGCGCCGGCGTACGACCTGATCTTTGCGCCGTGGGTCAAGCAGCTCGCGCTTTGTGATTTCAAAGTGGACGGCCACCGCGTGTCAGCGCGCTTGCCGGAGTCGGACGCGCTTAAATTTTCCGCTGGCGCCGTGTGCGGGCAAGCGATCATGGCCGCGATCGATACGGTGACGGCGCTTGCGATGGCGACGGGCGATCGCGCCACCAAGGGCACGACCTATCAACACACGCATTTCCTGCGGCCCGCGAAAGGTGACGACTTTATTGTCGAGGCCGAGGTTTTGCGCTTCGGGAAAACAAGCGCTTATGCAGAAGCGCGGATTACATTTGCTAGGTCGGGCGTACTGGTCGCCCACGCCGTGCTTGAGTTTGCATTCTAAGGGACGCTATGCCGCCGATCGAGATCACGAAGGCCGACTATGATGCCGGTCGCATTGGCCGCGACTTCGGAATTCCGCCCTGCGCGGCCCATCTCAACGCGCGTTTCGAAAGCCACGACTCTGCGGCAGGGGTGCTGCGCATATCGTTCGTGCCGCGCCCGGAGTTCGCCAACCCGGGCGGCGCCGTGCAAGGCGGTTTCATCTGCGCGATGATGGACGACACGATGGGCCCGGTCGCGCTCGCGGCAACCGGCGGCGTCAAAATTCCTGTGACATGCGATCTCAACACCTCATACTTCGCGGCGCCGAAAATCGGTGTGCGTTGCATTGTCGAGGCAAGGATCGAAAAGCTCGGCGGCTCGATCGCGTTCACCAGCGCGACATTGTTCAACGAAGCTGGCGAAGTGCTCGCGAAAGCCACGCAGACTGCGCGGCTGGTGGAGGTTCCGAAAGCGTGACTGTGCGGCGAAGCGCGGCAGATTATTCGGATCGCACGCTTTCGCACCGGCGTCCGAAAGGCCTGAGCCGTCGAAGGACTGCACGCCACCACGGCTCCGACACTCAGCGCCGGCGTTGCAGCACCATTTCGGGGCCAATGCCGAGGAACGCACCCGGCGCTTCACGGCTCGTGATGGTGAGCGTTGTCGGCGTACAGGTAAATGTCGCGCCAGCTGCGGAGGTCGGCGCGGTCTGATTGACGGGATTTGAACGGGTTTGCCCGCCGCCGCTAATGATCTGCACCCCGCTCAAGGTGGAAGTCGCGTCACACAATTGCAGCTCAGCGCCGTTCGTGGACCATCGGCCGCTGCTCTGCATTTGCTGATCGATCTGCATGGTGAGACCGGGGGACATACTCACAACGATGTGCTGACCGGTTTCGCTGGAGGTCGCGGATCCGTCCGCGGCGAAGGTGACCTCGCCCGTGCCGGGATTGCATTCCACCACGCGGGCGCCGGTGGCGCCGAGGCGCGCTGAGAAGTTGCTGCAAAAATCCTGATGACCAGGGAAATGCCATGTGCCGATGAGGCAGGAATTGCGCGGCCGGCGCGTGGTGGTGTCGCCGCATGGAACGCAGGTGCGCTCCTCGGTGCGCGTTGGCGTGATCACGGTCTCGATTCCGGCAGCACCTGCCGACATGGCCGCGAATATGTAGTCCTTGTCCTGCTCGCAAGCGATGTTGAGCGTGCTAGGCAACGTGGCCCACGCGCCGCCGTGCCGCACCGATTCCGGTCCGCCTTCGCGTTCAATCCTGTTTTCGTAGCGTCCGGCCTCGTAGGTGAGCGTGGCGCGCGCAATCACGAGCGGGCTGCCGATCAGAGTGAGTGGCGCATCGGCGCTCTGCGTCGGCATGTCGGTGGGCGGTCCGACAGCCACGCCGCCAGGCAATTGCACCTCGCCGGCGACGTAATCCTTGGCGAAATTGAGCCATTGATCGGCGTCCAATGCTGCCGCCGCCGCCGCCCGCGCTTGTTCGCCGCCGTCCGCGTTCGAGACATTGTGCATGAAGGCGCGCACTCGCGGCGCTCCGAGACGCTGATCGATCCAGGAAAAGAAGACGACGTTTTCGTAAGACATGTCGGTCAGCGGCGTGTCCGCCGACGCTTCATGGAAGCCCGTGACGTGCTGGCTGGAATAATCGGTCCCGGGGAAAGCCAGATTTGCGAAATACTCTGCCGAGCCCTCGACCCACCAGCTATTGTCACGGATGCGCAAGCCCGCTTCCCATGTGCTCATCTGCACGCAGTGAAACAGTTCGTGCGCCATGACGAAAGTGACGTAGCCGACCTCCGCGCCTGTCGTGCCAACAAACACGGCGACGTGACATTGATCGGGAAAGCGCGCGCTGAGCGGATTGGCATACGCCTCCGCCTCGTTCGACGCGGACCGATCGTCGGTGAGCATGACATAGACGGTGTCGAGATCGAATTCATCGCCCATTTCGTTAAGCCCGACGCCGACGCGTTCAATCGTGTCGCGCAACAGCGAAACGACGGAATTGCTGCGCGAATCGAGCACGAGGCCTTCGGTTTTTAGCACGACCACCTCGCCGCTATGGCCGCGCCAATGGATCGGAATGCGGGTGACTTCTTCGCACCCAGTGAAGCGGCGATCGAACGACGCGGCAAAGCCCGGACGTTCGCACTCGTTCACAGCGGACGCAGGGTTGGCGAACAAAGCAGCGGCGAAACTCGCGACGATAACGCCGCACGTCAGCGAGGCGCCCACAATCGAACGAATAGAAGCCATTGCGCCCTCCGCTTGGCGTAAGCCTATCAGCGTTCGCGCAAATAGGACAATGAACGCTTACAAATTCAGCAAATGCGGATCGCCGCCTTGGGCTGCGATGTTGTTACTGATGGCGCGTTCCTCGGCAAAGCGCGGCAGATAATTTGGCCCGCCCGCCTTCGGACCTGTGCCCGAAAGGCCAGAGCCGCCGAACGGCTGCACGCCGACGACAGCGCCCACAATGGTGCGGTTCACGTACACATTGCCTGCCGGCGCCGCCGCAATGACTTCCTGCATGAAGCTCTCAAGCCGGGAGTGAACGCCAAGCGTCAGGCCATAGCCCTTTGACGCGAGTTGAGCGCCGATCTTTGCGATATCCGCCGGATCGTAGCGGATGATGTGCAGGACCGGGCCGAACACTTCGCGGCTGATCTGATCCAGACTCTTCAGTTCGATCACAGCAGGACCAAAGAAATTGCCGCCGAGCTTCGAGACATCGAGCTGCTTTAGCACTTTGGCTTCAGCGCGCATGCGCTCCATGTGCTTATCGAGATTGGCCTTGGCCTCGGCGTCGATGATCGGACCGATATCGGTGCGCGGATCGGATGGATCGCCGAGGTTCAGACAATCCATGGCGCCCAGCAACGTCTCGATCACACCGTCGGCTGAATCGTGCGGCAAAAACAGGATGCGCAAGCTTGAGCAGCGTTGCCCCGCCGAATTGAACGCCGAGATGCACACGTCATCAACGACTTGCTCCTTCAGCGCCGTCGTATCGACGAACATGCCGTTGAGACCGCCCGTCTCGGCGATGAGCGGCACGATCGGGCCGTCCTTGGCCGCCAGCGTGCGATTGATGAGCCGCGCCACTTCGGTCGAGCCGGTAAAGGCCACACCTGCGATCCGTGAATCCGCGACGAGCTTGCCGCCAACATCGCCAGCGCCCTGCACCAATTGCAAAGCCTCGCGCGGCAAGCCCGCCTCGTAGAAGAGTTTCACGGCAACTTCCGCGATCAGCGGCGTTTGCTCGGCGGGCTTCGCGACGACGGTGTTTCCAGCGGCGAGCGCGGCGGCGAGTTGGCCGGTAAAGATCGCCAGCGGGAAATTCCACGGACTGATGCACACGAACACACCGCGCCCGTGCATTTCCAGATGATCCGTCTCGCCCGCCGGTGACGGCAAAGCGCGCGGGCCGGAGAACAGGCGCTCAGCTTCCGCCGCATAGAAGCGGCAAAAATCGACGGCTTCGCGGACTTCGTCGATCGAATCCTGCAAGTTGCGGCCGGCTTCCTTTGCCGTGAGTGCAATCAGCGAGGTTTCATTCTTCTGAAGGCTGTCGCCCATCGCGCGGATAATGGCCGCGCGCGCTGCGCCGCCAAGTGCGTTCCACGCTTCAAACGCCTTCTGCGCCGTAGCAACAGCTTCGGCGGGATCAGCAATACTCACCTTTTCCGGCGCCGGCGCCTTCGCGTTGGCCAGCACGTTACGCTCAGCGGCGATGGAGATGTCTGGCCCAGTCGAGTTGCGGCGGCTTGCGCCGAACAATTGCGGCGGCGGCGGCAAACGCCGGTGACGGTGCGGGTTCGCTTCAAGTGTCGCGATCGGATCGGCCGCAACAATCTCCGGCGGCACGTCGTCATCGAGGAAGGAGTGCACGAAGCTGGTATTGGCGCCGTTCTCAAGCAGGCGGCGCACCAGATACGGCAACAGATCCTCGTGCCCGCCGACCGGTGCATAGACACGTACCGGCGGCGGTGGATCGACAGCGAGGTAAAGCGCCTCGCCCATGCCGTGTAGGCGCTGGAATTCAAAGTCCGTGCGCCCGGCCGTTGCCGCCATGCGCCGGATCGCGGCGACTGTGTGTGCGTTGTGGGTGGCGAATTGCGGGAAGATGGCGCCGCTGGCGCGGAAGAGATCGCGCGCGCAGGCGAGGTAATGCACGTCGGTCGCGGCCTTGGTGGTGAACACCGGAAAATCCGGCCGCCCCATGATCTGGGCGCGCTTCACTTCGCCGTCCCAGTACGCGCCCTTGACGAGGCGCGTTTGGATCGGCGCACCGCGCTTGCGCGCCAGTTGCGTCAACCGCTCGATCAACGGACGCGTGCGCTTCTGATAGGCTTGGATCGCAAGGCCGAGACCCTCCCAACCCTTCAGCGAAGGCTCGAGCGCAAGCTTCTCAAAGAGGCGCAGCGAGAGCACGAGGCGATCTGCCTCTTCCGCGTCGAAGGTGAGGCCGATGTTCCACTTCTTGGCGTTCTCGGAGAGTTGCAGCATGCGCGGATAGAGCTCCGCAACCACACGCTCTTCCAGGCGCGCCTCATAACGCGGATGCAGCGCCGAGAGCTTTACCGACACGCCTGACGATTTATGCGGCCCCTTGCCGCCAGAAGCCTCGCCAACCGCATCAATCGCACGCGAATAGCTGACGAGATAACGCTCAGCGTCCTCGTTCGTACGCGCGCCCTCGCCCAGCATGTCGAACGAGTAGCGCGTCGCCAGCCCAGAGCGGACCATGCTGGCGCCGCGCTTCAGCGCTTCATTGATATTGCGGCCAAGCACAAATTGCTCACCCAGAATGCGCATCGCTTGCATCGCGCCGGCGCGCACCACCGGCTCGCCCAAACGCTGCACAACCTTCGCTACCACAGCGCCGGGCTCGCCGCGCATCTCCGTGGGCATGTTCACGACGCGGCCGGTCAGCATCAGGCCGAACGTGCCGGCGTTGACCAGCCAATGATCGGACTTGCCAAGGTGCTCTGCCCACTGGCCGGTTGAGATTTTCTCGGCGATCAGTTTGTCGGCGGTGGCTTCGTCCGGCACGCGGAGCAGCGCTTCGGCGAGGCACATCAGCGCCAGCCCCTCGGCATTGGAGAGACCGAACTCCTCGAGGAAACTCTCCATCACGCCCTTACGGCGCTTCAGCCCACGCGCGCCCACGACTAGCGCCCGCGCCTCGGCATTGACGCTGGCGCGCCCTGCCGGATCGAGCGGCGGGTCGGCCAGAAGCGCCGCTACAGCAGCGTCCTCGTCCTGATATTTTTGCGCGTCGAGCGCGTCCCAATCGATAGCGGCGGCGGGGTGCGGTGTCGGAGCTGATTGCATAAACCGTCCTTTGCGCGCCTCTGGCCGTAAGGGCAAGACACCGGAACCGCCCTCTTGCGCCGCAGCGCCCTAGAGGTCAGAACCCGCCTCGTGAGCACAGACGCCCAAACGCCGCCCGCCGAAGGCGCAAGCCAAAACGCCGCGCCCGACGCGCCACCGCTCGCCCAGAAGATCCTTCTCGTAACGGATGCTTGGGAGCCGCAGGTCAATGGCGTGGTCCGCACGCTCTCCAACACGATGCGTGAACTGAAGGGAATGGGCTGCGAGATCGAGGTAATTTCGCCGGCCGACTACAAGTTCACCTTCCCGCTGATCACCTATTCTGAGATCCGTCTCGCGCCAGGCAATCGCGGCGACATCGAAGACCGCTTCCTCTCATTCGCGCCGGATGCCGTGCACATCGCGACCGAAGGCCCGCTTGGCTGGGACGCCCGCGCGATTTGCCTGAAGCACAAATTTCCTTTCTCCACGAGCTACCACACGCAATTTCCAGAGTATGTGCACGCGCGCTTCTGGTGGATTCCGCTCTGGGCCGGCTATCGCTACATGCACGCGTTCCACGACAGGTCAGGCCGCATGATGGTGGCCACACCGACCATGATCGACGTGCTGAAGCTGCAAGGCTTCCGCAACGTGGCGATGTGGAGCCGCGGCGTCGACGTCGAACTCTTCCACCCCTCAAAGCGCGGCATCGATGGCGGGCTGTACAAGAATATGCCCAAGCCTGTGTTTGCCTATGTCGGCCGCGTCGCGGTCGAGAAGAACATCGAGGCTTTCCTGAAGCTGGATTTGCCGGGCTCGAAAGTGATTGTCGGCGATGGTCCGGCCCGCGAGGAGCTGAAGGCGAAATATCCCGAGGCGCACTTTCTTGGTTCAAAATTCGGCGAAGATCTGGCGCGTCACTACGCGGACGCGGATGTGTTCGTCTTCCCGAGCTTTACCGACACGTTCGGTCTCGTGATCTTGGAAGCCGCCGCCACCGGCACGCCTGTCGCTGGCTACATCGCGCCGGGCCCCAAGGATATCTTGCCTAACACCGGCGCGGGCATCGTTGATCGCGATCTGCAAAAGGCGTGCTTGGAGGCGCTGAAGCTGAAGCGCGAAGACGCACGGGCGCTGGCGGAGAAATATTCATGGCGTGCGTGCGCAGAAGATTTTCGCCGCAACCTCGAGCCGCTGCCGAAGGAAGGCAAGCGCCGCTTCTGGACCAAGCTCGCTGACCTGCGCAAACGCGCCAAGGAACGCCGCCGCATAGCGCGCGAGAAGAAGGCCGCCGAGCGCTCCAACGCTAGCGCTTAGGCACTCAGCGCTTCACCACTTGATTGATTTACGCAGCCGGTAGCGCAGCCAAATAGCCATGCCGTTCATCAGCAGCGTGATGCCAAGAAGCACGATGCCTGCCGCCGCGGCAATTTCGAGGAACTCGGCTTGCGGACGCGATGTCCAGTTGAACATCTGGATCGGCATGACCGTGAATTCTTGACCAAGCCAGTGAGCCGGCGACCAACTCGCGATCGCATCGCCCCACGTGGCGACCGACTGGATGGTCGAGCCGTGCGGCAGTTCAAGCGTTTGACCAGCTTGCACAGCGCGTTCGGTGAAGTCTGGCAAAACGACAACGCCGTCATGCGCGATTGTCACGGTTTCGGTGCCCATCGGATCGACGGCAGCGCCGTACTCGTCCAGCACGCCAATGGTTTCGAAGGTCGCATCGCCAGGACTGGTGATCGGCAAGAACGCCACGAATGTCAGACCACCGATCATGATCAGAGGCGCGGTTTCGCCAAGCGCGCGCGAGACGCCAATGATGACGCCAGTGACAACGCCAGGTAGCGCGTATGGCAAGGTGTGATGCTGGGTCGCCTGCCACTTGGTGGCGCCAACTGCGAGAGCGGCATGGCGAATCTCCAGCGGCACACCGCGCACAGCCTCACGTGTAGCGACGATCACAACCGGCAGGATCAGCAGCGACAGCGTAATGCCGGCCGTGAGGATCGATTGGCCGAACAAATCCGCTCCGCCCTCACGGATGCTTTCCGGCAAGAACGCGAACCAACGGTCGGGGTTGCCGAGAAACTGCACGAAGATGCCCACGGCCATGAGCCCAAAAAGGATCGACGGCACGCCAGCGAGATTGTTCACGGCGATTTCGATAGCGCTCGTGATCGCGTTTTTCGGCGCATACTCTTCTAGGTAGATGCCGGCGAGGATGCCGATCGGGATCGCGAACAACGCGGTCGTGAGGATCACCAGCAGCGAGCCAACCCAAGCCGACAAAATGCCAGCCAACGCCGGCTCAGACGATGGGAAGCTGGTGAAGAACGCCATCGTCAGACGATTGCCGCCGTCATGAAAAAGATCGCCAACCAGCGTGACCAGCGTACCGAGGCCAATGATGGTGGCGACAATGCCCCAGACGATGAAGGCTGAGTCTTTGAACTTCCGTGTGCGGAGGCCCGGCGGATGCACCGTGATATCGCGCACCGGTTGAACGTCGATTGCGGTCATTAGTACGCCTCCCGATAGCGGCGCTGCAGCCAGAAGGCCACAAAGTTGAACATCAGCGTCAACACCAGGAGCGCCAGACCCGCAGCGAAGATCGAATTGTACTCAAGCGTGCCAAACGGCAGATCACCGAGCGCCACCTGCGCGATGAACGCGGTCACGGTGGCGCCGCCCTGGACCGGCGTGGTTACCATTTGCGGCTGCGTGCCGCCGGCGACCATGACAATCATGGTCTCGCCAATCGCGCGCGACATGCCAAGGATAACGGCGCCGACGACACCGGACACAGCCGCCGGCACGACGACGCGAAACGCCGTCTCAAGGCGCGTCGCGCCCATGGCGTACGAGCCTTCGCGCATCGAACCCGGCACGGCGCGCATAGCGTCTTCAGAAAGCGAAGCAATGTATGGGATGATCATCAATCCCATCACGATGCCTGCAGAGAGCAAATTGAAGCTCGGCAATTCGATGCCAAACGGGCGCAGCCAGCCTTGCAGCACCGGCGTCACGAACAACAGCGCGAAGTAGCCGTAAACCACGGTGGGCACTGCCGCGAGCAACTCAAGCGTCGGCTTCAGCGTCTCACGCGTGCGTGAGCCGGCGAACTCGGAGAGATAGATCGCAACCAGGAGCCCGAGCGGCACGGCGACCGAGAGCGCAACCAAGGTGGACATGAACGTCCCGGTCAGCAGCGGTGCGATCCCGTATTGGGGGTTGTCGAAGAGCGGCGTCCACGTCGTCGAGGTCAGAAACTCGATGACCGAAACCTGGGCGAAGAATTTCGACGATTCGGACACGACGACATAAACAATGCCGAGAACGATCGCGATGGCGGCGGCGGCGGCGGCAAAGAGCAGCCCCTCCATCAAGCCTTCGCCCCAGCGTGTCTTCTTCTTAGTGAAGTCCCGTTCCACGACCCACTCCCAGTCGAACCCGCGCCGCGGAGACTCAAGCAACCCCGAATGAGGGAGCCATAATTAGGTTTTGTGACAGTTTGACTTCGCCGCTCCAGCCTGGGGCGCAGAAGTCACATGCAGAACCGGAGCCCAGGACCTAAGTCCCAGAAAAAAGGGCGGAAGGTCTCCCTCCCGCCCCTTCCCGTATCCGGGTTTGGTTAGTCGTTGACCGGCGTCTGAACCAGACGGCGGGCGACCACGTCCTCAATGCTGGCGCCGATGGCGGCGCGGCCGCCGAAGGCCGTACCAACTTGGCGGCGCTGGGCGCGCTGCAAGTACGTGGCGTAGGCAGCTTGCGGCAGGGCCACATACCCAACGCGCTCCGAGATCGTTGCAGCGTTATTGATGTAGTACTGCACAAACTGTTGCACTTGCGGACGACGCAACGCGGCGGCGTTCACGTAGATGAAGATCGGGCGCGAGAGCGGCGCGTAGCTGCCGTCACGAACCGTAGCTTGGCTCGGCGCGACCGGACCGTTGCCGTTGTCGATGGCGACAGCGTGCAAGCGGCTTTGGTTTTCTTCGTAGTAAGCTAGGCCGAAGTACGCGAGGCCGCCGGCGTTGCTGGCGACGCCTTGGACCAGCACGTTATCGTCTTCCGACGGTGTGTAGTCGGTGCGCGACGAACGCGCCGTGCCGTTTACGGCTTCCGTGAAGTACTCGAACGTGCCCGAAGCTGAGCCCGGACCGTAGAGTTGCATGGCCTGGTTCGGACCACCGACTTGGCTGAAGTTATTGACGCGCGAACCCGGCGCCCAGATTTCGCGGAGCTGAGCGACGGTCAGCGAGCGGATCGGGTTTGACGGGTGAACGACGACCGTGACGCCGTCGAACGCGACCGGGATTTCAACATATTGAATGCCGGCAGCGGCGCAGGTCGCCATCTCGCTCGACCGGATCGGGCGGGATGAGTCAGCGATGTGGATTTCGCCGCGGCAGAACTTCCGCAGACCAGCTGACGAACCCGACTCGCCAACCGCAACGCGGATGCGGCCTTGAGTCGTTTGCTGGAAGGCTTCGGCGACGGCTTCCGAAATCGGAAACACCGTCGATGAGCCGTCGATCTGGATCGTGAACGGCGCGGCGGCTTGTTGCGCGGTCGCCGGGCCCGAAACCAGCGTGAGCGCAGCGGCGGACGTCGCCGCTACCTTGCTCAGCGCCTTGAAAAATTGGGTTTTCATGTAGTCCTCCAAAAACGTGTCCCTCGAGAAATTCGTGGAGGCCCGGCTCATCAACGGGCCTCCACAAGTCGCGGGGCTAGAAGTCGAATTGCGAGCGCAGCGTGATGACGGTCGCTTCTTCATCGACGCCTACGGTGCGATCCATGTCGGTCTGGGCGTAGTTCAACATGAAGCGCACGTGATCGACCGGCACCCAGTTGAGGCCGAGCGCGTAAGCAGCTTGCTCGCCGCGTGAGGCGCCAGCATCGACATCGCTAAGATCGATGAAGTCGTAGCGGGCGCTGACATCCCAGTGACCGAAGCCACCCGAGCCCATCGAACGGCCCGGAACGACGGGGCCGAATGAGCCTTGGTTGCCGCGGTACGAACGCGCTTCGCCGGTGAGCGACCAGTTGAAGTCGACGTAATAGCCGTCCGACTCGATCTCGAGTCCGGCCGGCGTTTCGCCACTGATCGTGATGTACTCAGCCGTGAAGCCGAATGCGTTCCACTGGCCGGCGGCTTCGAAGCCGTATGCCGTGTCCGATTCCATCGCGTTGCCCGACGAGGACTCGATCCAGCGCGTGCCGCGGCCGTTCAGCGGACGCGAGCGATAGCGGAACAGGCCGTCATCGCCGTTGTAACGCTGGCGGGCCGAAACGCCGAGGTGAAGCAGCGTCACGCCATCCGGTGACGATTCGAAGATCGGCGCCCAGGTGAAGCGGCCGCTGATCGAGCTCTGCTCGTCCTGCGCGAGGTTGCTGTCCGAGTTGTTGAGCGAGTCGCCATAGACGCCGACAGCGCCCATCCAATTGGCGCCCGTCATGAGGAACGCCACGCCCGCCGCGCGGCCGTAGCCGTAGGCGTTGATGATGCTGGAGCGCTCGATGAACGGAATGTCGAGCGACGAGGTGCGATCCTCGAGCGGCGACGTCATGTTGTTCTCGCCGATGACGAGAGAATAGAAATCGCCTGCGTATTCGAGATACGCGTCATCGACCGCAATGGCGTTGTCGCCCGTGGCGGCGTCGTCAACGCTCGCGCCTGGGTTCAGCACGAAGTCGACCTTGTAGCGCCAATTGTCCGTCAGACGGCCTTGAGCGCCGATGAATGCGCGGCGGACGTAAGAGCGTTGCGCATCTTCGTCCAGCACGTCCCAGTTGCTGCTGTAGACGTCGTACTGGAAGCGGCCGCGCACCTTGAAGCGCTGTTGGCCGTCACGAATTTCTGGCGCGCCGTTCATCGGCTGGATCGCCGGCGTGGATTGCGCGTGCGCTACGCTTGCAGTCGCGGCCATGCCGCCTGCCGCAGCCAAGACCGCGAGTGCG
>JANPCV010000067.1:0-40372 GCA_031431115.1 Caulobacteraceae bacterium
CGCGGGCGTTCGATCAACTCGCTGCATTTCTGCGTGTTGATGATCTCAGTGCAGAACAACGCGAGTCCATTCTCGATGCGGCGAGGTTCGAGGTTATGCGCAAAGATGCGGACGCGCTGGCGCCGTTCGCCAATTTGAACGCGTGGATTTCCAACCAGGCGTTCTTCCGCGCCGCACGCAGTGGCGCGTGGCGTGAAGCGCTCAACGCCAAAAGTCACGCGCTGTATGAACGGCTAACGCGTGAACGTTACCCGCGCGACCTGCTGCATTGGATCGAACATGGACGCGTTTCGACTTAGCGGAGATGAGAGTTTCGCTCATGTCTTTGCCTGGCTGGTGTAGCGCGCGATGACGAGCATGGTGATGGCGCAGGTGACGAGCGCGACGCCGGGAATACCGATGAACATCGCCAGTGCCCCCTGCTCAGGGCCGAGCGCGCCGGATTGTAGATACGTCACGAACAGCGCCTGCGCGCCAAACCCGATCGTGCCAGCGAGAAGCGCCGCGAGCCGCGCGCGACGGCGCAGTGCGAACACGACGGGCGCGGCAATGGCGCTGAGTACGATCGCGATGATGAGGAGAAATGCTGGGAGCGCCATTTATTGAACGTTCTTTTCCTTCTCCCCCTCTCGGGGTAGAGGTGAAAGCGTGTACAGCGCCTGCGGACGGTGCAGCGTGATGTGCGCGAGGTCGTCTGCGGCGGTGGGCAGGACGTCGGTCATCTATCAATCCTCTGACTGCGCCCAGTAGATGCCAACGTATTCAGCGCTAATTGCGCCAACTCCCAGATCGAAGGTTGAAGTCGTCGCCGGCGTCCAGCTCCAGGTGTCTGTACCAGAGGGCCAGTTGAAGGCACTGGCGTCAGCGTTAGTGAAGAAAGCGGCCTCGGCGCCAAACACTTGTAGAAATTCCTTGGCCCTGGCTTCGTACACACCGCCATCATCGCGTTGTACAATTCGATACGCCAAGTCTCTTGCGAGAATGTGGTCCAGTACATTGACGACCTCATCCCGTCTCACCCGCTTCCAGCCTTCGGCGAGGGGAATGAACTTCGAGTCGGGCCACGCCGCCTGCTGTGCAGTTAGGAACGCGTCCAACAACTGCGTTTCCGACTGCCCATGAAACCAGTCCGTCTTCGGAGCCCACGCTGCTGTGATCTCGCTCACGCGAGGTTCAACGCATCGTCGGAATGACGAAGCTTGAATCGTCCGTCAGACCTTCAGGCCAACGCGCAGTGATGGTCTTCACTTTGGTGTAGAACTTCACGCCTTCCATGCCGTGCTGGTTGGTGTCGCCGAAGGCGCTGCGCTTCCAGCCGCCGAAGGTGTGGTAGGCGACCGGCACTGGGATCGGGACGTTGATGCCGACCATGCCGACATTCACACGGCTTGCGAACTCGCGCGCGGCGCGGCCGTTGCGGGTGAAGATGGCGACGCCGTTGCCGTATTGATGTTGGCTCGGCAGCGCCAGCGCTTCCTCGAAATTGTCGGCGCGCATGATTTGCAGCACTGGGCCGAAGATCTCTTCTTGGTAGGTCCGCATTTCGGTTTTGACGTTGTCAAACAATGTCGGGCCGACGAAGAAGCCGTCTTCGTAGCCTTGCAGCTTGAAGCCGCGGCCATCGCGCACGAGTTCCGCGCCCTCTTTCACGCCGAGCGCGATATAATCTTCTATCTTGGCTTTGTGCGCGGCGCTGACGACCGGGCCGTATTGCGCGCCTTCATCTGTCGAGATGCCGACTTTCATGCGTTCGATTTCGGGAATCAGGCGCTCGCGCAATTCGTCAGCGGTTTTCTTGCCGACGGGCACCACCACCGGCAGCGCCATGCAGCGTTCGCCGGCCGAGCCGTAGGCAGCGCCGACGAGATCTTTCACGACTTGATCCATGTCGGCGTCAGGCAAAACGACGCCGTGGTTCTTGGCGCCGCCCATGGCCTGCACGCGCTTATGGTTCGCGGTGCCGTGGCTATAAATGTAGTGCGCGATGTCGGATGAGCCGACGAAGCTGATCGCTTTGATGTCCGGATTGGCGATGATCGCATCGACGACTTCCTTGTCGCCGTGGACAACGTTCAGAACGCCCGCCGGCGCGCCGGCTTCCATCATCAGTTCGGCGAGGCGGACGGGGACGGAAGGATCCTTCTCCGACGGCTTCAAGATGAACGTGTTGCCGGCCGCGATGGCGACACCGAACATCCACATCGGAATCATGGCCGGGAAGTTGAACGGCGTGATGCCGGCGACGACGCCGAGCGGCTGGCGCATCGAATAGACGTCGATACCGGGCCCTGCGCCTTCGGTGTACTCGCCCTTCAGCGCGTGCGGGATGCCGCAGGCGAATTCAATGACTTCGAGGCCGCGTTGAATGTCGCCTTTCGAGTCGGCGATGACTTTGCCGTGCTCGGACGAGAGCAAGTGCGCGAGCTCGTCCATGTTTTTTTCGACAAGCTGCTTGAAGGCGAACAAAACGCGCGCGCGGCGCTGGGGATTGGTGGCGGCCCAGCCCGGGAAAGCGGCGGCGGCGGCTTGCACCGCAGCATCGAGATCGCGTGCGGACGAAAACGCGACTTCAGCCTGCTGCGCGCCAGTGTTGGGATCATAAACGCGACCAGCGCGCCCGCCGGAAGCGGACGCGCTCGCGCCATTGATAAAGTTACGGATCGCGCGCATCGACGGGGCCTCCCAGGTTCGGAATTTGACGTTCTTATGGCGTCAAACTGGAACCCAGTAAATGCCGCGCCGTACGTAGCGTACCGCGACCCGTTAGCCCCTTCGCGCCATGCCCATGATGAGCGAGACGACGAACAGGACCAAGAACAAGAAGAACAGAATTTGAGCGATGCCGGCGGACGCCGACGCGATGCCGCCGAAACCAAACACAGCCGCGATAATGGCGACGACGAAGAAGATAAGGGCCCAACTTAGCATTTGCGTTCTCCTGAAACGAACCTGGAATGAAAACGCTGGCGTTCCATCCCAGTTCCATTTTCAAGCCGGAAACACCCATGCGCCTTTGCCGGCGCGCGCCGCTTCGTATTGCGCTTCGGCAAAACGCCAGTTGGCGAGCTTGGACAAGAACGCTTCGATGAATCTCGGGCGCTCGTTCTTGTAGTCGAGATAATAGGCGTGCTCCCAGAGGTCGCAAACTAAAAGCGGCGTGAGAGATGCATCGGTAATTGGCGTATCGGCGTCGTGCAGATCGGAGAGAGAGAGCGCGCCGCTCTTGTCGCTGACGAGCCAAAGCCAGCCAGATGCGAAGTGGCCGGCGCCCTTGGCCTTCGCTTCTTCGTTGAATGCGTCGAGAGAGCCGAACGACTTTTCGAGCGCTGCCTTGAGATCGCCGCCCGGACCGCCCTGCACTTCCGGCGTTAGCGATTGCCAGAAGAAGCCATGGTTCCAAGACTGGGCCGCATTGTTGAAAAGCTTCTTATTGCCTTCGCGCAGGGCCAACGCGACCACAGCCTCAAGCGCGCTCGGCGCGTCCGCTCTTTCGGCGAGGATCGCGTTCATGTTCTTGATGTAGGCGGGGTGGTGCTTGCCGTGGTGTGTCTCCATCGTGGTTCTGGAGATGTGCGGCTCAAGCGCGCCGGCATCGAAGCGTAGATCGGGGAGTTTGAAAATCACGAAAGCCTCCTTACACGGGCTCGTATTTCTCCCGCGCTTTCTCTGATGAAACTGGCCACAGCTCGCCCTTAACACCCTGCATGATCCAATCGCCGGGCTTAGCGACTTGCGGTCCCTCCAAAGTTTGAACGATGACGCGCCGGTTCAAGGTGAAATAGCGGAATTTTATGTCAGTGCGTTTGCGATAGAGCCCGCCGCCAAGTGGCTCATACATGATCTCGAAGATATCCTTACGAACGATACTGTGATCGCCCGGACCGTGCGCTAACACATAGTCGCGCCCGCCCTCTGCGCGCAGCACGCCGTGCTCGGTATCGACGTGGGCGTCAGCTTCCGCGAGCCAGGCGCGCTTTGCGGGCGCCTCCTTTGCTGAGACATCGCGCATGCGTACGCCTTTTGGCGGCTCGGCAATCACGGGCGGGCGAGATGTCGGACGTTGGCCGAAAATTGCGTGCACGAGATTCATGTCACACCCGATTTGCCGCGTAGCGCGCGGGCAACGAAGCTGAACACGAGCAGCACTAAGAAGATGAGAAACAGAACTTTCGCGAAACTGGCCGCGATGCCTGCAAGGCCAAAGAAGCCCAGATAGCCCGCGACGACCGCAAGCAGAAAAAAAGTTAAGGCCCAACCAAGCACGATGAGAGTCTCCAGTCGTATGTAGAGCCGCAACGCCACTGCGCACTGCGATGTTCCAGCGCAACGCGGAACCCTTGCGCGCGCATTGTGTTGTCCTAGGCGGCAGAGAAGCCGCCGAATTTCAATGTGTTAATGGAGATAAGTCATGGCTCAATTGGACACGAGCGTCCGCGGCAAGAAGAATGGTCACGCACGTGGTGCGTTGAAGGCGCGCGCGACTGATGTGCTCGATGATTTCGTCGAATTGCGGAAGGATATGAGCCGCCTAGCGGAAGCTGCGAACAAAGCCGCGCGCAGCGAAGTGAAACACGCAGGCAATCGCCTCGACAGCATCAGCAAGGACATCCGCACACGCGCAAGTGAACGCGCTGGCTATGCTGTAGAGAAGGTTCGCGAACATCCGGGCGCCGCGCTCGGCATTTCGCTTGGCGCCGGTTTGCTGCTCGGCATGCTGATCTCGCGTCGCTAATCCACCGGCTCATGCTCTGGGGGCACCGCCGCCCAGAGCATGTAGGGCCGGGCTGGATCACGGCCGATCGCAGCGCCTAACTGGCGTGCAAATGCATCGATGAGACGCGCGCCCGAGCCCGGAGCCCAGGCGCGTTCATCGTCGATGTCGGCGTCCACCGCAAAGCGCGTGCTGCCGTCCTGATCTTGCTGAAGAAACAAACGCAGTTCGACCGGACCCGCGTCAGAAAGCGCATCGAGAGCGGCGGATATGCCCTCACCGATGAGAAACGCCAGCGGCACTGCGCGATCGACGCCGGCGCGGGCGCTGCCCAAATCCATCACTAAATTGATCTCTTTGACAGCCTGGCCGCGCGATTGCAGCAACTGACGCGCAACCTCGGCGGCGATGTCATCCACGCGGACGTGACGAAGTTCACCAGACGAATAAATCCGTTGGTGCGCGACGGCGAGCAGTTGAACCCGGTCGTGCGCGCGGGCGAGGCCCCATGCTTCGCTATCATCGCGCGCCGCGCGGGCTTGGATGTTTAGAAGGCTGGCCACCATTTGAAGATTGTTCTTCACCCGGTGGTGGACTTCGCGCAGCAACGCGCGCTCTTCGGCGAGCGCCTCGACCAGGCGCAATTCGCGTCCGCGCAGTGTTTTGGCCATGGCCGCGAGCGTACGGCGCAGTGAACGCACCTCTGACGGCGCACTCAGGAGAGCCGGGGGGTCGGTGAGGTCTTCGCCGCGCGCAAATCCGCGGGCCGCTGCTTCCAGACTAGAGAGCGGGCGCGCGACATAAACCTCGATTGCAAACCAACCGGCCCCGATGGCGAGCAACCAGATCAACAATGGCGCAGCGATCGAAAACACGACGCTGCCGACGCGTTGCCAGACTGGCTGGTCCGGCGCCCAAGACATGACGGCGTAGAGATCCGGCGCGTAAAGCGGGACAATAACGGCGTCACCGCCCTCTAAATGCAAGAACACGGGCTCTGCGCCAAAACGCCCACTGATCTGCTCGGGCGACGGAAGCGGCGGCGCGTTGCCGCCCTCTGGCGATGACTCGGCGATCATGCGACCACGTGAATCAATGAGGGCCGCGCGTGCATTGCGCAATGCAGGGTTGCTCGTGCGGCTCCGCTCCAAAATCGCCGTCAGGTGCGTCGTTGGGATTGAGGCGCCCACGAAACCGATGCGGCGATCGCCTTGGCGAAGCGGCTCAAGAGCACCGAGCACTGGCAATCCGGAGATCATGCCGTATTCGGTGTAGGCCATCGTGAACGCGTCACGCGCACGCGCGCGGCGACGGAGATCAGAATCCGGAAGCCGCGTGTTGACGGCGATAGCGGGCACGCTGCACAAAACCTGCCCGTCATCTCGTGTGACAGAAATTGAGGCGATGTAGGGATAGCGACTGTTGATCTCGCTTAGCCAAGCGCGGCAATCGCCCGCCTCTATTTGCTGCAACGCCGGTGTCGCCGCCAACACGCGCAGCATTTCGCGGAGTTCATCGATCGTCCGCCGCTCGGTCGCGATCGACTCCAGCGCGCGACGGCTAAGGCCTTCTTCGTAAGCAGTTTGACGCGCCTCGGCGGCGTTGAAGCCGACTTGCATAGCGATTGCGCCCGCAGGGAGCATGGCGAGCCCCAGCAGCAAGGCTATGCGGCCGCGCATGGAGCGCAGCGACAAGGCCTCCGGCCAGAACTTGAACGAACGATCCTCGAGCGTCTTCACACGCTCGCTGTATCCTCAATCCTGCGGGCTTCGCTAGGGACTGGCGTATCTTCTTCGTCCAGACCAAGGAGATCGGCGAGCTTACGGCGCGCGCGATTCACGCGACTTTTAATCGTACCGACGGCGCAACCGCAAATTTGGGCGGCTTCTTCGTAGGAGCATCCAGAGGCGCCGACGAGCGTCAGCACTTCGCGGTGATCCGGAGCAAGCTGTTGGAACGCAACCTTGAAGTCCTCAAGGTCGACCGATCCATCTTGCTCTGGACGCGACGACATCCGCGCGGCGAACTTGCCGTCAGCGTCTTCGACTTCACGCTTCGATTTCCGAAGCTGCGAATAGTAATGGTTGCGAAGAATGGTGAAGAGCCAAGCGCGCAGATTGGTGCCAGGCTCAAAGCGTTCGACGTTCGCGAGCGCCTTTACCAGCGTATCTTGCACCAAATCATCGGCCAAGGCGGGGTTGTGCGCGAGGGAACGCGCAAACGCGCGCAAGCTCGGCAGCAGCTCGATCAAGTCGGCTTTGAAGGAAGCGAGGTTGCTCAAGATTTTTTCCCCTCGCGCTCATCAAGTTGACTGAGGAGGTCAAGGAAGCGGTCGGGCACGCCTTCGCCAGCGACTTCGCCGTAAGCCATGCGCAAGTTGCGCGTGATCAGGCTCTTGTTCGCGGCGGACTTGCTTTTGCGCTTTCCGGCGTCGTCGGAGCTTTTATTGAGAACAGCATCCATGTCGTCGTCGTCTTTCCCGTCATGCATCCGCCTGCCCCGCTTTAGGCCGGAAGCCGCCTGCAGCGGCGGCCTCAGGGTATTTGAACGTCTTGATCTCAGACCTGTTCCGCAGCGCCGGAACTTTTTTCAGCAGCCAGCGTTCTTTTGGTCTCGCCGCATGGGAGAATGACATGCAAAGCGTGGCTGCAGAACAAAAATCTAACACTAACAAGGGGTTATATATGTCGCTTGCCAGGGAAATCGCGCCTCATCTGCCGCTGCTGCGCCGGTACGCACGCGCTTTGACAGGCGCCCAGGCCAGCGGAGACGCCTTTGTGGCCGCTAGTCTTGAGGCGATCGTAGCCAATCCAGACGAGTTTCCGTCCGATTTGGAGCCTCGCGCCGGCCTCTACAAAGTTTTCCACCGGATTTGGGAAAGCGCCAACATCGAGGTTGAGGCGGAGGAAAATGACGCCAGCGCCCGGAAGGCACAGGAGCGGCTGCGCCAACTCGCGCCACTCACGCGCCAGGTTCTTCTGCTCACGACGCTCGAAAATTTCACGCCGCAAGAGACCAGCGAAATTCTTGGCCGCGATGCCGAGGAAGTGACTGCGCTGCTCGATGAGGCGATCGAAGAACTCGATAAGCAAACCAAAGCGCGCGTGCTCATCATCGAAGATGAAGCCGTCATTGCGATGGATTTGAGTGATCTCATCACCGGTGCGGGCCACGACGTGTGCGCGATGGAGACGACAGCCTCCGGTGCGGTCGCGGCGGCAAAACGCGAACGTCCGGATCTCGTGCTCGCGGACATTCAGCTCGCAGACAACTCATCTGGAATCGATGCGGTGAAAGAAATTCTCGCATCGTTCAGTGTGCCAGTGATCTTCATCACCGCGTTCCCCGCGCGCTTGCTCACCGGCGAGCGTCCTGAGCCGACGTTCTTGATCACAAAGCCGTATTCACCAGACATGGTTCGCGCGGCTGTGAGCCAGGCGCTGTTCTTCGAAAGCACAGGAAGCCTCAACTAACTCATGGACGGAACACCAGCGCGTGTGCGGCGTTTTACCGTCGCGCGCCGCTAGGGGCGGCGCGGCGCACTAGATGGAGTTTTTTCATGCGTAAGATCACATCGCCCTTAATTGCTTTGGCGCTGCTCGGCGCGACCGCACTGGCAGCTTGCAACACTGTTGAAGGTGTTGGCGAAGACGTCCAAGCCGCCGGCCAAGCTGTCGAGCAAACCGCTGAAGAAACCAACGACGGCAATCCGAGCACGCCGTAACGGGCCACGCCATTCGTCTCGCGCATAAGCGCGCGGGACGAAGGCGATTGGTGCGGCACGCGACCACCTTACTGCGCAGTGCGCGCCGCCATACCTTGGGGCCATGAGACCCCTCTTTGCGCTGTCCCTGTTTCTCGCTGCCGCGGCTTGCGGCGCCCCCACCGGTCAATCGTCGGCGCATGAGGTCCGGGTTTCGGCGCAACTCTCCGTGAGCAATGCGTGGGCCGCGCCGACGCCTTCGGGCGTCGATGTCTCAGCCGGCTATCTGACCATCACCAACGGCACGAGCGCCGAAGATCATTTACTTAGCGCAACAAGTCCTCGCGCCGCGCACATCGAAGTCCATGAGATGACGATGGACGGTTCGGTGATGCGGATGCGCGCGCTGGAACGGCTATCAATTCCCGCCGGTGGCGCGGCGCAACTTGGCCCGGGCGGCGCACATCTAATGTTTTTTGGCGTGCTGGACCCGTTTGCCGAAGGTCAGAGCATTCCGGTGCGGCTGGTATTTGAACATGCCGGCGCGATCGATGTGACGTTGCCGGTTCACCGCACCGCACCTGTGGGTCACGGCAGCCAGCACGGCAATTAACACTGGCTTCAGTGGATCGCCTTAATAGAGTGCGGATATTCGCAATCGCTGGCCGAAAGCGGTCTGACAGATGTTTCGCCGGCTCCGCACCAAACTCACCTTCATGTACGCCGGGCTGTTCAGCCTCGCGCTGCTGCTGATCGGCGCAGTCGCGTATGTTGTCATCGCCGGGAACACCCAAAAGCTCGCAGAGCAACAGCTCGCGAACACCGCTCATGTCTTTGCGCGCCTGTGGGATGGCCGGCTTGATCATTTGCAGGACGCGGCCACGCGGACAGCCCGCGCGCCTGGGCTGGCCGACGCTGTCGGCACGCGCAACGACGCAACCATCCGCGCTCATCTCGCCGATCTCCGCACCAATTCCCACGCCGACATCGCCTTCGTGGTGACGCGCGAGGGTCTGATCATCACAGAGACGGGCGCCAGCTCTTCGGTGTCGCCCGGCATGCAAGTGGCGTTGACGCGGAGCGACCCCGCGCCTGGCGTGTTGCGTGAAGGCGGCGAATTTTTCCAGGGCGCTGCGGCGGACCTGCCAGATGGCCAAGGCTGGATCATCGCTGGCGCGCGCCTCGGAGCGCAGCAGATGGACGATCTGCGCGCGCTTTCACCAATTCCGGTGAACGCTTCCATCCTGGCGCGAGACGGGCAAGGCTGGGGCGACGGCGCGGATACAGATCACGCCGCGCTCAGCGACTTCATCGAACGATCGCTGCAAGCCGAACGTGCTGGCGCGAGCGATTTGCGCACCGAAGATGGCGACGCCATCGCGCTTGCTACGCCGCTCTCTTCGCTCGATGGCACTTACGCCGTGCTGCTGCTGCGTCACTCAGCATCGAGCGCGCTTTCACCGTATGGGGCCCTCTTCAACACACTCATTGCGATCGGACTGGCGGGCGTTGCGTTGCTGATCGCCGGTTCTTGGGTCTTGGCACGCGGTATCACGCAGCCCCTCTCGACGCTGGAAGCAGCGGCGCGGAAGTTGCGCGAAGGCGTTTACGAAACGGTGGTTGTTGGCACGCAAGACGAACTTTCGCGGCTCGCGGAGAGCTTCAACGCTATGACCGGCGCGATCCGCGAGCGTGAACGGCGCATCACGCAGCTCGCCTTTCATGACAGCGAAACGCGCCTCCCAAACCGTGTCGCACTGGAGCGAAAGCTCAACGCAGCAGCGCGGCCGGAGCGGCTGTATTTGGCGGCTATTGGCGTTGACCGCTTCGCGCACGTGCGCGGCGCAATCGGCTATTCTCTTGCCGGCGAATTGGTGCGCCAGCTTGGTGGACGCCTCGCGCACCTGGCGCCGAACGCACCGATGGCGCGGCTCTCCAGCGATGTGCTTGGCGTTGCGTTCATCGCCACGAGCGAAGCCGATGCACTGAAACGCGCGCACGCTCTGGTCGCGAACCTCGAACAATCGGTCTCGCTCGGCGAACAGATTGTCGACGTCCACGTGACCATTGGCATCGCGCAACCGGGCGGCAAGGAAGAAACGTCGTCCGCCATGATCGAACGCGCGTCGATCGCGCTCGATCAAGCGCGCCAGCGCGGGCAAAAGGCGGGCATGTACGACGAAGCCGCATACGGCGATCCGGCGCGCACATTGTCACTCATGGGCGAGATGCGCCGCGCGCTCGAAACCGGCGCGATCTATCTCGCGCACCAGCCGAAATACAATTTCCGCACCGGCCGCATCGATAGCGCCGAAAGTCTGGTTCGCTGGCGTCACCCGACACGCGGCAACATCGTGCCCGACCTGTTCGTGCCCATGGCGGAAGAGACCGGCCACATCCGTGCGCTCACTGAGTGGGTGCTGGAACGCACGATCGCCGATCAACTCGCGTTCAAGGCGGCGGGTCACCCGATCAAACTCGCCGTCAACATTTCTGCGCGGCTCTTGAGCGATAACGATTTCGCCAAGCACGCCGTTGCACTCGCACGCCAGGCCCCACACCAGCTCTGCTTCGAGATCACCGAAACTGCCGTCATCGACAATCCGGTGGCTGCACTCGAAAATATCGAAATGTTCGCGGCAGCCGGCGTCCATATTGCGATCGACGATTATGGCTCGGGTCTCTCCTCTCTTGCTTATTTGAAGCAATTGCCGGCGCAGGAATTGAAGATCGACAAGCTCTTCGTGCAGAACATCACGTCAAGCCAACGCGACGCGCTTTTGGTGCGATCCACGATCGATCTGGCGCACGGCCTGGGCATGGCGCTGACAGCTGAGGGTGTCGAGACGCCGGCGGCGTTTGCATTGCTCGCCAGCATGAATTGCGATCTGGCGCAGGGCTATCTGATCTCGCGCCCGGTTTCAGTTGAGGAGTTGATAGCTTTGCTCAACGACGAGCGCCGTCTGCAGTTTTACAAGCAGACCGCATTGGGCGCGACGCCGCAGCTGACGCCATCGAAGTCGCAACCAAAGCAGGCCTAAGCTTCATCCAGAGGCAAAGCTGTCGTGTCCTTAAGATGCTCGAGGATGATCGAGCTTTCCATGTGCGCGATGGCCGTGCAACGCAGCAGCTTCGATTGCACGATCTCTTGGAAGTGCGGCAGGTCTCGTGCGACGACCTTGATCAGGTAGTCCGTCTCGCCCGTCGTCATGACGCAGAGCGTCACCTCGTTCATGCGCTCAACGAGGTCACGAAAGGCGCGCACGTTCGCGGCGGCGTGGTCACGCAAACGCACGCGGATAATGGCTGAACAGGTGAGCCCTGCGAGCTCCGGCTCCAGCACGCCAACGATGCCGCGCAGGACGCCCTCCTCCTTCAACCGCGCCAATCGCCGCGAGACTTGGCTGGGCGAGACGGCGGCGTGCTCGGCAAGCTCGGCTTGAGAGACAGACGCATCGCGCTGAAGCGCGTTCAAAAGACGCCTATCGGCCTCATCCAGATCGATTTCATCACGTTTCATGCGTCAAATACGTCCAAATTGCATCCCTCATGCGCACAATAGCGTTTTGGCGCTCCGATTGCACTGAAATTGCGCGCGAACGGCGCTATTTTTCTCGTATGAGCGCCAAAACGAAGCCTGCTTCCAAGCCCAGTCCGCAGACCGACTGGCGCCGCGTCGTCGAATTGGTTCAATGCTCACGCGCCATGGACGCGATCGAGGAGCGTGAACTCGTTCCCGGCAAGAAGATTTTCTATCAGTTCAGCGCGCGCGGCCACGACATGGCGCAAGTGCTGCTGGGCTTGCACCTCACGCACCCAAAAGATGCAGTGTGCGGCTATTATCGCTCACGCCCGATCCTGCTTTCGCTCGGTGTCGCGCTCGAAGATGCGCTTGGCTCGGCGATGGGCCGCGCCGGCGGCTATAGCGACGGACGCGATATCGGCGTCGTGTTCAATTACCCGAATGCGAATGGCGCCTCAGCCCTGCCCATGTGCGGCGGCGTCGGCGCGCAATACACGCCGACGGCCGGCTACGCACAGGCGATCGAATACACCAAGAATGTATTGGGCGATCGCAGCTACGATGGTGCGATCAGCGTTGTGCTCGGCGGCGATGCCTCTGTCGCGACCAACGGCTTCTGGTCAGCACTGACAATGGCAACGACGTTGAAGTTGCCGATGCTCTTCTACATTGAAGACAACGGCTACGGTATCTCGACACCAGGCTGGCTGCAAACGCCCGGCCAGAACATCGCCAGGAACCTCGCAAGCTTCTCCGGCCTCAAGATTTTCGATGGCGACGGCACTGATCCCACCGAAGCCGCTGAGTTGATCGCCGATGGCGTTGGCCACGTGCGCGGCGGCAACGGCCCTGCGCTGGTTCACCTCACAGTGCCGCGCCTGCAGGGCCATTCATTCCAAGACACACAGGCCTACAAGTCCAAAGAGCTTGTCGAGGCCGAATGGTTGCAAGACCCGCTGCCGAAACTGAAGGCTCACGTCGTCCCTGCGCTGATGAGCGAAAAAGATTGGGATGCCGCTCAATCCAAAGCGGAAGAGAACGTGCGGCGCGCCGCGCAGGTCGCGGATCAACGGCCGGTGAGCGACCCGTCGCAAGTAACGCGCTTTGTGTTCAGCGAGGATGGCGAGCTTCAGGACGAAGGCGGCATGTTGAACGCCGGCTATTCGGCGCCTCGCATGAGCAGCGAGCCAAAGCCTGAAGGCGCCCGTATCAACATGATCACGGCCATACGGCGCGTGCTCGATCACGAACTCGCTGTGAACCCGCGCGTGCTGGTGTTTGGCGAAGACGTCGGCCCCAAGGGCGGCGTGCATGGCGTGACGCTTGGCCTGCAAGAAAAATACGGCGAAGGCCGCGTGTTCGACACTTCCCTCTCGGAAGAAGGCATCATCGGCCGCGCTGTCGGCATGGCGATTGCGGGCCTCATGCCGGTGCCGGAGATTCAGTTTCGCAAGTACGCAGATCCGGCGTGCGAGCAGATCAATGATTGCGGCACGATGCGCTGGCGCACCGCCAACCGCTTCGCGGCGCCGATGGTGGTCCGAATGCCGGTCGGCTTCTTCAAGTGCGGCGACCCGTGGCATTCGCAGACGAACGAAGTGCAATTCGTGCACAGCCCAGGCTGGCGCGTTTCGTGTCCCTCGAATGCCGAAGACGCGGTTGGCCTGCTGCGCACGGCGTTGCGCGGCAACGACCCGGTGATGTTTCTCGAACACCGCAACATGCTCGACGCCGCCAGCGCCCGCCGCCCCTATCCGGGTGACGATTTCGCGTTGCCGTTCGGCGTCGCCAAACGCGTCCGCGAGGGCGGCGAGATCACGGTTGTGGCGTGGGGCGCGATGGTCGAGCGCTGCGAAGCGGCGGCCAAGAAAGCCGGCGTCAGCGCTGACATTCTCGATCTTCGGACGTTGGCGCCGTGGGACAGCGCCGCTGTGCTAGCATCCGTGCGGCGCACGCATCGCTGCTTCATCGTACACGAGGACATCGGCACCGGCGGCTTCGGCGCCGAGATCGCGGCGGTTGTCGCGGATCAAGCATTCCTCGATCTCGACGCACCGGTGGTGCGCATGACGATGCCGGACATTCCCTCGCCGCACCATCCGGACCTGATGGAATGGGCGCTGCCGTCGGTTGAGCGCATCGCGGCGAAGATACAAGAGTTGGTGCGTTTCTGATGGCGGACACAACGAACATCGTCATGCCGCTGGAGCAAGAAGGCTCCAAGTCAGTCGTGCGCGTGTGGCTGAAGAAGATTGGCGACCCGGTCAAGCGCGATGAGCCGATCGTTGAGCTGGAGACCGATAAGGTCGCGGTTGAAGTGCCCTCGCCTGCGGATGGCGTACTTGCGTCGATTGCGCTCAACGAAGGTGATGAAGCGGCGCCTGGATCAACGCTTGGTGTGCTCAACACATCAGTCATCCCGGATGCGCGTAGCGCGAGCCGGGACTCAGAGCCAAAGGCCGCTCCTGCGGCCCTGGGTTCCGAGCCTCCGATTGGCTCCGCCCGGAATGACGAAGAGAGAGAGATGCGCCTCTCTCCACTGGTGAAGCGTTTGCTCTCTGAGCATCGCGTTGACGCTGCGAGCATCACCGGCACCGGACGCGACGGACGCATCACGCACAAAGACGTCGAAGATCGCATCGCGCGCGGTCCTGTGAAAACGACGACGCCAAGCGCGTCTGTCAGAGGCGGCAAAATCCCACACGATGCGATGCGCCGCTCTATCGCTGAGCATATGTCGCGCTCCGTCGCGATCGCGCCGCACGTGACGGCTGTGTTCGAAGCCGATTTCTCCGCAATCATCGCGCACCGAAGCAAGCATAAGGACGCTTACGCGAAAGTCGGCGCGCCGCTCACCTTCTCCGCCTACATCATCCGCGCCGCAGCGGAGGCGATGAAGGTTTCGCCAAACGTAAACGCGCGTTGGCACAATGATTTTCTGGAAGTGTTCGAGGACGCCAATATCGGCATGGGCGTCGCGTTGGGCGATAAGGGCCTGATCGTCCCCGTCATCAAGCGTGCGCAGGCGTTGACGCTGAAAGAAGCCGCCACGCAGCTTGGCGATCTAACCGAACGCGCACGTAAGAACCAACTTAAGCCCGCTGATGTTCAAGGCGGCACATTTACGATTTCGAACCACGGCGTCTCGGGCTCTCTGCTCGCAACGCCGATCATCATCAACCAGCCGCAATCGGCGATCCTTGGCGTCGGTAAGCTGGAGAAGCGCGTGGTCGTGCGCGATGTCAGCGGCGCCGATGCGATGGTGATCAAACCGATGGCTTACGTTTCACTGACTATCGATCACCGCGTGCTCGATGGTCACCAAACCAATGCTTGGCTAACGCGCTTCGTTGAAGTGCTTGAGACCTGGCCGCTGGAAGATTGAAGGCAGATCCATGATTGAGACGCTCGCGCCGAAGGCGCCCGATCCGCTCCTGAAGATCATCAAGATGTTCCGTGAGGATCCGCGGACCGACAAAATCGACCTCGGCGTCGGCGTCTATAAGGACGCAACCGGCAACACGCCGGTGATGCACGCGGTGAAGGGCGCCGAAGCGCTGTTGCTCGCTGGCCAAAAGACAAAAACCTATGTCGGCCAGCAGGGCGACGTCGACTTTTTGACGCTTGTTGGTCAACTCGCATTCGGCGCGATGTCACGCGAGTTTGTTTCGATCCAAGCTGTCGGCGGCACCGGCGCGCTGCGTTTGGGTTGCGACCTGCTGCGCGAGAGCGGCGCCAAGCGCGTGCTGCTGCCGGCGCCATGTTGGCCGAACCATCCGTCAATCGTTCGCGCCGCCCGGCTCGAGCCGGTCGATGTGCCGTTCTTCAACATCGCCGAGCAATGCATCGATATGGACGCCCTGTTGAGTGGCTTTACAAAAGCCGAACGCGGCGATGGCGTGATCCTGCAAGCGTGCTGCCACAATCCGCTCGGTGCGGACTTCTCGATCGAGCAATGGAAGCAACTCGCGGCGGCGCTGAACGCCCGCGGTATTATTCCATTTGTCGACCTCGCCTATCAAGGCTTTGGCGATGGCCTTGACGAAGACGTCGCCGGGGCGCGGGTGCTGTTGGAGAGCGTGCCGGAAGCGGTGATCGCGGTCTCCGAGGCCAAATCCTTCGGCATTTATCGAGAGCGTGTCGGTGCGCTGTTCGTGAAAGCCGCCGAGAAGGCGCGGCCGGCAGTTTTCAGCAATCTGGCTGCGATCGCGCGCGCGAACTATTCGATGCCGCCCGATCACGGCGCGGCGATCGTACGCGAAGTGCTGAGCGATGACGCGTTGCGGGCCGATTGGCGCGCTGAACTCGATCAAATCCGGTCGCACATCAAGCGCACGCGCGCGGCGCTGGCGGCGGAGCGCGTGAACTCGATCCCAATGCATCTGATCGCAAATCAGAAAGGCATGTTCTCGACGCTGCCGCTGAACGATGCGCAAGTGACGGCGCTGCGCGAACAGCACGGAATTTACATGACAGATGCCGCGCGGATCAACGTGGCCGGGCTCCGTGAGTCGGACATCCCACGCTTTGTCGAAGCACTGAAGGTTGCCTAGCACTTGGACCGCGGGTCAGAAGACCCGCGGTCCAAGTGCTAGGCGGCGTTCATCGTGAGCAGATCGTAGACCGCGACGGTTTCGCCGTCGCGATTGGTGACAACGACATCCCAACGCACTTCGCCTTGGTCAGGCTTACGCAGCGTTTTGTCTTTCACCGTGAGCGCGACCTGCACCGTGTCGCCGGGCTTCACCGGTTTCACAAAGCGCAGATTGTCGAGCCCATAATTCGCGAGCACAGGGCCCGGATCTGGGTCCACAAAAAGTCCGGCCGCGAACGCCAAGATCAGATAACCGTGCGCAACGCGGCCGCCGAAGAGCGGATTAGCCGCCGCCGCTACTTCATCCATGTGCGCGTAGAAGGTGTCGCCGGTGAAATGCGCGAAGTGTTCGATGTCGTCGAGCGTGATCTCGCGCGATGTGGTCTTGAGTTGATAGCCGATCGGCAGATCGTGAAACTTGCGACGGAAGGGATGCTGCTCGGCATTCTCTGTCGGCATGCCGGCAATGTAGCGATTGACGATGGCCGCAAGCGTGCGCGGATGTCCCTGCAACGCCGTGCGCTGCATATAATGCACGACGCCGCGAATGCCGCCCATCTCCTCGCCGCCACCAGCGCGGCCAGGGCCGCCATGAATCAGATGCGGCATCGGCGAGCCATGGCCAGTGCTTTCCTTGGCGCTGTCGCGATCGATGAAGGCGATGCGCCCATGGAAAGAGCCGGCGCCGAGCACAAGTTCGCGCGCGAAATTGGTGTCGTAGGTGAAGGCGCTCATCACCAGCGAGCCTTTGCCGCGATTGGCGAGCGCTATTGCATCTTCCGCGTCCTTGTATGGCATCAAGGTAGCGACCGGGCCGAACGCTTCGACGTCGTGCACGGCGCGCGCCTCCCATGGCTTCTCGCAGCGCAACAGTACGGGCGAAAAGAACGCGCCCTTCTCGTTGACTGGCGCTGCGCTCGGATCGCCGTAGACGATGGTCGCGTCCGCGCCGATCTCTTTGATCTTCTCGCGCACATCGTTGCGCTGGCTGATGCTGACGAGCGCGCCCATGCGCGTGGCTTCATCGCGCGGATCACCGATAACGGTCTTTTCCAGCCGCGCCTTCAGCGCATCCTGCACGGCCTCAAGCAGCGATGCGGGGACCATGGCGCGACGGATAGCGGTACATTTCTGGCCCGCCTTCGTGGTCATTTCCTTGGCGACTTCTTTGACGAAGAGATCGAACTCGGGCGAGTCGGCCTTCGCATCGGGGCCAAGCACTGAGGCGTTGAGCGAATCCTGCTCCGCCACGAAGCGCACGCTCTCGCGAACGACGACAGGATGACTCTTGAGAGTGCTGGCAGTCGCGGCCGAGCCGGTGAACGAGACCACGTCTTGCGTCGTTAGATGTTCGAACAGGTCGCCCGTCGAACCAACGATCAGTTGCAACGCGCCTTTGGGCAGCACGTTCGCGTCGAGCATGACGCGCACTGCCGCCTCGGTGAGATAGGATGTGGCGCTAGCAGGCTTCACGATCGCGGGCACGCCAGCCAGGAATGTCGGCGCGAGCTTTTCCAACATGCCCCAGACGGGGAAGTTAAACGCGTTGATGTGGACGGCGACGCCCTGCCGCGACGTATAGACGTGCAAGCCTTGGAACGTGCCGCCGCGCGAGAGCGCCTCGACGGCGCCGTCAATCAAGATGCGTTCGTTCGGCAGCTCGCGGCGGCCTTTTCCCTGATAGACAGCGAACGTGCCGATGCCGCCGTCGATATCGATCCAGCTATCCGCCTTGGTGGCCCCGGTGTTGTAGCTCAGTTCATAGAGCGCGTCCTTCTTCGCCGTCAGTGCATCCGCCAGCGCCTTCAGCATGAGCGCGCGTTGGTGGAAGGTCAGCGCGCGCAGCGCCGGCCCGCCCTGCTTGCACGCAAATTTCAGCATCGCGCCGAAGTCGAGCCCCTGCGACGAAGTGAGCGCGACGACGTCGCCATTGATCGCAGAGCGCAGCTCAGCCAGACCGCCGCTGCCGGCAACCCATTTGCCTTCAGCGTAATTCTGCAGCGTGATCGGTGTCATGTTTCAGTTTCCGGTGAACTTGGGCTGACGCTTTTCCATAAAAGCGCCGACACCTTCTTTGTAGTCGCTAGTGCGGCCGAGCATGCGTTGCGCATCGCGCTCGACGTTGAGTTGTTCGTCGAGTGAACGCGTGGCGCTTTCGCGCATGAGCTTTTTGGTCGTCGCCAGACCTTTCGTGGGCGCCGCGGCAAACTTCGCGGCAAGCGCATCAACCTCAGAGGCGAGTTTGTCGTCGTCGACTGCTTTCCAGATCATGCCCCACGCCTCAGCGCGGTCTGCGGTCAGCGGCTCACCAGTGAGCGCAAGACCCATGGCGCGCGCCTGGCCAGTGAGCCGCGGCAACGCCCAGGTGCCGCCGCTATCGGGCACGAGACCAATGTTTGCGAAGCTTTGAATGAACTTCGCGCTCTTTGCGGCGATGACGATATCACATGCCAGCGCGATGTTCGCGCCAGCGCCTGCCGCCACTCCGTTCACTGCGCAAATCACTGGCATTTCGAGGGTGGTGAGACGGCGGATCAACGGATTGTAGCGCTTCTCCAGCGACTCTCCGAGATCAACGCCATCGCCACCGGGAGCGACCGCGCGATCGGAGAGATCTTGGCCCGCACAGAAGCCGCGCCCCGCGCCGGTCAACACCAGCACGCGCGCATCACTTTTTGCGACCGCTTCAAGCCCGCGCGAGACCTCATCGTGCATCTGAACGGTAAAGCTGTTCAATCGATCGGGACGATTGAGCGTCAGGCGCGCGGCGCCGTCTGCGATCTCCAGCAGAATGGTCTCGTAGTCCATTTCTCGCCTCCTCGCGCGTTGAGGTGGCGTATGATAGAACGCCTAGTCGGTCAATTCACGACAGATGCATGAACGAAGCAGACAAACTCGCACAACGCATCGCCGAGACATTGCTGCAGCGCGAGGGCACCGGCGCCGTTTGGGGCATTACAATCGACGAAGCACGCGAAGGCTTCGCCCGCATTCGCATGGCACTGCGCGATGACATGCTGAACGGACACGGCATTGGCCACGGCGGCATGATCTTCGCGCTCGCTGACACTGCGTTTGCGTATGCGTGCAACTCGCGCAACGAAAGCACCGTCGCGCAGCACGCCAGCATCTCGTTCTTAGCGCCCGCGCGCGGCGGCGATGTTTTGGTAGCGGAAGCACGCGAAGTTTCGCGCTCGGGCCGCAGCGGCGTCTATCAAGTCAGCGTCAAAACCGCCGATGGCGGCGTCATCGCCGAATTTACTGGGCTTTCGCGGACAAAAGGTGGCTCAGTAATTGATTGACCGATCGGTCAGCGAATGCCATGTTAGAAAAGCTCTAGAGGTGCACCCGTGTACACGACAGATATGACCGGCAAGACGAAGGCCGAAACCGTCGCCGAAGATCCCGCGCTGATCGCCGCGTTCGAAGCGCGCGTCGCCAATGATGAGTTCATCGAGCCGAAGGATTGGATGCCGGAGGCGTATCGCAAAACGCTGGTGCGGCAGATGTCGCAGCACGCGCACAGCGAAATCGTCGGCATGTTGCCGGAAGGCAATTGGATCTCGCGCGCGCCGAACCTGCGCCGCAAGGCGATCCTGCTGGCGAAAGTGCAGGATGAAGGTGGTCACGGACTTTATCTCTACGCAGCAGCAGAAACTCTTGGCACGTCGCGCGATGAAATGACGGAAGCTCTGCTGGCCGGCAAAGCCAAATATTCGACGATCTTCAATTATCCGACGCTCACTTGGGCCGACATCGGCGCCATCGGCTGGCTGGTCGATGGCGCGGCAATCATGAACCAAGTGCCGCTTCAACGGACATCCTATGGCCCCTACGCGCGCGCGATGGTGCGCATCTGCAAGGAAGAAAGCTTCCACCAGCGCCAAGGTTACGAGATCACGATGCATCTCGCGGCCGGCACGGCGGAGCAGAAGCGCATGGCGCAAGATGCGTTGGATCGTTGGTGGTGGCCGTCACTGATGATGTTCGGCCCGCCAGACGATAAATCGCCGAACACCGAGCAAAGCATGCGTTGGCGCATCAAGCGCGATACCAACGATGATCTGCGCCAAAAATTCGTTGATATTACCGTGCCGCAAGCCGAAGCGATCGGGCTGAAAGTGCCTGATCCAGCGCTGAAATGGAACGAAGAACGCGGCGCTTACGATTTCGGCGATGTCGATTGGGAAGAATTTTACGCCGTAGTGAAGGGCGAAGGCCCGGTCGCAAAAGAGCGGCTGCAAGCGCGGCAGAAAGCTTGGGATGAAGGCGCCTGGGTGCGCGATGCGGCGCGCGTCCACGCTGAGAAGCGCGCCGCGGCAAAGCTGGCGGCGGAGTAACGCGATGAGTGATCCGAGCAAGGAATGGCCGCTCTGGGAGGTGTTCGTGCGCGGCAAGGGCGGGCTTTCGCACCGCCATGTCGGCAGCGTGCACGCCGCCGATGCCAAGATGGCGCTTGAACATGCGCGCGACACGTATACGCGGCGCATGGAAGGCATCAGCCTATGGGTGCTGCCTTCGGCGCAGATCGTAGCGTCCGACCCAGGCGATGCAGGCGCGCTGTTCGAACCGGCGGAAGACAAAGTCTATCGCCACCCAACCTTCTACAAAATCCCCGACGGCATCACGCACATCTGATGGACAAGATCGCGACATATGCGCTGCGGCTCGGTGACGACTCGCTCGTCCTCGGCCAACGCTTGGGCGAGTGGTGCGGACACGCGCCGGCGCTGGAGGTCGATCTCTCGTTGGCAAACGTCGCGCTCGATCAAGTTGGGCAAGCGACGCACTTTTTAAACCTCGCGGGCGAGATTGAGGGCGAAGGCCGTGATGGCGACGCCCTCGCCTTTCGCCGTGACGTGATGGATTTCACCAACTGCCTGCTGGTCGAGCAGCCGAACGGTGATTTCGCGCAAACAATCGCGCGGCAATTTCTGTTCTCGCACTATCAAGCGCTGCTGTTTGAGCAGATGACGGCCGCGAAGGACACGCGCTTTGCGGCGATTGCAGCAAAAGCCGCGAAAGAGGTCGCGTACCACGCCACACTCGCGAGCGATTGGGTGATCCGCCTGGGCGACGGCACCGAGGAGAGCAAGGCGCGCATGATCGCCGGGCTCGACTGGATGTGGCGTTTCGCCGACGAGCTGTTCTTGATGGACGATGTCGATGTGGCAGCCATCGCGGCTGGCGCCGGTGTCGATAAAACAGCGCTACGTGCTGCCTGGGATGCCCGCATTGATGCGGTGTTGGCGGAAGCAACGCTCGCGCGTCCGGCGCCGCGCCGCGCAACGACAGGTGGGCGCGTTGGCCGCCACTCCGAGCATCTCGGTCATCTGCTGAGCGAGATGCAGTTTCTGCAGCGCGCTTATCCGGGTGCGACGTGGTAAGCGCTGCGCCTCATGGACCGCCGGCGCCCTCGCCGGCCAGCGCAACAGATGCTGGCGGGACGTCGGCGCTCCATATCCGCGCCATCCTCGCCAAGGTACCGGATCCCGAGATCCCGGCGGTGTCGGTGGTTGATCTCGGGATTGTGCGAGAGATCAGCGCTGATCGCGTCGTGATCACGCCAACTTACACCGGCTGCCCGGCGACGATCGCGATCGAACAAATGATCCGCGCCGCGCTCGACGCCAACGGGTTCGCGGACGTGCGCATCGAAACCACGCTATCGCCGCCTTGGTCCTCGGACTGGATCAGCGACGAAGGCCGCGAGAAGCTGCGCGCCTACGGCATTGCGCCGCCACCCAAAGGCGCCGCGACTGCGTCGGTAAAGAACCAAATGGCGGCCGAGTGCCCGCAGTGCCGCTCATCCAACACCGAAGAGCTTTCCCGCTTCGGCTCGACGCCGTGCAAAGCGCTCTGGCGCTGCAAGTCATGCGCTGAGCCGTTTGACAGATTTAAGTGTCACTGATGGCAAGCAAAGACTTTCACAAACTGCGCGTTGCTGAGGTAAAGCGCGAAACGCCGGATGCGGTGTCCGTTCGCTTTGAATTGCCGGAAGCGTTGCGCGAAGCGTTCGCGTTCAAAGCCGGCCAGCACCTCACGTTCCGCCGCACGTTCGGCGGCGAAGAACTCCGCCGCAATTATTCAGTGTGCGTCAGCCCTGGCGAAGGTGCGTTGAAGATCGGCGTCAAGAAGATTGCGGGTGGCGCATTCTCCAGCTGGGTCAATGACGAGCTTAAGGTTGGCGACGAGCTTGAGGTCATGGCGCCGCACGGCAGTTTCTGCTGGAGCTTCGATCCGGAGGCGCGGCGCGAATACGTGGCATTCGCCGGCGGCTCCGGGATCACACCGATCCTGTCGCTGATGAAGACGGCGCTCGCGACGGAGCCGCACTCACGCTTCACGCTCTTCTATGGCAACCGCACCTCGATAGGCGTGATGTTTCTAGAAGAGATCGCGGGTTTGAAGGATCGCTACATCGATCGCCTCTCCATGTTCCACTTCCTCGAAGACGAGGAGGAAGAGATTGAACTCTTCAACGGCCGCCTCGACCGGGCGAAGGCTGAGGAAATTCTCTCAACTTTGGTCAAAGCGAGCGACGTCGATGCGTTCTTCATCTGCGGCCCAGGCCCGATGATGGATGCTGTCGAAGAAGCGCTCACGGCGAAGAATGTCGAGAAGCCGCGCGTTCTGATCGAGCGCTTCACCACCGGGCCGCTTTCGGCCGCGCAAGCAGCGGCGGCGCGTGTGTTGGAAGAGAAGGCCGCGGGCCTCAAAATGAGCGTGACGCTCAACGGCCGCCGCATGCAGGTCGCGTTCGATCCGAGCAACCACTCGATTTTGGACAACGTCCGCGCCGCCGGCCTGCCCGCGCCATTCGCGTGCAAAGGCGGCGTCTGCGCCACATGCCGCGCCAAGGTTACAGCGGGCGAAGTCAGCATGAAGGTGAATTACGGGCTCTCAGAGCAGGAGATCGCCGAAGGCTATGTGTTGACGTGCCAAGCCACCCCCCTGACAGAAGGCGTGGTCCTGACGTACGACGTCTAGATCATGTCAGAAGACGGTTGGAACGAGTCGGCGGCCGCTTGGATGGCGCACCTCGAAGAGCAAGGCGATTTCGGCCGCCGCTATGTGCTGGATCCCGTCATGCTGCCGCGCGCATTGGCGCCGGCGCCAAAAACCGCGCTCGATGTCGGCTGCGGCGAGGGCCGCTTCTGCCGCATGCTGGGCGCGCACGGCGTTGCGTGCACGGGCATCGATCCAACACGCGCCCTACTTGACCGCGCGCGTGAGCTTCACCCTGATGGCGTTTACATCGAAGCGAGTGGCGATCGGCTCCCGTTCGAGGATTCAAGCTTCGATCTTGTCGTCAGCTATCTCAGTCTTATCGACATGCCGGAGATCACCGCGCCGATTGCGGAAATGGCGCGGGTGCTAAAGCCAGGCGGCGCGCTGCTCATCGCAAATCTCAATGGCTTCAACACGGCGGGCGCGGAATCCGGTTGGGTGCGCGGCTTTGGCGGAAAGCTCAAACACTACCCAGTCGATTACTATCTTGAGGAGCGCGCCGTCTGGACGGAATGGCGAGGCATCCGCATCGTCAATCACCATCGGCCGCTTAGCGCATACATGCGCGAGCTGCTCAGCCACGATCTTCATCTGCGCTACTTCGAAGAGCCTGCGCCTATCGCCGGCGCGCCGGAGCTAAAGGCCGACCGCTATCGCCGCGCGCCCTGGTTCGTGGTGATGGAATGGGCGAAGCCCAGCTAGGCCAACGCCGCGCGCGCTATGCCGCCAAGCGTTAAGTCCACAGCCATATCGGCCAACGCTTTGGGCGTCACCGCGCCCTTTGGATCGTACCAAGTGTGCGTCCAGTTGATCGTGCCAAAGAACAGCATCGCGGCGGAGAAGCTCGCGCCATCGCGCTTCTTCAGCGTTGGCTCTATCTCAACCAAAAGCTTGCGCACGCTTTCAATCAGGCCGCGCTGAACGGCTACGATCTCCGCGCGCCGCGCCTTCGGCACATAATCGAGATCGTTCAGCAGCACTTTATGCCGGTCAGCCGCGCCAATGTAGAGCGTCATGAAGAGCTGCGTCAGATCACGCAATTTCTGTTCGGCGCCGGCGCTCCCGGCCAGCGCGTCAGCCGCGGCCGCCTCCAGAGCCCGAACGTGGCTGATCATCACGTCGTAGAGGATGTCCTCCTTGGACTCGTAATAGTGATAGATGAGGCTCTTGGACGTCTTGCAGCGCTCGGCGATGTCCGCAACGGAGGCGCCATTGAAGCCGTGCGTCGCAAATAGCACCGCGGCTTGCTCCACGATCGCTAGCTTTCGTTCGTCGTAATCAGCTGCTTGCGTCCGCGCCATGCATCCCTCGCGCCTGAGTTTACAGGTCCCGCGAGCCGACGCGCTAGCTTAATCGCTGTTGAGCTAAGCCGCGCGAAGGGCCTTGCCGCTCTCTGTCGAGGGAATGAACAAAGCGAAGGCGCCGTGAGCGATAAAATCCGTCTGGATAGGCGCCAGCGAGATTATCCCGTCAATCTCATCGCCGCGCTTCGACAGGATCGTCAGGTTCATTGCCCGAGACTGACCTTCACGCAAAACGCGCTCAATGCCCTCCGCCGCATCCCGGCGCTGACCAGGCGCCACGAGATCAAGCATCCGGTGACCGGTGACATCAAGCGATGCGAAGCCTGTCCACGCCGTAAAGGAAGCATCAACGCTTTCGATACGCGCGCGGGCATCAAGCTTGATCGCCGCGGCGTTCGCGTGCGCGCGCACGGCTTGCTGAAGCGCCTCGCCCTCTTCGAGATTGCGGCGAAGTGCGTGAACCTCTGTCACGTTGCCGAGCAGCGCCGCCGCGCCGACCGCGACCGGGAAAACCGTCACGGAAAAATGGCGTCCGTCCGCCGCACCGACCTCGAATCGCTCTGCTTGGCGTGAGCGGATCACGCGTTGGACACGATCCGCAAGGATCGACGCCAGCGGTTGCGGCAGCGCGGTCATGATCGAGACACCGTCAAGGTCTGCACGCGACAGGCCGACAAAGGCCTCGCCGGCTACGTTGCTGTGGCGGATGCACAATTGCGGATCAACACTCAGATAACCGTCGCTTAAATTCTCGAGGACGATGGCGACATCTGAGCGCAAGGAGGCAAGCAGCTTTGCTTCATCGCTCGCGCCGCCGCTCGAATGAACCGCATCAGGCGCGGCGAGCACCAAGCGTTCGCGGCCGTGGTGCGTGATCGATATCGGCTTACGCAAAGCTTCGTTTTGCCAGTAGCCGACAGCGGAAGGCGAAGTCACGGTCGACTGCACTGGCCTCGCTGAACTCTTCCCGAGCATGGCCGTGCGCATGCAGAGCGGCGCGCACGGCACGATCAGCGCACGCAAAATGCGCTCCGCCGCTGGCGATCTACTCGACTACAATCTCTATACGACGACGCAGTACAATACGATCTGGGGTAACGGCACGACCGGAGTGGCCGCCACACTCTCCGGCGGCCTACTGGCGATCGGACACTGGACTGCAACGCGTAGCGTCTACGGCGTCGTAACGCCGACAATCGCCACGAAGCCAGGCAGCTACACCGACACCGTCGTCATTCGCATCGATTGGTAACGCCTAGGACGCCGGGACAACCTCGATATCGAGGCCCAGCCCCTCCAATTGCGGCTGAACAACTGACGCGTCACCAACCACAACCCAGACGAACCGCGAAGGATCGATCACGGCGCGCGCCGCCGCATCCATGTCCGCGGCGCTCATCCCGCGATAGCGCGATGCGACGCTTTCCCAGTAATTGTCAGGGCGGCGGTAGAGTTGGTTCGAGCGCAACGCACCGAGCACCGCTCCGGCCGTCTCGAACGAACCCGGCAACTGACGAATGTTGCCGTTGACCGTGCGGACATGCTCGGAAGCTGAGACGCCGTTCGTTGAATTGAAGGCGTTGATCTGCTCGATCAGCACACGAATGGAGTCACCCGTGCGGTCGGCCTGAACCGGCGCATTGATGATGTATGGCACCTGGTTTTCGCGCAGGCTCAGGACGCCGCTTAGTCCGTACGACCAGCCACGCCGCTCACGGATTTCCGTGTTGATGCGCGACAGGAAGTTGTTGCCAAGCACCTCATTTGCCGCGCTGACCGTCAACGTGTCTTCAGAGCCACGGATCGGCAGCACCGTCCCTGCATAAATCACCGATTGCGGCGATTGCGGCCGATCGACGATAACAATACGCGAACGCGCTACCGGGATTGGCGCTTCAAAATTCTTCTGACCCACCGGCACAGTCGCACCGCGCCAATTGCCAAAGCGCGCATTGAGCGCACGCGTGATTTCGTTCAGCGGACGATCCGAAACCACGAACACGCGCGCGGTTTCCGGCCGTATCCAAGTTTGATGGAACGTCACGAGATTATCGCGCGTCAGCGGCGATACAGAAGCCTGACTGCCGAGACCCGACGATGGCCGCCCGTACGGATGGGTCGCGCCAAAGACCAACGCGGGAAACGTCCGCTGCGCCAAGCCGTTCGGCTGCGTGCCTTCGGTTGCGATCGCCGAGAGCTGTTGGTCGCGCTCACGTCCAACCTCGCGCGCATCAAAGTCCGGCCGCTGCACCACGTCAGCGAACAGATCGAGCGAGAGTGCGAGATTGGCGCTGAGCGTCGTGAGGGTCAGCGCGGAACGGTCGAGCGAACCGTTGGCCCCAATGGTGGCGCCCAATCGCTCTTGCTGCTCTGCGATCTCCATCGCGCCGCGGCCGCCCGCGCCAGACGTCATCGTCGAGAGCATGAGACGTTGCGTGCCGAATGCGCCCTGCGGATCAGCAGAAACGCCGGCGTCGAAATCGAACGCTACGTAGGTGATCGGCACGGCGGCGCGGCGCGCGTACACGACTTCGATGCCGTTGCTCAGGCGCACGCGTTGCACGTCCGGGAAATCGAGATCAGCGATCGTGCCAATCTCCGGCATCGGGTCGCGGGCTTGCGCCGTCGGCGGGCGAGTGTCCGGCGCCGGACGGCCAGTGGCGCTCGCGTCTTGGTAAGCTTCGCGCGAACCGGGATCGACACGCAGTGCATACGTCGGCCGCGTGAGCCAGCGACCCATCACGTCACGCACCGCAGCCGGCGTCACATTGCCATAAGCGCGGAGATTGCGTTCGTAGAAATCGGGATCGCCCGCGATAACCGCGCTATTGGCGAGCGCGACAGTTTTGCCGCTAAAGCCACCCACCTGCTCAATCGAGAGCACGCTGCCAAACACCTGCTGGGTAGCGACACGCTGGATTTCATCCGCGGTCGGGCCCGTCGTGATGTACTCGCCAATGATTTGATCAAGCCGCGCGGAAACAGCCGCCGGATCAACGCCAGGTTTCACATCAACCGTAACGAAGAACATGCTGACGCGCTGGAATGGCAGCACGCTGGAGCTGACCGAAACCGCGCTCTGTTCATCGCGCACCAAAATCCGATCAAGCCGCGAGCTATTCAGTCCGCCCAGCACCTGCGCCGCAACATCGAGCTCCAAAGTGTCGTCGTTCGCGAGACCTGGCACGACCCAGGTGCGATAAAGCCGCGTATTAGCGACGCGATCGTGCATCGTGTCATCGATTCGAGCAGAGAGCGTCGGGATATCCGCTGCCGCGGGCGTGTTCACAGGACCACGCGGGATTTGCGCAAAATAGCGCTCCATCAGCGGACGCGCTTCCGCGACATTGATGTCGCCCGCGAGCACGATCACCGCATTGTTCGGCGCGTAGTTATCACGGAACCACTGGCGTACTTCCTCGAGCGAGGCATCGTCGAGATCAGCCATCGAGCCGATGGTCGAGTGGCGATACGGATGCCCTTCCGGGAACAGGCGCTCAAGAATGCGATAGAACGTCATGCCGTACGGCTGGTTGTCGCCTTGGCGTTTTTCGTTTTGAACAATGCCGCGCTGCGCATCGAGGCGCTCTTGCGTGAGGGCGCCGAGAAGATAGCCCATCCGCTCGCTCTCGATGTAGAGCCCGCGCTCCAGCGCCGGGGTTGGCACCGTCTGGAAATAATTGGTGCGATCGAACCACGTAGTGCCGTTCCAATTGGTGGCGCCCATTTCACGGAGCGGCTCGATTAGGTTCGGGATATGCTCAGTGCCGTTGAACAGCATGATGTGTTCGAACAGGTGCGCAAAGCCCGCCTGGCCTTCAGGCTCATCCTTGGAGCCGACATTGTACCAAGCCGCGATCGCGACGATCGGCGCTTTGCGATCCTCGTGCACGAGGACCGTGAGCCCATTGTCGAGCGTGAAGCTCTCATACGGAATCTCGACGCCGTCCAACAGTTCCGCAACCGTCGCCGGCCGCTCGGTGCTGGCCGTAGGCGTGCTCGATGTGGCGCAGCCGCTCAACACCGCCGCAAACATCAACGCTCCCGCAAGCGCTCGCTTCATCGCATAGCTCCCCTAAACCTGTCGGCCTAGGCAGCGCACACACGCGCACGTGTCCAGCCTTTTCGCGGACGTGTGCGACGAATGACGTGGATTGATCGGCTAGCGGCGCACGACCTCGGGCGCGACGGCCGGACCGCCCCCGAACGCGCGGTAGGTGGCGATCGCGGCGCTGGCCGATTGTTGCTCCGCAGTGATTCGCGTGAGGTTTGCATCAATCAGCTGCTGCTCGGAACGCAAACGATCCGCCAAGCTCTGGATGCCGGCTTCAAACGCTGCACGCGAACCGCGCGTCGCAGCTCCCGCCGCCTCTTCCGCCGCGCGTGCGGAATTCAGGCGCAAGCGCCCTTGATCCAACGAAACCAGCGCATTCGACGCCTCAGCAATCGCCTGTGTCACGGTTTGGCGATATTGGATCAGCGATTGGTCGAACTGCGCATTGCGCTGGCGGGAGACAGCAAAGCGCTGGCCCCAATCAAACAACGGCATCGAGATCAAAGGCGTGCCAGTCGCGAGCGTCAAACCGGCGCCACTCGGATTGCCGATCAGCGCATCCGTGACGTTGATGGCGCCTGTGAGATTCAAGCGCGGCAGCAAATCTGCGCGTGCCGCGCCAAGTTGAGCGGCCGCAAGCAGCGTTTGCGCTTCAGCCCGCGCCACATCAGGGCGCAGACGCAACAAATCAGCAGGCGCGGCAGGCGCGGAGGTAAGTTCTAAATGCGGAACTGGTGCGTTTTCCGTAGCCAATACGCTTTGCGTCTGCCCGTCCTCCGTGCCCGGCGCGCGCCCACGCAGAGCCGCCAGCACATTTTCCGCGCGGCGTTCCTCGATTACCAAACCCGGCAAACGCGTGCGCGTGCTTTCAGCAAGACGGCGCGCATCCGCTGCATCCGCTTCTGAGGCGAAACCCGCGCCTGCGCTGGTGGCGAGAATACGCGCAAGTTCATCTGACGTTTCGACGGAGCGCTGCAAGGCCGCGCGGCTAGCCTGCGCTGCGCGCAAATCGACGTACGCTTGCGCCACGTCAGCGGCGAGCGCGACACGCGCGCCGCGCAGATCCGCCAACGCGCTTTGCGTGTTCGCGCGCGCACCGACCGTTGTCGCGCCAATGGCAAAGAGCGGCAGCTCCCACGAGACCTGCGCGCCATACGAGCCGCTCATCGACTCGCGGTCGACGCCGGTCGGCACTGGCCCTTCGACGAAACGCTGATACTGGCCACTGCCGGTCGCGGTGAGCTGCGGCAAAAATTGAGTAACGGTCGAGTACGAAAGCGCCCGGGCCTCGCGAACACGCGAAACCGCAAGCTGCACGTTCGGCCCCTCCGAAAGCGCCTCGACAACCAATTGGTTCAGAGCCGGATCGTTAAAGCCTTGCCACCAATCAGTGACCGGCAGCTCAGCGCCCTGCGGGGCGTCCCGCCAAGCCGACGGCAGCGGCGGCGCTTCCGCCCGCTCGCTAGGCATCGTGACGCATCCGGCGGCAGAGGCCAGCGCGCCAACGGTCAAAGCGGCGCGAATGAAGGACACGACTGCAGCCATTCCCGATTGCTCCTCAAGCACTTAGGCGTCTGGAAAGCGCTGGCTGAGATACTCAGCCCGCGCAGGCCATTTGGGTTTTCAGCTTGACGCCGTCCAGACTTAACATTTAAAGAACGAACATTCGTTTTATATGCAGCGCAGCATCGCGGCGCAAGCCGTTTCCGGCAATTCGAGACTTGGTAATCCAAATTTGGCCCGTCTAGCCGATCCCGAACTGGCCGAACGCCGTCGGCGTCAGATCATGGACGCGGCTATCGCGTGCTTTCGCCGCCGCGGCTTCCATCAAGCGACGATGGCGGAAATCTGCGCCGAGGCGGAGATCAGCGCCGGCGCGCTTTATCGTTACTTCTCCAGCAAGGCCGACATCATCGGCGCCATCGCCGAGGACAAACGCGGCGAGAGTGATGAAGCTTTCATGCGCGCCTCGGAAGAGCACGGCTTCATCCCGGCCATCTGTCTTGCTGCCCGCGCCTTCTTTGAAAAGTTTGCTGACGGCGACGGCGCGTTGATCGCGGAGATCATGGCCGAAGCTATTCGTGACGACGCTGTGTCACTGCCGCTGCGTACGACTGACGGTGCGAGTGTCCGAATTTTCATTCGCGCCTTCACCGCGGCTCAAGCGCGCGGTGAGATTGACGCAACACTGGATCCCGAAAGCGCAACAAACACCTTGTTTGCGACTTTGGAAGGCATAGGTCTCAGGCGCGCGTTCTGCCGCGAAACCAATGTCGAAGCTGCCCTCCTCCAATTTCGCGCGCTCGCAGAGCGCTATCTTGAGCCACGTCCATGAACAAGCCAGAGAACCCCGAACCGTTCAACGAAGCTCCGGGCTTCTTGAAGCGCGCCAAAGACGCAAGCGGCAAAGCGCTGCGTGACGCACGCGACGCGGGCAAGCGCGTGTGGGAGCGCGCGACTGATGCGCCGGACGCCAGCAAGCGGCGCAACAAGATTCTCATGCTCATGGGCGGCGGCATAGCCGCGCTGATCGCTGTTCTGTTCGTCACAAGCCGCATTGGCGGCGACGGCAACATCGAAGCGCAGCCCGCTACTGCGCAAGCTGTCAGCGTCGTTCCGGTGGAAGCACGCACATTTGAGACGCAAGTCTCGCTCAGCGGCGAAGCGCGCCCCGTTCGCGATATCCAAGTCACGGCACAAGCTAGCGGCGTGCGTATTCTGCAAATCCTCGTCGATGAAGGCGATACTGTGCGCCAAGGCCAACCCATGGCGCGCCTCGACAGTGCGCTCGCCACCGCCCAGACGCGCGCTGCGCAAGCGAGCGTGGCCGAAGCGCAATCATCAGCGGTGCGCGCACGCGGCGAGTATGATCGCGCTGAATCTATCCGCGACTCCGGCGCACTCTCGACTGAAGCGATCGAACAACGCCGCGCTGCGGCCGTGGCGGCCGACGCGCGGCTAGCCGCTGCGCAGGCCCAACTCGCCGAAGTGAATGCGCGCCTCGGCGGCGGCTATCTCCGCGCGCCGGCGTCGGGGCTCGTCATTGATCGCACCGCCTCGCTTGGCGGCGCAACCGAAGGCCAAACCCTTTTCCGTATCGCCGCCGACAATCGCCTCGAAGTTTCAGCGCAAGTTGCCGAAGCGGACACACTAGCGCTGCAAGAAGGCCAGGTCGCAACATTCTCGTTGGTTGATGGCTCGACAGTTCAAGGCACGCTGCGCCGCTTGCCCGCATCAATTGACAGCCGCACGCGCACCGGCGAAGCCCTATTCGCACTGCCATCCGGCACGCGCGTTCGCGCCGGCATGTATCTGCGCGGTCACGCCAACCTGCCCTCGCGCGAAGTCATCGCTGTGCCGCAGAGCTCTGTGCTCTACGAAAGCGGCCAAGCCTACGTGTTGGTGCTCGACGATACGAACCACGTGCACCGCATCGACGTGCAACTCGCTGGCCGCGACGGTGATTGGGTTGAAGTCACCCAGGGGCTTTCCGGTGGCCAACGCATCGTCGGCTCGGGTGCGGCATTCCTGCAAGACGGCGAACAAGTGCGCATCCTTGCGCCAACGCCTGCACAAACACAGGAGCAGCCAGCGGCAGGCGCTGCGCCGCCTGCTGAAGGCATCCGCGGACGAGAAGGCTAACAGCAATGGCTTGGAACATCTCAGCCGGCGCGATCCGCAACCCCATCCCGCCGATCCTCCTCATTCTTGCGCTGCTGTTCGCCGGCTGGACCGCTTACGGGCGCTTGCCGGTCAACCAGCTGCCAAACGTGGACTTCGGCGGCTTCACCGTTGTCGTCGCCCAGCCCGGCGCCGCGCCTGCGGAAATGGAAACGCAGATCACGCAGCGCATTGAAGCTGCGCTGACATCTGTCGAAGGCGTCAAGCGCGTCACCTCCACCATTTCGCCCGGCGTTTCGCAAACTACGGTGGAGATGGAGAGCGACGGTGATCTGAGCCGCGCCGTCGACGACGCGCGCGATGCAATCCAGCGCATCCGTTCCGATCTGCCTGCTGACATCAGCGAGCCGGTCGTTCAGCGCATCGACGCTGCGAGTCAGCCAATCGGCTATTACGCTTTCGAAGGCGAAGGCATGACGCCCCAGGACATTTCCTGGTTCATCGACAATGATCTGCAACGCGAATTGCTCGCCGTGCCCGGCGTCAGCGCCGTCACCCGCCTTGGCGGAGTCGATCGCGAAATTCGTGTCGAGCTCGATCCTGCGCGCATGCTTGCCTACGGCGTCTCCGCCGACCAAGTGAACAACCAACTCCGCGCTATCAATGTCGATCTCCCCGGCGGCCAAGCGCAGATCGGCGGCCAAGCGCAGTCGATCCGCACGCTCGGCGGCGCTCAATCGGTCCCAGAACTCGAAAATCTCCGCGTCAGCGCCAGCGACGGCCGCACCGTGCGCCTGGGCGATCTCGGCGCCGTCACCGACAGCGCCAGCGACCTGAATTCGATCTCGCGCTACAACGGCCAACCTGTCGTTGGCTTCATGGTGCAGCGTTCGCGCGGCGCGTCCGAAGTCCAAGTGTTCGACCTCATGGACGAGCGCATCCGCGATATCGAAGAAGCGCATCCGCAAATCCGCATCACCGAGATCGCGTCGACCGTCGAATTCATCCGCGGTATGCACGAGAGCTCGATCGAGGCGCTGATCGAAGGCGCGCTGCTGGCGTGCTTGGTTGTGTTCCTAATTCTGCGCGACTGGCGCGCGACCTTGATCGCCGCCGCTGCTATTCCGCTCTCGATCTTCCCGACATTCGCCGGCATCGAAATGCTGGGCTTCACCTTGAACATGGTGACCTTGATCGCCCTGGCGCTCGTTACTGGCGTCCTTGTCGACGACGCCATCGTCGAGATCGAGAACATCATCAGGCATATGCGGATGGGAAAATCGGCGTATGCCGCTGCGCTCGAAGCTGCAGACGAAATCGGCCTTGCGGTTGTCGCCACCACCGGCTCGATCATCGCCGTGTTCTTGCCCGTCAGCTTCATGGAAGGCGGGATGGGTGTCTTCTTCAAGGAGTTCGGACTAACCGTCGCGCTCGCGGCGTTTTTCTCGCTCGTCGTTGCGCGCTTAATCACGCCGATGATGGCCGCGTTCTTCTTGAAGAACGAAGGGCACGAGCAGGAAGCAAAGCCCGGTGTCTTGACGAGCGCGTATCATGACGCCCTCAGCTGGTCGATCCGCAACCCATGGAAGACCGTCGGCATCGGCCTCGCCGTGTTCGTTGGTTCGCTTATGCTCGCAAGCACTGTGCCTGCCGTCGTGATCCCGCGCTTCGACAACGGCATGATCCAGGCTCGCGTCGAGATCCCGCCGGGCACGCCCGTGATCGACGCTGATCGCGTGCTGCAACGCATGAGCGCGCGCATCCGGGAAAATCCGGAAGTCATTGGCGTCTTCACCTCGATGAACGGCGCCGATGGCTCGGCGCCCGATGCCAACTTCTTCATCCAGCTGACACAGCGCGACGAGCGCAACCGTTCCGCCTACGCGATCCAACAAGAGATGCGTCCGATCCTTTCGGAGTTCGCAGACTACCGCGCCGCGTTTGTTCAAGATCAGGGCGGGTCGTCGGGCTCGGACATCACGGTGCAGTTCGTCGGCCAAGATCCGGTCGCGGTGAACGCCGCTGCAGATCGGCTTGCGACCGCCATGGGCAATTTAGATTCTCTGGCCGACGTGCGCTCTACGTCCGCGCTACGCCGCCCTGAAATTCAGGTGCGTCCGCGCCAAGAAGACATGGCCCGCCTCGGCGTGACCTCCGCCGGTCTCGCCTCAGCGATCCGCATCGCGACCAGCGGCGACGCAGAGCAAAACCTGCCAAAATACGATCTCGCTGATCGTCAAATTCCGATCCGAGTCACGCTGCGCCCCGATCAACGCAGCGATCTCGACGCATTGCGCTCACTGCCTGTTCAATCATTGCTCGGCGCGCCAGTGCGTATCGATGCGGTGGCCGACGTGCAGTTCTCGCTCGGTGAAGCCACCATTGAGCGGCGCGACCGCGAGCGTGCAGTGACTGTCGGCGCCAACGTGCGCCCCGGCACTCAGCTTTCCACCGCGCAACAAGAAGTCTTCGCCCTTCCCGAAGCTCAAGGCGGCCCCGGCGCACGCCTCGCAGCGGGCGGACAAACCGAAGACTTCGCGGACATGACCGCGAGTTTCGGCAGCGCAATGCTGTGGGGCATCATCCTCATCTACATCGTGCTGGTGTTGCTGTTCCGCGACTTCTTCCAACCGATCACGATCATGACCGCCCTGCCGCTCTCTCTCGGCGGCGCTTTCCTCGGCCTCATCATCGCCAATCAACCGCTCTCGCTCTTCGCGTTCATCGGCCTGTTGATGCTGATGGGTCTGGTCACCAAGAACTCGATCTTGCTGGTCGACTTCGCCGTTGAGCGCATGCACGCTGGCATGAACCGCAATGCCGCCTTGATGGAAGCGGGCATGCAGCGTGCCCGCCCGATCATCATGACGACGTTCGCAATGTCTGGCGGCATGATCCCAGCGGCGGCAGGCTGGGGCGTCGACGGCAGCTTGCGCCAAGGCATGGGCGCGGCCGTTATCGGCGGGCTGATGCTCTCGACCTTGCTATCGCTGGTGTTCGTGCCCGCCATGTTCGTGCTGATCGATAAGCTCGAACACTGGGTGCAGGACTTTCTGCCGAAGCCCGCTCCGCATGATGAAGATACCGCGCGGACGCCGGCCGAGTAAATATGGACCGCCGGCGTCTCGCCGGCAGGCGCGGGTGCTGGCCGGCGAGACGCTCGCGGTCCATGTCAGCGCGAGCGGCCGCGCGCGCTGACTGGCCAAATCGCGATCAGCGCACCATCGCGCACCACGTGGTAAGCCTCATAGAGGTTCACCGTTGGGTCGCAGTGCGGCACCGCGAGACTGACGTGATCGCCGATGCGGAAGACGTGATCAGGCGCGATCAGCGCCCCATGCTCATCGCCCATAAACACAAACATTGCGCCAGTCGGCGCGCCGTCTGTCACCACCGGCAAACCGCCGTCCGTGGATAGCGCTTTGAAGCCGGCATCGATCGTCGCCATCGACGCAGAGTTTGCCGAAATCACATGCGCATCGACGAAGAGCGACGTCTCGAATGGCTTGCGCCCCTGCCCGTCGAGATCGCAATCGTTGTATTGCTTGTCCATGAACACGTACGAGCCCGCTTGAAGCTCCGTGAGCACGCCCAGCTCGGCATCGATTTGATGCGTGCCGGTGCCGCCGCCCGTCACGACCTCCGGTTTATGGCCAGCGTCCTCAAGCGCTTGCAGCACCGTCTTCAAATAATCCGTGCGATCCACGATCGCCGCGCGGCGATCCGCGAAAGACTCGATGTGTTGCTGCGCGCCGCAATAGTATTGCACCCCCGCGAAGCGCAGCGACGGCGCTTCGGCGATACGTTGCGTCAGCGCCACCGCCGCTTCCGGTGACGGCACACCAGTGCGGCGAATGCCAGGATCGACGTCAACAACAACGGCAAGGCTCTGCTCCGCCGCCTGCGTCGCCGCCGCGAGCGCATCGACGTTGTCGGGATTGTCCGCAACGACACGAAGCACGTTGATCTTGCCATTGAGCACCACCAGACGCGCGATCGCCTGCGGCGTCACCACTGGCGACGTAATCAAGATGTTCTGCACGCCGCCCTCGGCCAGCGCCTCCGCCTCGCCAAGCTTCGCACAGCAAACGCCCACCGCCCCCGCCGCAAGTTGCAGCTTCGCGATATCAACGCTCTTGTGAGTCTTCGCATGCGGGCGGAGCGCTAGCTTGTTGGAGCGCGCAAATGCCGCCATCGCCTCCACGTTGCGCGCAAGCGCATCGCGATCAATCACCAGCACTGGCGTGTTCAACGCCAATCGTGATCCTTGCTGTCCAATCAAATGCTTATGCAGATCAATGTCGCTCACGCTGATTTTTCCTCGATGTCGAATGTTTGCATCAGATGCGCGTTCGCGAACTTCCCACCCGGATCGACCGCGTCGCGCACCGCCTTAAACTTCGCGGCATCAGGATAGAGCGCATCAACGTCGCGCGCGGACAGCGTATGGCGCTTGGCCCAATGCGGGCGGCCGCCATGCGCGCGGAAGATCGGCTCCGCCTCAGCGAATAAATCACGCCACGGCATCTTAGCAAACTGGTGCATTGATATCGAGGCGCCCGGCGTTGCGTTAAATGGTGAGAGCCAAATGTCATCAGCCGCTGTGAGACGAAACTCAAACGGAAACGTCACTGGCAATCTGCGCTTCTGGATCCACGCAATCGCTTCCTTAAGCGCCGCCCAGCCGTCGGCGCGCGGAAGCTCATATTCCATCTCTTCGAACAGCACCGTGCGATCCGATGGAAAAATCTGATACGCTGGCCCCACGCGCCGCTGGCGCACACCCGCGCCAACGATCACCGGCTGCAAGCGCCGCGTCAGCCATGGCGCTACTGAACACACCTCGCACACCATGCGAAACGCGCGATCGTCGATGTCGTTCATGTGCTTCAACGGTCCCTCGGCCGGCGCCGGGTTCAACGTCTTCAGCACAACATACTTGCCATACGGGAACACGAAAAACTCGACGTGCCGATTTTTCGCGACAAGCTCTTCCCAGCGCCCTTCCACCTCTTCAAGCCGATAGGTTTCGACACGCTCTTCCAAATGATAAGCTGGCAGCACGTCGATCTCGATCTGCGTCGCCACACCCACCAAGCCAAGCGAGAGCCGCGCCGCCTGAAAGAGATCCGGCCGCTCGCTTTCGCTACACGTGACAAGCGAGCCATCCGCCATCATCAAGCGAAAGCCGCGCGCGGTGGTCGAAAGCGATCCCAGCTCTGCGCCGGTGCCATGTGTGCCGGTCCCGATGGCGCCCGCTAGCGATTGCGGATTCACATCGCCCTGATTGATCAGCGACACGCCACCTTCCCAGAGCGCGGACGTCAGCTTCGCCAGGCTCCAGCCAGCCGGCGCCCAGACTCGCGATTTATCGGCACTGAAAGAAATGTCGCCCTCAAGCTCGGCGAGCGAGAGCAACGTGCCGTCCGTTTCACAGAGCGGCATAAAAGAATGGCCGGCGCCAACAACGCGCACTTTACGTGCCTGCGTCACCAGCGCCGCCAACTCAGTTTCCGTCTTTGGCTGCGCCACCAGCTGCGGCGTAGCGCACACACTGCCGGACCAATTTTTCCACTGCATCAACGCAACATCCCTGCGCGCACTTGGCGGCAGGGATGCTTAAGCGTCAACAGTGCCTAGATGCCTTCGAGACGCGAAGACACGATGCCCGCGATGATCACCGCCGCGTAGCAGGCAAACATCAGCGCCGAGAATTCTGGCTGCAACGAAGCATCCAGGTTCGGGAAGACCACATGAAAGCTATTGATCTCGTAGATGCCGACCAACAGGCCGGGCACCGCCATGATCGAAGCCGCTTCAGCGCGGTCGGTCGGAGCGACCTTCAGCACTTTCAGCACGAGATATGTGATCACCAACAATGCAACCGGCAGCGTCATGAACAACCACGACACGCCACCCGGTCCGGTTTGAAATCCAAGTTCGCCGACAAAGCGGAACGCAACGGCGATCGCGATCCAGATCGCGAAGCCAACGGCCATCCAACGTACGATCATCTTCCTACTCCCCCGGGTATCCCGACTCTTGGGGACCCGCTGGGGCGCAAGATTAGAAATTCCTTGCCTGGCTGCAATCCGGCGCGCGCCTCGGGCGACAACTCTTCGCGCAGGCCATTGAAACAGCTGGACTATTTAGCGTCCCCGCGTACCGCCGGAGCCGCCTGTCGGGCAAAATGGGCGCTAAGACGGTGCAATTTCGAAACGACTGCGCTTAGGAGATCCGCGTGCTTGCTGCGAAGCGTTCGCAGCTGTAAAAGCCCGGAAGCTGGCGCGCGGCTCAGGGGCCCGCTGGCTTTTCCAGGATCCATGGCTACGAGACGATGACATTTGGCGCCCCGCAGCCATCGCCGGACGCGCCGGTAGCGGCGCGCGAAAGCGCGCGCTGGAAGCCATTTGTGCTGCGCCAATTCGTACAATGGCATTGGATCAGCGCCGCCATCGCGCTCATCGGCATGCTGCTCTTCGCGATAACCGGCATCACTCTCAATCACGCCGCAGACATCCCTGCGGCGCCAATTGTGCGCGCAGGCGAAGTCACGCTGCCGCAACATCTGCGCGCCGAACTCACAGCGGCCTCGGAGGCACGACGTGGAGCGCCAATGCGATCGCGCCGCCGGACTTTGACGCCCGCGCAACCGAAGCTGCGATGCAAGCGGCGCTCGATGCGATCGTCAGTCAAATGTCGAGCTGGGAGCCGACTTCCGATCGCTCGTGCTTCAACGCGTTGCCCAGAGACGAGCGCATCGCCTTGCCTGAGCATTTTCTGATCGTGTTACAAAGCGCTCTACAGGTCGCCCGCGAAAGCGACGGCGGTTTTGATCCTAGCCTCGGCGCGTTGGTCGATCTCTGGGGTTTCGGTGCGATGACGCCAGCGGGCGATCCATGCGCGCAGCAGGTCGCCGATGCGTTCGCCGGCGCCGGCATCGGTCAGCGTACTGCACCAAAGCTGCATGCTCGCCGACGCTTACGCCACCGCGCTGATGGTGATGGGCCCGAACCAGGGCATGGCATTCGCCACGCGCAGCAACTTGGCCGCCCGCTTCGTCGCTACGGCCGAACACAGCTACGCCGAAACCCTCAGCCCAGCCTTCGCCGAAATGCTTGAGTGAAAATCGCGTCGCGCAGCCCAGGTTGCGCATCGAGGAACTTTATCCCCTCGACGCCCATTGAACTGCATCATGACCGACATCCCACAAACTGCCCCTGCAGATCGATTTTTGACGCCTGAGCATTTACTCAACGATCCCGGCATGGGCCTCGAAGAAAAGCGCGATCTGCTCAACGAATGGGAAGATGATCTTCGCGCCCATCTCGTCGCCTCCGAAGAAGGCATGACCGGTTCGATAACGGTGACGTTGTCGGATGTGCTCGCGGCGAAGGAAAAGCTCCCCATCGATACGCCGCCACGCCCGTCGGACGCGAAAGCGTAAGAGTTTACACAACGCGGTGAGAACCGGCGCAGCGCCACTGCGTGCACGGGAACTTTTAGCGTTCTCGTGGGTTGTATGTGATGGTCGCCGCACCTGGCGACGCCGTCCGGAAAAACCATGCCAGCTTATTCAACGATTGAACGCGCCTTCGAGATCGCGCGATCGCCTGATTGCGGCTCACTCGATGAGCTGCGCTCAAAGCTGACGCGCGAAGGGTACACCGACGCTGTCGCGCAAACGAGCTTCCCGTTCGTGCGCAAGCAATTGCAGGATTTGATGCAGGGCCGCACGCCCAGTGCGCCGCGGAAATCCGACCGCTCCCGCAAACGCGCTGTCCTCGGCCTCAGCTTCGAACACCCAATCCGCACCAGCGGGTCTTCATTCTAACGGGAAAGTGGTGGTGG
>JANPCV010000068.1:0-37189 GCA_031431115.1 Caulobacteraceae bacterium
TGCGTAAAGCTGCAGCGCGCACACTGGAGCAGCTGTGGGCCGCCATAGCCGAGGCGCTCAAGGCCTTCACAAGCGTCGAGTGCGCGAATTTCTTCGCCAATGCCGGATATGAATGGGCTTAAGAGGGAAATGCTCTAGCATTCATACTTGGCGGCGCACGGCAAGCGTCTCAGTGCGGCGCGATGAGGCTGCGGTAGAGCATGTAGGCGGCGACCGCGAAGACGACACCAGCGAACACGCGTTGCAGTGCGCCGCGCTGCTTGGAGAGATGCGTTGCGAGGCCCGCGCCGATGAGGCCGCCGACCAAGCCGCCACCTATGAACAGTCCAGCGATGCGCCAATCGACAAGGCCGTCGAGCGCGTAAGATGCGGCGGTTGTTGCGCCAAATGTGCCCACAGAAAGAAGCGACGAGCCGATGGCTTGGATCATACTCATGCCGGTGGCGCCGATGAGTCCGGGCACGATGAGGAAGCCGCCGCCAATGCCGAAGAAGCCGGAGACGGCGCCGACGCCAACGCCGTAAGCGATGAGCTTGGGCGCGTTCTCGCGGGTGAGGTGAACGTCGTGACCGGTGTCGCTGTGCTGGCGGCGCAGCATGGCGATGCCGACGGCGATCATCAGCAGAGCGAATAATGGCAGCAGGATTTGCGCGTCAGTGACTTTGCCGATGGCGGCGCCAACGCTCGCGCCGATAATGCCCGAGCCTGCGAACACCATGGCGCAGCGCCAGCGTACGTTGCCGCGGCGGGCATGGTTGATGAAGTTGGCGAAGGCGTTGACCGAGACGGCGATGGCGGAGGTGCCGATGGCGACGTGCGGGTTCGTGATGCCGACGACGTAGAGCAAAGCGGGCGTCGCCAAGATCGAACCGCCGCCGCCGATGACGGCAAGCACCAGCCCAACCGCACCGCCGCTTAGGATCGCGAGGATGTCAGGCAGGCTCACGTGGCGAGGCCGGCGCGATTCCAGGGCATCGCTTTCAAGATCATCGCCATGCCGCACCAACCTGTTGTCCCAGCGAAGGTAAGGCCTGCGCCAACCAAGGCGGCGAGTCCAAAGAAAGCTGGGTGGACGAGCGCGCCCAGCCCGACGCCGAGTAGAATGAGAAGGCCTGCGGTGATCTGAACCTGGCGCATGATTTCGAGCGGCGCCTTGCGATTGCTGTGCACGGGCAAGCCCGCCTGCTTCCAGGCTTCGATGCCGCCATCGAGGTAGTAGGCCTCGCGGAAGCCGCGCGCGAGCAACGTCGCGGCGTTGCCTTGTGTGCGCATGCCGGACTTGCAGTGGAAGACAGCGATCTTTGCGTGCTCGCGGTCGAAGTCGTGAGCGTCGATCGCTGAGAGCGGCGCCAGGCGCGCGCCGAGGATGTGTTCGCGCGCGTGCTCATCGGTTTCGCGAATGTCGATCAGCACGGCTTCGCCAGTGTCGAGCTTTCGCTTCAGCTCCGGGGCCGAGATGGGATTGAGCGTGGTCATTTTCGTTTCCGTTTCGGGGGGCAATAAATCGCCGCGAGCGTGTCGAGTACGCGGGCGACATTGGGATCTGCGAGGTGGTAATAGATGGTCTGCGCCTCGCGGCGGGTGTCGACGAGGCCTTCTTCGCGCAGCCGCGCCAGGTGCTGCGAGAGCGCTGATTGGGAAAGCCCCGACGCTTCTTGCAGCGCGCCCGCTGAATGCTCGCCGTCTAGCAGCTGGCAAAGCACCATAAGCCGCGCCTCGTGCGCCAGCGCCTTTAAAAGCGCCGCGGCGTCACCGGCTTTTGCGGCGAACTGGGTTGGGGAGAGTTCTGCGAGAGCCATCTTGCCGCATATATATCAGTTGATTCTAAATTAGCAAGATCTAATATAAAGAATATCAACGGAGCCAAACAATGAACGCCCCCGAAGTTCGCGCCTTCTTTCACGAGCCCACGTTTACGGTGAGCTATCTCGTCTGGGACCCCGAAACGAAGCGGGGAGCGGCTATCGATAGCGTGCTGGATTTTGACCAAAAATCTGGACGAACCGGAACGCACTCCGCTGAGGCGATCTTGGCTGCGGCGAAGACGGAAGGGGTGACCATCGAATGGTTGCTCGAGACGCACGCGCACGCGGATCATATCTCCGGCGCTCCATTCTTGAAGCGAGCGACGGGTGCGCCGATTGTCATCGGTGAGCACATCAAGGCGGTGCAGAAGGTCTTCAAAGACGTTTTCAATCTGGGTTACGTCACCGCCGACGGTCGGCCGTTCGACAAGTTAGTAGCCGATGGCGAGAAACTGAAGCTCGGCGATCTTGAGATCGAGGTGCTGCACACGCCCGGGCACACGCCGGCTTGCGTCACCTATCGCATCGGCGATGCGATCTTCGTGGGCGATACGCTGTTCATGCCGGACTATGGCACCGCCCGCGCCGACTTTCCCGGCGGTGACGCGCGCACACTTTATCGCTCGATCCAAAAGCTGTTGGCGCTACCGGAGACCACGCGTGTTTTTCTGTGCCACGATTACAAGGCGCCGGGACGCGACGCTTATGCTTGGGAAACGACGATTGGCGAAGAGCGGACCAAGAATGTGCATTTGGCCAATGGAGTCACCGAGGATGAGTTCGTCGCTATGCGCGAAGCGCGCGACAAGACTTTACCCATGCCGGTGCTGATCCTTCCCTCGATCCAGGTCAATATCCAAGCCGGTCAGTTGCCCCCGCCGGAGGCTAATGGCGTCCGCTATCTGAAGCTGCCGATCGACGCGCTCTAGCGTTCGCGCCGCGGCGTGGACAGCTAATCGCGCGCACCGAAATTGTAGAATTGTTTGCGTCCAAATCTGGCGGCTTGCGCATCTCAACAGGCACAGGCGGGGATTTGCATGAGAACGATTTTGCTTTCGGCGGTGTTTGCGGCCTTTGCTGGGGCTGCCTACGCGCAGGATTATGCACCGACGGCGCCGCCCGCAGTGGAGTTGCCGGAAGGGAGCCCGCCTTCGGCGCTGTTGCCATCTTTGGTTGAGCACTCGCGCCGAACGATGCGGTTGGAGAACGGACGGCTGACCGGCGAGGGCGCTGAGTTCTTGCGCGCACTCGGCGCGCAAAGCCAGTTCGTGCTGATTGGCGAAGAACACGGCAATGCCGGTATCGCGGAATTCGCGGAGGCGTATTGGTGCGACCTCAATGCGGTTGGATTTAATTACGGCGCTGTCGAAATCGATCCGTGGGTCGCGGAGGCGTTTACACGCGAAGTGCGCGCGGGCGGCGTCGCCGCTTGGACGCGATTTGCGTCGACACGCGGCGGCGCTGTCGCTGCGCCGTTCGTGACGTGGGCGCCGGAAGCGGAATATGCGGCGACGATTGTCGAAACCTCCGGTGCGCGGCTGCAGCCGCCTCTGTGGGGCCTGGACCAAGTCTTTCTGACCAGCGCGCCGTGGTTGCTGCGCGATATCGCGACCAATGCGTACGATCGCGAAGCCCGCGCCATGGCGGCGGCGCTCGCCGATGCCGGCGCAGGGCGCCTGGATTGGTTTCCCGCGATCGAGGAAAGCGCGCTGACGGATTTGCGCGCGCAACTCTCTAGCCGCCGCGATGCGCCATACGCCGAGATGGTCGATGCGATGGTGCAGAGCCGCCGCATCTTCCGGCCGTTCTCGGTGAATGACGGCGAAGTGTGGCTCGCCAATCGCGCGCGCGAGACTTTGATGAAGCAGAACTTCCTCGCGCACTATCGCGCCGCAGAGCGCGCTGACGGCGCGCCGCCGCGGGTGATGTTGAAGTTTGGCGGCTATCACATGTATCGCGGGGCGACGCCGACGCACGTAATGGGGCTGGGTGGTTTCGTGACCGAGCTTGCTACCCAAAACGGCCGCGAGGCGCTCAGCATCTACGTCGCGTGTGGGCCTGGCGGTTTCGCCGGCAACATGGCCGGCGCAGAAGCGTGCGATGCGCCGTTTGCGGAAGGGTATTCGTTTCTCGCGCCTTATGTGTCGGCCGATGAGATCACAGTTTTCGACCTACGCACCTGGAAGCTGCGTCCGCGCCGTTGGGAGCACCTGTCTGCGGACGCGCGGCAGCTGATCGACTCGTTCGATGTGTTGGTGGTCATCCCGAATGGACCGGCATCGCAATTCTTGGAGGGACTGCCGCCGCCGCCGTTCGGCGGGAATTGAGAGTGTTGCGTAACGTCGCTAGAGTATCGCCTGCGCACGCTGCGGTGCGCACACTGAAGTGCACTCTGGGGGGCCGAAATGCATAGAATGGTTTTCAGCGTTGTTGCGTTGGCGTTGTTGGCTGCGTGCGCGCAGCAACAGCAGGCGCAAGAGCCGACGCGTGAAGAATTGGTCGCGCGCGGCGAGTATCTCGTGAACAACATTGGCGGCTGCAATGATTGTCACACACCGATGACGCCGACGGGTCCGGACATGGCGCACGCGCTGCAAGGTGCGACACTGATCTTCGCGCCGACAATCCCGATTCCGTGGGCGCCTGTCGCGCCGTCGATCGCTGGAATTCCGTCAGGCTACACGGAAGCGCAATTCGCCGCGTTCTTGCAGACGGGCGTGAAACCAGATGGTTCAAGCCCGCGCCCGCCGATGCCTGCGTTTCGCTTGAACGAAGACGATGCAGAGGCGATGGCCGCGTACATCGCAACAGTGCCGCGCGAAACGCCGTAAGCGCGCATCGCTTGAAGTGCGCGCTTCGCGCGGCGCGCATTTCAATGCGATCACATTTGTTGTTCCGTCATTGACGTGCGCGCGTGATGGGTATTCCATTCATTCGTCGGAAGACATTGGCGCCGTCCGCCGGTTCCCGCCGCATTGCTCATGCAGCACACAGCACCTGGGCCACGGCGCGCGCTGAAATTGTCTTCCCGTCCGATGAAAACCACCGTGCGCAGCAATGGTGCTGCCAAAGGCGCGGACCATTTCGTCTCGGGCCGGCGTCAGGCGACGTTTCAGCATTTGGTGATGTGTGAGAGAACAAATTGGCAACAAAGTTACGGCGTTTTCGCATGTGATGTTCAAGTCTAGCGAAGCGCGCGGCATCGCTCTTAATCTTAAGCTGATGTCGCTTCGTTTATTTGCCGCTCTTTCAATTCCTGACGATGTCGCAGCGCAATTGTTGGCGCTGATGAAAGGCGTGGCCGGCGCGAAGTGGCGCCCCCGTGAAAACCTGCATCTGACGTTGAGGTTCTTTGGTGAGATCACCGAGCCGGTGGCTGAAGATCTTGATGCAGAGCTTGAGACAGCAACGCGCGGCATCGAGCCTTTTGCATTGCGCTTGAAAGGCGCGGGCTCGTTCGGCGGCGTAGATCCGCACGCGCTTTGGATTGGCGCAGCCGAAAGCGATTCACTGAAGCAGCTCGCGGCAGCATGTGAGAAGGCGGCGCGGCGGGTGAAACTTAAGCCCGAACCGCTGAAGTTTACGCCGCATGTGACCATCGCTTATCTGAGCGGCGCCATGCTCGATCGGGTGCAGGCGTTCACGGCGCAGCACGCTTTGTTCGAAATGCCAGCGTTCGATGTTGCGGGCTTTGGGCTCTATTCCAGCGTCACGCGGAAATCCGCTCCGAGCCTTTACAGGCTCGAAGCGGAATATCCATTACTAGGGTAGGACGCTGACGCGCTTACGAAACCGGCGCGGGTTGCGGGGTTTCGGGAGCCGGCGGCGCCGTGTCGTTGATGAGCGTCGCAGGCGGCGGGTTCGGACCCATCGCGCAGCAGCGCACTTGCACTTCAAGCACTTGGCTGTTGAAGCGGCATTCAGAGTCACTAACCGAACGCAAGATCGCCATGCCGCCAGCGCGGCTGGTGTAGCGGGTCTGCGTGCAGCCGGTCAGCGTGTAGCCCGGATCGCATGTGCCGGCGCGCGTGCGGTTCATCGTGCGCGTGACGCAGACGACGTTGCGCGTCATGGCTTGATCCGCCGTTTGTTGAGCGCGGTTTGCGACGCCGAAGACTTCGGCGATGCGTGTGCCGAGTGAAGAGCGGACCTCTTCAGTGTCGGCGTGTTGTTTGCAGATGTCAGTGTTGCCGCGTGAAGCGTCTTGCGAACACCACTGGGCGATAGTCAGGTCGCCGGTGCGGCTGGCGCAAGCCGTGGCCAACGTGGCCAACGCCAACACGGCGAAAATTGAAGCGATGCGCATTTCTGGCGCCTTTCCCTCTGTTGCCCCCGCAGGTCCCAAAGCGGATTGGGAGAAACGCGTCAACACTTGTCGCGGTTTCGGGGAATCCTCTCTGTGGCTGCTGTTCGAGTTGAGGTGATTGTAAGGCGCATGTTCGTTCTCACAGGCGCCGGTGTCTCGGCTGAATTCGAACTGTCGACGTTCCGCGATCAATCTCGAAGCTTCAGGAAACGCTCAGGCTTTCAGTGCCGTGGGTTACGGAAAAGCAAGCGAGCAAGTGCCAGCGTGGGTCGCTGAGGAGGGGGCGCTCGCGGGCTAGGCGGGAACCGTTTTCGGGCTAATGTAATGGCGTGGCGAAGTTTGGAGCAGGCGAATGATCGGACGTTTGGCAATTGTAGCTCTGGCCGTGGGCCTGGCGAGTTGCGCCGGGCTCGAACCGGCGGGCCGCAATGCTCGTGGCGGGCCAAGCCCGACGGTTACCGCAAGTACGCCCGCGCCGACCCCGACTTACGTGCCGCAAGTTGCGTTGCCGCCGCCGCAAGCAACGACACCGCAGGCGACCACTGCGCCACAACAACGGCCGCCGCTCGCTGTGCCGCCGTCCCAGCAAACTGCGCCAGTTGCTGCGACGCCTCCGCCTGTGCGCAGGCAGCCAGCCGCGCCGCCGGTGGCCGCGCCGCAGGTGACGGTGCCAACGCCGGCGCCGAGCCAGCCCGCACGCGCGCTGTCGCCGGATGATGACATCATCGTCCCAGGCCAAGTGCAAACGCAGGTGCCAGCGCCCGCAGGCGATCCCCGCTCGAATGAGGAGCGCCGCGCTGACGTGCGCTCATGGGATCAGTGCATCACGCAGGTGCAAGGCGCGTTCGATGGCGATCCGATGAGTCCGCAATTGACGACACCGGAAGAGTATTGCGCGCAATCGCTTGGCATGTCCGAGCGAACGGCCGTGCCGTTCTCACGGCGGCAGCGGCGCTAATCTTCCAGCAAATTGTCTATGTGATCGTCGCTGAGGCCGAAGTGGTGACCCACTTCGTGGACGAGCACGTGCGCGACCAGTTCGCGAAGATCGACATCGCCGCGTTCGACCCACTCATCAAGAATGGCGCGCCGATAGAGGAAGACCATTGGCGGGTTCGGCGAGGGGTCCGTGATCGAACGCTGGGTGAGGTCGTTGCCTGAATAGAGCCCGGTGAGCTCGAACGGGTCCTCGATGCCGAGTTCGCGGAGGGTTTCGTCGTCGGCGAAGTCCTCAACCCGGACCACGACGTCGCCAGCTAGCTGACGAAACTCTGACGGCAGCTCGGCCCAGGCTTTGCGCGCCATGCGCTCGAAGTCGTCCAGCGAGGTCGGGAGGATGGCGGTCATGGGCTCTACCTAGGGGGCGTTGGCGGCCTGCGCGAGCCCCTGTATTTGGCAAGTTGACGCCTCCGTCATTTTTGTTGCGCGCCGTCGCCCCTTCGATTAGGATGGGTCATCCAAACAACGGCCCGCGCGAAGTCCGTGGGTTTTATATCGGGAGAGACGACGCGATGGCCGACTCCGCCGCCCCTAATCTTGCGACCAACGTCCGCCAAATCACCAAGGACGAGGTCTATGACGCCGTTCCGCCGACGGATTTCAGCCAAATGCTGGAAATCGACCGTCACCTGAACCGCTCGACCGCGTTCGATAAGATCATCTCGGCGACCCACGATCACTTCTGGGATCCGCTCGACACCAAATACATCGACTTCAAAGACGACTTCGATCCGGACACGACCGACTTCATCCCTGACGTGATGATCCCGGCGCTGATGACGGATTACGTCTCGGACCATTTCGCCGACAAGCCAGCGGATCGCATTCGCTTCAAGAGCCAAGTTGGCCGCTGGATCATGAGTTCGATCCTGCACGGTGAGCAGGGCGCGTTGAACCTCTCGGCTTCGCTCTGCCACGTGCTGCGCGATCCGGGCGCTCAAGAATACGCCGCCAATCAAACGCGCGAAGAAGGCCGCCACGTCACGGCGTTCGCTAAGTACATCATCGCGCGTTGGGGCTCGCCGCTGCCGGCCGGCACGGTGCTCGCAGGTTTGCTGCAAGAGATCGTGCACGCGCCGGAAGTTTATAAAAAGATCATCGGCATGCAGATGCTGGTCGAAGGCTTGGCCATGGGCGCCTTCGCGACGATCTTCAAAGAGTGGAACGATCCGCTGGTGAAGCGTCTGACCCAACTCGTGATGACCGACGAAGCTTTCCACCATAAGTTCGGGAAGATCTGGGCCGACCGCACGATCCCAAAGCTTTCGCCGGAAGAGCACGAAATCGTTGAGAACTGGGCCGCGCACTGCTTCCAGACGCTGCTCTTCAACTTGGTCGCGCCGCACCAGATGACCGCGATCTACAGCCAGTTCGGCCTCGATCCGGACAAGGTGATGCAGGGCTTCCAAGAAGTTGCGACCGACGAAGCGCGCCGTGAGCAAATGAAGGAAGGCACCAATATCTTCCGCGTGCTGGTGAAGACGCTCTGGAACGCCGGCATCATCACCGATCGCACCAAGAGCTTCTATGCTATGTATATCGACTTCGAAGAGTTCACGGCCGAAGGCGATGAAATGGTCGGCGACGCGATCGCTGATGAAGGCATTGCTTATCTGAAGACGATCAATTTCGGCATCAACACCGGCGCGTTGAACGATGTGAAGGCCGCCGCAGTCGCTGCCGAGTAAGCGCGAGCTTTAAAGCGCCTAAACGCCCACTCTTCTGAGTGGGCGTTTTTGTTTTGAGGTCGCATGTGGAACGCGCAATGCAACACAAAATGGGCCGCGGTGATTTGCTCGACCTCAAGGGCACGCTTGTCGAGCGTGGCTGGGCCACTGAAGAGGTGCGTCGTTATCGGCGCGCCGCACTTCGTTCGCATCCGCTTCGGACCAAGGAGTGGGATTATTATTGCGTGCTGGCAAAGGATTACGGCCTCGCGGTCACTGTCGCCGACAATGATTATCTTGGGTTCTTGGGAGTCACCTGGTTCGATTTTCGGACGGCGTCTTTTATCAGCGAAGATGCCCTAGCGCTGTTTCCGATGGGCAAATTCCGCATGCCCGAGAGCGCTGACGCGGGCGACGTCGCAATCGCTCACGGCAAGCTGGATATCCGCTTCACCCACGAGATCGGCGGCCGCCGGGTGCGCGTGCGGGCGCCGGGGTTCGACAAGGGCCGGGGCCTTGAGGCTGACTTGTTTCTTGAGCAACCGGCGATGGATCGCATGGTCGTCGCGACGCCGTTCGCTGGCGCGCCGCGATCCTTCTACTACAATCAGAAGATCAATTGCCTGCGCGCCGATGGCGCCGTGACGATCGGGGGCGAGCGCTTTGCATTTGCGCCGAACGAGGCGCTTGGCGTGCTGGATTGGGGCCGCGGCGCGTGGACCTACGACAACACCTGGTATTGGGGATCGGCCTCAGGCTTCGTCGACGGCCGTACCTTTGGTCTCAATATCGGCTACGGCTTTGGCGACACGTCAGCGGCGAGCGAGAACATGCTTTTCCTCGATGGCCGCGCTCACAAGCTTTCGGACGTAACGTTTCACATGCCCACCGGTGCGCCTGATTCGGCGCCATGGCGCTTCTCAAGCACGGACCGGCGCTTCGAGATGAGCTTCACGCCAATTGTCGATCGCGCTTCAAAATCCGATCTCGGATTGATCAAGTCTGATCAGCATCAGGTATTCGGCCGCTTTGTCGGCGAAGTGATTTTAGATGACGGCGCCAGGCTCGAGATAAAGGACCTCCTCGGTTTTGCCGAGAAGGTCCATAATCGCTGGTAACACTAGCCGCGCGGAGCGGGCGCTGGTTGCGGCGTGGGCTGCGCGCCAGTGACGCTGTCGAGTTGCTCCATGTTCTGGCCGACTTGTTCAGCGATCGCTTGCGGATCGATCAGCTGATAGCCGGTGGGTACGCCGAACAACGCCGCATCTTGTTGGCCGCGTTGCAGTGACGTGGCTTCCCAAAGCGTAGCGCCGCTCTCACTGACGCGCAGAACGATGCCGTCATCGGTGATGCAGGCGGTGCGTTCGACGCCTGGCGCTGGCGCTTGGCGCGGCGTCCATTCGTGACCGCTTTCGCCAGCCACTTCGCACTTACCGGTGGAGCGTGCGTTCTCCGCGCCGAGTGCGGCCCAGGCCGTTTCAAGCGGTTGCGGCGCGTTTGCATCTTCAATGCGAACGGCGACGCCGAGCACTTGTTGTGCTGACGCAGGCGCTTGCACGGCGGGCGTTGGCGTTGCGCCCGGCGCCGTGGTCGTCGCGCCAGCGGGCGCCGTGGCTTGTGGCTGCGCGGCCGGGATCGTTACGGCTGGGACTTGGCCAGTAGGGTTGAGCACGTACGCAGCGTTGGTGGATTCATCGAACACGATCGTCGCGTTGCCAGTGTTTGGCAGCACCGTTTCCACGCGCATTTGCGGGCCATTGCGATAGATGACGGTTTGCACAGGCGCGCCGCCATTCAGCGAGGCCGTAGCGCCTTCAATCCGGTACGAGGTTTCGTTGAACTCTGGGTAGCTGGGCGCGCCGATGCCGCAGGCGGACAGCATCGCGGCGGCGGCTACGGCCAACAAGAAATTGGTGCGCATGAAAATTATTCCTTCTCTCGATGGCGGGCGAACGCTGGCGCTACCGTTGCAGTTCCAGCCACCTTGTTCCCCCGCGCGACGGGTGAGAGAATGTGCATATGGATGAAGGGCTTCCGCTTTCGCGCCCAAACGTGACCGCAGCTTTGGCGCGGGGTGTGACCCGCATGCTCGTGGACCGTGGGCTCGCGCCGATCTTGGAAGTTCCGCTCGCAAATGGCCGCCGCGCCGACGTGATGGCGCTGACTCAGCAAGGCGAGGTTTGGATTGTCGAGACGAAGTCTTGTCTTGAGGATTATGCGTGCGACTCGAAGTGGCCGGAGTACGTCGAGTATTGCGACCGCTTCTTCTTTGGCGTCACCGAAGATTTTCCGCGTGAGATCATCCCGGAAGAGTGCGGGCTTATCGTTGCCGACGGATTTAACGGCGCGATTTTACGCGATAGCCCGGTGCGGCCGTTGGTGGCGGCGCGGCGCAAAGCGGTGACGCTGCTGTTTGCGCGGATCGCCGCTCTGCGCGCGGCAGAGTTTTAGTTCGTCAGCTGCGCGACGCTGGCGCAGACATCTTCTGATGCAATCCGCGCCGCGGCTTCATAGGTGCTCGGCGAGGGCGCAAGGCGCCGGATCAGTGCGATGCCGCGGGCGCTCGGGCTTTCCACCACCATCGATGCGCCTTCCGGATGCGCTGTGCCTTTGCGCACCAGCGTGATCTCGGCGCCGTAATGGGCTTCGCGATCATCAATGACGAAGAAGTTGTCGCTGTTGGCGCCGTAGAGCGAGAGCGACCAGTAATCGTCCCAAGGCGTTGCGGTGATGATGACCGGTCCTTCGGTCAGATCGAACACGCAGGCGGAATAGGCGAAGTCGGGCGAGGGGCGCACGATCTGGCGCGACGCGGCGGTGACGCGGCCGGTGGTGTGCCAAACGTTGGCGCCTCCTGCACCGATGCGCTCCATGGCGACATTCATCAGCACGCGCGGCACGGTGAAGATTGCGGCGAAATGCACGAGCGCCGCAACGATCAGCGCCCCGAGAATGTACTTGCCCCAGCTCATGACGCTTCTCCCGCGCATGAGATGGTGGTCAGCACTGGCAGCGATTGCTCGCTTGGGCGGAAGTCGCGTTGCGGATTATAGACGCGCAGCATGACGATGAAGCCGCGCCGGGCCTCGCGCGATGAGATCCAGCGCGTGGCGTCGCCGCGGACGGGTGAGATGCGCACGTTCCACGGCGCATCGTTGCCGACGCGCGAGGCATCCATCGAATGCGCGTTGTCGGTATTCTGCGCGAGGAAGTTGTCATCGGCGTAAAGCGTGACCGACCACCAGCGCGCATCGAGCGGGCGCCCATTGAGTTCGTACACGCAGCTTTCGCTCAAGCGACGGCCTTGGTCGTCCTTGTAGAGCGAGAAGTACACAGCCTCGCGCGCGCTGAGCGCCAGGAGGCCGTCGCGGGCGATGATGGCGCGTGTGTAGGGACCGGCGGCGGTTGATCCAGCGGCGCGGCTATGCACCCAATGGCCGTAGTGCTCCGTGAAGGATGAGCCGCCAAATTGCAGCGCCGCCCAAGCTGAGACCAGCCCAAGCAGAACGCCGGCTACGATCGCCGCAATCCAAGCCAATACTCGCCGTAGCATAGCCGCTCCCCACGCCGCGAATTATGCTCCGGCCGCTGGCCTCAGGTCGAGCGTAAGTGCGTGCAGGCCCGTGTCGAATTCTTCACGAAGCGCGTCGTAAACCAAGCGTTGACGCGCTACGCGGGAAAGGTCCTCGAAGGCCGCCGCGTGCATAGCGAGATGATAGTGGGTTTCCCCACCGGGACGCGCACCCGCATGGCCCGCATGCAGGCCTGATTGATCCGTCAAGACAAAGTGAACGGGTGAAAAAAGTCCACGAAGCTGCGTTTCTATGCGCGAAGCGCGCGAAAGATGCGTTTTGTGCTCTGTCAATTCCTTGTCCGCTTAACCTCTGGCGACCATACTCGTTGATCCGATGGCAGATACGTTTTCCTACCGTCCAAAGTTCGTGGACATTCGCGTCAAGAAAGCCGGCAAACCCGGCGCCGCGAAGGTTGAGCCCGAACCGGCCGATCGCCCCTGCGATTATGTAGGGTGCAAAAGCCCTGGGCTCCACCGCGCCCCGAAAAGCCGTGAGCGTGCCAATGAGTTTTGGCAGTTCTGCGCCCAGCACGCCGCCGATTACAACAAGCGCTGGAACTATTTCGCAGGCATGAGCGAGGCCGAAAAGGCCGACTTCCAGAAAAAGGAAGAGACCGGCCACCGTCCAACCTGGACGTTCCGCGGCGGACGCGGCGACCGGCTCGCTGCCGCAGGGCGCGGCGGCAAGGTCGGCGGGGCCGCTGATCCGCTTGGCATGCTCGGCGGTGATCCGGGGGCGGCGCCGGCCAAAGCCCGCCGCCGCCTCACCAAGCTTCAGAGCCTGGCGCTTGACGCCATGCAACTGGAAGAAAACGCCACCGGCCCGCAAATCCGCGCCAAATATGCCGAGCTAGTGAAGCGCTGGCACCCGGATTCCAACGGCGGCGACCGCGGGGCGGAGCAAGAGCTGCAAAAGGCTCTCAAGGCCTACCAGACGCTCAAGGCTGGCGGCCTCGTCTAGTCACTCGTCATTTAGCCGCTTTTCCTGACGTGCTGCGGCGCGTTAAGCTGGCGCGCGAACCCTCCCAAGGCATTTCCACAATATGACTGCTGCTGACGATCTCCTCTCCGCCAAGCCGGACAAGACGGTTTCTGCCCGTGAGTTTGGCGTCGAGAGCGACATGAAGGTGCCCGCCTTCTCGAAGAAGACAGAATACGTGCCGGAAGTGGATCCCGCTTACCGGTTCGATCCGCAGACGACGCTAGCGATCCTCGCGGGCTTTGCCCACAACCGGCGCGTGATGGTCCAGGGCTATCACGGCACCGGCAAGTCGACGCACGTCGAGCAGGTGGCGGCGCGGCTGAACTGGCCGATGGTGCGGATCAACCTGGATAGCCACGTGTCGCGGATCGATCTCGTTGGCAAAGATGCGATCGTGCTGAAGGACGGCAAGCAGATCACGGAATTTCGTGAAGGCATGCTGCCGTGGGCGCTGCAGCGTCCGGTCGCGATCTGCTTTGACGAATACGACGCTGGCCGTCCGGACGTGATGTTCGTGATCCAGCGTGTGCTCGAAGCCAGCGGCAAGCTTACATTGCTCGATCAGAACCGCGTCATCAGCGCCAACCCGTATTTCCGTCTGTTCTCGACGACCAACACGATTGGCCTTGGCGATACGACCGGGCTCTATCATGGCACCCAGCAGATCAACCAAGGTCAGATGGACCGCTGGTCGATCGTGACGACGCTGAACTATCTCGATCACGACGCCGAAGCAGAAATCGTGATCGCGAAGGCGCCGACCTACAACACGCCGGAAGGCAAGCGCACGATCATGGCGATGGTGCGTGTCGCCGACATGAGCCGCAACGCTTTCATGAACGGCGATATCTCAACCGTGATGAGCCCGCGCACCGTGATCACCTGGGCGCAGAACGCCGAAATTTTCGGCGATGTCGGCCTCGCGTTCCGGATGACGTTCCTGAACAAGTGCGATGAACTGGAACGGCCGACGGTGGCTGAGTTCTACCAGCGCGCGTTCGGGGCGGATTTGCCGGAGGCGGCTACGCGGGTGAAGGTGGCGTGAGGAAAAGCCGCGGCGCCAAGGTGCCGCGCTCTCCCGTTCTCATATAGCGTTACCGCGCCGCGAGCGTTTGCTCTGCCTCACGCAATTCGTCTGTGCGATCTTCGATTTGATCGACCAAGCAACCGCGTACCAGCGCACCGTATTCGCGTGAGCGCAAATCCTGTTGTGTCAGGTACTGGCACTCGGCGTCGCGGTGCGTGATCCAGGCGCGCTCGCTGGCGCGCAGCGCCGCTTCTTGGCTGTACCAGCCGCGACCACGACGGTCGCTGCGGTCGTCGGCGCGGGCATCGGCGATGCGGCGTTGATAGATTTGGTTCAGACGGCGGTCAGCGTTGGCGACTTGTTGTACGCTGGCTGGGCCGAATTCGTCATTGCGATCACCGCCGCGGCGGTCTTGGGCGTTGGCCACCGTAATGAAGCTGCCGAGCATCGCTACGGCGACGAGCGTCGAAAATGTTTTGCGCATCTAAATCTCCTTGAACCGGGCTAACGCCAAGGCAGAGGCGACGTTCCGAGAAAGGAGCGACAGTAATTCGCGCCCGCTGCTGTTCCCGCAGCGCGCAGAACCGAGTAATTGGAAGGCATGTCCGCCAAGGAAACCCCCGCCGAACTCTTTAAGCGCTCGCTCGCGCAGACGACACGTGCGTTGGCTGGCGCGGAGGAGGAACTTGAGGTGACGTTTGGCGCGGAAGGCCCGCGTCTGTCGCCTGGCAAGATCGTGCTGCCGCATCCGCCGCGCGTTCTGTCCGATCCCGAGGCTGAACGCATTCGCGGGCAGGCGGATGGCTTGGCCCTGAAGCTCGCGCACCATGACGAACGCGAACACGCAAAGCTCCGCCCGCAAGGCGCCGACGCGCGCGCGGTGTTTGATGCGGTCGAAGATATGCGCGTGCAGTCCTTGGGTTCGAACGCGCTGAAGGGCGTGTCGAACAATCTGACGGCGGCGCTGACGGATTCGCTTGAGCGGCGCGGCGCATCGCGGATGCAGGATCGCGCGCTGGCGCCTTTGGCTGACGCTGTTGCGCTGATGGTGCGGGAGCGGCTGACAGGTTTGGCCCCGCCGGCAAACGCAAAAGGGCTCGTCAATGCATGGCGCGCCGAGATCGAGAAGAACGCCGGCGCTGATCTCGATAAACTCGCGGCGGTGATCGATGATCAGCGCGAATTTGCAAAGCAGTTCCGCGACGTGCTGACCGATCTCGGCATGGGCGATGAGCTGACGGTCGAGGAGACCAACGACGACGACAACCAAGCGACGGGCGAGGAGCCACCGCCGCCGCAATCCGATAGTTCAGACGGCGAAGACGAGATGGAGGATCAGGCGCCTTCGGAAATGGAGATGATCGAAGGTGAGATCGACACCGACAACGACCGCACCATTTCTGTCGAAGCAGATGTCGACGCGGACGATCAGCAGGACTCCGAGCAGGAAGATCCCGGCGAAAAGCCGATGCGCCCAAAGCCGCGCAACGAGCCGGACGATCCGAACGCCAACTACAAGGTGTTCACGCGTTCGTTCGATGAAGTGATCGGCGCCGAGGATTTGTGTCCGCCGGAAGAGCTGGCGCGCCTACGCAATTATCTCGATCAGCAGCTAAAGCCCCTGCAAAGCGTGGTCGGCCGTTTAGCCAACCGCTTGCAGCGCCGTTTGATGGCGAAGCAAAATCGCGCCTGGAGCTTCGATCTCGAAGAAGGCTTGCTCGATACGTCGCGGCTCACGCGCATCATCACCGATCCGATGGCGGCGCTATCGTTCAAGCAAGAAGAGGACATGCCGTTCAAGGATACGGTGGTCACGCTGCTGCTGGATAATTCAGGCTCGATGCGCGGCCGGCCGATCATGGTGGCGGCGCTGTGCGCCGATATTCTTGCGCGCACGCTGGAGCGCTGCGGCGTGAAGGTCGAGATCTTGGGCTTCACGACGATCGCCTGGAAGGGCGGCTCGTCGAAGGATGCGTGGCTGAAGGCCGAGCGTCCGCCGCAGCCGGGGCGTCTCAACGATTTGCGGCATGTGATTTACAAAGGCGCGGATTCACCGTGGCGGCGCGCGCGGCGTAATCTCGGGCTGATGATGCGCGAGGGTTTGTTGAAGGAAAACATCGACGGCGAAGCGTTGATGTGGGCGCATGGACGCTTGCTGGAGCGTCCCGAGCAGCGCCGCTTGCTGATGGTGATTAGCGATGGCGCGCCGGTGGACGATTCAACGCTCTCGGCAAACCCCGGCAATTATCTCGAACGGCATCTGCGCAATGTGATCCATTGGATCGAAGCGCGGTCGCCAGTGGAATTGCTCGCCATCGGCATCGGCCATGACGTGACGCGCTATTACAAGCGCGCTGTCACCATCACCGACGCCGAGCAGCTTGGCGGCGCGATGACGGACAAGTTGGCGGAGCTCTTTGATGAGCCGGGCGCAGACGCAGTCCCGCCGCCGCGTTCACCGCGTGAGTTGAAGCGGCGCATCGCGCAGGCCGCGCTGTGATCCGGGTTCTCGCGGCGATTGCCTGCGCCTGTGTGCTGAGCGCGTGTGAGTCGAGTGGCGGCTCGTCAGCGACCGATGAGCAATGGCAGGCGGTCAATGTCGAGGTCATCCCGGTTAATGCGGGCGTCGAGGCTGTTGGGCGCCTCGCTTATCGTGGCGGCATTGAGCTGCGCTCAACCAATCCGATGTTCGTTGGGCTCTCAGCGATGGAAGCGCTCGACGGCGGGCGGCTGATCGCGATCAGCGACGAGGCCGATTGGATCGAAGCGCAACTCACGCTCGATGAAGCCGGCCGCCTTGTCGGCTTCACCGACGTGCGCGCCGCTTTCATGCGCGATGAGCATGGCCGTGTGTTGCGCACCAAAAGCGAAGCCGATTCAGAAGGGCTCGCGCAACTGGTTGACGGCCGCTTTGCGGTGAGCTTCGAGCGCACGCATCTGGTGCGCATCTATGATTTCAACCGCGACGGGCCGTTCGGCGCCGCGGAGATGGGCCCGCGCTTGGATGGCGTTGCGCGCTTGCCTACCAATGCCAGCCTTGAGGCGCTCGCCACTATGGACGATGCGTTGGTGCTCGCGGCAGAGGGCGGTGATCAGCCGACGACGCCGCTGTGGGTCGCGCCGCTGAATGCCAGCGCGCCGATCCCCGCGCGCTATGCTTACCCGCTGCGTGATGGCTTCTCGATCACTGGCTTGGATCGTTTGCCGGATGGCGGGTTTGTCGCGCTGGAGCGCTTCTACGCGCCTGTCATCGGCCCGCGCGCGCGGATCACGCGTTTCGCTGCGCCCAGCGGTGAGGGCGGCACGGTTGAGCCCGAAGTGCTGGCGCTGCTCGAGCCGCCATTTCCGGTCGATAATTTCGAAGGCATCTCAGCCGTGCGCATGCCGAATGGCGCGACACGCATCTACATCGTGTCGGACAATAATAAGAGCGCGCAGCAACGCACGCTCTTGCTTGCTTTTGATATTGTGGAAGCGCCGGCCAACTAGTCGGCGGCGGTCTCGGCCGACGCTCTATCCGTTTGACGTCGTGTCCGAGTTGTCGGGACGTGGATGCGCTGCATCATAACGTGCGGCTCTCAGTTCAGCCCAAGCAGCGAGACCAAGCAGCAAGGCGATGAATGCCGTCCAGATCATCGCGCCCGTCAAAGCAAACACCAGAATAGCCGCGGCGACGAGCAGGCCACAAACTGCGGCGACCATGCGCGCTGTGGGCCGCGGAAACACGTAGGTCAGCGCCGCACGCAGGATGTGGCCGCCATCAAGCGGAAAGCCGGGCAACAGATTGAACGCCCCTAAAATGAGACTGACCAATCCGAGTAGACTGAGCGCATGTAAAAATGTGTCGTTGCTCGGCTCCAAAGCGAAGTTCGTCACGAGCAGCGGCCACAGCGAACTAACGAGCGCCGAGGTGGCGAGGTTCGCACCAGGTCCGGCGGCCGATACTGCGATCTCGTGCCAGAGTTTCTGCGGTGGTCTCGCGAACTGCACGTAGCCGCCGAAGAACGTCAGCACGATACGTTTGCTCGGGATGTTCAATGCCGCGGCGACTCCGGCATGACCGATCTCATGGATCAGAACGGCGGCAAACAGAACGCCGACGTAGATGAGCGCGGTCGGCATCGCTTCAGCGCCGCCACGCAAAAAGGCGGAGCCGACCACATAAGCGGCCAGCAATAGAAAAGCAGGTTCGATGATGATAGCCGCGCCGGCGAACGAGCCGATGCGAAGGCCGCTTTCTTGCGCCACGTTAAGCGGCGGCGGTCTCGGCGAGCTTCTTCTTCAGGTCGCGGCGAACTTTCGCGGCGCGCGTGGAGAGTTCAGCTGCGTCAGCCTTCAGCAAATACTGATCGAGGCCGCCGCGGTGATCGACGGTGCGGAGAGCCGCTGCCGTGATGCGGAACTTGAAGCTCTGGCCCAGCGCGTCGCTCGCCAACGTCACATTGACCAAGTTCGGCTGGAACTCGCGCTTGGTTTTGATGTTGGAGTGGCTGACCTTGTGGCCAATCTGGCGATTGATGCCGGACAGTTCGCAACGGCGGGACATGAGAATTCTCGAAACGATAAGGAAAATTGAAGCGCGGACGCTTACGCGAACGACCCCTATGGGTCAAGGCGAGGCGGGCCGGCAAAACGCCTCATACGGCAGCCGCTTCCATTAAACAGCCCCATTTGGTTCATGTCTGGATCAGCGGGCGCCGCTTAAAAGTGAGCCCCGTCGCAAGGCTCGATTGGAAGGTTTGGGATCTATGAGGACGTTCGGCGCAGCCAAAGGCCTGCTTTTCGCAATCGGCATGGTCGCCATGGCGACCTCAGCTGGCGCCCAAACCGGCACGAACCGGAGCTTTTCGGCGATTTATTCGGTCCACGCCCGAGGCGTTGAGGCCGGTGATTTCACCTACAATTTCAACCAGACCGGCGCGACCTACACCGCCAGCGCCACGCGCGAGATGAAGGGCTGGGTCGGCGCCGCGCTGAACCGCAGCCAGGACTACACCTATAACGTGGCGGGCACGGTGAACGCCGGTGGCGTGTTGCGCCCTGCCCAATACACCCACCAGGGCGGCCGCCGCCGCGAAGACCGGCCCAATGGCCGTCAGATCCGGGCGGCCTTTAGCGCCAATGATGTGGTCACCACCGCGACCCCTGGCCCCGCCAACATGGGCGACCCGCCAGCGACCGCTGAGCAGCGCCGCAACACCATCGACCAGATCACCGCCATTGCCGCCATGGCGACCGCCAGCGGTGACCCCTGCGAGCGCACGCTCCGCATCTACATGGACGGCCGCGCCCGCTTTGACTTCGTGATGACCCCGAACGGCAACGTTACGGTCAACAGCCGCGCCTACCAAGGTCCGGGTGTCCGCTGCCGCGTGCAATTCCGTCCGATCGCCGGCTTCGGCGATGTGCAGGAAGCGGCGACTTTGAGCTTCACGCTGGCCCGCACCGAAAGCGGCATGTGGGCGCCGGTGACGATCGAGATGCCGACTGATGGCGTAGGTGTGGTTCGCCTTGAGGCGCGCCGCCTCACGGTGAACGGAACGCGCCTAAGATAATGATATTATTTGCTTAAATTAGAGGGCGCGCGCTCCGCTGGGATCGCGCCCTTCAAGTCTTGTGTGTTACTTAAGTATTAACCGCAAGATGTAGCCGTGAACGCCCAAGCAACGAATCAAATGCGCGATACCGCGCCTGATTCGTTCTTGTTCCCTTCTCTTGAACAACTTGCGGTAATTATTTCCGGGGAGTCATTCCACGCCGGGCGCGGCTTGAATTCGCCATGGCCGGGACCCATCGTCCCCCCATGACTGCGCGCGCCAGGACCAAGGCCGTCCTGGGACCAACCAACACTGGAAAGACCTACCTCGCCATCGAGCGCATGCTCGGCCACGCGAGCGGCATGATCGGTTTGCCGCTCCGGCTGCTGGCGCGGGAAGTGTACGACCGCGTCGTCGCGGCCAAAGGGGAGGCGCTCGCGGCGCTGATCACCGGCGAAGAGAAGATCGTCCCCGAGACCGCGCGCTACTTCGTCTGCACCGTCGAAGCGATGCCGCTCGATAAGGCGGTCGAGTTCGTCGCCATCGATGAGATCCAGGTCGCGCGCGATCTCGACCGCGGCCACGTTTTTACCGATCGCATCCTGCACGCGCGCGGTTTCGGCGAAACCATGCTGCTCGGCTCCGACACGATGCGGCTGATGATCAGGAAGCTGCTGCCGGACGCCGAGATCAGTCATCGCGAGCGGCTTTCGACGCTGGCCTATGGTGGGCCGAAGAAGATCACCAAGCTGCCGAAGCGATCGGTCGTCGTCGCGTTCTCCGCCGACGAAGTTTACGCGATCGCCGAATTGTTACGCCGCCATCGCGGCGGCGCCGCTGTAGTCATGGGCGCGCTGAGCCCGCGCACGCGCAATGCGCAGGTCGAGCTTTATCAAAGCGGCGAGGTGGATTTCCTCGTTGCGACCGACGCCATCGGCATGGGCCTTAACATGGACGTCGATCACGTCGCGTTCGCCTCGCGCCGCAAGTTCGACGGCCATTCCTGGCGCGATCTTCGTCCCGATGAAATCGCCCAGATTGCGGGTCGCGCCGGACGCTTCACGCGCGATGGACAATTCGGTGAAACCGGTGAGTGCGCGCCGTTCGACGAGGAGATCGTGGAGCGCGTCGAGGCGCATGAGTTCGAGGTTATCGAAGCGGTGCAGTGGCGGAACGCCGAGCTGAAGTTCGATAGCGCGGCGGCGCTTATCTCTTCGTTGGAGAAGCCCCCGAACCGCCCGGGCCTGCTGCGCGTGCGCGGCGCTGACGACGAATTGGTGCTGCGGCGCATGCTCGAGGATAGCGATCTGATGGAGCGCGTCCGCGGGCCGGAGGATGTGCGGCGCCTCTGGGATGCTTGCCAACTGCCGGACTTCCGGAAGGTCTCGAAGGACGAGCACGTTCAACTCGCCCTGCGCATTGCGAATTATATCATTCCACCGAAGGGCCGTGTGCCAAGCCAATGGATTGGCGCTGAAATTGATAAGCTCGATCGCACCGCTGGCGATCTCGATGTGCTGCAATCACGCCTGGCGCATATCCGCACTTGGACCTACGCCGCGAGCCGCGCCGATTGGCTGCAAGACGTCGAAGATTGGCGGATGAAAACGCGCGAGGTCGAGGACAAGCTCTCCGACGCACTGCACGATGCGCTGACGCAGCGTTTCATTGATCGGCGCACCAGCGCGCTGCTCAAGGGTCTGAAGCGTGAAGACGCGTTGCTTGCCGGCATTACCGAGGAAGGCGAGGTGACGGTCGAGGGGCACTATGTTGGCCGCCTTGAAGGCTTGGACTTCAAGCCCGACCCGCGCACATCGTCCGGCCTTGAAGGGCGCGCGGTCCGCAATTCGGCAATGCGTGCGCTGAAGCCCGAACTCTCACGTCGCCTTGCTGAAATCGCGAACGCCGCGGATGAGGACATTACACTCGGACGCGATGGCCGTGTTCATGTGAGCCGCGCGGCGGTGGCGAAGCTGGCGCAAGGCGCGCCAGTGTTGAAACCGCGTCTCGAACTGATCGGCGGCGAACAAGCGTCCGAACTTGAACGTAACGCCGCGCGCGAGCGCCTGGAATTGTGGCTGGCGCAATTGGTGGCGCATGATCTTCGTCCGCTTGTCGCGCTTGAGAATGCCTGGCGCGACGGCCGCTTGCCGCCGGATGCGCGAGGGCTTGCGTTCCGCCTGATCGAAAACGCTGGCGCTTTGGACCGCGGGTTCGATGACCTCGACCATATGAGCGAGACGGCCTGCAACGTGCTCCGCCGTCACGGCGTCCGGCTGGGGCGGCACACGGTGTTTATGCCGGCGCTGGTCAAACCGCGCGCGGCGCACACTCTGGCGTTGCTTTGGCGCGCGGCGCATCCAGACGCTGAGCGCCCGCTCTTTCTTGCGCGGGCCGGTGCGCTTTCGATGCCGCTGAATGAGAAGCCGTCCTGGGGAGAGGGCGCGGCCGCTGGCTATCGCGCATGCGGCTGGGTCGCCGTTCGGCTCGACCTCGTTGAGAAGCTCGCGGAGGCGATCGAAGGCGATGCGCCGCCCGATGATGCGACGCTTGCGCGCCTCGTTGGCCGCCCCGTTCGCGAACTGCCCAGCATCTTGAACGCGCTCGGCTATCATCAATCGCCCGCGCAAGAGAGCGAACCCAAACGCTGGCGCCGCGCCTTGCAGCGCAAGAGGCGCATTGTCCCAGCCGATAAGGATAACGCCTTTTCCGCGCTCGCCGATCTGTTGCCCCCAACCGCGCCTCCGTCGCGCCGCCGACGGAGCGGTCCGATTTGAGCGAACGCCAACGCATAGACATTTGGCTCTTCCGCGCCCGCTTCATGAAAACGCGTGCCGCCGCGACCCGTCTCGTCTCGGAGGGCGGTGTGCGGATCGTCCATGACGGTGTTCCGCGGCGGCTGGAGAAGCCATCGGTGGAGGTGGCGCCCGGGGATGCGCTGTTGTTCTCCCACGACGGCAAGCTGGTCGCGATTAAAGTGAGGGCGCTGGGCGCCAGGCGCGGGCCGCCAGCGGAAGCGCGCGCGCTTTACAGCGAACTTGACGCAGAGACGCTCGCTTGACGCTCGCGGCAAGCACCGTCATTTCAGCGCGGAAAGCGGAACTGGGCCAATGACCTACATCGTCACCGATGCATGCGTGCGCTGCAAATACATGGACTGCGTCGAGGTCTGCCCGGTCGATTGCTTCTATGAGGGCGAGAACTTCCTCGTCATCCATCCGGACGAGTGCATCGATTGCGGCGTGTGCGAGCCGGAGTGCCCGATAGATGCGATTAAGCCGGATAGTCAGGATGAGCCGGATGGGCGGTGGCTGAAGGTCAACACTGAGTTCTCGAAGGTGTGGCCGAACATTGTGGTCAAGGGCACGGCGCCGGCTGATGCGGATGCGTTCAAGGACGAGAAGGGCAAATTCGAGAAATACTTCAGCACCGAGCCCGGCAGCGGCGACTGAAACCCGCAGCTTTAAAATCGCCCAAAACTGTGGTATACGTGTTCCAGAAATCGGGGCGTGCGCGTCATGTCCCGAGCAGCTGGATCGATCCATAGCGCAAATCTGCTCGGTTTAAGGGGAACACAGGGTCAAAAACGGGCCTTATGGCTCCTTTTGCCTATGTGAGCGGACGTGACGTTGAGGAAAGACCCGGTTGTTCCATAAGAACATCGTGGGACACGGAGATTCCAAATATGCAGACCGCCCAACCATCGATCGCTTTCCGCCCCGGTGACCACATCGTCTATCCGGCCCACGGCGTTGGCCGTGTGATGGGCGTCGAGCAACAGGCGGTGGCCGGCATTCCTCTGGACGTGTTCGTGATCTCGTTCGAGCAGGACAAGATGACCCTGCGCGTGCCGACCGCGAAGGCGCGCTCATGCGGTATGCGAGCGCTCGCCTCGACCGAAGTGGTCGACCAGGCGATGAAGACGCTGCAAGGCCGCGCCCGCATCAAGCGCACCATGTGGTCGCGCCGGGCTCAAGAATACGAAGCGAAGATCAACTCGGGCGACCTCGTCTCGATCGCCGAAGTGGTCCGCGACCTTCACCGCGCCTCCGATCAGCCGGAGCAATCCTATTCAGAGCGCCAACTCTATGAGAGCGCCCTCGACCGGATGGCTCGCGAACTGGCGGCGGTCGAAAAGGTCAGCCGCGATGACGCGGTGCAGAAGGTGACAGCGTCGCTGGCTTCGAAGAAGCAGGCGCAAGCCGCCGCCTAATCGGCCACATCACTGATTACGGAAAGGCCGGGCCCTGTGCCCGGCTTTTTCTTTGGCGCCATTTCCGCCTGTGACGCGTTCGTAATCTGCACACGTCGCGCTAAGCGCGCCGCGCATGTGAACCTGTCACACGCTGGAGCGTATCTAATACCATGGCGCTATCTGAAACATCTGAACTGCAACGAGGCGCTCAGCGCTTCTTCCGCGCTGCGATGCGCAAGCCGATGCTTGAAGTGGGGCACGAGCGAGACTTGGCGCGACGCTGGCGTGACAACCGCGATGAACGCGCGCTTCATGAGCTGACCATGGCGTACATGCGCCTGGTCGTCGCGATGGCCTCGCGCTTTCGCCATTACGGCTTGCCGCTCAGCGATTTGGTGCAGGAGGGCAATGTGGGCCTGATGCAGGCGGCGATGCGGTTCGAGCCGGATCGTGAAGTGCGGTTCTCGACTTACGCGTCGTGGTGGATCCGGTCGGCGATGCAAGATTTCGTGCTGCGCAATTGGTCGATTGTCCGCACCGGCACGACGTCGGCGCAGAAGGCTCTCTTCTTCAACCTCCGTCGCCTGCGTGCGCGCATTGGTGATATCGGCGACGCGGTGATGAGCGCTGAAGCGACATCGAAGATCGCGACAGCGTTGCGCGTGCCGAAGCATGATGTTGAAGCGATGGCTGCGCGGTTGTTTGCGCCCGACCGTTCGCTCAACGCGCCGCTCACCGATGAAGGCGATGGCGAGTGGCAGGATCTGCTCGCTGACGACGCCGCAGGTCCGGAAGCGGACGTGATGGAATCGCATGACAACATGGCGCGCGCCGCTCTGGTGAAAGACGCGATGACGGAGCTCTCCGAGCGCGAGCGCCTGATCATCCGTGAGCGCAAGCTTGAGGAAGATACGGTGACGCTGGAAGCGCTCGGTGAGCGCTTGGGCATCTCGAAAGAGCGCGTGCGCCAGATTGAAGGCAACGCGCTGGAGAAGTTGCGCCGCGCCTTGATCGCGCGCGTCGGTGATCCGGTCGCTGCGGGATACGTCAGCTAACCGAAAGCGGGGATACGGGAGGCCGTTATCTACGCACCGCTTGCGTGTTTTGGCTGATACGTAAGGCGCACGCCGCAATCAATCCGGCTGAGTTCTGGCGGGCTTATACTTTCCGCATGGATGATGACTCTGCCGAAGAATCGAACGCGAACCCTACTCTCTATCGCCATCGCCGCTTACATCCGCCGGAAACGTGGGTGTCGGCGCGGCGCGATTATGAGGAGGGTGATTGCAGCGCGCGCCAGGTCGCCGACTATTACGGGATGACTTTGGCTGCACTGGAAAAGCGCGCTTATCTCGAAAAATGGCGCAAGGCGCTGCCGCGAACGCCGCCGCCATTGTTGGCGCTGCCCGATCCCGCGCAGGTTATAGCGGGAGCGGACGACACGATCGTGAGCGCGTGGGATCGCATCGCGCACGAGGCGCAGCGTCCGCCGGATGGGAATTGGTCGACATGGCTCTTCCAGGGAGGACGCGGTGCGGGCAAGACGCGTGCGGGCGCTGAATGGCTTGCCGCGCGCGCAGCGGCCTCGCCAGGCGGCGTGTTCGCTCTGATTGCACCGACACAACATGATGCACGCGAAGTGATGATCCACGGCGTGTCTGGTCTTTGCAATTTGCCGGGACGCGAGCGCCCGCGCTACGAGACAGCGCGGCGGCGGCTGCATGGCGCGTTGTTCAGCGCCAGCGATGTGGTGCGTGCGCGTGGCGCCCGGCCATCGTCCTTCGACCGCGTTTTTGTCGGCGTCGATCTGCCGGCGTCGGTTGGCGGATCGGCGTGCGGGATCGTCGTCGCGGCGCGCGAAGGCGATCGCTATTACGTGCTCGACGATTGCTCTGCCTCAGGCTTGTCGCCGCTGGGCTGGGCGAGCCGTGTGGCCGAGGCAGCGGCGGCGCATAACGCGTCGGCGATCATCGCGGAGGCCAATCAGGGCGGACACATGGTGCGCGCGACGTTGGCGCAGGCTGATGTGCGCTGCCCGATCCGTTTGGTAAGCGCGCGTCACGGCAAGCGCGTGCGCGCCGAGCCGGTCGCGGCGCTTTATGAGCAGGGACGGGTTACGCATTGCGGCGTGTTCACTGCGCTCGAAGAAGACTTGATGGCGCTGGGCGCGAGCGAGGGCGATTCATCGCTCGATCGCGCCGATGCGCTGGTGTGGGCGCTTACGGCGCTGGCGGAACGTGGTGGCGAGGGTCCGCAGATACGGCGATTGTAGTGTTAGGTTTGTTACTCGGCGATGATTTCGAGCTGGCTGGAGTGCTCGAGGCACAGCTGTGGTTCGTCACGAAACACACCAAGCGGCCCGCGCGCGCGAACACGCGCGCCCGTGAGCGACGCAAGCGGCGGGCCATCCCAGTTCGCGAAGCTCTCGCCGAACACGACCACCGAGAAGGGCGGCTCATCGGCGCCTTCCATGCGTAGCGAGGCGCGCCGGTCAAATGCCCGCGCTTCTGCAACGCGGCCCTCTACGATTCGAAATGGCGCCTCGCCGCGGATGCAATTGGCGTTCGCTTCAGTCGCCGCCGCCGCGGCTGCACCCACCGTCGCGGGCCGATAGGCGCGTTCTGCCCACATGCCGTGCTCCGCTGCGCGTGCGCGTGTCTCCAGCGCGGTGAGCTCGGCGGCGCGGGCATGATTGTTTGGCCGCGCGCACACGTAGGCCGCGCCGCGCGATACCAATTCGTGCTGCAACCAGAACCAGCGGCCGCCTTCGCTCTTCACGAACACATGCGCGATGGCTGCTTCGCGCGGCGCCTCTTCGCCTTCGCGCGGACGCCCGACCCAACGGCGTTCACCGCCGTAGCTGAGCAGAATGTCGCGGTGCAGAGCCAAAGCTTCGAGTTCACCCTGCGATTGCGCCGCGTAGGGTGCTTCGCCGCTCGGTGCATCGATCTCGGCTAGAAAAACGCGCGTGCCGTCTTCGAGCAGCAGCGTGTCGCCGCCAAAAACGCGCGCAACCCGTCCTTCTTCGCCGCGCTCCAAATCGCCGATCTGTGGCCCGCATGATGCGAGCAGCGTGAGGGCAACGGGTAGTGCGAACCCCCTCCCCATGAGGGGAGGGGGCAGGGGGCGGGGTGAAGCGCCAAGCGAAAACATTCTGCGTGACGTCATCGTGCAAGCTTTCGAAACGTCGTGCTTCACCCCACCCCCCGACCCCCTCCTCTCGAGAGGGGGGGAGTTTGCTCAGTACCCGCCCGCCGTCCCGTCCTTCCGCATTTCGGTGGCGGCTTCGTAGACGCCGTTGGGATGGCGCATGATCGCTTGATAGCCGCCGAACGAGCCATCGGCGGGCCGCAGGCGATGGCCGCGCCGTTCAAGTTCTGCGCGCACAGCGAGTGGGATGCCGTTCTCGGTCGCGACGAAGCCGACGCCATCGGGTTCATCGCCAGTTGGCTCTGCGCCGCCGTAGAAGCGATAGCGCGCCGCATCGCCAGCGGCCTGCACGTCCAAGCCGTAATCGACCATGTTGACGATGATTTGCACGTGCGCTTGCGGTTGCATGTCGCCGCCCATCACGCCGAACGAGAGCCATGGTTGGCCGTTGCGTAGCGCGAACGCGGGAATGATGGTTTGGAAGGGGCGGCGGCCCGGCGCGTAAACGTTTGGGTGGCCGCTTTGCAGCGAGAAAAGTTCGGCGCGATCTTGCAGCATGAAGCCGAGGCCGTCGGGCACGAGGCCTGAACCCATGCCGCGATAGTTGGATTGAATCAGCGACACCATCATGCCGTCGGAATCCGCCGTCGTGAGATAAGTGGTGTCGCCATCGATGCGCAGCTCCGCGTGCGGCGGCGGCGGCATGGCGCGATCGTTGGAGATCATGGCGCGGCGTTGGGCTGTGTATTCGTCCGTTAGCAGGCGGCGCGTGTCGAAGTGCGTGAACGCCGGATCGCCGTAGAATTGTGCGCGATCGGCGAATGCGAGGCGCGTGGCCTCAATCTGCGTGTGAAGCGAATCTGCCGAAAGGAAGCCCATGTCGCGCAGATTGTAGCCTTCGAGGATGCGCAATGTTTGCAGCGCGACTACGCCTTGGCTGTTGGGCGGCAGCTCGCAGACTTCGACGTCGCGATACGGCGCGCAGATGGGGTCGACCCACTCGCCTTGATGGCGTGCGAGATCGTCATAACGCAGCCAGCCACCGATGCGGCGCATGTAAGCGTCGATCGTGCGCGCGATTGGGCCGCGATAATACGCATCGCGTCCGCCAGTCGCAATTTGCTCCAGCGTGTTGGCGAGATCCGGATTGGTGAAGAGGCCGTGCCCATCAGGCATCGTGCGTCCTTCGCAATCGCGACGCAGCCGCTGCGCGACAATCGCGCCATTTGCATTGCGCTCAACGATCGCCTGGTCGCAGAAATACGTCTGCCAAGCATTGTCGTACTCTTGCAAGCGGCCCGCAGCGAACTCGCCTTCGAGCCGCCGGCGATTGTTTGCCCAATACATCGCAATCGTTTGGGGGATCGGCGCGCCTTCGCGTGCGTAGTGGATTGCGGGCGCCAGAAGCTCCGCCATCGGCTTGCGGCCGAAGCGTTCGTGCAGCGCGAACCAGCCGTCGACGACGCCAGGCACGCTCACGCTCGCGGCGCCAAAGCTCGGCACGGCATTTGGATTGCCGCGCCGGCGCGCTTCGCGGCGCATCTCCGCCAGCGACATGCCGCGCGGTGTGCGGCCGGAGCCGTTGTAACCGTAGAGGCGCTGCGTGCGCGGGTCCCAGACGATTACGAAGATATCGCCGCCGACGCCGTTGCCTGTCGGCTCGACCAGGCCGAGCATCGCGTTCGCGGCGATCGCTGCATCAATCGCGCTGCCGCCGGAGCGCAAAACGTCGATGGCGGTTTGCGTGGCTAAAGGATGCGCTGTCGCCGCCGCGCCATGTGGTGCGATCACCGGTGAGCGTGTCGCGAAACTCTCGCCCGAAACCCGCTCGCCGCGGCCAAAGTTTGGATCACGCGCTGGTGCATCTTGCGCCGACGCGCTGGTTCCTATGAGCGCAATGCCCAGGAGCGCCCCAACGATCGTGCGCGAATTCAAGCGAGCCATAGCCGTCCCCTCAAGTTGGGGACACTGAAACAGGTGAAGGGACGCGGAGCAAGCGCGCCGCGGCCTTCCGCTCATGAACGGCGGCTCTAACGACGACGTGTTCCTGTTCACGGCCGGCGGCGGTCACGACACCATCACCGGCTTCGATGCCAACCCAGCCGGCGGCCAAGATCTTCTTGATCTCACCGCCTATGGCATCACGGCGTCGAATTTCGCGGCGCGTGTCAGCATCGTGGACCTTGGCGCCGACACCCAAGTGACGATCGATGGCGCCGACATCATCACTTTGATGGGCGTCAGCGGTTCGGGCACGAACATCATCACGCAGAGCGACTTCATCCTCGGCGGCGGCTAAGCGCAACGACCTCCAGAGCGCCAAAAGCGGCGCTCTGGAGCGCGTGAAGCGAACCACTGTCATCACGCACGATCGCGTGTATGTAACTTCGCGTGGAACAGGCGGAGGCGGGGTTGGCTAACACTACAGGCGGATCGTTGCTGCGGGCGGGCGCCAAAAGCCTGCAACAGCGTGGCTATTCGCTGCTCGCGCTGTTTTTTGCCGTCGTTACCACGGCCGTGTTCATCGCCAATCCTGGCGTGCTCACATCGATGCGCTCGATCGTGTTCGATACGTATCAGCGCCTCTCGCCGGCGCAGCCGGTTGCCGGTGATCCAGTTCGCATCGTCGCAATCGATGAGGAATCGCTTGTGCGCTTGGGTCAGTGGCCGTGGCCGCGCCCGGTGCTCGCGCGGCTGACGGACAATCTCGGAGCACAGGGCGCGCGCGCTATCGTGTTTGATGTTCTGTTCGCCGAGCCGGATCGCACATCGCCCGAGCAAATGCTGGCGTGGATGCCGCCTGAACGCAGCGCGCGCATCCGCAACGTCATTGCCGGTTGGCCCACGCACGATGGCGAGTTCGCCGAAGCGATCGCACGCAATCCGGTTGTGCTCGCTGCGGCGATGCAATCTGAGCCGACGACAGAGATGTTTCCGTTAAAGGCGGGCATGGCCACACGAGGTCCTGATCCGTCGCCTAGCCTGTCGCGCTACTCAGGCTTTTCCGACAATCTTCCAGCGCTGAGCGATGCGGCGCAGGGGCTTGGCTTCATCAACTGGATCCCCGATCGCGATCAGGTGATCCGCCGCGTGCCGCTGCTTGCGGCTCACGATCTCACAGTCGTGCCGTCGCTGGCGCTTGAGGCGCTGCGCGTTTCCGAACAGCAATCCACGTACGTGGTGCAAAGCTTCGGCGGTGAGCGCCCCGGCGTGCTCGGCGTGCGGTTGGGTGATCGTCTCTTTCCCACCGATCCGCAGAGCTCCGTGTCCATCCATTTCCGGCACGGCGATCGTGAGAGCTACATTCCAGCATGGCGCATTGTCGAGGGCGCGTTCGACGCGAGCGAAGTCGCGGGCAAAATTGTCCTGGTCGGTGCGACAGCGCCTGGCCTGATGGATCTGCGAGCGACGCCGCTCGATGCTTCTGTGCCCGGCGTCGAAGTGCATGAGCAGGTGATCGAGCAAATGCTGGCCGGGCGTTTTCTAACCCGCCCCGAGATCGCGCCGGCGATCGAACTTCTTGCCGCGCTCGCTTCTATTGTGCTGATTGCTTTGGCCGCGCCGCGTCTGTCAGCTGGCCTTGGCGCGTTGGTTGGCGGCGGTGTCGTCATCGCGCTGTTTGCGATCAGCATGTTGGCGTTTCAGAGCGGCGGCTACTTGTTCGATCCGATTTTCCCGGCCGCAGCCGCGTTTCTCTTTGCAACGGCTTCGTCAGTGTTTCTCTATCAGCGCACCGAACGTCAGCGCGCGCAGATACGCCGCGCCTTCAATCAATATGTGGCGCCGGACGTGGTCAAACAGCTGGTCGCGCATCCAGATCGCTTGGCGCTTGGCGGCGAGGTTCGCGATCTGACTTTGCTCTTCTGCGATGTTCGTAACTTCACCGGGATTTCCGAGGGCATGACGGCCGAGCAGTTGACCTCCTTCATCAACAGCCTGCTGACGCCGCTCACAGACATCATCATCGAACAGGGCGGCACGGTCGATAAATACATGGGCGACGCCATCATGGCGTTCTGGAACGCGCCGCTGGATGATCCCGATCACGCGCGCCGCGCCAGTGAGGCGGCCGCCATGATTGCAGCGCGCATGCGCGATCTCAACGCGCAGTGGCGCGCGGAAGCGCAAGCGCGCGGCGCGGCGTTCAAGGATGTGGCGATCGGTATCGGTCTCAATTCTGGCGAATGCTGCGTCGGCAATCTTGGCTCGCACCAGCGTTACGATTACTCCGCCATCGGCGACAACGTGAACATCACCTCACGCTTGGAAAGTCTGTCCAAGTTCTATGGTCTGACATTGGTAGCGAGCGAAGAAACCGTACGGCGCGTCCCTAGCTTGGAATTCGTCGATTTCGATCTCGTGCGGCTGAAAGGCCGCGCTGCGCCGACGCGGATTTTCACATTGGCCGCGCACGTTCTATCAGGCGACGCCGCCGCAGAAGTGCGCGTCGCGCATGATGGATTTCTTGTCGCCTACCGAGCAGGGCTATGGGAGGATGCGCTCAGCGCGCTCACGAACCTGCGCCAGCGCAATCTTCCGCCGCTCGCGAACCTCTATGAGATTTATGCAAAGCGGATTGCAACGCTATCTGCCGCCCAGCCTAGTGACTGGGACGGCGTCTATGATCTCGAAGAGAAGTAGCGCCTAGAACCGGGTCCGCAGCGAGAGCTGGATGCGGTCGCCGTTGAATTCGGAGAACGGGTCGTTGGAGTCGTTGTCGCGATACTGATAGCTGAGGCGTACGGCGCATTCGCACGGCGCGAAGTTTTGCACTGTTACCGCCGCTTCCGGCGCAAAGAAGAAGTCTTCACGCTCTTCGCTGAAAACGAATGTCTCATTGTAATCGCGCTGACGCGCCGTCGCGCCGGCCGAGAGAATGAGCTTCTCGTTGACCTGATAATTGTAGGTTGCCTCGGCGCCGTACTCGATGAACTGGCCCGGCGAAAGATCGCCCAGGAAGGTGAAGGTCGTGCCCTCAACGTCGCTCCAACGCACCCACGGAATGACAACCAGCGTATCGCTATCGCTCAGGATGCGCGGGATCGAAACGCCGCCGATCAATTCTGCATACGGCCCTTCGTCTGCGACCGAGTCGTCGCTGTATTGGCGATAACCGCCGCGCAGCCGTGTCCAATACGAAATGCCGCTGCTTTTGCCCTCAACCGTCAGCCCGACATTGTAGTCATTGAAGTAGTGATCGCCGTCCAAAGTTGCGACGCCAATGCCGATCGTCGGGATCGCTGCAACGTGCGGCGCAACGTAAACAAGCGGCCCAGTTTGGACGCCGAGATAAAGACGATCGAGTTCGCTGATGTCCGGTGTGGTCTCGGCCTCGAGATTGACAATCGAGCGCCAATGGCGGCCGCCCAAATTGCGTTCGTCGATCAACGTGCCGCGCGCGAAATAGCTGTACGCGTCTTGCTCATTCAGATCGGAGTTGAGCGCGTTGGAATCCCAGCGCACGCCAATCTCGGTGTTGAGCGTGGTGAACGGCGGCTCGATCAAGCGCCGGATGCGCTCGTAGCCGCGACGCGCCGCCTCGTTCGAGGGATCGTTGATCATCACGCGCTCATAGGCGGCGAGCGCCAAGCGCAAATGGCCCTGCTCTTCAGCTAAGCGCGCATATTCAAAGTTGAGTTCCGCATCCTGCGGATTGTCCAAGATTTGATCGCTGAGCGTTCCGAGATCCTGTGCAAAAACAGACGAGATCGAAATTACGCTGACGCTGGCTGCAAGCAGCAGGGCGCGGCAAAAGCCGGTTAATGTTCCCCGAGTTCCCATCGCAAGTTCCCACGGCTTCAGAGGCGCGGCGATAGTAGGAGCGTTGTAACCTTGTTCAAGCGGTCAACTCTCTTTGGAGAGCGAGTTCGCCTCGTGGTGCAACTTTTGAGCACTCGTCGCCCGCCGAGAGCGAAGACGCTGCGAAATCATTGCCAATTGCCGCATTCTGCCGATAACTTGGACAACGAACGCCCCTAGCGGGCCAGGGTGGGTTAACGATGCGCGCATCAATTTTGGCATTCAGCGCCTGCCTTTTCGCAATGGTGCTCGCGGTGGACGCGCAAGCGCAAACCGCGTCCCGCATTGGCGTCGCCGCTGGCGTGCGCAACCAAGTCACTGGCACACTCGCGCAGCAACAGCGAACGCTGACTGCCGGCGCGGCGGTGTTCGAAAACGAAACTGTGCGCACTGGCGCCAACAGTGTCGCGCAATTGCTGTTCGCCGATCAAACGACGCTGAGCGTTGGCCCGCGTTCTGAAATTCGGCTGGATCGCTATGTGTATGATCCGAGCCGTTCGACCGGTGATGTCGCTGTTTCGCTGACCAACGGCGCGCTACGGTTCATTTCTGGCCGCCAAGATCCGCGCAGCTACTCGATCCAAACGCCCGTCGCGACCATTGGCGTTCGCGGCACCATCGTGGATTTTCTGGTGATGGACGGGCGCATGTTCGCCATTCTCGCTGAGGGCAGCGTCATCATCACGTTGAGCAACGGCCGCGAAATTCAAATCACACGTCCCGGCAAGGCTATTGAGTTTTTCGCCAATGGCTCAACATCGCGGCAATTCACTTGGCGTGGCCGCTATGAAGCCGGCCTGCGCGCCACGTCATTCCCACTGTTCGGCAACCCGTTTGCGGACATGTATGGTTGGGATGGCGCTGATAACCTCGACGACGACATCAACGTCACCGACGAGCTCTCAGCGCGCAATGCCGACTATTACGGTCAGTTCAACGACGGCGATGAATGCTATTATCAAAGTTGTGACCTGGACTGAGCATCGCGATCGGAGCTGAGAACCTCCCAGCCCCGATCCGTCGCTAAACTCAGCGTTGTTCCAGCGTAATCGCGTTCGCGCCGGTAGCTGATAGGCGCACCACACCATTTTCGACCGAAGCGACAAGCCCGCTATCGACGTAGTGATGGTGACCGTCGCTAGAGTCCTTTTTCGTGAGCTTGATCCTATCGTGGGAAACGTGATCGACGGTGCCGACGTGTACGCCGTCTGCGCCAATCACTTCGGCGTCTTTTTTGATGTCTTTGATGTCAGTCATGGGAGCGGCTCCTGGTTAGCTCCTGCGGCCAACGCCCAAACGCCGCGCAAGTTGCGCAAAATCAGTTGAGAACGCTTCTCAAAGGCGTTACAGACCCGCCACCACGGTGGGGATGCATATGAGAATCAATCGGAACAAGGGCCGCGCGCTCCGTTTCGCTTGCGCGGTCGCAGCGATCAGCGCTGCCTTTACGAGCGGCGCGGCAGCCCAAACCGCCACGGCTGACACGATCACGGTGATCGGTCCGCGCAGCTACCGCGCCATGGAAACCTCGACCGCCACCAGGACCGACACGCCGCTCATCGATGTGCCCCAGTCGGTCGCGGTCGTCACCCAAGCGGAGATCCGCGATCGCGCCGCACAGAACCTCGCCGACACCGTGCGCTACGTGCCTGGCGTTTCGTTCGCGCAAGGCGAGGGCAATCGCGACACGCCGATCTTCCGCGGCAACGCCTCGACGGCTGATATGTTCGTCGATGGCGTGCGCGACGACGTTCAATATTATCGCGATCTCTACAACATCGAGCGCGTCGATGTTCTGCGCGGCTCCAACGGCATGATCTTCGGTCGCGGCGGTGGCGGCGGCATTCTCAACCGCGTGACGCGTCAAGCCAACGGCCAAGAGGTTCATGCGCTGACTGCGCAATTTTCGGGCGAAGGCGGCGGACGCGTCACCGGCGATTTCGGCATGGCCATTGATGAGATGGCGTCATTCCGCGTAACCGGAATCTATGAGGATTCCGAAAGCTATCGCGATGACGTGACCTACCAGCGTAACGGCATCAACCCGACGTTCCTGTTGCAGATCGATCCATCGACACTGCTGCGGGTTGGCTACGAATATTACGATTATGAGTTCGTCGCCGATCGTGGTGTTTCAAGCTTCAACGGCCGGCCACTGAATGTCGATCCGAGCACGTTTTTCGGCGATCCAGCCCGCAGTCCGACGACCACCACGGTGAACGCGCTCAATCTGCATTTTGAGCATGAGTTCAACGGCGGCGCGCGCATCACCAACCACACGCGCTGGGGCATCTACGACAAATTCTATCAAAATGTCTTTGCAGGCGCGACTTCGGGCGGCGGCGCAAACGTCGCCATCGAGGCCTACAATCAAGCCACCGATCGCAATTCCTTTTTCAACCAGACGGATTTGACGTTCGACATATCGACCGGCTCGATCGAGCACACGATCCTAGCCGGTGTGGAGTTCGGCCGGCAGATCACGGACAATGTCCGCTCGACCGGATACTTCACTGCGATCTCGCCAACCGCCACGTCGATCACAGTGTCGGTGAGCAATCCGCGCTACACTGGGCCGATCGAGTTCAGGCAAAGCGCCACCGATGCCGACAATCACGGCACGGCCACGCAATATGCGGCCTTCCTGCAAGATCAGATCGAGCTATCGCCGCACTGGCAAGCATTGATCGGCGTTCGCTACGATCGCTTCGAGTCCGAGCTGACGAACAATCGCACCGGCGCGCAGTTCAGCGCCGAGGACAATCTGTGGTCGCCGCGCGTGGGGCTTATCTTCAAGCCGGTTGAGAGCGCATCGATCTACGCGAGCTATTCGCGAACGTTCGTGCCGCGGGCAGGTGAGCAGCTTGCGTCTTTGAACGCAACCAACGCCGCGCTCGATCCGGAAGAGTGGGAGAATCTCGAGCTCGGCGCGAAGTGGGATATTACACCGGCGCTATCGCTCACCGGCGCAATCTATCAGCTGCAACGCACCAACGTCGCCATCACCGATCCGCTCAACTCGGCGCAGCTCATCCTTGTCGATGGCCAAGACGTGCAGGGTTATGAGATCGGCCTGAGCGGCGACATCACCAACAATTGGCACGTTGTTGGTGGCTACGCCTATCAGGACAGCGAAATTCTCACCAACCAGTCCGCTACAATTCGTGCAGGCGCGCGTCTTGCGCAAACACCGGAGCAATCGTTCTCGATTTGGAATCGCTACGACTTCACGCCATCACTCGGCGCGGGTTTGGGCGTCATCTATGTGGGCGAGCGCTTCGCCACGGTCGAAAATCTGGCGACGCCCGCAAGCAACGTTGTCCTCGAGGACTACACCCGCGTCGATGCCGCCGCGTACTGGAACATCAACGACAATTTGCGCGTCCAACTCAACGTCGAAAATGTCCTAGACGAAGAATATTTCATCAACGCCCACAGCGCGACCAACATCATGCCCGGCTCACCGCGATCATACCGCGTCGGCCTCAGCGCGGCGTTCTAACTAGAAAAGCGAGGGCTTTGGCCTCCGCTATTTGGCCGGATGTTCGTCTAAGGAAGTCGCGGCGATTACAGGCCATGCGTCATTGCGCGAGATCGAATGCTACACGAAGGCGGCGGAGCAAGAGAAACTGGCGCGCGCCGCCATCGCTCGTCTCATTCAGAACGGCTAACTAAGCGTGGTTCCGCAAGTCGGTCTTCATTGCTTCAATCAATGACTCATAGTGGCGCTCTCGGTTCTTGGGTGGAGTGTCCATGAGATCGCGCGCGTACTTTGCCACGTCGCTGGAGGCGAACAACTCGCACCGCGCTTGCCACAATCCATAAGTTTTGGAAGCGGCGGGCGATGGGGTCAACGAAGCTTCGCGGAGCGCGTCCAACAGCCCGATAAACGTCTCGCGTTTTTCTGCGTACAGTCGATCACGTCTCGCGGCGCCGCGATTGAGTATGTGGCTGACCGCCGACGTTAGGAGTGAACCGATGCCAAGCCCACCGATCAAAAGCGAGTAAATCCATGTCGCAACGGTGTGCCGATTCTAGCGAAGTAGAAACGCCCAGCGAACGCCGAGTGGCTAACCTCGCAAATTCGATTGGCTACCCTCGTTGAAACCAAAGCGGTTTCCGAGAGGAGTGGCGACCCCGGAGAGATT
>JANPCV010000069.1:0-44617 GCA_031431115.1 Caulobacteraceae bacterium
CCGCCGTCGCAATCACCCGATCGCGCAAATCCTGATCATAAGCCTTCGCCATTCATCGCCTCCAGCGAGGCGAATCGAATCACTGTTCGGCGCGTTTGTGAATCCCAATTCCGAATCGGAAAATCACGGAAATGCTCTAGCGCTCTTCGCGGCGGACTATACGTATCCACCGCCAAAGACTCAAGATCGCATGATCCTGTGCGCGAACAACGAATACATCACGCCGGACCTCGCATATCCGTCGCTTCGCTCACTGCGAGACCTTACGGGCGGGCAGATTGAGGCGATGTTCGCGGCAATTGGCGTCAGCATTGTTGATCTTGCGCGCGATGGTGCAGCGTGGCGCGTGGTGAAGAGCACCTCCACAACGGGGCGCAACCGGCGGATCACGCCTTTTACGCCGGTGGTGTTCAGCGGACCCGCCGCGAACCATCCGTGGATCGTGGCAGCGTCGGCAATTGTGAACGGCTCTGAACCTGCGGGTCACGGAAGCAATGCGCCGGCAAATGCGGTGCGCTGCGGTACGCTGGCGAATTGCGCCGGAGGACTGACGCCTTGGGGAACGTATCTGACGGCGGAAGAGAATTTTGACGGATTGTTCGTGGGCTCGTTGCCGACAGCGCTGCTGCTAGAAGACCCAGCGCTTGCACTCGATGCGAGTTCGTTCGGTTATCCAGGCTTTGGCTTTGTCGATAAGACGCCGCGTCAATTCCGGATCGCGCAAAACCCGCATGGACCGTCGCTTTATGGTTGGGTGGTCGAAATCGATCCTTATGATCCAACCTCTACGCCAAAGAAGCGGACAGCGCTTGGCCGCAAGAAGAACGAGTGCGCCACGACGGCGTTGACGCGAGATGGTCGCGTGGCTGTCTATATGGGCGACGATCAGCGCGACGAGCACATCTATAAGTTCGTCACGCGCGGGCGCTTCGATCCGGCAGATCGCGCCGCGAACATGGATTTGCTCGACGACGGCCAGCTTTACGTGGCGCGATTGGAGGAAGACGGCGGCGGCCGCTGGATCGCAATCAACGCAGCGGCGGCGAACGCGGCGGCTGAAGCGGAAGGGTCGCCGGTCCGCTTTCGAGATGAGGCCGATGCGCTGGTTCGGGTCCGCGATGCAGCGCGGCTGCTGGGCGCCACACCGATGGACCGCCCGGAAGACATCGAAGCGCTGCAAGATGAAAACTTGCTAGGTCTTGGCCCAGTCTTGATCGCTTGCACGAACAACAATGAGCGTGGCTTCGCGCATCCGGGTAACCCGCGCCGCGACAACCCTGATCGCCCGAACGCGGCGCAGAGCAACCTCGCGGGGCACATCCTGCGTTTTGATGAGGCAGGCGGCGATTGTGGCGCGACCAGCTTTACGTGGGACATCTTTGTGATGGGCGGCGACCCAGATGCCGAACGTCCAACCGCGCGGACCCGCGGCGGCGGCGCGCCCGCATTCGTCTCCACTACGTACGAAGGCGAGCAGACAGCCAGCGGCGCGCGCTTCGCATGCCCCGACAACATGTTCATCGACTCCTCGCATCGCGTTTGGATCGCGACCGATGGAAGCGACTTTGTTTTCGAGGATTGCAACGATTGCGTGTTGATGACGCCGGTGGCCTCGGAGCGGCCGCGGCCGCTCAAGCGCTTTCTTGTCGGGCCTGTTGGCTCTGAGATCTGCGGGCCGATAATGGCGCCGGATGAGCGCGCATTCTTCTGCGCCATCCAGCATCCGGGCGCCAACAATGTCGCGGGCGTCGACTATTCAACGCTGCGTTGGAGCGGTGAGCCGCCGACATCGCACTTCCCCGATGGTGGCAATTCCTGGCCGCGATCGGCAGTCGTTATAGTCACCCGTGACGATGGTGGGCCTATTGCGTGACGGATGAGTCCCTGCGCGTGCTTGGCCAATACCGTGCTGCGCGGGTTTTATTTCGCTCACCGGCAGATGCGTTGAATGGAACCGATGGACGCGTTGAATTCTCTTCGTCCGTCTGCAACATCGGCGGGCGTACGTAGGTCGCGCGATGGTCGTCAAACTGAATTGCATCTGGAGTGCGCCAGGAATGGAGCGGTTGCATTCAGGACTGGCGAAGAGGATCGCGTCCTTGAACGCGCGCGCCACCGTGGAATAGTAGTCGTCGAAATCGGAGGTGTACGCAGGCAAATCGCGGAACGAAATCTCGAACACCTCAATCTGAGGCGGGGCAAATTTTCTCAGCGCGTCTCAAGAGGAGCGATAGCGATGTCCAACGCGAAAAGTTCATCGGAGGAGCGCCAGAGGGCCTTGGCGCGCTGGGAAGGTGAGGGCGGCGGGCTGGGTCGCGCCGCCCAAGCCGCTGACTCATTGGACGAAGCCGAGTTGCGCATCCTGACCCGGCTGGGCGCCGCTCTGCTTGGGGAGTGGAATACCATTCCCACCGATCTTCAGCGGGCCATCTTCATTCGAGCATCGACACCGCACGGATCAGGAGACGGCGCACGCCTCAAATCGGAGATCGCGCGCTTTCTCCACGATCACAAGGACCACTAGCCCCTATGGAGTGAGCGCCGGCTGTTCGCTCGCCAGAGAATCGCGGCGCCGATGATCGATGCGGCAATCGAGGCCAAGAACACGGCGATGGCTTTCACCTGCGAGCCTTCGGGAGGCTACGCCGCGCGAAAATTCGCCTACCACCAACGCCCTACGGGTATTCACGCACCGCCATGACGTAGCGGCCCAGGCCTGCGGCATCAGGACTTTGTGATCGCAATTGTTCTCCTGACGCGAACTCGCCATATCGGCGCCTCGCTTCTTGCAGAGGATACGTCCTGCGGGAGCGAGTCAGGGGGCTGACGCAAAGCGCGGAGCGTAGATCCGCGCGACCGGTCCCGGGCCACTGAGCCCAACCCGGAACCGAGCAACTCATGTGGTGGAGCTGAATGGATCACGATTTCTGCAATGTGGATGGCGCACGGCGTCTCAAGATGCGCATTGAAGAATACTGGCGCGAACGGGGCTACAACGTCGATGTGAAGCTCATTGAAGCGGGCTTCATCGCGGCGATGCGTTCTGCGCGCACCGATGTTCGTAGCGACATGGTCAATGGTTTCCCGACCAAGCGTTCCGACGATGACGAGCGGCCGTCCCCTAGCCGGCGCGGCTTGTTGGAAGTCGCGTAAGCGCTGAAACCTGTTGGACTATGAGCGCGCCGCCAACAAGCGGCGACAGGCCGGCGCCAACTCTGAAAATCTGTGGAGCAGCACGTCGGCGCCGAGTCTCTCGGCGCCGACGTCGCTATAGCCGAAGCTTACGACGCAAACCGGCGCGCCGGCGCCGCGCGCCGAGGCGACGTCCGCTGCGCTATCGCCCACCATCACCGAACGCCGCACAACGCCGCCGGCGCGCGCGACCGCCGCACGATAGTGATCGGGATGGGGTTTTCGATCAGAGACCGCGTCAGCGCCCACGATGGCCGAAAAGCGTTCGCTCATCTGCAGCGCATCGAGCAACTGCACGGACAGCGCCGTGCGCTTGTTGGTGCAAACGGCGAGCTTGGCGCCGAGACCCGCGAGCGTATCCAGAGCGTCCAGAACGCCATCGTAAGGCCTGGATTCCCGGGCGATATCGGCAGCGTAAAACGTCACGAACTCAGCCGTAAGTTGATCCAACCGAGACACCGAAAACGTGACGCCGTGCAGGGCCGAGGCGCGCTCAATGAGCACCCGCGCACCGTAGCTTATGAGCTGACGCGCTGTTTCGAGCTTCACCCGCGGCAGTCCCTCCAGGTCCATCGTTTCGTTGAGCGCGCGCACCAAATCCGGCGCGGTGTCCACCAACGTGCCGTCCAGGTCGAAAACAATGGTGGCGTCGGCCAGTTCGCCGCTGCTCATGGGATGCCTCTGAAGAAGTGATGCGCTAGAACCCCCATAGGATTCGAGCAAGGTCGGAACACATGAGCCGGGCGCGGGCCGCGATTATTTTAGCGGCGGGACAGGGCAAGCGGATGAAGTCCGAGACGCCCAAAATGCTGCACAAAATGGGCGGCAGGGCGTTGGTGGATTGGTCGATCGCGCTGGCGCGTGACCTCAATTGCGCGCGCACGGTTGTGGTTATTCCGCCGAACGCGCCGGCTCTCGCCGAGCGAGTAACTTCGGTTCTGGGCGAAAAATCCACCGCCATCCAAGAGACGCCGCGCGGCACTGGCGATGCGGCGCGCTCGGCTGCTGGCGTGCTGACCGATTTTGACGGCGATGTGGTGGTCTATTTCGGCGACACGCCGCTCATCCGAGCCGAAACCTTGTCGCACATGTTCGCGGCGCGCCAGACGGGCGCGGACATGGTCGTGCTCGCCTTCTACGCCGATGATCCAACCGGTTACGGCCGCATCATCACGGATGGCGCCGGTAACTTCGTGAAGAACGTCGAGCATCGCGACGCCAATAAGGAAGAACTCGCCGTCAACCTCTGCAACGCCGGCGCGCTCGTGGCCGACGCCAAGGTATTGTTCAATTTGTTGTCGACGCTGCGCAATGATAACGCTCAGCAAGAATTCTATCTGACCGACATTCCAGGCATGGCGCGCAGCGCCGGCAAAAAGGTCGGCATTGTCGAGGCGCGCGAGGGAGAGTTGCTCGGCGTAAATTCGCGCGCGCAACTCGCCGACGCGGAAGCAGCGTTCCAAACACGCGCGCGCGAAGCTGCGATGGAAGCGGGCGTCACGCTGATCGATCCAGCCAGCGTGTTTTTCTCCTACGACACTGTGATCGACGCCGACGCCGTGATCGAGCCCAACGTATTCTTCGGGACCGGCGTGAAGATCGGCGCGGCCGCCATCATCCACGCGTACTGCCATTTTGAACGCACCGAAGTCGGTCCCAAATCAGAAATCGGACCGTTTGCGCGCTTTCGCCCCGGCACCAAGCTTGGGCCGAAGGTGAAGATCGGTAATTTCGTTGAAGTGAAAAATTCCAACTTCGGCGAAGGCGCGAAGGCGAGCCATCTTTCCTACATCGGCGACGCCGACGTTGGGCCGCGCGCGAATATCGGGGCTGGCACGATCGTTTGTAATTACGACGGCTTCGACAAATATCGCTCCACCATTGGCGCCGACGCCTTCATCGGTTCGGACACGGCGCTGGTCTCGCCAGTCACAATCGGCGACGGCGCCTACACCGGCACCGGCAGCGTCATCACCAAAGACGTGCCCGCCGGCGCGCTCGGCGTCGCCCGCGGCCGACAAGTGAACCTCGAAGGCTGGGCCGCCAAGAACCGCGAAAAGAAGCTCGCCGCGAAAGCCGCGAAGAAGGACGAGCATAAGTGAGCGAAGACATCGCCAAGTTCAACGCGGCCCAGGCAGCGCTCGACTATGTGAGGGACGGCATGATTGTCGGCCTCGGCACCGGCTCGACGTCTGCGAGCTTTGTCAAACAACTCGGCGAACGTGTGCGCCAAGGCCTGCGCGTTAGAGGCGTGCCAACGTCGGAAGCAACGCGGAACCTCGCCGAACAAGTCGGGGTGCCGCTCGTCGAGATCAGTCAGATCACATCGATCGATGTGGACGTCGACGGCGCCGACGAAGTCGATCCCGCGTTCCGCCTGATCAAGGGCGGCGGCGGTGCGTTGCTGCGCGAAAAGATCGTCGCCGCCGCATCGAAGATGATGGTGGTCATTGCCGATGAAACGAAATGGGTCGAAACCCTCGGTGATTTCCCACTGCCGGTTGAAGTAACGCGTTTCGGCTTTGCGATGACGCAAGAACGCGTTGTGCAAGCGCTTCGCGCGACAGGCTGCGGGGGCAATGAAGTGGTTCTGCGCGTCAGCGGCAAGGCCAACGAGCCGGTCATCACCGACGGCGGCAACTACATTCTCGACGCGCACGCCAAGGCCATTCCTGATCCCACCAAGCTAGGCGCGGCGCTGAAGGACATCGCAGGGGTGGTTGAGCACGGCCTCTTTATCGGCCTCAGCCAAGTCGTGATCATCGGCAAAGCCAAAGGCGCCGACGTAAAGACGCTCTGAAAGTTGGATCGCGCGCCTCCTGGCGCGCATGCGGGCCGGAGGCCCGCGCTCCAACCTGCAGAAGCTAGCGTTCCTTACGCGAAGACGTTTTCTTGACGGTGGTCTTCTGGCCAGCCCGCTTGCGTGCCGCCGTCTTGGCCGTTGCGGCCTTTACCGACGCGCGCTTTTCTTCGCACTTCGGGCAGGCGCAAATGTCCTTCAGGTACTCTTTGAAGTAGTTCGTGCCGTAATCGTAGTTCAGCTCTTCGCCCGGCTTGATCTTGCGCTTGGCGTGGATGAACACGCGGCCTTTGTGGATGTTCGGCTCGCAGTTAGCGCGGCACGAGTGATTGATGTAGCGGGCGGTATTCCAGCGCGGCGCGCCGTCGATGGTCTTGCGCGCGTGAATCTCGAACAGATACTTGGAGCGGCTCTTTTCTTCCTGCTCCTTGGAAATCTGTACGCCGGTGTATTCGATGACGCAGGAATTCTTCGGAATTTCGCTTTCCGCAAACAACCCAAGCCCAGTGGCCGAGCGCTTGACGACAAGTTCGAAGTCACCGGGTGTGTAGCTCTTACGCGCCATCATCGCTCCGTTCTGAAACGCAGTTTTCCATGGCCCACTGGTCAACACGCTGACAAGCGGTCCGTTACGTCACTTCCATTTCGGTTTTGCGCTGGCCATCCTTCGCTTCGCGAAGGATGGCTGGGGTGCCAGGATTCGAACCTGGGAATGGCGGTACCAAAAACCGCTGCCTTACCGCTTGGCGACACCCCAAAACCGGCGAAGCGGCTACTTAGAGGCGCCCGCTTACGGATGCAACAGCGCCCGGCTGACGCATCTCAAGTCTTTGGCGGAAACGAGCTTTAGCGCCCTTCAGCATTCCACAACGTTGACCGCCAGGCCCCCCTGGCTGGTCTCTTTATACTTGGACGACATGTCCGCCCCGGTTTGGCGCATGGTCTCGATGACCTGGTCCAGGGAGACTTTGCTGGGTGTATCGGAATGCAGCGCCAATCGGGCCGCGTTCACGGCCTTCACTGAACCGACGGCGTTGCGCTCGATGCAGGGGATCTGAACGAGCCCGCCAACCGGATCGCAGGTGAGCCCCAAATTGTGCTCCATCCCGATCTCGGCTGCGTTCGCGACCTGTTGTGGGCTCGCGCCCCAGACAGCAGCGAGCCCCGCGCCAGCCATCGAGCAGGCGACGCCGACTTCGCCTTGGCATCCCATCTCCGCGCCCGAGATCGAAGCGCGCTGCTTGTAGAGAAGGCCGATGCCGCCCGCCGTCACCAAGAAGCGCCGCGCATCGCGCGTCGGGTTCTCGCCGTTGAGGCAATAGTGCCGAAGGATCGACGGCAGGATGCCGGCGGCGCCGTTTGTCGGTGCGGTGACGACTTGGCCTCCCGCTGCGTTCTCTTCGTTCACCGCCATTGCATAGACGTTCAGCCAATCGAACAACCGCTCCGGCTCGTTCGCCTGCGGCTGATCTTTGAGCTTCCGCCAGATCGCTGGCGCGCGCCGCGTCACTTGCAGCGAGCCCGGCAGCGTGCCTTCGCGCACCAACCCGCGATCGATGCATGCCGTCATCACCGCGGCAACACGATCAAGGCGCGCGTCCGTTTCCGCGCGTGGGCGCATCGCATCTTCGTTGGCGTAAATAGTCTCTTCGACCGATTTGCCCTCGCGCGCGCAGTGCTCAAGCAACTCTGCGCCCGAGCCGAACGGGAACGGCACCTTGCGGCCAGTGGCGATCAGATCCTTGGGCGCCGGCGTGCGGAGCTGTTTCTCCGTCGCGATGAAGCCGCCGCCGGTTGAGTAATAGGTCTGCTCAAACAGCGCCGCGCCGCCCGCGTCGATGGCAGTGAGCTTCATGCCGTTCGGGTGCAGCTCTGGAATGATGTGATAGGCGAAGACGATGTCCGCTTCGGGATCGAACGCGATCTCATGCTGGCCGAGCAGCGAGACGCGCTTTTCCGCAGCGACGCGCTCCACCGTCGCTTCCGCCACGTCCGGATCGAGCGTTTCTGGATCGAGGCCGAAGAGCCCCAGGACCACTGCTTTCGGCGTTGCGTGGCCTTTGCCGGTCAGCGCCAGCGAGCCCTGCAGCTCCACGACGACCTTAGCGACGTGCGCTAATTCCACATGCGTCTTGAGGTCTTCCAGATAGCGTTTGCCAATGCGTATCGGCCCGAGCGTATGCGAGCTCGAGGGGCCGATGCCGATGCGAAAGAGGTCTAGGACTGAGAGCATGTGCGGGGTGCCTGACGTTAGGCGATTGTCGTTCCGCTAGGTAGGCGATAATGGACTGATTTCCAACGACTTGGATTTTAGCGCGGGTTAAGAGCGCGCTTACCGCATCTAGAGGAGAGGCCGTTGAAAGCGCTGGTCAAACGCGAGGCCGCCCGCGGTTTGTGGCTCGAGGATATGCCGGAGCCAAATCCGGGCCCGAATGACGTGAAAATTCGCGTCAAACGCACTGCGATCTGCGGCACCGACATTCACATCTATAAATGGGATGAGTGGGCGCAGAAGACCATCCCAGTGCCAATGATCGTCGGCCACGAGTTTGTCGGCGAAGTCGTCGAGGTTGGCGACAATGTCAACGACTACAAGCCGGGCATGATCGTCTCCGGCGAGGGGCACATCGTCTGCGGCCGCTGCCGCAATTGCATGGCTGGCCGCCGCCACCTTTGTCCGTACACGAGCGGCGTCGGCGTCAATCGCGACGGCGCGTTCGCTGAATACATCGTCATTCCAAACGCCAACGTCTGGCACCATCATGACGGCATCGATCTCGATATCGCCTCAATCTTCGACCCTTTTGGCAACGCCACGCACACGGCACTGCAATGGGACATGGTCGGCGAAGACGTGCTGATCACTGGCGCAGGTCCAATCGGCGCCATGGCCGCAGCGATCGCAAAGCATGTCGGCGCCCGCCATGTCGTCATCACCGACATCAATGACTATCGCTTGGCGCTGGCCAAGAAAGTAGGCGCGACACGCACGATCAACGTCTCGAAAGAAACGATTGGCGACGTGCAAAAAGAACTCGGCATGACCGAAGGCTTCGACGTTGGCCTCGAAATGTCAGGCGCACCGAATGCGCTGAGCGACATGATCGATAACATGGCTCACGGCGCAAAAATCTCGATGCTCGGCATCCCGTCGGGCGAGATGAAGATCGATTGGAACAAGGTCGTCTTCAACATGCTGACGATCAAAGGTATCTACGGCCGCGAGATATTCGAGACCTGGTACAAGATGACAACGCTCATCCAGGGCGGCCTCGATCTCTCGCCGATCATTACGCACCGCCTGCCGTATCATAAGTTCGAAGAGGGCTTTGAGACGATGCTCGAAGGCAAATCGGGCAAGATCATTTTGAACTGGGACGAGGCTTAAGCCATGTACGGCGCATTTCAAAAGCACGTTGAAAAGGAGATCGCCGGCATTCGCGAGGCGGGCTTCTATAAGGAAGAGCGCGTGATCGCGACGCCGCAGGGCGCCGAGATTGGCGTCACTGGCGGCGCGTCCGTCATCAACATGTGCGCCAACAATTATCTGGGCCTCGCGCAAGATGAGCGCATCAAAGCTGCAGCGCACGAGGGCTTGGAGCAGTGGGGCTACGGCATGGCTTCGGTCCGCTTCATTTGCGGCACGCAAACCGTGCATAAGCAACTCGAAGATGATCTCTCCAAGTGGCTGCAGTTCGAAGACACCATCCTCTACCCGTCATGCTTCGACGCCAATGGCGGCTTGTTCGAGGTTCTGCTCGGCGCCGAAGACGCGATCATTTCGGATGAACTGAACCACGCCTCGATCATCGACGGCGTGCGCCTCTGCAAAGCGCAGCGCTATCGCTACAAAAATAACGACATGAACGATCTCGAAGCGCAGTTGAAAGCCGCCGATGCGGCCGGCGCGCGCTTCAAGCTGATCTCGACCGACGGCGTTTTCTCGATGGATGGCGTCATCGCCTCGCTCGATCAAATTTGCGATTTAGCGGCGCGCTACAACGCGCTCGTCCATGTCGATGACTCGCACTCCACCGGTATTGTCGGCTCCGGCGGTCGCGGCACGGCCGAGTATCGCAATTGCATCGAGCGCGTCGATGTTCTCACCAGCACGCTCGGCAAGGCCCTGGGCGGCGCTAGCGGCGGCTTTACCAGCGGCAAACGCGCCATCGTTGAGCTGCTGCGCCAACGCTCGCGGCCGTACCTTTTCTCGAACACGGTGCCGCCGCCAATCGCGGCCGGCGCGCGCAAAGCGGTTGAACTTGCGGCTAAGGGCGACGAGCTGCGCGCTCAGCTGAAGTCCAACATGGAGCTCTTTCGTGGTGGGCTAGAGGCGGCAGGTTTCGATCTGCTCCCCGGTGAGCATCCGATCATCCCGGTGATGCTCTACGATGCAAAGCCCGCCGTCGCTTTGGCCGAAGAGCTGCTGAAGCGCGGCGTCTATGTGATCGCGTTCTCGTATCCAGTGGTGCCCAAGGGCAAAGCGCGGATCCGGACGCAGATGTCGGCCGCCCACACGCGCGAGGAAGTCGAGCGGGCTGTGGCGGCCTTCACCGCGGCCAAGGCGGCGCTTTAGCGCCGCTGGCGGGGTGCGTTGCGCGTCCCGTAAAACGGTGTAAAAGGCGCGCCTCGCGTAAGCGTCGGAGTATAGCTCAGCCTGGTAGAGCACCACGTTCGGGACGTGGGGGTCGTAAGTTCGAATCTTGCTACTCCGACCACTTGCGAGGCCGTTTTCCCGAAACGGCAGGCCTAGCCGGGCCAGTTGAAGGCGAGATACGTCGCCCCGAGGCCAACGCCAACGAGTAGCATCCAGCGCATGGTTTCAGCGGCCATGTGAACGAACTCGCGGGCGCCGCCGAACATCGAAAGCGCCAGCGCGACCACAAAGCTTGAGCCGACGGCCAGCCAGATCTCGAACTCGCCAAGGCGGGAATCCACCGCCGCCAGATAGGCCAAATAGGCCGCGAAACCCGCCAGCATGAAGCGCACCAGCGCCTTGAGGATGGTGCTGCCGGTGCGGTGGTGGTCAACGATTTGAGCGGGGGTAGCCGGCGCCGGTTGGGGCGGCGGTAGCGCCTGAGGCATGGCCAGCTTCTGGCGAAGGCTTCTCCAGCCCTCAGCCTCGACCTCTGCCCGGAGCTGCTGCTCCTGCATCCAGTCGTCCGTGGCGAATGCGGGTCTGCCGCGCGACATAGCCATTGGGAGCGCACCCCTCCGCGTCGGATCATGCGCCATGTCGTGGCTGGGGAAAATAGTGCGCGGCAGCAAGGTTTTGCTCGGCCGGAAGGCGTCCCCAGCTGCCGGTTTATCATTTTTCGATAAAATTCTGCTTGCCTCCGACCCCGGTCCATATCATTTATCGATAAATCCGGCAGAGGGCCGGGGTGGAGTCTTCTGCCGTGAAGCAATTTTTGATCACCGTTGCGGGTGTCCTGACAGGTCTGTTCCTTTTCCTCTTTCTCGGGCCGCTCCTCCTTTTTGGCATGCTCGCGGCCTCGTTCGGCGGCCAGCCGGCGCAGCCGGCTCATATGGTTCTGGCGCTCGATTTGCGCGAACCGTTGACCGACCAACGCCCAGCGAACCCGTTTGCGTCCCTCAGCGGCAGCAGCAGCGCGCTTCTCGACGTGCTCACCAAGATCGATGCGGCGCGGACAGATAGCGCCGTCGAGGGCATCTACATTCGCGCCAACACCGGCGGCATGCAGGCGGCGCAGGCTGAAGAGCTTCGCGCAGCGCTCGCTGCGTTCCGGGCGTCCGGCAAGTTCGTGGTGGCGCATCTTCAGAACGACGGCGTCCGCATGGGCATGCCGGGCTACATGTCGATCGCGGACTCTGACGAAGTCTGGCTGCAAGAGACCAGCGAATTCCAACCGATGGGTCTTTCGGCTGAGGTTACGTTCTTCGGCCAGACGCTGCAGCGTTATCACCTGCAAGCGCAATTCGAGCAGCGTGAAGACTACAAGACGTATCCGAACACGCTGACGCAGCGCACGTTCACCCCGGCTCACCGTGAATCGATGATGAGCCTGATGAACGGCATCTACGATAACATGGTCGCCAACATCGCGACCGATCGTGGCATCACGCCGGAAGCGACACGCGCCGCGATCGAAGCGACGCCGTTCAGCGCGCAGCGCGCGCGTGAATTGACGTTGATCGATCAGATCGGCCGTCCGGAAGAAGCTGAACGTGCGGCTCTGGCGCGTGCCGAGAACTCCGAACTTGTGGACTTCGCCGATTATCGCGCGCCGACGCATTCTGGCGGCCGCGTCATCGCAATTGTGCAGGGCGAAGGCGCTATCGTCTCCGGCCCTGAGAGCCATGACGTGTTCGGCGGCGAATCCGCAATGAACAGCGATGCGATCGCGCAAGCTTTGCTCGACGCCTCGGAAGATGAAGACGTGGCGGCGATCGTGTTCCGCGTCTCCAGCCCTGGCGGTTCGGTCGTGGCTTCGGATCAAATCCTGGCGGCGCTGCGAACGGCTAAGGAGCGTGGCAAGCATATCGTTGTCTCGATGGGCGATGTCGCGGCCTCGGGCGGCTATTATGTCTCGGCCTACGCTGACGAGATCATTGCTTCGCCTTCGACCATCACCGGCTCGATCGGTGTTGTCGGCGGCAAGCTGATCATTGGCGCCGCCATGGAGCACTATCTCTCCTCCAACACTGAGACGGTCACGGTTGGCTCGCCGATGGTGGAAATGTTCACCAGCGAGCGCGGCTTCAGCCCAGCTGAACGTGCGGCTTTCGCCGGTTTCATCGATCGCGCCTACACGCAATTCCTTGGCCTCGTCGCTGAGGGTCGCGGCATGACGCCGGAGCAAGTGCGCGCTGTTGCGCAAGGCCGTGTGTGGACGGGCCAACAAGCGCTGGAGCGCGGATTGGTCGATCACCTCGGCGGCTTCTCGGTTGCGGTGGCGCGAGCTCGTGCGCTGGCCGGCATCGAAGAAGATGCACGTGTGCAGCTGCGCTACTACCCGGCGGTTGAAAACCCGTTCGAAGCGTTCGGACGTATGTTCGGCGCCTCGTCTGACAGTGTTGAAGCGCTGGTGCGCATCAATTCGGCGCTTTCGGATCCGCGCATGCAACGGGTGATGGCGGCTCTTCGCGAAGAAGACGCCAGTGTTCGCGCTCAATCGGAGCAGTTCACGGTCGAATGATCTAACGCAACGAACTCCATAGCCTTGGCCCTTCGCGGCAACGCGGAGGGCCTTTTCTTTTGGCTAAAGCTCTTTTTCTTCCTCGGCGGAGTCCGTTTGCTCCGTTGCTTCTTCGCCGTCGGCGTAGATGACCGGCGCGTCTGGCGTTGCGAGGTCTTGTTCATCGGAGATGAACTCAACGTCCGACGGGGTAAGGATGCCGCCGACGATGATCTCGATGAATTCATCGGGCGCTTCTTGAGCGGCTGCGATCATGGGTGCGCCTAGTGCGGCGACGGTTAAGGCCGCGATCGCTGGGCGGAGCGGGAAGCTATAAGAGACGCAGACCTCGCTTTTGCAGGCGGCGAGGAAGGCGACGCGTTCGGAATCCGAAAAGCCGTCGAGATCGATGACCTGCCGGTGACAGGCGCGGCACATGTCGCCGTCCATCAAAGCGGCGAGATCGTTCTTGTAAGGGCAAGGGCTTTGAACTTTGGGAAATATCGCCATCGGTGTTGCTCCACTCCGCGTGAAGCAAGTTTGTTGATGGTTTGACGCCAGCGGCAAAACACGGACGCGTGACTCGCGGGTTTGTGATCAACGCCAGCGACCGCGCTTGCGCGCGGCGCAAGGCGGTTAGCAGATCAGGCGCTTGTGGATGGCTAGGAGGAGTCGGCGTGCGCGGGCGCGAGCGCTACGCGCACAATCGTCTCGAACGACGGTGCGGTGATGATGAGGCGTGACAGGCAGACGCCGCGCGCGAGGCGTTTCAGCACGCGCGCAATATAGCGCTCGGGCTGATTGAACGCGCCGATAAGACGGCGGACTCGTTGAGCGAGGTCGCCGGTTTTGTCACGAAGCCACGCGCGCTTGAGCAGGAGCCGGCCGCGCGAGCGCGTGCGCCGAAAGCCAGGCGGCGCAGAGCTTGCGCCGTTTTGTTGAGGCACATGCCTTAGGCGTCGCAGCGCGGTGAGAAAGTAGATGTATCCGACCCGGCGCTCGCAGCCCCGCACCATCCGCTTAAGGCGCCGGCTGCGGGAGAACACGCCGATCCGCAAAATGATCTCGAGGAGCCAACCCAGACGCGTGAACACGCCGGCGCGAAATTGCGCCAGCAGGTGTTCGGGAATGAGTTCATCGACGGTCATGATTTGCCGTCAGTATGGGGCGCGCCTGTAGCGGTCGGATAGATTCGGTGGCTTTACCTTTGCGCTCAACGCGTTGGCTTCGCGCATCGTAGGGATTGGCCTCCGTCCATACGGTGTGTGCGTCTCAGAAACGAGAGGCCCTCCCAGTGCCATTGAGAGGGTCTCTTGTTCGTGGCTGTAGGCGTTTGGCCCGGGGCTACCGCGTTCATGATCCGCTTGCTAGCATCACGCGCGGGAGCAGCGGATGGCTGACGTATTCATTTCCTACAAAAGCGAGGACCGCGCAGCGGCGAAGCTGTTTGCGGATGCGCTGACGGATGAGGGCGTGTCCGTTTGGTGGGACCCGGTGCTGCGCACCGGTGAGACCTATGACGAGGTGATCGAGCGCAATCTGCGCGAGGCGGCGCTAGTTGTGGTGTTGTGGTCGCCGCGCTCGGTGAAATCGAAATGGGTGCGCGCGGAAGCCACGATCGGCGAGCGCAAAGGCGGGCTGATGCCCGTGCTGATCGAAGCATGCGACCGGCCGATCGCGTTTGAGCTGGTGCAGACGGCGGACTTGGCCGGTTGGGCAGGCGATCGCGAGGATTTGCGGTGGGCCGATTTCATGGCCGACTTACGCAACGCGCTGACGACCCGCCAGGCGGAAGTGCGCGCACACACCGCGCCGCCGCCGCCGGACGCGCTGACGATCGAGACGCTGTTCTGGAGTTCAATCAAGGACGGCGGCGATGCGGCTGATTTCGAGTCATACTTGCAGCGCTATCCGCATGGGCAGTTTTCGGACATCGCACGGACGCGGCTGACGCGGAGCACGCCTTCCATGGCATCCGCGGCAAACCGGCCATTCGATGAAAACACGTACGTCTTTGTCAGCTATCCGACCGACATCGCGCCCGCTCTGCTGACTTCCGTCGTGCGTGAGTTGCTTGGCCGTGGTTTGAGTATCTGGCTCTACGATCCGAGCGCCTACGCGTTCACGGCAGATGAAAAGGCGCGGTTGCGCTGGCAACAGGCGGGTGGCTCCTGGGAGCAACAAACGCTCACCGCGATCCGGAATGCCTCAGCGGTGATCGCACTCGTCAATGAGTATTCGCTGCAGAGCCGGTTTCAGCCGCGTGAGTTCAAGCTTGCTGCGCAAGACAAGAAACTGCTGCCCTGCATCATCGGTGATCTCGACTACAAGGCGCTACCGCCTCTTTTCCGCGATATGCACGCGCCGAAGATCACGGCGGCGATGGTCGGCGCCGATCTCGGCAAGAACCGCATTGTGATGCTGGCAGACGATGCGGAGGCGCTGATTGCACGCTCGCGAGGGCGCGCAAAGTCGGAACGCAAAAGGCCGCTGGCGATGGCAATTTTGGCGGTATTAATGGTGGTCGGTGGTCTTGCTTTGACGGCCCTTGGCATTTGGATTGTTCTCGGGTCTTCTTCGCAATCCGTGGCGGCTCTGTGGCCCTTCGCCTGGCCTCTCGCGCTGGTAGTGTCGGGTTTCGCGCCTTGGTCATTGCGTCGATGGGGCGCTCTGTCAGGCTTTGCGACCTTCGCCGTTCCAGCCTTGCTCTATGCTGGCAGCGACTTCTCAGTTGCCACCCAGTTCGGGGCGTCTGCGTTGGTCTTTGCGCTATGGGTTTCGCCTCACTGGACCAGCCTCAACTGGAAAATCCCGTAACCGCCTGGCCGTGATCCTTAACCGCACGCCAGCATGAACTAACGCCAGCCCGCGTCTCGAGCCGCCCGTTCGGCCTCGGCGTCCATCGGATCGCCGGCGATCATTTGATCGACGGCGTTGAGAATCTCGGCCGGAGCGGAAGCGGTGCGCACTTCGCCGCCGCCAGCACTGCCGGAGATGAGCGGAATGCTCCAACCGCTTTCGGAGCGGCACGCCACGCCCGACGCGCCACCTGTGGTGAGGTCGAATGTGCGGCAGAAGTCGCCGCTTTGATTGCGGAAGCTCAGACCGATACGCACAGCGGCCGCTGTGTCGGATGCGAGCTGGCTATCGAGCGCCTGCGTCAGTGCGCCGCCTGCTGTGAGGCCGCTGTCGGCGGTGACAAGCATCGGCTGGGGCTGTTGCATGGCGCCGACGCCGACAACGAGGCCAAGGGCTACGCTTGCAGCCATCGCGCCCCATTCGCGGACCGACCATTTGGCGGCGTGACGGGTGGCGAAATCAATGACTTCAGCTTGGCGCGGTGTTTGCGCCGCTTCGGTTAGGTGTTGCGGGACGGGTTCGGCGAGTGCGCCGTCGAAAGCGGAGGAAAGTCGCACACGCATTTGTTGATGCGCTGCCAATCGTTCGCGCAACGCCTCGTCGTGTTCGAGCGCCGCTTCGACTTCAGCGCGTTCGGCGCCGGTGAGTTCGCCATCGGCGAACGCCATCAGCTTTTCATTGTCGACGCTCATCTTGCGCCTCCCAGTATGATCTGAAGCGCCTCGCGGCCACGGGCGAGACGGCTGGTGAGCGTGCCGATTGGTATCCCTAGAGCCTCTGCGGCTTCGCGATAGGCGAGGCCTTCGAGACAAACGAGCGCTACCGCCTCGCGTTGCTCTTCCGGCAATTTGCGCATTGCGGTCCAAACGTCGTCGGCCTCGAGCTTGGTGTGGACTTCAGTTTCGCCGCCGTAGCCGGCCTGCTCGCCCGCTTCCGCTGGCGCGAAGACTCTGGCGCGGCGCGTGCGCGAGCGGGCTTCGTCGATCCAGGCGTTGCGCGTGATGCTGAACAGCCAGGAATCGAGCTGCGTGCCTTGTTGGTACTGATCCATCCGCATTAGCGCGCGCTCCACAGCGATTTGGACGATGTCGTCGGCGTCCGCCAAACTGCCCGTGAGGGCGCGCGCGAACCGCCGCAAGCGGGGCAGCATCGCAACGATGTCTGAGCGGGTCTGTTCGGCGGCGCTCGTCATGTCTCTGTGGGATCTAACGGCTGAGGTCGGCAGTTTCTTCCGACAAAATCTGCGAATAGTGAATGGAAGAACCGGCGGGCGCCGGACGTTAGGTGATCATGACGCGGGTATTGGCCCTTTTGTTCCTGGTTTGCGCGGTGGTGGCGCCGCCCGCTGCGCGTGGGCAGGTCGCGTTACCGTTGCCGCAAGTGCCGACTGTGGGCGGCGTTGTCGACCAGACGGGCGATCTCACGCGCGAAGTGGAACTGCCGCTACAGGATTTGCGGCGTACGCAGGTGCGCGATCTGTTGCGGGCGCACCGGCGGGAGCTGGAAGCCGATCCGCAGGGCATGCCGATCGTGCGCAGTCAGATATTGGCGTTCGGGATGAATGCTCCTGCGATTGAGCAGGCGCGCACGCAGGGCTTTCAGATCGTGCGCACGGATGCGCTGGATGCGGATGCCTCACTGGTGACGCTGCGCGCGCCGGCGGGCATGTCGACGCGTGGAGCGTTGCGGCGCTTGCGGCGCGCGGATCCGAACGGCGTTTATGATTTTGATCACTTACACTTTGAATCTGGCGTTGCGCTCAATGTTGTTGGGTTTTCGCAGAGCGGCGCGGCCGGTGTTGGTCCGCGGATCGGGCTGATCGATAGCGGTGTTGGCGATGTGCGCGTCGCGGAGGCGCGGGCGTTTGCGAGTGATGCGCCGGTTGCGGGCGCGCATGGGAGTATGGTTGCGAGGCTTATAAGTAGCGCAGCGCCGGGCGCGCGAATTTATGCAGCGGATATTTACGGAGGCGCACCAACTGGCGGCGCCTCTTCGGCGTTGGCGCGAGCGATGAGTTGGCTTGCGGGTGAGAACGTCGCGGTGATCAATGTGAGCTTGGTTGGGCCGCGCAATCGCGTGGTTGAGGCCGTAGTGGCGCGGTTGGTGGCGCGTGGCCTTCTCGTTGTGGCGGCGGTTGGCAATGACGGGCCGGCGGCGGCGGCGTTGTTTCCTGCGTCGTATGACGGTGTGGTTGGCGTGACCGGCGTCGATGCGCGCGATCGTGTGCTGATTGAGGCTGGACGCGGCGCGCAGGTGGATTTTGCGGCGCTTGGCGTGGAAGGGCGCGTGCGCGGAACATCGTATGCCGCGCCGATCGTGGCGGCGCGTTTAGCGTCGCGGATGAATGCGCCGGATATTTCGGCAGCGCAGAACGCGATTACCGCATTGCGCGGCGAAGCGCGTGATTTGGGCGCTCGGGGGCGCGACGATGTTTATGGTTACGGGCTGATCTCGGCGCGCTAAATTTTTTTGGAAGAAACGGCATAGGCGGTTCGTTCTCTCTTCAAGGCCGGCATTTGACGCCGGCGCACTGAGGAGATTTCAAATGAACACCAAACTTTTGATCGCTTCGACTGCTCTTGCCGCGATGCTCGCGATCGCGCCGGCGTCCGCACAATTGATTGGCGGCGGTGGCGGGCTCACGGGCAATGCGGGTGGCGTTATCGGCAACGCCACGGGTTCGGCCGGCGGTAGCATTGGCGGCGCTGGCAACATCGGTGCGGATACGAGCGTGGTCGATCGCACGACGCAACGTGCAGAGCGCGAAGCGCGTCAGGCCGCGCGTAAAGCCCGCCGTGCTGCGCGCCAAGCAGAAGAGCAAGCGACGCAAGCACGCGATGTGAATGCCGGTGGTTCAGGGGCGGCGGATGGCGCGCTCAATGCCGGCCCACTCTCGGCTGAAGGCAATGGCTCTGCTGATGGCGCCGCGAACGTTGGCGTCGATCCAAGCCAAGCAACGAGTCGCGTGGCCGCGACCGGCCGCACCGCCGCCAACCGCGCACGCAATGCTGCGAGCGACACGGCAGAGCGCGCACGCGGCGCTGTTCCGAATGCGTCGGTGGATGGCGATGCGTCGGGTTCGGCGTCGGCTGATCGCGACGGCGCTTCGGCCAATGGTTCAGCTCGCACCTCCGCCCACCGCCAACCGGACTGAGGCGAGAGCTGAGAGCGGCGGCGGATACTCCCCCGCACACAAGACGCCGTCGCTCAAACATGAAGGCCCTTCGCTCACGCGGAGGGTCTTTTTTTGCTTGGCGATCAGCCCTTGTGTTCGACTTCGTATTTCGGGAGGTCGGCGCGGAGGGTTTCGTAGAGGCGTTCAACGAAGCGTTCCGGATCGTCATCGACGAAATCATCGAAATAGGCGTCGAGATTGGACTCGAACACGTACTCGCCGTCTTCCGCGAAAATGAAACCTAACTCTTCGTCGGTTTGAACGTGGAGTACGACGATCTGGGTTTCTTCGTCGTCCTCGTCGCCCAAGGTGAAGGCGAGACGGCGCGAGGAAATTTTCTCCGCCAAGATCGGCGCCAGCGCTTGCAGCGCGGCGAGATCGTCGAAGCCAGTTTCTTCGTTCAACGATGCTTCAAGGCGCGTGCGGGCGGAATCGACTTCAGCGTCGAAGCCGGTGGCTGTTGGTTTCTTGGTGGTCATGCCGCTTCCATAAGGCTTTGGAAGACGGCAGCGCCGCCAGTGCGGCCGAGAACTGGATCGGACGCACGCTCCGGGTGAGGCATCATGCCCAGGACGTTGCCGCGGTCGTTGATGAGACCTGCAATGTCGCGCGCGGAGCCGTTGGGATTATCGAGATAGCGGAAAACGACGCGGCCCTCGCCATCGATGCGGGCGAGCGTATCTTCGTCGGCGACGAAGCGTCCGTCACCGTGCGCGATCGGAATTTCGGTTTCGCGCTGTTCGCGATAGGCGCGGGTGAAGGCGGTGTTGGCGTTGGCGATCGCCAGCGGAACTTCTTTGCATGCGAACTTCAAGCCGGCATTGCGGGCGAGCGCGCCAGGCAGGAGCCGGGTTTCAGTGAGAATTTGGAAGCCGTTGCAAATGCCGAGAACGAGGCCGCCGCGTTCCGCATGAGCAATGACTTCGCGCACGACCGGGCTCTTTGCCGCCATCGCGCCGGAGCGGAGGTAATCGCCGTAGGAAAAGCCGCCCGGCAGGACCACGAGATCGAGGCCCTCGGGCAGCGCGGTGTCCTTGTGCCAGACCATCGTGGCGGGCTTGCCGGTCAGGCGCTCCAAGGCGCGTGCGGCGTCACGGTCGCAATTGGACCCAGGGAACACGATCACAGCGGATTTCATGCGCTTTCAATAAGCTGCGTCGCGGCGGAATTAAAGGGCGGGAGCCGCGCCGAAACGCTGCCATGCGCCGGTGATGGCCTGGGGATGCAGATTTCTGGTCCTCGCGGGACGCTTTTGGCGTGGTATGGAGCGCTTCATGCCGATTTGGATCCTGATTATTGCGCTGTTGAGTGTCGCCGCGACGGCGCTATTGGCGTCGATTTTAGCGCGCGTGAACGCCCCGCCGCGGCGCGACAAGGGCAGCGATGGCGGTGGCGGCGACACGGGCGCCGTGGCGGCGGATCGTAGCGGCCGCGACAATGATGGAACCAGCGATGGCGGTGGCGGCGATGGCGGGGGCGATTGAGCGCGCGCAGTGCAACGTCACTGTCACAAACCGCTGTCACAAGGCCCGTAGATTCTAAGCAGACAAGGATGATGAGATGATCACTTCAGGAAATCTGCGTGGCGCAGTTGCCGTAATCGCGATCGCGGCGCTGGCGGCGTGCGGCGGAGATGGCGGCACATCTGCTCCGGGTGGAACGACGTCCGAGCAAATCTCTATTGATGGGTCATCGACCGTATTCCCGTTGGCGGAAGCGGCGGCGGAAGGGTTCACCAATTCGCAGACGGGCGCCGCGCGCGTAACTGTTGGCGAAAGCGGCACCGGCGGCGGCTTCGGCAAGTTCTGCCGCGACGAGACGCAAATCTCAAACGCTTCGCGCCCGATCTCGGCGGAAGAAATTGCGGCCTGCGCCAGCTCCAACGTCCAATTCATCGAGATCCCGATCGCGTTCGATGGTTTGAGCGTAGTCGTGCATCCGAGCAATCCGCTGACCAACGTCACGATGGCGGAGCTGCGGCGGGTTTGGGAGCCGGCGGCGCAAGGCACGATCACGCGATGGCGCCAAGTGTTTCCGCAAGGGCCGAATACGCCGCTTCAACTGTTTGGCGCAGGGACTGCCTCGGGCACCTTCGACTACTTCACGGAAGCGGTGAACGGCGATAGCGGCGCATCGCGCACGGATTATACGCCGACAGAGGATGACAACGTCACGGTTCAGGGTGTCGCCGGCAATCCTGGTGCGATGGGCTATTTTGGCTATGCGTATTATGAGCAAAACCGGGAACGCGTGAGAGCGCTCTCGGTCAATGGCGTTGCGCCTACGCCGGAGACGATCGCCTCCGGCGCCTATCCGCTGTCGCGGCCGATGTTCATTTATGTGAACGCTGAAGCGCTGCGCCGTCCGCAAGTGCGCCGCTTCGTGAATTATTTTATCGAGAACGCGGCGACGCTCGCGCCGCGCGTTGGCTACGTGCCGCTGCCGGCCGAGGCTTATGTGACGTACGCTCAGCGCGTGGCGGATAATCACACCGGCACGGCGTTTGGCGGCCACAACGAAGTTGGGTTGTCGATCGCTGAGCTTTTGGCGCGTCCGCTGGCCGATGCACCGGCGGCGCCGGCGCAATAAAGTCTAAGTTAGAGCAATGCCGAGGCGGCGGGCGCGGGTTTTCGCGTCCGCCGTTTTGCTGTTAAGCTTGCGGTGACTGGAGAATTGCATGGCCGTTGAAGGTAGTTGTCACTGTGGAAAGATTGCGTTCCGCGCGGAAGGCGCGCCGGATCAGGCGATTGAGTGCAATTGCTCGCACTGTCAGCGCAAAGGCTTTCTGTTGTGGTTCATCCCGCCGGAGACGTTCACCGTCACCGGTGATGAAAGCGCGATGACGCAGTACAATTTCAACACACACAAGATCGATCACAAATTCTGCGCTACGTGCGGTGCGCAGCCGTTCGCGCGTGGACGCATGCCGGATGGCACGGAAATGGTGGCGGTGAATTTGCGCTGCGCGCCGGAGTTTGATCGCGCCGCGATCCAGATCGTGGCGGTGGATGGGAAGAGCTTTTAGCGGTTGACCGCTGGCGCTAGGGAAAGCGCTCCCCATATCTAAGCTATGATGCCGGTCCAGCTGCTCTCTGTGGCTATCGGGGTTATCTTGGTGATCCTCCTCGCCGTGATCTCGATGGCAGGTCCGCCTGATACGGGCGGATAACTCGCCGCTAGCGCGTTACTTGTCGTCGCCCCAATGCCAGCGGAAGCCGCCTTTGGTGGTGCGCAAGGCGATGCCGACGAGGACGACGGTGAGCGCCAGCGTGATGATCGTGAATTTGGTTGCGCGCGACGCGATCTCCGCTTCGTTCTGAAACGCCCAGGCGCCGAGCGCGGCGACGATGGCGACGTAGGCGAGGGTCACGGCCCAGCCCTGCCAGCTCGCAGGCGCCGCGCCGAAACCGTAACGCTTTTGCTTGAACCAATAGTGCTGCATGGGCGCGCTCACTCAAGGATTGAGACGTTCCGGAATGCTCCGCCGGACCAATAATACAGCGTCCGGGAGTGATCTTCGAGCCCCTCAACGATTATGCCATCGTGCGTCAATGTCACGTGTGCTGGGGCGCTGCCGCAACCATCACCGTAGAGTTCGCAGGCGGTGTGGTAGAGGCCAGGTGGTGCGGATCGGAAGGTGAACCGTGGCAAGCTGGAGATGTCGCCGCTCCAGACGCGGGTTGGCCGCAGCGAGCCCCGGCGCAGGTGAACGCCGATGACGAGGTTGCCTTCGTCATCTTCGAAGTAGCGAGCCGTGTCGATGCGCCCGTCGCCATCGAAGTCGCCATTTGCATCGTGATTGTCGTTGGCGCGCGCGAGGCCGGCTAAGCGTTCCGCCCGACCAATGCGTGTCTCGGTGACCGGGTCCAGCACGGTTTCACCGTAAGGCCACATCAGCCGCAGTTCGCTCGGTTCTCCGTTTTCAAGCGCATCAATCCCGGCTTGGCCTTGCTCTGGCGTGACCAACCGGCCGACAACAATACCTCGGCGACCGAACTGAAATGAGTCAGTGCAGCTTGAACCGCCCAGGCCAACGCGAATTTCCGAGCCGCTGTAGATGCCATGGAGCACGCGCCTCACATGTGCGGTGACGACACCATTCAGGGTCGCAACTTGATGCCGATCGAATTCGACTTCGAGGACCAGATCTTCGTCGGTAACGTTGCGCGGCACGGCCTCAAAATAGGCGATGCCGTCAGTGTAGGGATAGCCGAGGCACGCATGCGCGGCTGACGAAGGCGCCAGCCAGAGGACGGACGCTAGCGCAGCGCTCCGCCACACGCGCTTAGCTCGCGATTTCGACGCGGTAGCTTTCGATGACGGTGTTGGCGAGGAGCTTTTCGCACATTTCGCGCACTTGCGCTTCTGCGGTTTCGGGATCGAGATTGCCGTCGAGAGTGATTTCGATGCGCTTGCCGACGCGCGCATCGTGCACGCCGCCAAAGCCAAGATCCTTGAGCGCGCCAGCGACGGCCTTGCCCTGCACGTCGAGAACGCCGGGCTTAAGACCCACGGTGACGATCGCTTTCATCGATTTCCCCCTAACGGCCATCTCGCCGGCATAACACACCGGCGAGGCGGGCTCGTTCCCTTCACTCAATGTACGCTTTCGCCGCCGCCGCCGGCGGCGCTGTGTTTCACGATACCGAGGCGGCGCGCGACTTCCACATAGGCCTCGGTGACGTTGCCGAGGTCGCGGCGGAAGCGGTCCTTGTCCATCTTCTCGTTCGTTTGCACATCCCAGAGGCGGGCGCTGTCGGGGCTGATTTCATCAGCAACGACGGTGCGGACCATGTCGCCTTCGTAGAGGCGGCCGAACTCGAGTTTAAAATCGACAAGCTTGATGCCGACGGCGCCGAACATGCCGAAGAGGTAATCGTTGATGCGCAGCGTCAGCGCCATGATGTCGTCGATCTCTTGGGTGCTCGCCCAATTGAACGCGGTGATGTGCTCTTCAGCGACCATCGGATCGTTGAGCTCATCCTTCTTGTAATAGAACTCGATGATCGAGCGCGGCAGCGGTGTGCCTTCTTCGATGCCGAGACGCGTCGAGAGCGAGCCAGCGGCGACGTTGCGGCACACGACTTCGAGTGGGATGATCTCCACCTCGCGCACGAGCTGTTCGCGCATGTTGACGGTTTTGATGTAGTGCGTGGGCACGCCGATCGCGTTCAGGTTCTGCATGATGAACCCGGAGATCTGGTTGTTGATCACGCCCTTGCCTTCGAGGATCGCCTTCTTCTGCGCGTTGAAGGCGGTAGCGTCGTCTTTGAAATATTGGATGAGGGTGCCCGGCTCGGGGCCCTCATACAAAATCTTGGCCTTGCCTTCGTAGATCTTCTTGCGACGCGACATGAGGTTGCTCCCTCCTTGAGGGGCGGCGTCCGGCGCTAACTGGCTCAAAGCGCTCACGGAATCGCCGCAACACAAGTGGATTTTAACTTAGGGCGCCCTGGGCGTGGTCACAATCGGCCACAGCCGTAGAACTGGAGTCGGTCTGCGGTTGATCGCAGCGCCCCGCGGACCTATTCAAGGACCGACAGAGGAGACCAGAAGGCCCATGAGCCAATTTGACGATCGCAAGCGCGGCCACGAAACAAAATTCCAGTTGGATCAAGAGCTTGAATTCAAGGCGCAAGCGCGCCGGGCCAAGTTTGTAGGTCTGTGGGCAGCTGGCCTAATGGGCCTCGCAGATGAAGCGGCAGCGGATTACGCAAAGTCGGTGGTCGTGGCTGACCTAGAGGAAGCCGGTGTCGAGGATCTGTTCCGCAAGCTCCGCGCCGATCTCGATCAGCACGCAGTTCAGCTCTCGGACCACCAAATCCGCGCCAAGATGGACGAGTGCCTTGCCGAAGCGCGGGCCTCGGTCGCGTCGGGAAGCTAAAGTTTAAAACGCCGGCTCAAGGGCCGGCGTTTTTGTTTGGTGTGTGGCGTCGCCCTTCGACGGGCTCAGGGTGACGCCATTTCCTGCATTCGCTCGATCGCATCAACAGCGTCAGCCTGAGCTTGTCGAAGGCCAGCAGCAACTCGCGTCAGCGCAGCACGCCGCGTTTGGTCATCAGCCACGCATACCAGATGAAGAACACGCAGCCAGCGGCAATCACTAGCTGCATGATCCACATGTTCTCGCCGCCCATGTCCGGCGGATTTGAGAGCACGTAGCTGTAGACGAGGCTGAGTAGGAAACCCGCGAACGAGATGACAAACGCGTGCAGCGCCCACTTGCTTCGCAGCAGCAGAAGCACGGTCCCGATGAGTGCGCCCCACGTGCCGATCGCCCAGATCGCCATCGCCCACCAAGGCATGGCGGCGTAATAGGCGATCGCCGCATCGTCCATGCCGAGACCGCGAAGGTAGGCTTCGCCGCCAAACTGGGTCATCGCGAAATCGGCAGCGCCGAAGCCGTTCCACAGCAGGCCGACGATTCCGACGGCCCAAAGGTGCCACGGCGTGCTTGGGCGAACGGTTGTTGTGTCGCTCATGAGTCCCTCCCTCTACGGGAAGGCTACGCTCAAGGGTTCAACTCGCCCAGCACGTAATTGACGATACGGTCGGCCTCTTTGAAGACGGCGTTGAGATCGGCTGCGCCTTCGCGCTTGTGCAGATGGGCCATCATCGCGTGCTCGAGTCCGAACTTGCGGACCTCGACCATGACTTCCTCATCCCATTCGTCATCCGTAATGAAATCTTCGTTCGCCATTTTTGACTCCTGCCGCCGTCACTCCGGTTCGCAGGGATTCGCGGGCGCGAGCAATGGTGCGCAGCCAAAAGCGTCACGGCTAATGCCGTTTAACCCCCTTAATGAACGGTTCGCTCACGACGCCCTCCGATACTCACGCCGGGTAGTGGGACATTTCAATGAAGCGCGGACTTGCTTTCGCCCTTGCGGCGGCGCTTGGCGCGTGTGCGCCGTCGCCGGTTCAGATGCCGGCGGCGCGCGCCTCGGAAGTGCTCAATCTCTTCGCGGCGGGCGCAGGGCCGGCAAACATCTGCTCGCGTGATGGGCGGCTGTTGCTGCGCGGCGCGGTGCAGGCCTATTCGCGCGAGATGCAGCAATCGGGTGTGGCTTGGCCGGTGATCCCGGGGAACGAGGGCGAGGCCGAGAATGTCACCAGCGTCGATATCTCGGTGATGATCGCGTTCGCTGCGGGCTTTGTGAAGACCAGCGACTTTCAACATCCGGCGCGCGGGATTCTGACGCATCTGACGCTTCTGCAGTGGCCGGAGATACAAAGCATTCGCGGCGCAGCGCGCATTGCATGCGATGACGTGCAGGGCTTGCAGCAGGCGGCCTCGCGCTTCGTGATCGAGCAGTCGCGCTTGGCGCAGATGACGCATGTGCGTAGCCAGGGTCGCGAAACGGCTGAGCGCCTGCGCCGTCAATCCGTGCGCGTTCAGCGTGCGCACGAGCAGATGCAGGAAATGGCGGCGATGGTCGAAGCGCGGATGCGCGACGCCGAAGGTGGTTAGCCGAATACGCGCTTGAAGATGACATCGACGCGGCTGAAGTGGTGCGCGTCGTCGAAGCAGCCATCGAGTGTCTTCGCATCGAGCTTCGAGGTGACGTCTGGATCGGCGCGGAGCTTATCGATGAGAGCGGTTTCGGCGCGCGGCGGTGGGCTTTGCCAGACTTGCATCGCGCTTTTTTGCACCAGGCGATACGCGTCCTCGCGGCTGACGCCGGCTTGGGTCAGCGCCAACATCACGCGCTGCGAATTGTGCAGGCCGCCGAGCAGCGCCAGGTTGCGCGCCATGTTTTCCGGATAAACGACGAGCTTTTCGATCACCATCGCCATGCGGTGGAGCGCGAAATCCAAGTGAATAGTGGCGTCGGGGCCGATGCCGCGCTCGACGCTTGAGTGACTGATGTCGCGCTCGTGCCAGAGGGCGACGTTCTCCATCGCGGGCGTCACGGCGCTGCGCACCAGGCGGGCAAGGCCGCATAGATTTTCGGTGAGCACTGGGTTGCGCTTGTGCGGCATCGCCGATGAGCCCTTTTGGCCGGGCTCGAAGAATTCCTCTGCTTCCAACACTTCGGTGCGCTGGAGGTGGCGCACTTCGGTGGCGAGGCGCTCAATGCCGGCGGCGACAACACCAAGCGCGGCGAAGAACGCAGCGTGGCGATCGCGTGGGATGATCTGGGTTGAGACGGGTTCGACGACGAGGCCGAGCTTGTCGGCGACATAGGCTTCAACGCGCGGATCGATTTGCGCGAAGGTGCCGACGGCGCCCGAGATGGCGCAGGTGGCGATTTCGAAGCGCGCCATGTGCAAGCGCTCCAGATTGCGCGCGAACTCGGCATAGTGGCCGGCGAGCTTTAGACCGAACGTCGTTGGCTCGGCGTGGATGCCGTGGCTGCGGCCGATGGTCGGCGTCATCTTGTGTTCGTGCGCGCGCGTCTTGAGCGCCGCCATGACGCGTTCGCAGCCGGCAATGAGAAGATCGCTGGCGCGCGTGAGTTGCACGGCGAGGCAGGTATCGAGCACGTCAGAGGACGTCATGCCCTGGTGCGCGAAGCGGCTCTCGGGGCCGACGTGTTCGGCGACGCTGGTGAGGAAGGCGATGACGTCGTGCTTTACCTCGCGCTCGATCTCATCGATGCGGGCGACGTCGAATTTGCCTTTGGCGCGGTATTCGTCGGCGGCGGATTTCGGAATCGTGCCGAACTCCGCCATGGCCTCCATGGCCAGCGTTTCGATCTCAAGCCAGATGCCGTAACGGCTCTCGGGCTCCCAAATCGCCACCATTTCGGGGCGTGCATAGCGCGGAATCATGGGCGGTTCGTAGCGCATTCCCTCTCCCTCGCGAAGCGGGGGAGAGGGTTAGGGTGAGGGGGATGCCAGCAATGCGTGCTGAATTTTGCGAATGGTGTCGCTTTCGTCGGACAAAACGTCGTCGTTTCTCACCCGAAGCACGTGCCATCCGAGCGCCTGTAGACGTGCGGTTCGTTCTAAATCGTGCGCGATTTGCTCTGGTAGATCGTGAGATGGGCCGTCGGTTTCGATGACGACCTTCGCGCTCACACAAGCGAAGTCCGCAATGTAGCGACCGATTGGGTGCTGGCGGCGAAACTTGAAGCCTTCAAATTGACGGTTCCGGAGCATTTTCCACAGCACGCGTTCGGCGCGGCTTGGTTGCCTGCGCATTGCAGCGGCTTTTGAGTTAGGCGGCGAACCGTTGTGCACGTTTCCCCCTCACCCCAACCCTCTCCCCCGCTTTGCAGGGGAGAGGGAGTTTCTAGCTCACGCGATCCTTCACCAGCGTCCGGCCAGCGAGCAGGAAGTGCAGCGCGGCCCAGGCGAGCACGAAGATGGTGCAGCCGAGGGCGTATTTGAGGCCGAGACCTTGAGCGGTGGCGCATGAGGCGGCGTTGACGCTGTCCATGGTGAGCGGATTGCACTCAGCGAGCGTCAACGCGCCCGAGCTGAGGTCACCAAGGATGTTGGCGGCGAACATATCGTTCAGCGCGCCGACGGTCGGCGGGCCGAGGCCGTAGCCGATGAGGTTCACAATCAGGATCAGAATCGCGACGGCGGTGGCGCGCTGCAGCGGCGTCGAGACGCCCATGGTCACGGCGTACATGGGGCCGAGATACATGTAGTGGAAAATTGGCGCGACCATCAGGAACGCGAACGCCCAGATGAACTCGGTTTGATAGAACGAGAGAATGTAGAACGGGATGGCGATGGCGACGCCGAGCGCGGGTAACCACGAGTTCACGTGCGCATGCTTCGGCGCGAGGCGGTCAGCGAGGTGGCCGCCCAGGAATGTGCCGAGCGCGGTCGAGATGCCCGCAACGAGACCCATCGCGTAGGCGGCGTGGGCGTATTCGTCTTGAATTGTGGCGCCGAGATCGTAGTTGCGGACCAAGTGCGACACGAGGAATTGCGAGCTGCCGTAGCCAACGAAGCTGATCAGCGCGCCGCCGAAAGCGATGTGCCAGAACGATGCTTTCTTGGAGAGCGTCTTCAGCGTTTCGCTGAAGCTCGGAGGCTTCAGTTGTGAGCCAGCCCGCGGCGGCTCTCTTACGGTCAGTTTTAGCAGCAACGCCGCCGCGATGCCGGGCGCGCCGAGCAGCAGGAACGCTGTGCGCCAATCGAAATTTGCCACCAGCCAGCCGCCGCCGACATAGGCGAGCGCGCTGCCGATCGGGATGCCGAGCGAAAAGATGGCGAGTGCGGATGCGCGTCGATCAGCCGGGAAATAGTCGGCGATGGCTGACTGTGATGGCGGCACGCAAGCCGCCTCGCCAATGCCAACACCCAAGCGGCAGAGCGCGAGTTGAACGAAATTGCCCGCGAGCCCGCAGGCGGCGGTCATGAAACTCCAGACCGCAGCGCCGATCGAGACGATGGTGATGCGGTTGGAGCGTTCGGCGAGGCGCGCGATCGGAATGCCAAGCAGCGTGTAAAGGATCGCGAAGACCGGGCCGCCGAGGAGGCCAAGTTGGAAATTGGAGACGCCGAATTCGGCTTTGATCGGCTCCTGCACGATCGAGATCAGCAAGCGATCGATGAAGTTGAAGGTGTAGATGATGACAAAGACAAAGAGGACGTACGCGCGGTACGCCTTGGTGCCGTAGCCTTGGAAAGCTGGCGCCGTTGCGCTCGTCTCAGTCATGCATCCTCCCGCGTGTGGGCGCTGTTGTGACGGGCAGCGCCGCTGCGGTCAAACGCGAAGCGGCTTCCGGAAGGTGACGAGACGCTCGACCTCTTCATAGCCGAGCGCGGCGTGTGCGCCTTGGCCCTGGGAATTGTCGATCTGCGTGTCAGACGCGATTTCGGTGAAGTTTCGAATGATCGCCCAGCCCTCTGCCGCGTCCATCAGAGCGCGCCCGGCGCCTTTGTGTCGCGCGGCTGGAGAAACGTACCAGCCCTCGACGAACGGCACCGGCGAGGAGGTGCAGCCTTCGGCGTAGGGGCGCAGGCCGAGTTCGAGGAAGCCGCACGTTGCGCCGTCTCGCTCTTCGCAAATCAGCACGACTGCCGCCTGAGGCGTGCCAGAGAAGTGGATGAGCGTTTGGTGCGCCAGCAAATCTGGATCTTCGTCCGGCCAAAGCTCGGCGCGCATCGCGGCCCATGCCTGACGGTCGCGCGGTCCGAGTGGCCGGACTTTCATAGCAGCCCCAGGCTCCGGAAGCTCTCGACCCGTTCACGGCCGATGATGAGGTGATCGTGTACTTTGACGCTAATCGATGAGGTGGCGTCGACGATTTCGCGCGTGATGGCGATGTCCGCGGCGCTGGGTTTGGGATCGCCGCTTGGATGGTTGTGCACGAGGATTACTGCTGCGGCTGAAAGTTCGAGCGCGCGGCGGGCGATCTCGCGCGGATAGACAGGCGCGTGATCGATGGTGCCGTGGTTCATGACTTCATCGGCGATGAGTTGGTTTTTCACATCCAGAAACAGCACGCGGAATTGCTCGCGCGGCTCATGCGCCATGGCGAGGTGGCAATAATTCACCAGCTGCGACCACGAACTGATGATTGTGCGCTGCTTGAATTCGCCTTTGCTGGCGCGTTCGAAGAGGGCCTGCGCGGTCTTGAGGTCCGCCGCCACTGCGGGGCCAGCGCCGCCGACTTCGGCGATGCGTTGGACGGGCGCGGCGAGCACGGCGGCGAGGGTGCCGAACTTGCTGAGCAGCGCTTTTGCGAGCGGTTTGGTGTCTTGGCGTGGAATGGTGCGGAAGAGAAAAAGCTCGAGCAGTTCGTAGTCGGAGAGCGCGCCTGCGCCGGCTTCGTCGAAACGATCGCGCAGGCGCGAGCGGTGCTCGTGATAGTGCGGCTTTGCCGCCTTCGCGCGCGGCTTGGTGATCTTCAGTGGCGGGACCGCGGCGATCGGCGAGAGCGCATCGGTCTTGAACGGGAACAGCTCGCCGTCCTCGACGCGCGGGGACGTCTGTTTCGGTTCGCCGGCTTTGCTCTCGCGCCCCGCCATGCTCGAACTCTACGCTGTTGCGTTCAGCTTGTGAGGCTCGTCCAGCCCCGCAGGCGATGTGGTGAAAATCACGACGCCATCTTCTGTGACGCCGACCGAGTGTTCATATTGGGCCGAGAGCGACTTGTCTTTTGTCACCGCCGTCCAGCCATCGTTGAGAACTTTGACTTGCGGCGAGCCAGCGTTGAGCATCGGCTCGACGGTGAAGATCATGCCGGCCTTCAGGACATCGCCTTGGCCGGGTTTGCCGAAATGAAGAATATTCGGCGCATCGTGGAAGACGCGGCCGAGGCCGTGGCCGCAGAACTCGCGCACGATCGAGGTGCGTTCGGCTTCGGCGTAAGATTGAATGGCGTGGCCGAGATCGCCAAGCGTCACGCCAGGCTTCACGATGGCGAGACCGCGCATCATGGCTTCGTAAGTTACGTCCATGAGCCGCTGCGCCTTGCGCGGCACGTTCGGCCCGATCGCGTACATGCGGCTGGTGTCGCCGTGCCAGCCATCAACGATGGCGGTGACGTCGATGTTGACGATGTCGCCATCCTTCAGGACGCGATCGCCGGGAATGCCGTGACAGACGGTGTGATTGAGCGAGGTGCAGATCGTGTGGCGATAGCCGCGGTAGAAAACACACGCAGGCAGCGCGCCGTGATCGAACACGAATTGGCGTGCGAGATCGTCAAGGCGCGCGGTGGTCACGCCCTCCTTGGCCTCCGGCACAAGCATGTCGAGGCACTCAGCCGCGAGTTTGCCCGCCGCGGCCATGCCGGGGAAGGCGACCTTCGGGTCGTGAATTTTGATCTGGCCCTGGCGTTCGTAAGCCTCGGCCTCGGCGTAGTTCATGCTGTGCTCCGGTGCGCCGTATAACATAGGCGCGCGGGGTTTACAGGTGGAGGGGCTGGGTGACACACACTCATTTTCGCCATCCCTCGCGGGTCGCGCCTATAGGACCGAGCGAAATGAGTGTGTGTCACCCAGCTTTAGCACCGGACGCCTGGCGCGGCGGCGGCTCTGGATGCGCGTGCCGGGATGATTGAAGCGCTCGTTCTATTGAACGCATGCGTGCTCGGGGTGTTCGCAGGAAGCCTCCTCACAGAGGCGCTGCTGCTCGTGCCTTTTTTCAGATCGCTTCCGTTTGATGAGTTTAACAGACTGCATCATGAGTTTGGACCGCGCCTTTATCGCTACTACGCGCCGCTGACGATCAGCGCCACCACGCTCCCGCTCCTATCTGCGGCGGGTGCAATGCTCACCGATCCGCGCAACAGTTTGGCCGCATGCGTTGCGGCGGGGCTCGCGGTTGCGATACTGTCGACGTACTTTCTTTATTTCCGCCGCGCGAACCTCGCCTTTGCCGAGCAACGCCTAGATGCGGCTGCGCTGAAGAAAGAGTTGGCGCGATGGGCGGGCGTTCACAATTTCCGCACCGCCCTCGCGATCGGCGCCTTCGTGGCGTCGGTGCTCGCGGCGTAGGACGCCGAAGGGAGCTATTCCGTGCGGCGCCGGTAAATGAAGGCGTAGGACGTGCTCCAAGCCGCCCCGTCGGACGATTGCTCGCCATGTTGCAGCACTGTGCCGTCCGGATTGTTGGTGAAGGTCATTCGTGAATAGGCCTGTTGGCCGGGCGCTGTGGCGATGGGCGTTTCCGTTGCGATACGCATGCCGGTTGCGGTTGGGCCGCCTACGAAGCGGACGCGGTTGCCGGTCGAGTCGACCCAGAACTGCTCCCACTTTTGGCTGGCGCGATCGTAGATGTTGAGGCTGCGGCCGGAGTAGGGCTGGCCGATGCTGGTCCAGTGCTCGGTGATGACGCAGCCGGACTCCTCGGCGCGAACGGAAGAGCGGCCGGCGGGCGCGTTGGTGTCGGCGCGAAACGCGTCCCAGTCGCCGACCCAGAAATCGAAGGCGCGATATTCGGAGGCTTCGCAGTTTGGGGTTTGCTGCTGGGCGAGCGCTGGCGACGTGAGCGCGAGCGTAGCGACGGCGGCGAAGAGCGTGCGCATGAGTTCCTCCAGCGCGCAGGCGATCATGCGCTGTCAGGTGCGGACAAATCACAAAAGACGGAGGCAGGCGTGGGCGCGACGAACAGCGCTGATCCTAAGCCGCGTCCCTTGCGGCGCGGCCGATGACACGGTTGCGGCCGCTGCGTTTGGCTTCGTAGAGCGCCTCGTCGGCGCGCTTCATAAGCGTCTCGGTGGTTTCGTCTGAGCCATCGGTTGCCGCGACGCCGATCGAGATGGTGACGTCGAGCGGTTGATCGAGGCCGGGAATGTTGAAGGCGGAGCCGGCGATGGAGCGGCGCAGGCGCTCGGCGGCGAGACAGGCGATGTCGCCCGGCGTGCGCGGCATGACCACGATGAATTCCTCGCCGCCCTGGCGGCAGGCGTAGTCGGAAGGGCGGGTATTCGAGGCGAGGCGCGCTGCGAACTCGCGCAGCACAGCGTCGCCGACGTCGTGCCCGAACGTGTCGTTGCAGCGTTTGAAGTGATCGATGTCGATCGCCATGATCGAGACGGCGTCGCCGCCGCATTGGGCGCGCTGGACGAGTGGGTCTAGTTGCGTGAACAGGAAGCGCCGATTGTAGAGTCCGGTCAGCTGATCGGTGATCGCGAGTTCGAGGCTTTGATCAAGGCGCTGGCGCAGCGCGTCCTGGTAGCGCTTGCGGCGCATCAGCGTGCGGGCGCGGGCGATGATTTCTTCCTCGTCGATGGGCCTGAGGATGATGTCGTGCGCGCCGAGTTCGAGGGCGCGGATGGCGCGCTTGCGGTCGTCCGGATCGACGATGGCGAGAATGGGGAGGTGGCGCGTCGCTTCGCCCGAGCGCATGCGGGCGATGACGCGGAAACCGTCGAAGCTTTTGGCGTGCACGGAGACGACCGCGAGATCGGGCGGGCCGTCGCTGGCTTCGTCGCCCAGAATATGGACACGATGCTCGACGCCCAGGGCGGCATGGATGCGTTTGATCTGCGTGGGGTTGTCGTCGACGACGAGCACATTGCCGGCAAAGACGCGGTGTTGATCGACCGCATCCGGGCGTGAGTCATTGCCGATGACCCCGAGACGTTTGCCACTGGCTTCGCGGGCGCGGAGTTCGTCGGTGACGACCTTGAGCGTCAGCAAGCTTTTGACGCGCGCCATGAGTTGCACGTCGTCGATGGGCTTGGTCAGAAATTCTTCGGCGCCGGCTTGCAGACCGCGCACGCGGTTCTCGCGATCATCGAGCGTCGTCAGGATCACGACGGGGATGTGCCGGGTCTCCGGCATGGATTTGAGGCGCCGGCAGGCTTCGTAGCCGTCGATGCCGCCTGGCATCATGACGTCGAGCAGTATGAGATCGGGCTTTTCGCGCTTGGCCAGTTGGACAGCCTCCTCGCCGCGCGAGGCCATCATCACGTCGTAGTAATCAGCCGTCAGCAGCGCCTCAAGAAGGCGGCGATTGGCTTCAAGGTCATCGACAACGAGGATGCGCGCGCTCAAGCGGTGCTCCTCATCCTATGAACTTGCGAACGGTCTCGAGGAACGTCGTCACCGAGATTGGCTTTGAGAGATAAGCGTCGCAACCGGCGGCCATGATCTTTTGCTCATCGCCGCGCATCGCGAAAGCGGTGACGGCGACGATCGGGATGTGCTTCATCGTTTCGTCCTTCTTCAGACGATCGGTGAGTTCCAGTCCGGAGATTTCCGGGAGCTGGATGTCCATGATGATGAGATCAGGCATGTGCTGGCGCGCGAGCGGGATGGCTTGGCGTCCGTCAGGCGATTTGACGGTCTTGTAGCCAAAGGCCTCCAAGAGGTCGTTGAACAGCCTCATGTTGAGTTCGCTGTCTTCGACGATGAGAACGGTCTTGGCCATAAACCCGCTTCGCTTGCGCGACCCCAGAGAACGCCCCTATTTTGAGCGTATAGTTCCCGCTCTTATAGTGCTGGGGCCTTAACAACCCATCGCAATCACATCAGTTTGGCCCATCTCGTTAAGAACGCCTTAAGGATTAGAGCATGCGCCTCGGCGTGGATTTCGGCGGTACCAAAATCGAGGCCGCACTGCTTGATTCATCGGGAGAAATTCGCGCGCGTCAGCGTGTCCCAAATCCTGGGGATTACCAAGCCGCGGTTCGTGCCGTTGCCGATCTGACTGCGCGAATCGAACAAGAAACGGGCGCCCGTGCCGACACGATTGGCGTTGCGATGCCGGGTTCGCTGTCGCCGCTGACCGGCCTGGTGCGGAACTCGAACTCGGTTTGGCTGAACGGCAAGCCGTTCTTTGAGGATTTGAAGGCTGCGCTGGCGCGGCCGGTGCGCGTGGAGAATGACGCGAACTGCTTTGCGCTTTCGGAAGCTGTCGATGGCGCGGCGGCGGGCGCGCGCGTGGTGTTCGGTGTTATTCTTGGCACGGGATGCGGCGGCGGCGTCGTCGTCGATCGCAAGGTGATTGAGGGCGCAAGCGGGATTGGCGGCGAGTGGGGTCACACGCCACTGCCATGGGCGCGGCCGGATGAAGTACAGCCGCGCGATTGGTGCGGACGTGTGGGCTGTTTGGAGCAATGGCTTTCGGGCACCGGCTTTAAGCGCTGGGCGGGGATGAGCGCTGGCGAGGCGAACGAGAAGGCGCTGGCCGGCGATCCGAATGCGCGGGTGCTGCTGGATTTGTTGGCTGATCGGATCGCGCGGGCGCTTGCGGTGGTGATCGACATCATCGACCCCGACGCGATTGTGTTCGGCGGCGGCGTCTCGAACATCGACAGCTTGTATCCGAGCATTCGCGGCAAGCTGATCGCGCACGTGTTCTCCGATTATATCGGCGCGAAGATCGTGAAAAACAAACACGGTGATAGCTCCGGTGTGCGCGGGGCGGCGTGGCTGTTCGATGCTGACGGCGATGCGTCGGGGCAGATGGCGTGAAATTGTGCCGCGTCTGCGCGCGCGAAATTGTTGGCGCACGGTGTTCGTGCGGTGAAGATCAGCCTTTGGAGCACGCGGAACTTCCGCAGCTCTCGATCGCGCATCTCGATTGCGACGCGTTTTACGCTTCAATTGAAAAGCGCGACGATCCGAGTTTGCAGCCGCATCCGGTGATTGTTGGCGGCGGTAGGCGCGGTGTTGTTTCGACATGCTGCTACGTGGCGCGTGCGTATGGCGTGCGCTCGGCGATGCCGATGTTCAAGGCGTTGAAGCTCTGCCCGCAGGCGAAGGTCGTGCGCGGCGATATGCGGAAATATGTCGAGGAAGGGCGCATCATCCGGCGGATGATGGAGGATATGACGCCGCTCGTGCAGCCGCTCTCGATCGACGAGGCGTTCATGGATCTCACCGGCACCGAGGCGCTGCACGGCGGCCTGCCCGCGCAATCTTTGATCAAGTTGCAGAGCAAGATTTGGAACGAGCGCAATCTTACTGTCTCGATCGGCCTCTCGTTCAACAAATTTTTGGCCAAGACGGCGAGCGATCTCGATAAGCCGCGTGGCTTCACCGTGATCGGGCGCGAGGACGCGTTGGCGTTTCTCGAACCGCGCTCTGTCGGCACGCTTCCAGGTGTTGGCCCAGCTGGCGCAACCGCGCTTGAACGCAATGGGCTGAAGAAGATCGGCGATATCCGCACTGTCGGCCCGCAGCGTATGCGCGCACTTTATGGAGATTGGGGTGCGCATCTGTTTGCGCTCTCGATGGCTGACGATCCGCGCAAGGTCGATCCGCACGGCGAGCGTAAAAGTATTTCCTCGGAGACGACGTTCTTCGAGGACGTCTCCGAGATCGAGGCGCTTGAAGATATACTCTGGCCGCTGTGTGAGAAGATTGCAGCGCGTTGCCGGGCGAGCGAGACGGCGGGGCTGACGCTGACGCTCAAGCTCAAGGATACGAAGTTCAAGATCATCACGCGGCGGCGCCAGCTGCCGGAGCCGACTTTGCTCGCATCGCGGATATTTTCGGCGGCGCGTGAGTTGTTGGCGGGCGATGCCGATGGGCGGACGAAGTACCGGCTGATCGGTGTGGGGTTGTCGGACTTCAGTGACGCGGCCGCCGCCGATAAGGGCGACATGCTCGATACGGACACGCCTAAGCGTGCGGCGGCCGAGGCCGCGGTCGCGAAGGCCCGCGAGAAGTTCGGTCGCGACGCGGTCCTGACCGGCCGTGGGCTCAAGGTGAATCGCGATGAGGCGGAAGAGATTGAGGGTGACGAGGACTAGAGTGAGCGCGTATTGATAGCGCGGCGCCAATCCTTGGGGGGATATCCATGACCAACGCGACACTCACGATCACGCGCAAGTCCAACATGAACGCCATGTTGCGCGATGCTGCTGTTTTGGTGGACGACCAGAAGGTGGGCGTGGTCGGCAACGGCAAATCCATTGAGCTTTCCATCGCGCCAGGGAAGCACACGATATCCACGCGCATCGATTGGCTGAAGAGCACGCCGCTCGAGCTGACCGTCGTGGAGGGGCAGCGCTACAGCGCTGAACTCACGCTTTGCAATCCGTTCTTGGCATTGTTCGCGGTGTTGGGAATGCGCCCCTACATGGAGCTACGCGCGCTTTAGAGGTGGCGTGACGCGTGCGTATCTGCAGGCTAAGAGTATCCAACGGCATGGAGCGGGACGATGACGGGGCGGATTGAAGCGCGGTTGTTGGAGTTGGGCGTAACGTTGCCGACGCCGCCGGCGCCGGTTGCGTCCTATGTGCCGTTCCAAGTCGTCGGCAATCTTGTGCATGTATCGGGGCAAGTCTCGGTCGATGCCTCGGGCGGCATCAAAGGCAAGCTCGGCGATGCGATCGAAGTGGAACAGGGTCAAGCTGCGGCGCGGCTCTGTGCGCTGAATTTGCTGGCGCAGGTGCGGGCGGCGTGCGGCGGCGATCTTGATCGCGTGCGGCGGGTGATCAAGCTCAATGGCTTTGTGAACGTGACACCGGATTTCGATCCAATCCCGCAAGTGATGAATGGTTGCTCCGATCTCATGGTGTCGGTGTTCGGCGATGCCGGTAAGCACGCGCGCTCGGCTGTGGGGATGGCCAATTTGCCACTGAATTATGCTGTCGAAGTCGATGGCATATTCGAAATAGAATAATTTGGAGCGCCGGCGCCTCGCCGGCACTTCGGTCAGTCCATGCCGCCGACGTCAGTGTGCTTGGCGCTAACATGCCGGCGAGGGCGCCGGCGCTCCATAGGAACGGCGCTCTTGTCTCGCACTAGCGCGATATCCGCGCTAGATTTGGCCGGATGGACGGAACCGACGCGCTCACGATCTCGGTGATAGGCGATCTCGCCAACATTGAGCGCGCGTCGTGGGATCGCCTCGCGAACCCGGCGGATCAACCCTACGATCCATTTCTCTCCTGGGACTTCTTGCAGGCGCTGGAAGAGAGCGGCAGCGCCAGTGCTGCGAAAGGCTGGCAGCCGGCGCACTTGGTGGCGCGCGATGCGAGTGGCGCGGCTGTTGGCGCAATGCCGCTTTATGCGAAGGATCATTCGTACGGCGAGTACGTGTTCGATCATGCCTGGGCCGATGCGTTGCAGCGCGCGGGCGATCAGTATTATCCAAAGCTCCAGTGCGCCGTGCCGTTTACGCCAGCGCCTGGCCGCCGCGTGCTGGCGCGCGATGCAAGTGTGCAGACTGCGCTGGCACAAGCCTCGATCGGCCTGGCGCAGCGCGCGGGCGCCTCATCGGTGCACGCGACGTTTGCCGAAGAAGATTTGGTACGCCGTCTCGCGCCGCTTGGCTTTCAAACGCGCACCGGGCTTCAGTACCACTGGTTCAATCGCGACTACGCGACGTTTGCGGATTTCCTCGCCGGGCTTTCGTCGCAAAAGCGCAAGAACATCCGGCGTGAACGCGAGCGCGCCTGCGAAAGCGTTCGTATCCGCCGGCTGCGCGGTGATGAGATCAAAGCCAGCGATTGGGACTTCTTTTTCCGCTGCTACACGGACACCGGCGCGCGCAAGTGGGGCTCGCCTTATCTCAACCGCGCATTCTTTGATTTGCTCGGCCAGCGGATGGCGGATCGATGCGTGCTGTTCGTGGCTGAGGAGCTGGATGGAACGCCGGTGGCTTCAGCCCTGAATCTCATTGGCGGCGAGGCGCTCTATGGCCGCTATTGGGGGCGCGTTGCAGACGTGCCGTTCCTGCACTTCGAGCTTTGTTATTATCAGGCGATCGATTTGGCGATCGAGCTGAAGCTTCCGCGTGTGGAAGCGGGTGCGCAGGGTGAGCATAAGCTCGCGCGCGGCTATGTGCCGGTGCAGACCTTCAGCGCGCACTGGATCGAACACGACGGACTACGCAATGCGGTGAAGCATTATCTCCGTCAAGAAACGCCGGCTGTCGTTGAAGAGGCGGAGATCCTCAACGAACACGCGCCGTTCAAGAAGGCGGATTAGGCGTAGCGACTGCGCCGGGACGCGGGCGGAAGAGATAGTATAGCGGCACGCCCACAGCTATGAGCAATATGCCCCAGAACAACACTTCGAGACCTGAGCCAAACGCGGCGAAGAGCGAATAGACGATGGCGATGGCTGCGATCGCCGCCCAGCCGTGTGCCGATTTTGCCGAATAACGAAGCTCCGCCACTGCCACGACGATGTAATAGACCAGGCTTAGCGCCGTCGCCATCATCAGCAGGAAGGTGAAGGCGCCGATGAGACCGCGCGAATAGTTCAGCAAGAGTAGCGCTGACGCGAGCGTCGCCGAGAGCAAGAGCGCGTTGATAGGCGTGCCGCCCTTCGTCGTAACCGCAAGCCAGCGCGGCGCGAGTTTGTCGTGCGCCACGGCCATCGGCATCTGGCCGCAGGCGAAGATGAGGCCGTTCAAAGTGCCCGCCGTAGCGACGAGTGCGCCGGCCGCGATAAAATTCGGGCCCCAAGCGCCCAGCGCGCGCGCAGCGTCCGCGAACGGCGCCGTGGATTGCGCGAGCTGTCCCGATGGCACCAGCAGCATCACGGCGGCGGTGGCGCTGAGATAAATGACGACGACCGTCAGCATGCCGATGAACAGCGCGCGCGGAATAGTGCGTTCGCAATCTTTGACGTGAGTGGCGGGCAGGGTGACGACTTCAAAGCCAGTGAACGGCCAGAGTGCGATCAGCGCCACAGCTGCGAGCGCGGCGAAGATGGGCTGGCCGGACGGATTGAAGGACGGCAGGTTCGAAGGCTCGCCGGCAACGAGCGCAATGCCGATGATGGCGATGAGCGGGATGATCTTGAGGACCGTGAGCACGATCTGCGCGGCGCTCATTTCCTTGAGACCGCGAATGTTTATCGCCGTGAAGACGCCGATCAGCGCAAGGGCCGTAAGCGCTTGTGCGACGGCGCTGTCGTTCAAGGCGGGGATGAAGACGCCGAGATAGCCGACGAAGGCGATGGCCACGACCGGAACGCCCATCAGGAACGAGATCCAGTAGGCCCAGGCCATCAGGAAGCCGGTGAGATCGCCGAAGGCTTCACGCGAATACGCGTACGGGCCGCCATTGCAGCGCGTGCGCGCCGCGAGCCTGCCGAAGACGAGGGCGAGTGCGATGGAGCCGCCGCCAGCGATGATCCAGCCGCCGAAGCTCAACATGCCGTATGGCGCCAGTAGCGTTGGCAACATGAACACGCCGGAGCCGATCATGCAGCCGACGGTCAGCGACCAGCACGACCAAAATCCAAGTGGCTTGTCCGAAACTTCGCTCATGCACGCACCCCGCACGAGGAACATGCATGAGTTTGTAATGCAGTGCTAGCGGTTAGCCTTGAGCCGTCTCTACCGCCGCGTCCGCTTCAGCGCGGGTTTCGAGCTCGTACTGTTGCGGGTCGATGCGGCATGAATTGAGTTCGACCTGAAGATGCTGCGATTGTTGTGCGTCGCTCGCTGTGGTCTCATCCATGGCGATCAGCCATGTGGCGTACGCATCGCACCATGTCGTGCGTTCATCGACCGGGGCGTTTGCAGTAGGCGCAGGCTGAGCGGGCGGCGCGATCACTTCCTGAGCTGACGCAACTTGTCCTAAAGCGAGCGTAGATGCGGCGATAATGAGGGTTCGCATGGGTCTGTTCCTTCTGGGGAAGAAACGCCGATGCGCTGAGCTCGTTCCGCTATCTGAGGTGTTCGCTGCGTTAGCAGCGTTGCGAAATGCCGAAACTACCGTCGGGTTGCCCGATCATCAGCGTGTCGGCGCCACCGATAGCGACGCGCAGTAGGAAGGAGCCATTCGCGCCGTCCAACGTGAGTGCATCGCCTTGCAAGGTCCATTGTCCGCTCATGCCGGAATAGGATTGGAAACTGCCGTCGGCGTTGAACGTGATGTCTTTGGTGCAATCGCCGTTGTCGCCCCAACGGCCCAACAGAAACTCAGCTGTTGGCACGCCTTCCGCTGGCGCCGTCGCCGCGATCTCGGTAGTTGGCGTGGCGGTTTCCGTCGTGGTCGCAGCAGGCGGGCTGCATGCTGACACAGCGACGAGACATGCGAATGCAATGCGTACGGCAAATTTCATGGTGACTCTCCCCGCGCCGAACGTCGCGGCTCAAGCGGGGCTTGTCCAGCCTGAACTAGCGTTTGCGCTTGCCGCGTTTGGGGCCGCCGTCACGCTTGCCGCCGCCGCCGCGGTGCTGACTGCTTTGGCGGGATTTGCGCCAGCCTGGAATTGCGGGGAGCGCGTCGGTGATCACTTGGAAGACCAAGCCGCCGCTGATTGGTGTTGCTTCTTCGAGCCGGACTTCGACGCGCATGCCGAGCTGATAGCGTTGTCCGGTTTGGTCGCCAACGAGTGCGTGTGCGGCTTCGTCGTGAGTCCAGCGCTCGTTGCCGAGGGTGGAAATCGGCGCCAGGCCATCGGCCTGGGTTTCGTCGAGACGGATAAAGAGGCCGAAGCGCGTGACGCCGCTGACGCGGCCTTCGAAGTTTGCGCCGACGCGATCGGAGAGGAACGCTGAGATGTAGCGCGCGGTCGCGTCGCGTTCGGCGGCCATGCTTTGGCGTTCGGTCTGGCTGATGTGCTCCGCCGTTTCCACATAGCGCTGTTCTTCGGCGTCGGTCGCGCCGTCGTCGCCCAGTTTCAGCGCGCGGATGAGGGCGCGATGGATGGTGACGTCGGCGTAGCGGCGAATGGGCGAGGTGAAGTGCGAATAGCGGCCGAGGTTCAGGCCGAAATGGCCGATGTTTTCGGGCGTGTAGACGGCTTGCGACTGCGTGCGCAGGATCACTTCGTTGATGATGTCCTTGTTCGGCGATTGCTCGGCCAAATGGAGGATGTGGTTGAAGCGTCCGGCGGTGACGGTCTGGCCTTTGCTCCAGGCCATATCGACGGTGGGCAGGAAGTCCGTCAACGCGGCGATCTTGGTGTCGCTCGGACGATCGTGAGCGCGATAGATTTGCGGGCGGGTCTTCTGCTCCAGCGTTTCCGCGGCGCAGACGTTGGCCTGGATCATGAACTCTTCGATAAGCCTGTGCGCGTCGAGCCGTTCGCGGCGCTTCACGCCGACGACTTTGCCGTCTTTGAAAATGATGCGGTGTTCTGGCGCGTCAATGTCGAGCGGTTGGCGCTTCTCGCGCGCGATCCAGACGGTGCGATACGCTTCCCAAAGCGGCTTCAAGATTGGCTCCAGCAGCGGCTCGGTTTTATCGTTTGGCTTGCCGTCGATCGCAGCTTGGGCTTGCTCATAGGAGAGCTTTGCCGCCGAGCGCATCAGGCCGCGCACGAATGTGTGGCGTAACTTCCGGCCTTCGCGATCGAAGATCATCTCGACCGCAAGGCAGGCGCGCTCTTCTTTTTCACGCAGCGAACACAAATCTGCCGACAGCGATTCCGGCAGCATCGGCGCGACGCGGTCAGGGAAGTAGGTGGAGTTGCCGCGCCGCCAAGCGCCGCGGTCGAGTGCCGAGCCGGGCGTCACGTAGGCCGACACGTCCGCGATCGCGACCCATACGCGCCAGCCGCCTTTGTTCTTCTCGTCGGTATCGGGCGTTGCGTACACTGCATCGTCGTGGTCGCGCGCGTCTTCGGGATCGATGGTGATCAGCGGCACGTCGCGGAGATCGGTGCGGCCCTTCAGCGTCGGCTTCTGTGCGGCATTGGCCTGCGCTTCTTCGTCGGGTGAGAAGCCTTCGCGGATGCCGTGCGTGTGCATCGCCAGGATCGACGCCGCGCGCGGGTCGCTTTCCTTGCCGATGACTTCCTTGATGATGCCGCGCTTGGGGCCATGGGCGCGCCCATGTTCTGGCGCGAGTTCGACGAAGACGAGATCGCCGTCTGTGGTTTCGCCGGCGTGCTGTTGCTCAATGATGATGTCGTGGCGGGCTTTGCGGTCGGCGGGTACGACGCGGCCGCCGCCGAAGCGTGCGCGCGGATCTTTGTTGGCGCGATAGACGCCGAGGATGCGGTGCGCGCTTTGGCCAAGGCGCTTGACGACGCGGGCGACGAATTCGCCGTCATCGTCGCGGACGATTTTTGCGAGCACGCGGTCGCCGATGCCGATGGCTGCTTCGCCTTTCATGAGACGCGCTTCGCCGGGCGCCAGACGGATGGTCGGGCCGAAATAGCCTTCGGGGTTGCGCATGCGTGCGAGCAGTTCGCCGTCAGTATCGCGGTCGAGAACGTCCATGACGCCGGATTCCGGCAGCGCTTGCGCATCGGCGTAGCTTTTGCGGCCAGTGCGGCCGAGCGCGCCCGACTCCTCCAACTCGCGCAGGATGCCGCGCAGTTCTTTTTTCTGATCCGGGCCGATGCCCAGCTCATGCGCGATGTCGCGCTTCTGCGCCTTGCCGCCGGATTTGCGGATCGCCCCAAGCACGCGTTCGCGGGTGAGGGGTTCTATTGGGAGTGGTGGTCGATTCTTCGCCATTGAGCCAGATTTGAGCATTGCCTAGGACATGCGTACAGGACGAATTGGGGCCGCCATGCGAATTGGCACGTGGAATGTCGAATATGCGCCCGAGGGTCGTCTTGACGTCCTTCGGCGTGTGATGACCCTTCATCAGGCTGACATATGGGTATTGACGGAAACGCACGATGCGCTCGTGCCAAAGGACGCAGTACACGCCGCGCACTCCGAACCAAGGCCGCATCAACGTGATGGTAGCCGATGGGTTTCGATATGGAGCCGCTACCCGATCATCGAACAGGTAGTTTGCGAAGATTCGCGAAGAACCGTTTGTGCCTTACTTGAAATTGAGGAGACCATACGCTTGTTGGTGTACGGGACGGTGATGCCTTGGGCCGCTGACCAAGGAGACGATCCGCCCGAGGAAAAACTGCCAAATTGGTCTGAGCACCACCGAGCCTTGCCGCTCCAGTGTGCTGAGTGGCTGGACCTGCGTCAGCGATACCCCGACGCATTGCTGTGTGTTGCGGGTGACTTCAACACTGATATGGGACGCGGGAGTCGATACGGCACGCACAAGGGAATTGCGGAGCTAGAGCAAAGGCCGATCGAGTTGAATCGGAAACCTCCGGGAGGGATTCACTTTTTCTGCGAACAGGGCGAATCTCCTGGTCGTTGAGGATCTGGAGGTCAAATGCCTGGGGCTTATGGCGATGATCTGCGCCGGCGAAT
>JANPCV010000070.1:0-26936 GCA_031431115.1 Caulobacteraceae bacterium
TCGACGCCTGATCGTCCTGAACACACCGCCCAACGCGAAGGGCCCCCAATTGGGGGCCCTTCGCGTTAACGCCTGCGCGCGTCGTCAATGATGTAGTTTTGCTCCGGCCGCGTGATGTATTTTCTCTCCGGCGTTGACACCCAATTCGCCATCCTGTTCGAAGACCGGTTCAAACTCGCTTGATCAACCGGCCCCTACACGAAATTCCTGACAGACCCAGAAATCGCGAACTTCGCGTGGAGGTGCGAACCTTGCTGCGACGCATCGGGGAACTCCGCCGCCCAGGCGCCACACCCATCGCGCATGCCGGCCGCCTAGCCGATCGGCTTGAGGAAGCGCTACTGCGTCTGTCGGAAGCTCGTATTCTTCCTAATCGCCTGTTGGCGGAAGAGGCGCTTGTGATGCGCGCGGAAAGCCGGCGGTGGTTCGAGACTTGGTGCGAGGGAGAGATCTCGTTCGCTCGCCCTGCATTTATCAATCCCACTGCGTTGGAAGGTGAAGAGTCGGCCCGCGCGTTGTGACAATCATCTGGGTAGCGGTCTCGACGCAAACGGCAACTCTCGGCGATTGCGTGCCGGTCACTCCTTTAGGCGTGAACGACCCGATGGTGCTGATTCCGGCGGCAATCTTGTGTGAGTTTGACCCCGTTTCTGGACCACGCTGACGTGGAAATTTCGCAGTCTTGGATCAGGGCGGGCCGTGTGCCCCTGAGCCAATCACGAGTTCGATCGGGCACTTGTTGCCGATCGCGCTGTGTGGCCGCTCTTCGTTGTAGTCTCTACGCCAATCCTCGCATTTTCGCCACGCGTCGTCGAGTGAAGCTAGGTTCGCTTTGCGGTCGCGTTCAGCGAAGGTGGCGCCGAGATCTCGGTACGCTCATGCGCATTGCGCTGCCAGTAGCGAAAACTTAGTAGCAGCTCAGTCAGGGGAAGTTAGAGCCGCTGCGAGCCGCTCTACTGCGCCGTAGCCGTGAGCGGCTGCTGTGTCGCTGACGTTTCTCAGAAGAGTGCGGGCTGCGTCCGTGTCGACTTCGAGCCTGCGGTGAAGCATGAGCTGACCGCGGCGCAAATTTGTCAGAGCAGCGAAGAATTTCATCGCGTGGCGCTCGCAGAGGTCAGCGGCCAATGAAAGATGGCGCTCTGCGTCGTCGTAACGGCCGAGCACCGTCGCGAGCCCCCCTAGATAGAGGCAAACTGGCCCTTCGGCGGTCAGTCCGCCCGCGGCGGAGAAGTGGTTGGCCCAGGGTGAGAGCAAATCATAGAGCGAAGGCGCGGTATTGGTGTCGGCGCAATTGATCGCCGCGTCGGCGTATTCGGTCATGCCATTTAGCCAAGCTGCGTCTTCCGGCAGCGCATAGCCCGCGGCGGCAAACTCGCCGAGAATCCGTGAAGCGTCCTCGAACCGTCCGGCCTGCGCAAAGGCCATCGCAAGTGATGCGCGGATCGTCGGCAGGCCCGGATTGGCCTGCATCATCATCTCCAGCAACGGCGCAAGATCGCCCATGCTCCCGCGCATCCAACTGATGGCGGCGAGCTGCACACCAAAGAATGTTTGCGCGTCGGGTTGGCCGCAACCGGCGCCGATGGTGGCCGCCTCGCCGGCGAGCCGCTCGGCCTCGGCCAGATCACCGGCCAGTTGCGCGCGCTTGGACATGTGGAAGCCGTACTCCCACTTGAGGGGTGGGAGGCCAAGCCGGCGCACGAGTTCGCCAGCGATGGCGTAACAGCGGTCTGCCTCGGTGATGTCGATTGCGCGCACCGCCGCCGTCGCGCGGTACATGGCGGCGAAATAAAGCTGCATGGGATCGCCCAGCCGTTCAGCCCGCATGAGCGCCTCGGCGGTCCATCCCAACGAAGACTCGAGCAGTGAAGGCAGGGTCAGCGAGAACGCCATGTGGTTTAGGGTGCGCACGATGATCTCATCGTCGCCTGCGGCTTCAGCGATCGCGAGCGCCTCGTCGGCAAGTGCGCGCCGGCGATCCAGCGTGCTGCCAAAAGCAAGTTCGGCACAAAGAGTTCCAAGCACGAGCGCGCGATCCGGCACGCCGGCAGGCAAACATTCGAGGGCGCACTCCAGGAGCGCAATCTTCTCGGCGTCCGCTGCCCCAGTGGTGCTGTGCCAGCCGCGGTCGTTCGCGAGCACCGCCCGCACCAGCCGCTCAGTGTCGCCGAGTTCAGCGGCGCGCTTGCCCGCAGCGAGCAGTGTCTCACGGGAAGCGGGATCGCCAGTTTGCCGTTGCGCTGTCCCGAGGCCAATCGCGAGATCCAGCTCCATATCGCCCTCCGACACGTCTTGGTCCCGGATCAATTTGGCGGCGGCGGCGAAGTAGTCGATCGCGTCGCCAGGAGCAAGCGCGCCCAGAGCGGCATTGCCGGCTTGGTAAGCGTAAGCGACGGCTTTCGGCGCATCCTCGCGAAGCGGAGCGTGACACCAGTGACGCGCAAGTTCGCCGATACGCAGGCCCGGCCGCGCGCCGCATAGCTCGTCCAAGGCGATCGCGACGGTGCGATGTGACTTCGCACGGCGTGTAACGCCGAGGTCTTCGTAAAGCGCGTGCTGAATGAGGCCGTGGGCGAAGTGATAGCGGCCAACGCCATCCGATAATTCCTGGATGAGCGCCGCCTCCATCGCGCTGTCGAGCACATCGAGGAGGGCGTCCTCTTTCATCGCCGTCGCGCGCGCCAGCAAATCGAAGTCGAAATCGCGTCCGATGATTGCCGCCAGGCCAAGCACACGGCCGCATTCGCTGCCGAGACGAGCTAACCTCGCACCAATCACTTCACGCACGCTGTCGGGAAGGGCGAGCTTGTCGATACCGCCGGCGCCGGTCCAGCGGCCATCCTGAGAGACAACGCCGGTCTCGGTTAGATGGCGCAAGAGTTCTGTCACGAAGAAAGGATTGCCGTCGGTTTCGCCGTGCACAGCGCGTGCAAGTGCAAGCGCTGTGTCATCTCGTACACCGCCGACAATCGACTCCACGCATTGCAGGACTTCGCCGCTGTCTAGGCCCTTAAGCTCAATGCGCGTGACGCCGGTTTGGCGATGCAAGGCGGCGAGCGTGTCGAGCAGGGCGCCCAGTTCGTTGTCGCGATAGGTGGCCAGCACCAAAAGACGCATGGGGCGGTCGATGATGCTAAGGTGTCTCAGCAAGAGCAGACTGCCCTTGTCGGCCCACTGAACGTCATCCAGCAGCAGCACCAGCGGGCGTTCGCTCGATGCGGCGGCGAGCATGCCGACGACGGCCGCGAATAATAAAGAGCGCTCGGAATCGGCGTCGGTCGCCTTGGTGGGCGGCAAGTCAGGAATACGGCCCGCTAAGGCGGGGACGAGACGGACAAGCTCGGAGCCGTGCTCGGCCACATGCGCGCGCAGTGCGTCTTCTGGCGCGTGGGTCACGTAATGGCGCAACGTTTCGGCGAAGAGTTGATAGGGCGTGACGAGGTCTTCTTCACAATGACCGAACAGCACGTTCGCACCTTGGTCGAATGCAGCGCGGGCCGCGCGGGCGGCCACGGTGCTCTTGCCGAGGCCAGCCTCGCCGCCCACCAGTACGAATTCCCGGACCGAAGCCGAAGAGACGCGCGCGAACGCCGCATCGATCAGCTTGAGCTCTTCGCCTCGGCCGACAAACTTCGTGGCCGGACGCTCGATGCGGGCGGGTAGCGGAACGCGCGATGCGGCGTCGATGTGCTCCAACCGCGGCCACGTTACCTCCATGGCGTCGACGGGCGTGTTCAAGCCCTTCAGCGTGAGCGATCCGACCGGGCGGCACTCGTGCGTGTTGCGCCGGCCCGCCATGAGGCGGACCACTTCGGCCAACAGCACTTGCCCGCCTTCGCACTGTCCGCAGAGTCGGGCCGCCTCCACCACGGCGTCGCCGAAATAGTCCCCGTCATCGTGCACGACCTCACCGGCGCTGATGCCGACCCGCAATCCGCCGGCGCGTTGCTGGCGGCGATTGTCGAGGTCGACGCGCTGCTGCATGGCGACCGCGCAAGCGAGCGCAGCGGAGGCCGATCCGAATGCGACCATCACGCCGTCGCCGAGGTTCTTCACCTCTGTGCCGCCATGCTCGGTAATGGCTTGGCGGAGGATAGCATTGTGTTGGCGGCGGATTTCTTCCGCTGTGTCGGGGGCGTGCGCCTGCGACAGCTCGGTGGAGCCGACCAAGTCGGTGAAGAGGATCGCCAGTTGCTCAGTGGACATAACGTCGTCCTATCGCGTGCCCGCCGTACTGCCGCCAGTGAGCAAAGCCAAGTGACGGATGGCGCTCATGCTGGGTTGGAAAAGATATGCGCCGCCTCTGGTGTGTATGAAGCGTGAGAAGCCGCGGAATGTAATGACATTGTCGCCGACGGCAAAGGAGAAGCGGCTATATAGCGGATCATTGTTGCCAAGGATCGGATCGTTCGAGCCAGTGATGCGCGGGTCCTGCAGCCCGAGATTGGTCCAATCGTATTGGACGGCTTCGAACTGGCCAGTGAGGCTGGCGCACATAAATGAACCGAGCAGTCCGCGCTCGGCCTTTACTGGGTGAGCTGGATCGTATTGGGGGCCGTAGGGGATGCCGCGGCGGACCAAGCGGCGCGCATGGTTGGTGTTGCGCTGCACGGTCTTGGCGTCGCGCGGATTGCTTCGACGCATGTGGCCGCCGATTGGACAACGCTGGCCATCGGGATCGGCTGCGTAGCCGTAATTATTGAGCCCGACGTCGCCAATGGGCGGCTGCGGCGAGGGTGATGTCGGCGACAATGCGAGGGGCACGCCGTTGCGCCAACGGCCGAGCATCTTGGCGGCGACCATCTCGCGCAGCGCGGCGTGGCGGCTCATGGGCGGGTCCCACTGGGCCTCGGCGCCAGGCGGCAGCAAAGTTTCGTTCAGCGGATTTTTCATCAGGTCGCTAGCGCAGGCGCTGAGGAAGTCTTCGAACTCGGTCACCTGTTGTTCGAGCACGCGGAAGGCGTTGAAGCTGCCATTGTGGCCAAGCACGTTGGGTTGCGGCACTTCCCAGCGCAGGTTCTCGATCGGTGCAGCATGACCAAGCAGCATCGCGCCGACCTCAACGAAAGGCTGGTCGTCGCGGCGGTCGTCGGGATCGTGCACGCCGTAGAATTGCGGCTGCGAGATGCTGTCCCGGTAACCGAAATGCACGACGCCGCCGGCAAAGCCTTCGCCGTCGAGCGCTGCACGCAAGCGAAAGGCCCCGCGCGCGGCGAGGATGCGGTCAGCAGTGGCCGCGCGGTCTGCGGCGTCGTCGGCGTAGACCGAGATCATCAAGTGCGGGCCTTCACCTCGCCACTCGTCCTTCCACTTTGAAGGATCGCTTGGGCCGGTGTCGCCGAGCAGCACGTTGCGCGCAGCCATGCCGGCGACGAACTCGTGCGGAAAACTGTTCAATGAGGCCGGCGAAACGCCGAGCGCGGCGAGACCGGTCTGGGTGATGCCGATGTTGACGCAGGTACGACGCCGCTCTGCCCACGGTTCGGCGTTGGTGATCTGGGGTGCTGCGCTTTCATCGCCGCTGGTGGCGTCAGAAAGCCAGCGCCGCGCGGCAGCGGGATTGGCCACCGTGAGAACGAGGTGGCGAACATATTGTTTGCCATAGCCACGCAGGATGTTGCCTTGGAGATCGGCGAAGTTGAGACCGCTGGGCACGCTCACCATCCCAGTCCCGCGCCGTGGCGAATCTGCGCCACCGATATGCCGGGATAGCCGCTGAAGCGGCCGAGTTGCACGTTGGGGTTTTCGTCGAGCAAGAGCACCAGATCGCGGGATAGGTTCTTGAGGTTCTTCTCCTCGGGAAATAGCGAGGTGAGATCGCGCGGAATTTGGAAGGAATCGTGTCGATGAATCCAGTCGATAAAGGCCTCGGGATGAAGCGCCGACGGCGAGGGCGGCGGATCGGCGACGAGACCAAGCAGGGAGTCGAAGACCGAGCCGAAGACGCAGATGAAATCGCGGATGTAAGCGCGAAAATCGCCGTCGAACACCGAATACATGCAAAGATTGCCGCCAATGAGATCGAAACGGGCGAAATGCACGGTGCCGACATTGCTAAGACCGGTGAAGAGCTCGTCGATGTTGGCGGCGATGGCCTGAGCCGCCTGCGCGCGGCCGACAGGGGTCTGATCCGCAAGCGGCATGACGAGATTCATATGCATCTGCAAATTGTCGGCTAGCGCTGTCGAGTAGGTCGGTGGCGGGGTCTTCATTGGAGCGGCGCGGCGCCAGAACGCGATCAGCACACGCTCAAAAAGATGCCGTACGTTCGTCCAGATGCTTGCCAAGAACTTTTTCACCACTGGTCCCCTCCTACCGGACAGCCGCTGCCGCCCCGAAGCCGGCAAGAGTATTCATAGGCGCCGCGGCGAGCCGCAAGCACCGGATCGTCGGAGCATTCGATGCCGGCAGCCAGACGCGTTGGGTTGAAGCTGAGGCGCTCACAGGCGGCGCCGTTTTCGGCCGCGAGCGCTGTGATCCACAATTCACCCAGCACCACGCGCAAGCGCGTTGTGTCCCATACTTTGGTGGGGTCGTTGATGTCGTCGCCTTGGGCGGCGACGTTCATGCGAAGCACGAAGCGGATCGGGCCGCGCTTGATGCGTTCGCGTAGTTCTCCGTGAAGAAACTGGTCGTGCACGCCCTTCTCGAGGAAGGGCTCAACGCCGGCCACCGGCTCCCAATCAAAGCGGCCGAACGTGACGGTTCCGTCGGCGGCGACGAGTTTGAAGGTGTGCAGCGCGTGATAGGCCGCGCGCCCATAGCTCACCGGCGTAACCAGCATAGTCGCAGCTACGGTGCCGGGGCGGGCGGCCATGTGTGTGTCGGCGTAGCGGACAACACCGACCGTACCGTCTTCTGGAAGGTCCGGCCGGCGCGCGGGCGCGCGCAGCTGTAGCATATCGAACATGCGCTGAAGCCATCCTTCCGGCTTGTCTGGCACAGGTACGCCGGCAGCCGCGAATTGGAGGAATTCCTCCGGGTTCTGCGCAAAGAAGATCGGCAGCGTGATGGCGATGAGATCAGACTCGCCGCCGTCGCGCAGATGAAACTTCACAGCCATGCCGCGCACATCAAGCGCGCTGTCGTGTTCTACAGGCGATCCCGAACCGTTGGAAAAGCGCAGCGTGACGGGGATGGAGCCGCCCTGAAACTGTTCAGCATGCGTGTAGCGAAATGCGTCCTCCGAGGCGACGAAGTGGCCGGTGGCGCCGATGCCGACGGCGTGCACGGGCCGGGTGTTTGGCCGATGATCGGGATAGTCGGTCAAAAGCGCGTCATAGAGGCGCTTACTCATGTTCGCATCTTGCACAGGTTGGCTCTCAAAATTTGGAACGTCTTCGCGCGCATGCTCGGCCAGTACGTTGCGGAACAATGGGGCGTGCTCGACACGCGCACCGAGCCGCCAGTGTCGCTGCTCCACGCCCATCAGGTCGAGGATGGTTGCAAGCACTGACGTATGGTCGAAAGGGACATCGCCCTCGGCGCGGAAGACCGTGCCCTCGCGAACGAATGGCGACACCAAAATGAGCGGCACGCGCACGCCGAAGCGATCGAAGAGAAACTCGCCTTCGCAAGATTTCGGCGCGCGGGTGTCGTGCGTGTCCTGCCAAGGGGGAGCAGCGGTCCACGGCGGCGCGACGTGATCATACGTGCCGCCATGTTCGTCGAAATTGACAATGAAAAGGAGTGAGTTCCAGATATCGGGATTGCCGGAGAGCGCTTCGTACAAGTGTCGAAGGAAGCGCTCGCCCTTTCGAATGTCGCCGGGCGGGTGATAGTCCGTGCCATTGGGGCCGAGCCCAGGGCCGAAGGGAAGCGTCCACGACGGCTCAATAAAGCTGAACCGCGGCAGAGAGCCATTGGCGATCATGCCGAAGAGCGTGTTGTCAGCGCGGCTATCGGCAGATCCCACATTGGCGTAGTGCTTGTCGAAGCGACGATCCTGCAGCTGCTGCATGATCCGGCGCGTGTACGGATATCCCTCGGCCCCGAGAAGGTTCTCCAGCCAATTTCCTTTACTGTGAAAGATCATCCAATCGCTGGGCAGGCTTTGGCCCTGCTCGTCGAGCACGTTCCACAATGTGCGTTCGCAAAATTGCACGCCGCCCGGCCGCGCCAGCCAATTCGAATTGCGGTTGTTGACCCAGGCTTCCAGTTCGCCGCTTTTGTTACGGCCGAGCGAGTTGCCAGCCGCGGCGAAGGCGCGGTTGCAATTAGTTTGCGTGGGGACGGAAGAGAAGTAGCGATCGGAGACGGCGAATCGGCGCGCCAGCGTGTTCAGCACCGGAAGTTCTTCCGGCGTGTAGCTCATCATGATCTCGTCGTTGTTGCGGTACCACTTGGCATAGTCCTTGTAGAACCCGCTCATCGTGGGCGTCGTCTCGCGCGCCGGTGTGCTTTCGTCCCCGAACAGTTGGACATTGACGCGCTCGTAGGTTTCGTGGGGATCGAAGCGAGGCGCTGCGTGACGACCGCCCGTGCCACGAATGACGTGATGCTGTTTTCCGTTGGCGTCGAGTGTGAAGAGGTCCTTGTGCAGACCGTCGAAGTGAGGCGACGAGCTGTGCGGCAGGACATGCGCGGGCGATCCGTCTTCGTACAACCAGCCGAGAACGTTATCGAGCGACCTGTTCTCCAACATCAAATAGACGATGTGTCGAATGCCGGCGTGTGAGCCCCTGGTCATCCCGCGCCTTTGCTGTTGCATGCCGACGAACTCACATGGCGTACATGCATAGGAGTGTGCTGTCGAACGGTGCGAGGCCGCAACGTAAAGATGAGAGAGCGGAGATAATGGCGCGATCCGTCATCGATTTGGCGCTGACGGCGCCGTAGGTCGTGTTGGTGGGCCGACGGGCTTGGTCCGTTGCATCCTGTGCATGTGCTGACGGCAGCTTGGAGCGACTAAACACTCGGCGAAATTGGCGTTACGCCGATGACGGTCGCTCATCAGCAGGCGGCCTTCCGGATGACCCCGCGAAGTACTAGATCTTTGGCAGGCGCTCGGCGGGCTCGCTTGGTCGCCTTGCTCATGTTGTGGGCAGCTAAATCGCTCGGAATACGAGCGGCGCGGGCCTCTCTCGCAACGTAGTGTCCAAAGCCTTCAACGATCGACGGCGATATCACGCCCTTCATGGGCCCATGTAAACCAAACCTGGGAGATTAGTCCTTCGCTCTCGCTCTTAGGACGACGCTGACGACGTCATCTCGAGTTTGGTTCAACACCCAGTCCGATACCAGACCGACGTCGACGCTTGCGGTTGCCGCAGCATCGTCACCCAGAGGCAAGACGGCGAGCGGTTCGCCGGACGGCGTTGCGATCATGGTTGGGCAAGTCTGGTCTCGAGTAGCGTTGTTTGCGCCGATGACGAAACGTCGCGTTTCAGCAGCGCGGCTGATGAGGTGCGCTCGCCAGAGCGCATCGCCGTTCTCGCTGCCGATAGCATTTTTCACGTAGGCGATGATTTGAGCGCCCTGACTGGCCAACGCGCGCCACTGTTCGGGGTAACGTATCTCGCGGCACATCTGAATGCCGAGCCGCGTAGCTGCGTCATTTTATTGGTGGTGGTGTAGGGGGTGACGCACGCGCCAAGGAGCCAGAGAGCAAGCAGAGTAGACCACCGCGCGTACCCCACGGTCCCCATGTGCCTTGATCAGCCGCCGCGGCGCGCGCGCAAAGTGAGCCGCGATCGGAATCCGCCGACGGGAGCTTCCTCTTAAGCAAAAACTGGATATCGCCGGGTCGGCGGCACAAGCAGCGTCGCCGATGTCCGATAGAGTTAGGCGTGGCGTCGCGCTGGCAAGCGTAAGCTGGCGCTAGTCCCTCGGCCAACTACGCTCTCGATCGTCACCGTGCCTCCAAGCGCTGTCGCCAGAGCGCGCGCTAGGCTAAGGCCAAGGCCTAATCCGTCGTGAGTGCGGGTTGTCGATCCATCAGACTGGGTCATCGGTTCTGCAAGGCGCACAAGAGCGATCTCGCTGAGACCTGCGCCCGTGTCGCTCACTGTGATCTCGACGGCCTCGCCGATGTGGCGCGCGGAAAATGTAATCACGCCGTTGGCGCAGAATTTTGCCGCGTTCTCTGAAAGGCAATGCAAACACGCGAGCGCGCGTGCGCCATCGATGTGAAGGACAGCGTCCGCGAGTTCAGGCTCGACGACGACCCGATTGCCGGTCTTGGCGGCGGCTGGAGCGATCTGCTCGGCCGCTTCACCCAGCAACATGCCGATCTTGATATCGTAGGGATCTAGCTCGATCTGGCCGGCCTCAAGCTTGGAAATTTCGATGACACGGTTGACCAAGCTAAGCAGATTTTGGCCAGCCACCGCGATGTTACTCGCGTCGTTTGAGTCGGCGCTTCCTGCGCGAATGTCATCTTCCAAAAGTCCTGCATAACCAACGATATGGTTGATCGGCGTGCGCAGTTCATGCGTTACGGCACTCAGAAACTGGCTCTTCGCGCATGCGACGGCTTCGGCCGTTTCACGCGCCGCTTTCTCAGTTGTGATGTTCACTAGAAGTACGTTGCGATCAAACGCGAAGGCCGCAGCCGCGAATATGAGGTAAAGCGTGGCAAACGAAGCCGATAGCGCCTCAAGAGACACGCCGAGCTTCATTGCTGGAAGAACAAATGCCGCCGCAAGCGGCGGAATGAGGCCAGCAATGAGGAGAGGGCGGTGGTTTGAGAGGTAGACGAAGACGTGGATCGCAGTGCCGCCGATCCAGGCCACAGCGAGAACGGCTCCGAGCGTCGTTCCAATTGTCCACGCCAAGAATGGAAAGGCGCCGAAGAGACATGCGCCGAGTGCAACGATTCCGGTTTGGCGCACACTCGCGAGCTTGGCGTCGCGCTCGAACACCGACCAGACGAAAGTGTTCGTCAAAAACTGCGCGAGCCAGAGTTCCCAGACCAGTACAACAGCAAGCCAGTATGCGAGCCATACAAGCGGGGCCACGAGGCTCGCCGCGAGCGCGGCGAGCAGCGCGAAAGCCAGTCGCAACGAAAAGCCGCGCCGGCTCATGGCGTCGATTTCAAGAGCGGATGCGCGCTCGCTTGTCGCGGCTTGCAAAAACGCGGTTGTCATACGCTGTGTTGTCCTCTGGATTCGCCACCTCACGAGGTAGCGGCTAACGCGGGGTCCGGACTGGGGCGACAATGTTAATACGGCGCCGAACCTGGCGCCAGGGATGGCGATTGCGCGAGTCGGAGTCAGTCCCGGCGCAGCCGATAGCCAATACCGCGGATCGTCTCCACCAGATCGACGCTACAGAGGTCGCTGACTTTGCGGCGAAGCCGGCTCACAGCATGTTCGACGGCGCTGGGCGAGGCGCCATCGGCGGCGCTCATGCGCAGCAACAGCGCCTCGCGCGTGAACGCCTTGTCCGGGTGGCCAACAAACGTCTCCAGCAGCTCAAATTCTTGCGCGGTTAGATCGACTTCCGCGTTATTGATGAAGGCGCGCTTGGCGCGGCGATCGAGACGCACGCCGCGCGCCTCGATCACGTCGCTGGCGAGCGCCGCGCGCCGGCGAAGCAGGGCGCGTGCGCGCGCGACCAGCTCCGCGGGCTCGAACGGTTTTGCCAAATAATCGTCGGCGCCAGCGTCGAGGCCGCGCACGCGTTCGTCGAGACTGCCAGCGGCGGTCAAAAACATCACCGGCGTCTGCACATTGCGCGCACGCAAGGCCTTCAACACCCCAATCCCGTCGAGGCCGTCCATGCGCCGGTCAAGCACAATAAGATCAAAGTCTGTGACCCGCACGGCGTCCAGCGCCTGGGCGCCATCGGGCACATCAACGGTCTGAAATCCCGCCGCCCGAAGATGCGCGACGATGGCGGCGCGCAAAAGGTCGTCGTCTTCCGCCAGCAGCACAAGGTCAGCCAAAACCAGACCTCCAGATTGCCGTTTCGCCTGCTTCGCGAGCGGTTTGCGAGGGTTAAGCGCTAATGATCTTTCCTGCAACGCGATGCGACCGTCATTCATCAGCCCCCCAGCCCCGGCGGACCCGCATCGACAGCACGAGCGCTCAAGATCGACTAGGGGAGGAGCGCTCCAACCGGCTGCGTGGCGTCAAGCCGCGCGGCCGGCGTTGCTTTGCGGCTTGTTGGCTGCTCATGCCGCCGAAGCCTCGATGGATATGACCTCGAGTGCGGCTAACACCGGCGCCAATTCCTGGAGCGACACCACGACACCTCTGTCATAGGCTTGATCGAGCGCTAGCGCGGCAGCGCTTGCATGTGCGAAGCCAAAGTTTGAGGCCGCGCCCGCCAGGCGATGCACAATCGCTCGAATTGCATCTGCGTCACCAACGGGGTCGAATGCACCAAGGTCGATGAGATCTTGCGCACAGCGGGCGACGAAGCGGACGCGAAGCCCTTCCAAAGTGGATTCCGGCGCCGACATCACCGCGCCGCGGCCTCCGGTCCACTTGTCAATCAACGCCGCAAGCGCGCCTGCATCCACGGGCTTGGGCAAATAGTCGTTCATACCCGCCGCGTGGAAGCTGGCGACCTGCTCGGGCAAGGCATGCGCGGTCACGGCGATGATCGGCAGGTCCCCGAACGCGGTGTCTTCGCGCAACCGGCGTGTTGCCGTGATGCCGTCGATGCCCGGCATCTGCACGTCCATCAACACGAGGTCATAGGCGCCCGATCTGATCTTGGCGATCGCTTCGGCACCGTCACTCGCATACTCGACGGCGTGACCGTTGAGCAACACACCCAGCAGCTCGCGATTGATGTCCACGTCGTCAACAACGAGAATGCGCGGACGCGGCGCCGGGGCCACAAGTGAATGCGCCGTCGCGCCCACCTTCGCGTTTCCCGCTGTTTCTAACTCAATTTCGAACCAGAACATTGACCCGGCGCCCGAGGTGGAATCCAAGCCGATCCGTCCGTCCATCAATGTCATCAGGTCCTTGCTGATGGCGAGCCCCAGGCCGCTGCCGCCGAAGCGGCGCGAGACGGAGGCGTCGGCTTGCGCGAAGCGTTGAAACAGCACCTCCCGCTGGCTTTCGGCTATGCCAATGCCGGTGTCGCGTACCTCGACGCGCAAGGCCCGTTTCTGGGCGCAAGCAGCTATGGACGCCGACACGGTGACGGATCCGGCCTCTGTGAACTTGATGGCGTTTCCGATGAGATTCGTGAGCACCTGCCGGAGCCGCATCTCGTCTCCCAAGAGATCGCCATCGCTGCCTTCAAACGCGCTTCGAAGACTGAGGCCCTTGGCTTCGGCGCTTAGCCTTTGTGCTTCGATTGTTTGTTGAAGCAGGACGGACGGCGAAAACGGTCGTGCCTCAAGCTTGATTGCGCCCGCATCAAGCGCCGAAAGATCGAGAACATCATCGATGATGGCAAGCAGCGCGCGGCCGGACGACGAGACCAGTTCCGCGTAACGGCGCTCTTGGGCGCCTAGCGCTGAACTGTCTTGCAATACGCGTGAAAAGCCGATGATGCTATTGAGCGGCGTGCGAATTTCATGGCTCATATTGGCGAGGAAGTCGGCTTTGGCGGCGGCCGCCTTCTCGGCCTCGCGGCGGGCCTCCGCCAGATCGCGTTCCAATTGCTTGCGCGCGGTGATGTCGCGCGCGGAATCCTGGATTTCGACGGGCGTTCCTTGCGCATCATAAAGGATGCGCGGAATGCCTTCGAGCCAGATCGTGCGCCCGTCTTTGCGGCGCGCACGAAAAGCGTAGGGACGCGGCTTTGCGTCGGGGCCGTCGGCGAGGAGTTCGCGGAAGAGGGCTTTGACGCCGGCAATATCGTCGGGATGCGTAAAGTCGAGCGTCTTTGCGCCCACCAGCTCTTCGGGTGTGTAGCCCATGATAACACTCGAACTCGGGCTCACGAACCGGATGGTGCCGTCGAGGTCCATGCGCGCGATCATATCGAGCGAGATATCGGACATGGTTCGGTAGCGATGTTCGCTCTCGGCGGCAGATGCCGCCAGGTCTTCTGCGGTTTTACGCGCCGCGTTGAGCGCCTCTTCGAGTTGGCGGCGAGCGGTGACGTCGCGATATGTCGTCACAACTTCGATCGGCTCGCCCGTACTGTTGCGAATAATGCTCGGATTGCCTTCAAGCCAAAGCAACGAGCCGTCGGCCCTGCGAACCTGAAACTCGCGCCGCACCGAGCGGTCTGGCTCGGGCCCTGCAAATAACGCGTCGAGAATGCTGGAGGCGCGTGCGCGGTCGCTGGGTTCGACGAAGTCGAGCGTCGAGCGCCCAACGGCGTCCGCGGGGTCGATGCCGAACAGCCCTCGGCACGCAGGAGAGGCATATGAGATGATGCCTCCCTTCCCGAGGCGAACCACCAAGTCTGTGGAATAGTCGGTCAGCATACGATAGCGCGCTTCGCTCTGCAGCGCCGCGGCCCCGGCCGCTTCAGCGGCGCGGCGCGCTGCATCCAGATCCCGACGCGCACGCTCGGCTTGCGCCAATGCTGCAGCGATGGGGAGCGTCGTCAGAGACATCAACGCCAGAAAACCCTGTAAAACAAGAATGCGTTCGGTCTCGCTTCCCTCAATGAGCTGAATGGGTCCGTGGCCGGATATGCCATATCCAATTGCGCTGGCTGCGATCAGCAAGACGCCAGAAGCCGCGCCGCCGATACCGAGCCGGAAGGTCGCGAGCGTCAGTGCAGGCGGCAGCAAGAAGAGGATCGGATACCGGTCTTGTCCGAACACGAGTGCGCTGACGACCGCAAGGAAAGCAAGGCTCGCCACCACTTCAAAAGTTCGCCGCCTCGAACGGCGTGAATTTTGTGCCTGGCTTGCGAGCGCGAGCAGGGCTGGCGTGAAGATAAGAAGGCCTAACGCGTCTGCTGCATACCAAATACCGAACGTGTCCAAGAAGGCAGCGCTTTTAAGCAGCACCAAGCTTGCCACAAGCGCGGAGGCCACCGGCGCGGCAACGCCCGCTACGACGACGAAGCGCGCAAGGTGACCGCCATTTGTGATGTCAAAAGCACGGGGACCGCGGCGCAGCAAAGCCAGACAAATTGCGATCTCAACGCCATTCGCCGCTGTCAGGAGCACCGCACGGGTGAACGTGTCGCCCATCGCGACATCGACAAGAACGTTGGCCAACGCGCCTGCGCCGAGCACAAAGCGCCAGTCGAGCGGTTTGGTCCGCAGCAGAGCGGCGAGCAGAAAGGCGTTCACGGGCCAGATGGACGCGATGCGACCCGCTTCGCGACTGAAAGAATGACTGAGAAAGACGAGCATCGCCCCGATCACGAAGATGAGGGCGAGTTCGAGCGTTGGGCGCATCCAGCTTCTCGCTGCGGCGGTCTCCAGTTTTTCAGTCATGGCGCGGCTCCGCGACAGTCCGGCATTAATCTAACCATTCCACGCCGTGCGCGATAGAAACGGCGCGTGGGGCAAGAAGCTGTCTAATGCGCGCAGCCAGAGCGCTTGCGTCGATCGGCTTGGCGACATAGGCTGAAGCGCCTAGATCGCGCGCCTCAAGCACCTGTGTTGGGCTGCGCTGGCTCGTCAACATCAAGACCGGGATTGCGCACAAGCGCGGTTGGGCCTTGAGCTTGGCGAGAATGGCAAAGCCATTCAGGCCGGGCATCAAGACATCGAGCACGATAAGGTGAGGTTGCTCGCTCAGCGCCAGACGCAGCGCGTCTTCGCCAAACGTACAGGCAATGGTCTCATAGCCGCGATCGCGCAGCCCAATGCAGAGGCTCGCGCATAAGAGGTCGTCATCGTCCACAATCAGGATGCGATCGGGCATCTCAATTTCTCGCAGTTTGCTCGCATCATTGCGGGCCTCTGCGCTTGTGTAAGTCGTCTCCGCCTAGCAAGCGGTGAACGGAATTTGCGAGCATCCTGCGAGGTGGCTGAAGAATGTGATGACGGCCGCGAAACGAAGTCTTGAAAACAATGTGCCATTGATTGCGCCATCTCTTGTCAAAGGCTGCACGCGCATGTTCGTCTCTCCCAAACTCGTTCTGATCGCCGATGATGATCCGCTTCTGGTCGCCCTTGTTGCGCACCACCTGCAAGCGGCCGGTTTTAGCGTCCAAAGCGCCGGCGACGGACAAGCGGCGCTGGACGCGATCCGCGCTCGCCGGCCGGCTGTTGTCATTCTTGATTCCTTGATGCCGGTTATGGGCGGTGTCGAAGTGCTGCGCCGCATGCGCAGCGAGGGTCGCTTGGCAACCACCAAGGTCATCATGCTGACGACGTTGAAGGACGAGCGTCATGTCGTCACGGCGTTCGAATTGGGCGCAGCGGATTTCGTAGCCAAGCCGTTTAGTCCCGATGAACTCATTCTGAGGATCAAGCGGTTCGCTTTGGCGGCCTCGTTATGAAGCGGCGCGCTGCATTTGCATTTGCATGCGTCGCGCTGGCGGGAGCTGGAAACGCCGGCGCGCAGCAGCTCACGCGCATAGATGTTGCTGCGAGCCGCGCGGCGCTCTCGAATGGCAGCGAGGACTGGCGTGAGACTTCGGTTGCGCTCTCAGCCGCATTGACGCCAGCGTGGACGGGTATCGTCCGCTTTGAGCATAGCGAACGTTTCGGCGTCTCCGACACTTATGTCGAAGTGCGCGGCGAACGCGGCCGCGGCCGCCGCATTGCCTACGCAGCGGTCGGCGCGGCGCCTGACGCGCATTTTCGTCCGCGGTGGGCGATCAAGGCTGGCCTTGCTCAGCCTCTCGATGAGAGTTGGGCGTTGCTGGGCGATGTTGATGTATCGGGCTTTGCGTTTGAAGATGTAGTCTCAGTGCGTCTCGGCGTTGAACGCCGCTTCAATTTGGCAAACGCCTCGGCGCAAGTGTTTGCAATTGCTGCCGCCTCGGAGGCCGCGAGTGCGGCCGGCTACGGCTGGCGTCTGGAGGCGCAAGCTACGCCACGGCTGCGCCTCCGGGCGGGTTTCGCTGATGCGCCGGAAACGTCGGATGGAAGCATCATGCCGGTAACAGCCTGGAGCCTCGCCGGCATGTTTGACCTGTCCGATGCCGTCAGCGTCCGCATGGACCTGACCGCAGAAGAGCGTGGACGTTTTCGGCGCGATGAACTCGCCTTTGGCGCGGCTTGGCGATTCTAGATGTCGTTGCTCGCGGCTCTCTGGGTTCTGGCGGCGACCTTGATTGGGCTGTCGTTGACGGCCCCTCTGATGATAGCGGCGGCGCGTGTCCTACGCAGGCGTCAACGAGAAATTGCCGCACGCGTGCGTGCTAAATTGTTGGGCGCTCTCACATGCGTCGAAACCCATCGCTCATGTCTCAACCGCCTCATTCGTCAGGCGCGCGGAGAAACGCTGGCCGCGATTGTGCTGCAGATCGCCGCCACGATTCGAGGCAACTTGCGCGACGCCTTCTTTGAACGTCTCATCGCCGCGGGAGCGATTGAAGCACTCAGCCTTCAATTGCGCGACGGCGCGCGCATGGAACGCGTGCGCGCCGCCGAGGCGCTGTCAGTCATTTCGAGCGGCGAGGCGAAGCGATACCTGCGGCTCGCCTGGTCAGACCGGTCGCCGCGCGTTCGGTTTGCAGCGTTGCAAGCGTCTGTAGAATGCGGCGACGGACCGCCTTTTGAGCACGCGTTGACGATGGCGATCGCAGCAGCAGGCAAGAAGCGCGTCGCGGCAGAGCACTTATTGCGGCGTAGCGCCGCCGCCCGGCCACGTGAGGCCGTCGACTGGATGCGGCGCGTAGAACTTTCCCCCGCGCTTTGCCGGTGTGTGGTTGAGGGACTGGCGGAAAGCGACGCTCGCGATGATGTCATCGAAATCCTGCGCTCGTTTGTGGCGCACGCCGATGCTGATGTCCGGGCCAGTGCAATTGGCGCGTTGGCGATACACCGGGCGGCCGCGGCGGCTCCCGAAATTATGCTGGCGCTAAAAGATCCGGTCTGGACGGTGCGAGTTCGCGCCATCAGCGCGGCTGGCAAGCTGCGGCTTCACGCAGCCACACCGCTTCTTGTGGCGCTATTGGATGACCCTGAATGGTGGGTTCGTCATCGCGCCCGCCACGCAATGATGCTCTGCGGCCACGAGGACATAGGTATGGCGATATGAGCGCGGTGTCTGTCCTCGATGTGTTTGCGCTCATCGTCATTGCGCTGGCCTTGGCGCAATCGCTTTTGCATCTTGCAGAGCTGATCGTGGCGGCCTTGGCGCTTGCCGACGAACCGCTCGAAGCGGAAAGCGATCTCGTCTGGCGCAGGTGTAGCAGCGCCGCGCCGCCGGTCAGCGTCATTGCCCCTGCCTACAACGAAGCCGCGACAATCGTCGAAAGCGTCAAATCGCTGCTCAGCCTTAGGTATCCCGAGTTCGAGATCATCGTTGTAAACGACGGATCTCGTGACGCCACGCTCGCGCAACTGCGCCAAGCCTTCGATCTGCGCCCTATCGAGCGCGACTGGGATATGAAGCTCCAGCATGCGCGCATCCGCCGGGTTTACGCCGCCGCGCTCCATCCCAATCTCATCGTCATCGACAAGGACAATGGCGGCAAAGCCGACGCACTGAACGCTGGGATCAATGTCTCGCAGATGCCGGTGTTTTGCTGCGTCGACGCTGACTCCATTCTGGAAAGTGACGCGTTGTTGCGCGCTGTCCGGCCGTTTGTAGAGGACCCCGACCGGGTCGTTGCAAGCGGTGGCACCGTGCGGGTCGCAAACGGTTGTGTGGTCAAAGACGGGCAGGTGGTCCAGGTCGGACTGTCAGGCAATCTTCTCGCACTGCTGCAGACCGTCGAGTACGTGCGCGCGTTCCAACTCGCGCGGTTGGCGTGGAGCCGGATCGGCGCATTGACGATCATCTCGGGCGCGTTTGGCTTGTTCCGGCGTAGTGCGGTCGTCGCGGCGGGAGGTTATAAATCGACCACAGTCGGAGAAGACATCGAGCTTGTCGTGCGCCTTCACAGAAACGCGATCGAAAATCGCCGCGATCAGCGCGTTGTGTTTGTGCCAGAACCCGTGTGCTGGACTGAAGCGCCCGAGCGATTGGCGGATCTCGCCACGCAGCGCACGCGTTGGCAGCGTGGCGCACTGGAGACCTTTAGCGCTCATTGGGAGATGTTGCTGCACAGCAGGGTAGGCGCGCTCGGCTTGGGACGAGTCCTATTGGTCGATGTTGTCGGGCCCGTGGTTGAAGTGGCGGGCTGGTTGTTGCTGCCGCTCTTTTGGGCCGTGGGCGCGCTATCGCTTGACTATTTCATGGCCTTCTTCGCCGTCAGTTGCGGCTTTGGTGTCGCTATAAGCCTGAGCGCTCTTGGCATGCAGGAAGCCGAGTTGAGTCGGACCCCGCGTTTTCGAGATCTGGCAATTCTGGCCTTTGTTTCTGTTATCGAGAACCTTGGCTATCGCCAGCTGAACGCTGCCTGGCGCTTGATGGGCCTCGCACAGTACCTGCTGGGCGTGAAGCAATGGGGCGCAATTGCCCGAAGGGGGTTTGCAACCGCGCCATCGTCTTAGGGTGCGAGACTATGCAACCCTTAAGATCCGCGCGGGCAACAAGCGAGCGTCGGACATCAACGATGTCGCTTCGGCAGTCCGCTACGCGCCAATGCTCAAAGGATCGAACGGCTTGCCGCATAACAGCACATGACTTTTGGAGCGCCCATTTTAGCTCCGGAGTATTCGGTCGGCGCCTTTCAACTCGCGATCACCACGTCTGGACTCCGCACCGGCCTTCCTTGTCGCAACTACTACTGGAAAATTGCAGCGGGCAGGGCTGCAACGATCGCTGCTGTCATCAATGTTGCGAGGAAGCCGGGCAGCAAAGCGCGCCAGGCCAGCTCCAGGATTTCCGAGCGCCGCTCCGGCATGAGCACGGTCATGCCGCCGGTCATGATGCCGACAGAGGCAACGTTCGCAAAACCGCAGATCGCATAGGTCATAATCATCCGCGTGCGCTCGGACATCGCGTCCGCTGGGATCGCGCCCAAATCGATGAACGCGATGAACTCGGTGAGAAAGAGCTTCGTGCCGAGTATGTTGCCCGCCATGTGCGCTTCTGACCACGGAATGCCGATCAGGTAGGCGACTGGCGCGAAGGCGTAGCCGAACAATGATTGCAACGTCACCGGCTCGCCGTAGAGGGGCGGCGCGAGCGTCAACAGATTGTTCGCAATCCAAACGAAGGCAACGAACACGATGATGAAGGCGGCCACGTTCACAGCCACCATGACACCGTCCTGAACGCCTCGTGTAATCGCGTCCATCGAGCTCTCATATTTCAGTGTTACATCGTAATCCAGTTTTTGGCCGGAGGACTCATCCGGGATCATGATCCGCGCGAGCAAAATGCCAGCGGGCGCAGAGATGATTGAAGCGACGAGCACATGGCCTGCAGCGTTCGGAAGAACGGGCGCCAATATCACGGCGTAGGCCACCATGGTGGAGCCGGCGACAGTGGCTAAACCGACCACCATCATCAAGAATAGCTCTGACCGCGATAGCCGATCGAGATAGGCGCGGATCACGATCGGACTCTCGACCATGCCCATGAAGATATTGGCCGCCACCGCCAATGCAGAGGCGCCCCCAAGCCCCATGGTCTTCTCGAACAAAAAACCGAAGAGCCGCGTGATCCATTCGAGGATGCGCCAATGCCACAGCAACGCCGACAGCGCCGAAATCACAAGGATGAGCGGCAGCACCCGAAAGCCGAAGACAAATGGCAGTGGCGCATTGTCGGGGCGCGTCGCAAAGGGCGAATCTCCGCCGCCCAAATATCCAAATACAAACTGGGCGCCACGATCGCTGGCGCTCGCGAGGCCATCCACGACCGCTGTTACCCCGCTTAGAAGCGCCTGCGAATTGGGAATGGCAAAAAGCGCAATGACGAGTGCTGCTTGGACAGCGAGTGCGCCCGCGGTCAATAAGAACGGAAAGCGCTTCTTGTTCTCCGAGAGAAGCCAGCAGACGAGAATGATGAGAGCAACCGCGAGCAAGCTGCGCGCATTCTCCATTGAGTAATTCATGCCCGCACCCCTGATGTCGTCTGAACGCTGGAGCGACTTGAGCCGTCGCTCAACTAGTGGGCAGTCGCGGCGTCTGCGGACCCTGTCGCCAGCACCCGGCGAAGCGTCGAGGGATCACCATCTGTCGCGGCCACCGGTGTGACGCCGATAAGAGTCGCAAGCAGCGGGTAGACGTCCACGTTTTCAAACGGCGGCAGCGTTACATCTCGCGCGAACGCCGGGCCATGCGCGAGAAACAGCGCCGCCATGGATGGATCTTGGGGGTCATACCCATGCGCGCCTCCGCTCACTGGGTAGGGACGTGGATAAGCGCTGGACAAAAGCGTCCAACCGACATCGGCCATGCACACGATTGGCGGCGTGCGTCTGTGCGTGCCGCTATGAAACGCCGCTGGCAGCGCATCGCGCCGCCAGCACTCCACATGACCATGGCGGCCGAGCAACGCTGCTTCCACTGCCTCGGATTCACCTTCGTTGGGCGCAATCCCCGCGAGTTGCGATGGCGGCCACACGTATCGCAGTGTGCTGGGCGGGACGATTGCGTCCATATCGACGACCTGCTGGTCGCTGACTGGCGTCATGCCATGATCGGAGACGATGACGATATTGGTGTGCAGGGTGAGCCGCCGCCGCGACAGTTCATAGATGAGACGCCCGATGGCGCCATCGACGTCTTGCACCGCTGCATTCAACTCGGCGCTGTCAGGGCCAAACCTGTGCCCGGCCGTGTCTACGGTATCAAAGTAGAGCGTGATGAAGCGTGGGCGCTCGGCCGGTGGACGATCCAACCATTCAACGACCGTGTCGACGCGTGCGGCGGACGAGAGTGTCTGGTCGAACAAAACCCAATCGCTGGGGCGAACGCCGTGTATCGCGACTTCTGAGCCTGGCCAGAACATCGTTGCAGTGCGAACGCCTTGTTGCTCTGCGCTCACCCAAAGCGGCGTCGCGTCCTCCCACCAATAAGGCATCGTATTCACAGCGCGGTCGCGGAGTGTGAACACCACGCCTGGATGATCGGGATCTTCCATTTGATTATTCACGACGCCGTTCCGATCCGGCCGCAGTCCAGTCACCAACGTATAGTGGTTTGGAAACGTGAGCGACGGGAAGGCGGGCCGCATTTCGGCCCGAACCCCCTCGCGCGCGAGCGCTGATAGATTTGGCGTTATCTCTCGATCGAGATAATCCGGGCGAAAACCGTCAATCGAAACGAGAATGAGCAGCGGCGCGGGTGGCGCGGACGAGTCCGGAATGCTGGCGCATCCCGATAAAAGCACCGCGACCGCCAACACAACACGTCTCAGGTTCATCTGTCTCTATCCGCGCAACTTGAAGTCGCGTGTCGTAGCGAACTTACGCGACGATTTTGCAACATCGTCGGAAGCAGGCCCCTGCGTGGCGAGAACGACACATGGGACAACGTAAGTCGACCGCAACATAGTCGTCACTCAACTGTAAACGGAATGTCGAATAGCGCCTCTATGAGCCGCCCACGAACGACTGCGCGATCACGCGCGTCGCGAGGGGGTTTTATGTTTTCTAGGAAATTTTTGTCCGGCGTCGCTTTGACGGCGTTGTCGATCTCGATGACGGGCGTCGCGCACGCACAATCGACAGCATCACAAACGGCCGATGAAGAAATTATTGTGACCGGCACGCGCCGCGCGTTCGATGGGTTGCAGGTTGAAACCGCCCCGCGCGCACGCGTCACGATCACGGATGAATACATTGAGACGCAGGCTCCCGGCCAAACCATCCTCAATTCACTGAACCTTGTCCCCGGCGTGCAATTCACGAACAACGATGCGTTCGGTTCTGCGGGCGGCAGTCTTCGCCTGCGCGGTTTCGACGGCAGCCGCGTATTGCTGACCGTTGACGGCATTCCGCTGAACGACACCGGAAATTACGCCGTCTATTCCAACCAGCAGATCGATTCTGAGTTGATCACGCGTGCGACGGTCAATCTCGGCACCACCGACGTTGATAGTCCAACCGCAGCGGTCACGGGCGGCACGATCAATTACGTGACGCGCATTCCTGGCGATGAAGTGAGCTTTGTTGTTTCGCCGTCGCTCGGCACTGAAAATTATCGCCGTGTCTTCGTGATGGGCGATACAGGCGAGTTCGGTCCGTGGGGCACGACTGCCTTTGGCTCGTTCTCCTATCAGGACTACGACCAGTTCGTTGGTTCTGGCGAACTCGAAAAGTATCAGCTCAACGCGCGGGTCTATCAGACGCTGCAGGGCAGCGACTTCATGAGCCTCGCGTTCCACTGGAACCGTAACCGCAACAGTTTCTACCGCGCCGGTAACGATACGGCGTGGAATTTCTACGGCGGCGACGACTTGCAAAATCTCAGTGTTTGCACCCGCGACGCACCGAGCGCCGGTCTTGCCGATGACGACGGCACGTCTGCTGCTGGCGCAGGCGGCTTCCTGGCGGCTGCCGACAATCCGGCCAACCCCCTAAGCTGCGATAACTTCGCGGGTCTGCGTATCAACCCGTCGAACACGGGCAATATTCGCGGCCAGTCGCGCTTTGTACTTGGTGAAAACCTTACGTTCACGTTCGATCCGACGGTGCAATACACGCTCGCCAACGGCGGCGGCACTTCGCTCATCAACGAGACCGACAACCGTCTGCGTTCTGGCATTACTGGCGTTGCGAATAGCGGCAGCATCAATCCAGCGTGCTCGGTGTTCACCGGCGCCAACGCCGGCGTCGATCTCAACGGCGATTGCGATACGCTTGACCGGGTACGTCTCTACTCGCCGAGCAACACAAACACACTGCGCTACTCAATGACGACGTCCTTGATTTGGGAGCTTAACGAGGCGCACCGCGTCATCCTGGGCTATACCTATGACACGGGGCGTCACCGCCAAACCGGTGAATACGGTCTGTTGGATGCTGCTGGCGATCCGCTCAGTGTTTGGGGCGGCAAGGACGATGAAGGCGAGGGCGGAATCTACACGCTCGGCGGCCAAGTGTTCCAAAAGCGCGACCGCCTTTCGATCGCGACGCTCAGCCAACCGAGCATTCGCTACATCGGCGACTTTTTCGACGACGCGCTGACGATCGATATCGGCGTGCGCGCGCCGACGTTCGAGCGGGATTTGAACCAGCGTTGCTTTGCCGGCCTCAGCAGCACAAGTGACCCGACCTGCGGTTTTGACCCGGGCTCTGCCACTGATGTGAACCCGTTCCGTACGACCGTCGAGTATGACGACATGTTGCCGAACTTTGGCGCCGTCTATCGTCCAGCTGAAGGTCATCAGGTCTATTTTTCATACGCTGAAACGCTGTCGGCGCCGCGCACGGACGACCTCTATAGCGGCGTGCAACCGGACGACATCCAAAGTTCGGTGCAACCGGAAAACGCGCAGAATTATGATATCGGCTATCGCTACTCCAACGATAACATCCTGTTTTCGGCTGGCGCGTTCTTCAACCAATTCGACAACTTCATCGTTCGCTCGTTCGATGCCAACACCGGCGAAACCTACTCACGCAATGTGGGCGCTGTCGATCGTTGGGGCGGCGAGCTTCAGCTCGGTTGGCAGATCAACGAGAGTTGGTCGCTGCTGAACTCGGCTGCCTATAACGGCAGCGAGGTTCAGAATAACCTGCCGGGCACGACCTTGGGCTCGTTCATTCTCACGGCCGGCAAGGAAGTCGTTGAAACGCCGGATTGGACCTTTACCAGCCGTGTCGAGTATGAGGCGGGCCCGGTGCGCCTTGGCGTACAAGGCCGCTATGTTGGCGATCGCTGGCGCACAGACATCAACAGTCTCGCGGCGCCGGACTACACGGTCGTTGATTTCGATGTGCGTTGGGATTTCTTCGAGAACACGTCTGTTCAGTTTAACGTCGTGAACGTCTTCGATGAACTTTACATTGGTTCAATGAGCACCGCCAACAGCGGCACGCCTAACTTCAACATCGGCGCACCGCGCACGATGTGGCTGACGCTCCGCACGCAATTCTAAAATTTTCCCACGAGGCGCACACTGCGCCTCTGACACATCTTCTTCCCCCAAACTTCACCCCGCCGCCTTGCGGCGGGGTTTTTGTTTGGAGACGGCGATTGAACCGCGGCAAAGGGACGGGGATGTGGCGACGTCACTCGATGGTCACGGGAATCGCGTAGAAGCGAGCACGGAGGCCGAGATATGTCATCCCATGCTGATCAAATCATCGCGTTGGCGGAGGAGTTCCGCGACTCCTTTGCGTCTCTCGCGGTCGACAGAAACGCGGTCAACCTGCTGGTCCATAATGCATTGATGCGAGCGCTGGATGCGAAGGCAGATCTGGCGGACAACATTGGCGCTGCCGAGCTGTTTCAAAAAAAAGCGGCGTGAATGCACAAATCAGGCGCCGCAAATCGAGACAGCGTCAGTCTTCAGTCTTTGCCCTGGCGCCGGTAACAAGGGGTTCGCCACCTGGCATTGGATGAAGCGCGCCCAGTTCCGTTCCCAAGGATCGGAGTTCGTCCGCAAGAGCGGCAAGTTCATCCGCAGACTGGAGAACGTCATGGGCGCCATAGCGCTTCGCGCGGTCGTCACGAGTCGCTTTGACGCGATCCCAAACCGATTTCAGCGCATGTTTGACGCGCTTCTTTTCCGACATCGTGCGAGGGCATCCATTGAGGTTTCGATTGCGGTGGCCGTGTACACGTTCGTGCGCCGCTTGTTGTTGAAGAATTTGTGACAAGTGCGTCCGCTAGCTTTCGCGGGCCGCGGACTCAACACAGCATGAGCAATGGTCATGATGAGAGTGACATGCGGGGAGTGCGGCCTTGCCGGAACGCATATCCGTGGCGGCGAGCGCGGTGTTACCAGCTTTCCGGCGGACGAAAGCGCCGTGCGTTGTCCGCAAGGGCGGGCCGCGGTTGAGGCTGGCGATCTTGTTGCTGAGCGGGTGCTTGAGTGTCCTCATCTGAAATCAGCATTGAGCGCGCTGGCCGAGGAACACCGGCGATCGTAGCGGCCGTTTGATTGGCGCGGGGGCGGGGCAAATGACCTCGTCCGGTCAGGTCTTTTTCTTCGCCTTCTTCTTTGTCGTCGCTCGGCTCTTCCCAGGCTTCGGGCGTTGCTTTTTCTCGGCTTTGGGCGCCGGCGCGACTTCGTTCGCTGGCGCCGGCGATGCTGCGCCCTCCAGCGCGCGGGCGCGGGCTGAGAGTGCTGTCAGCTGGGCGCCAAACGCCGTGACGAGGTTGGCAGACTCCGCCAACTCATCGGCGCTGGTCATTTTGGCTCGCGCCCGCCGGAGACGCCGGAGTTCCGCCCATGCGTCGCGTAAATCCCGCTTCAAAGTCTTTTCGTCCATGATCGGCTCCAATGAGGTGACGACTTAGCACGTCCGAACGCTCTGCGGCCGCATTGCTCTTTGCAGGCGAACTCGGGGTTTTCACGACCGTGTTGCCTGTGGTTCCGCATCAGAACGCGCGACACTGCGTCTCGTGCGGGACGCGGCGACCTTCATGGCAGTGTCGCACGTGCGACGTAGGCGTGCCTCCATTCGAGTAGGTAGGCTTAGACGTGGTCCGACATATCAACGATTTGATCGCATCGCGGCGCGCGGTGCTAGGCGGCTTGGCGGGGTTGCCCCTTCTCGATCTCGCTGGGTGTGCTTCTCCGCAAGGCGCGGCGCCTGGCGCGACCGAAGCGGGTGAGGGCTTTGTCTCTATCGCCGCAACCAATGCAGACACGGTTTCGCTCCCGCCCGGCTATTCATGGCGCAAATTGATTGCGTGGGGTGATGCGTTGTTCGAGGGCATGGAAGATGCGCCGAACCTTGATGCGTTGACGCGCGCCGATCAGGAGCGACGCTTTGGGCAGAACAACGACATGCTAGAGCATTTCCCTCTTAAGCCCATTCATATCCGGCATTGGCGAAGAAATTCGCGCACTCGACGCTTGTGAAGGCCTTGAGCGCCTCGGCTATGGCGGCCCACAGCTGCTCCAGTGTGCGCGCTGCAGCTTTACGCA